>CAVZJH010000119.1:0-76743 GCA_963775535.1 uncultured bacterium | reverse complement strand
GGTTCTTCTCGCAAACGTAGTAATCGCCTGCCGGTGTCGCCTTGTCACCGCGCGTCGTCTTGTCGGCGCCCGCGTTCTTGCCGAGCGCTATAATGTAAGTTTTGACAGGTCTGCCGTCCATCTTGAGCGTCATCGTCCGTGTGGACTTGTGCACGTCCAACTCAACGCGACACTTGCGCGGATCGGCTATTCCGCATTTATGAATGGCTTCTTTGAGGGGGATAAAGCAGGTCGAAAGATCGCCGCAGATAGCGACTTTCTTGTGAACCTGACCACCAGGATTCGCGTAACCGCCGCCCGCAAGCGCAGCCAGCGCGAACAGTCCCAGGCATATTGTTGTAAGTTTAGACCGCAAGAAACGCACCTCACTAAGTTGCATTAACAGACTCATAGACGTTGTGCTTCGGGGATGAGTTCCTGTTGTCATAAATCTGAGCGCGCAAAAAAACTAATGCAGAGCTGGTTTAAATCTACGTTTGCGTGGTATAATGAAGTAGCTTATTAGTTAAGGGACTTAAGCAATGTCCTTGGAAAACAACGAAATAGCACGCGATTCGACGCAGTATGTGGAGATAATCGCCGAGGTCTTTGTGGAAGCCTTTCGCAAAGCTACTCGTAGTTCAATGGGCTGCGAGTGCGGAGGCGAAGAGATCACACCGGCACTCATCGAATGTCTTCAATACGGGTTCTTGCACGGCGCGCCGTCCATCAGGGAGATCGCCAACGGCCTGGAGATCAGCCTCTCCGGTGCGAGCCAGTTGGTGGAAAGACTGGTCAAAAAAGAACTTGTGACAAGGCGCGAAGACACAGCCGATAGGCGGCTTACGAAAGTGGAGTTGACCGACGCCGGCCGCGAAGTGGTCAGGCAGATGCGGGATAGACGCTCCAAGTGGTTTGAGTCGATAGTGAGCGCAATGCCTGAGACTAAAAGAAAATCGTTTGTCGATGGGCTTGAGAGGTTTCTCCAGGTCGCGCTGGCGAGCGAGGACAACATAGACCGGGCGTGCGTCCGATGCGGAATGGAGCACGTCACATTCTGCGTGGTCAACAAAGTTAGAGCGGAGCGAAATCCGCAAAGGATAAAGGAGTTCAAGCCATGAACCAGGGCTATAGCACGAAGGTATGGAGCATTTCGCCACCCCGCACAATGTAGGCGAAATCGAAGATGCAAGCGGGGTCGGCAAAGTCGGCAATCCGGTATGCGGCGACATCATGAACATGTATATCAAGGTCGAGGACAACGTTATCGTCGATGTAAAATTCAAGACCTTTGGCTGTGGCGCTGCAATTGCAACGTCGAGCATGGCCACGGATTTGATAAAGGGCAAGACGATTGAAGAGGCGCTGCAGCTCACGAATGCTGCTGTGGCTGAAGCGCTCGGCGGTCTGCCCAAGGTTAAGATGCACTGCTCGGTGCTGGCCGAGCAAGCGGTGCGAAGCGCCGTTGACGATTACCTCAGAAAGACAACGGGCAAGGGACTGGACCTGAAGTCCGATGAGGAACTGCACCAACACGAAGACGAGGCAGTGGAAGCCTGATCCCCGAAAGGAGCAATCAAATTGACAGAAACAATGAACGACCTGCGCGAGCGGGTACAGACTACACTGGACATGATAAGACCGAGCCTCCAGGCTGACGGCGGCGACGTTGAGCTGGTGGATGTCGAGGGCAAAAACGTGAAAGTCAGACTCCAGGGCGCATGTCACGGGTGCCCCATGGCCGCAATGACGCTGCAGATGGGTATAGAGAGAATACTCAAACAGCAGATACCGGAGATCGAGAGTGTGGAGAGCGTGGCAGACGAAGAATAGCTCCCGGCGCTCCGGATCAGCGGAGGCAGAGCCATGGCGTATGTTGTGGACGAATTGAACGAACTCTTGATAAGCGAACGGGGCCAGGTGGAAGCGCTCAAAACCCTGTTGAGTGCGGTTGAGCACACCGACCCCGATATCGCGGACAGCGGCAGGGATGTGCTGCAAACCGCGAGTTGGACGTGCGTTGGCCTGGATCACAGGATCAGCCAACTGGGGAAAGCACCAAGCCTCGAGGTATCGCGTCTTGCAGAGAGGTGACTGATGAACCCGAGACGAAGCAGCGTCTGCAGTTGATATCTAAAGCGCATGAGAGCGATGTAAGCAAGATGAAGTCCATGCTCAAGCACGAGGATATGGACGAAGTCACGCAGCCTTTGTGGGTGATCTGCTGGCGGCTCATAAAGATACTACTCTGTGGCTCGCGTCAACACTGAGCCAGTGGCAAGTAGATTCGTAGGGACCGGTATGAAAGCGCCCGGGTGCAATGCACCCGGGCGCTTTCCGCATCTGTTGGTCTTCAGCCGGGAATAACACTCCCCGAAGAATCCAAGCCCCGACGCGATGGGGCATTTTGTTGGAGGACCATCTTCCCGCTATTCCCTGCGAAGGTTCCTCGAAGGTACTGTCCAAACGACTTCGGAACCCCAGGAGCGCGCAGTCAGCGTGAAACAGCGGACTATGGTTTATGTGCCCAGTAAGGCTATCCTCCTCATTAAGAGCGGCAAACGGTGTGTATTCTTGGTCAGACATGAATAGTTTTCCACGCGAGCCATGAGGGCAATCCCCGTATTTATGCTAGTTCTCCAGCAAAAGTTGCAGGTGATAGAAATACCAGTGCGTAACTAATGCTTTTGCGCCGCCGCGCACGAGAGGCGCGCGTCAGATTCCGGGGGTGTTTTGGGGCTTTTGCCCCGTAAGCGCCTACTCCGCGGTTCCTGTCTGGACCTGAATGGACCAGTAATCTATATCGAGGTCCGCGTCGCCCACGCTCGGCCCATCGGGGTTGGTGTCCGAGTAAAGCCGGTCCGTTGTGGTATCGATGGTGACATAGTTCTGGCCGCTCGGGCCCAGGCCATCCCACACCCTGCCGGGTACATCTGGTTGGGATCAACGGCCAGTTGGTTCGTCGTGATGAAGTTGATATCGAGTTGCTTTATTGAACTCGCCGGAATAGCCGCAGTCGCAATCTGGCTGAAGTCGATGACAAACCGGATGGTCGAAGCGTCGACGAGTTGGTAGTTGATCGGCGGCTGCGGTGCAGTTGTGTTGAGAAAAAAGCTTCCCGGCAGTATATTGTAGACGTTGCCGCCGGGATTAGAGGCGTCGAATTCGAGGTAAGACGTCACACCGACGCTGTTCTGGGGATTGCGCGAAGTCACCCAGCCGTTGCCGCCGTAAGGAGGATATGCCACGGCCCACGGGCCTGTGTTGGGATCGCCGTCGTTATCTATCGCAATGAAATAGTAGCGGTGTATGCTGGGGTCCAGAGGGTCCAGGGGGCTGATGCTGCCCTTGACCTTAAGCGTGATTACGAGTTGTTGTCCTGTCGAAATTGGCGATGACGGAAACTTGGCGCACCCCGTCAGCGTAGATACAGCAGAGAAAACGAGTATAATAGCTATTCGGTGAATGTTATTCATGAGCTTTTAAGCTATTATAGCGCAACAAATGAAAAAACGTAATCTCATTCTTTCCGCCTTTTCAGGCCTCATATTAGCGCTATCCATGCCGCGCCCCGGTATTTGGGTGCTGGCGTGGATCGGCTTGACCCCGCTCTTCCTGGCTGTCCGCAGGGCGCGCCCCGTTCACGCGGCCGCATACGGCCTTGTAACCGGACTGGTCTACTACGGCGTGATCTTGTTCTGGATATCTCTCTTCGGTTACCTGCCCTGGGCGCTGGTTGTCATCCTGGAGGCTGCCTTTATCGCGGCATTCGCGGCTGTGGCAGCGGGGATGATGCCCCTCAGGATCGGGTGGTGCGGATACATCGCGGTGCCCGCAGCGTGGACGACTATGCAGTGGCTGCGGTCGCTGGGCACTTTTGGGTTTGTGTGGGGCAGCCTCGCGCACACGCAGGCAAACCAGCCCACGCTGTTGCAGATCACCTCGATCACCGGTCCTTGGGGAATCGATTTTCTGATGAGTTTCTTCGGGCTCGCCATTGCGGGCGCGCTCACGGCAGAAGCACAGAACAAAAGACGGTTAAAACCAGCGGCGCTCGCAATCGCGGTGTCGGCTGTCGTGTGGGCTGTAGGCTGGGCCGCCATGCCGGCATATCCGAAGCGCCCTGTCGAGGTGGCCATAGTGCAGGGAAACCTGGATCAGAATGTGGTACCCACCGTCGATTATGTAAACCAGGCGTTCAACATCTACGAAGTGATGAGCCGGCATGCGGCGAACAAAGCCGATGTCATAGTGTGGCCCGAGACGACGCTCCCGGCGCCGGTCACCGATTGGGATTGGGGAGGACGCATCGCGGGATTGGCGCGGCAAACCGGGGCGAGCTATATCGTCGGCGCTTACGATCCTGCCGAGGACCCTCTTATTCGTGAGAGTTACAACGCGGCGCATGTCTACGACAAGACCGGGAGAAAGCTCGGCGTCTACCACAAGGTCCGGCTGGTGCCGTTCGGAGAGTTCGTGCCGCTTCGAGACCATCTGCCGCTGCTGAAGAACTATGGGGTGCGCGACGTGGACGTGCTGCCTGGAAAAACACACAATCTGGTGACAACCAGGATCGGTAAGGTCGGCATCGGTATCTGTTTTGAATCGCTGTTCCCGCAGATAGCACGCTTGGAGACGAAGCAGGGAGCGGGAACACTGTTCATCCTGACAAACGATGCCTGGTTCGAGCACACGCAGGCAGCGTATGAGCACCTGATGATGTCGAAGATGAGGGCCGTCGAAAACCGAAGGTTTGTAGTCAGAGCCGCGGCCACCGGAATTTCGGCGATCATCGACCCAAACGGCAGAACCATCACCCAACTGGGCATATTCAAGCAGGGCATTGTGACGGGACACATCGCGGAGCTTACCGGGCTTTCACCGTATGCGCGGTTCGGGGATTATTTTGCTTATGCGTGCCTGGCAATCACACTTGCCGGCCTCGCCGTTTTCCGACGTGAGGCCAAATAACTCCCGCGCGGTATCGAGCTTGGAGCCGCCTCCATTGGCCGCATATTCTTTCAGGCGCAATATCGGATCGTGAGTGAGCTTGTTTACGGTGGATTTGATGGCCTTGCGAACTCGCTCGCGGTCCTCCTGCGATAGGTGCGAAAGCCGCGTGGAGCACCTTTCCCACTCCACGGCGTAGACCGCCTCGAACTTCTCCCGCAGCTCTTTTATAAGCGGCACTGCCTCAAGCGTGCGCAGATATGCGGTGAACTCCGCGGTTTCTTCGTCGATTATGGCCTGAACCTTCCCGATTTCAGCCTCGCGCTCAGCCTTGCATCGATCCACCATGTATTGCAGATCGTCGATATTGTAAACGAACACGCCATTAAGCTCGGCTGCGCTCTCTTCGATGTCGCGCGGGACCGCGATATCTATCATAAACACGGGCGCGTTGGATCGCTGGGCCATTGCCTTCGCCATGCGCGATTTCGTTATGATCGGACGCCGCGAACCCGTGGAACTGATCACGATGTCGACCTTCCCGAGAGCTTCCTCAAAGCAATCGAAATCGACCACTTCCGCGCCTAATTCCTGGGCCAGCCCCTCGACATTCGCCCGGGTCCGGTTTGAAATATAGATCTTGCCTATCCCGTTCGCGCGCAGATGCGTGGCCGCAAGTTTGCTCATATCTCCGGCGCCGACGAGAAAGGCCTTGCGTCCCTTCAGGTTCCCCAGCACGAACTTCGCCAACTGAGCGGCGGCCGCCCCTATGGAAAATGCGCCGGTAGAAATCCGGGTCTCGCTCCTCGCGCGCTTGCCGACGGCGATAGCCTTCTGGAAAAGGTTGTTGAGGACACCTCTGGTAGATTTGTAACCGTCCGCGATGCAATAGGCGTTTTTTATCTGGCCGAGAATTTGAGTCTCGCCGAGGGCCATTGAATCGAGCCCCGACGCGACCTCGAAGAGGTGACGCACCGCGCGATGTCCCGAGAGGCAGTAGATGTGCTCCCGAGCCTCGTCGAGTTCAATTTTGCCGTAGTTTGCCAGGAAAGCGATCAAGGGGTCACTGTCGGCTTCGGATTGAGTAACGGCGTAAATCTCAGTCCGGTTGCAGGTGGAGATGATACAGGCTTCGGAGATGCAGTCGTGCGAAATGAGCGCGCCGAGTGCGGTTCCGAGTTCGCCTTCGTCAAACGCGAGCTTTTCGCGCAGTTCGACCGGCGCGGTATTGTAGCTGACGCCCACGACCACTAAATGCACTGAAACGCCCTTTCTCTTGCCTCTTCGGATTTCCCGTCACGCAGCAGTTCAAGTATTCCACAATCTATGAGCTTGTTAAACGCCGCCTGGCGCTGCTTTTGAGTTTGATATTTCGTCTTGACCCGCTCCCTGAGATCGCCCATCAGATCGACGAACGCCGCGTATTCCCAACCATAACGCTCTTCGAGCTCCTGGCGAATCCTCCTGCTCAGCGCCGGGCTCTTTCCGGAGGTCGTGACGGCAATCATGAGTTCACCCCTCATGATAACCGATGGCGCGATGAACGAACAAAGCTCGGGATCGTCCACCACGTTCACAAGCGCGCCGGTCGATCCTGCTTCCTCGAAAACGGCGGCGTTGACGCAACGATCATCGGAAGCGGCAAACACGAGGAAATAGCCGGAAGCGTCGCCAGGGACATAGCCGCGCCGTATAACCTCGACTCTCTCCATTTCATCAAGCTCCGGGGCAGATTCGGGGGCAACTACCGTAACGCGCGCGCCCGCCATAGCCAGCGACGCTGCCTTGCGGAGCGCGACCTCGCCGCCGCCCACGATCAGGCATTTCCTGTCGGTAAGGTCCAGGATTATTGGGTAGTACGCCACAATTGCCTCCCTTTGCTTTCCGCGTACCTGCGGCGAAGAGCCATTGCTCCCCCGAGAAGCATCAATACCGCTCCGAGCCACAGAACCCAGATGAGAGGTTTGTTGCTGACTTCAATTAAAGCTCGCTCGGTAAGATTTCGGCCAGTTACCACTACACTTGCGCCGGCTGTCATATCCATCATTTGATTGCCGCTTTGGACGAAACGCAGGAACGAGATCCTGCAGCCGTCGATGGTCGCAGGCGCGCGCTGCGAAACTTCAATCTCTACCGGCTTCTGCCTGGGCGATTGATATTGCAGTTTCACCGCTCGCTCCTCGACCTGCATCCCGGAAAGCGCAAGGCTCGCGTCGGTGCCGGGAACGCGGACCGGGGCGGCAACCCAGCCTTTTTCGGTCATGGAGGCGGTGGGACTGACCACGGTTTCCCGCAAATCCGCCGGTGATATGTAGAGGTCACCGCTCAGAAACGAATGAATGGCGGGTGCGCGCACGACCCCGTTTTCAGTATACTGCAGCGAGAGCGGCAGGTCGAGCCTGAAACCGCCGCGCGCGGCGGTAACGATCGCAACTTCTTTGTTGTCACCGGCCACAGTGCTGCCCTGGTAAGAAAACTCGAATCCATCCGCATATTTTGGCGGCCCGCCCCTGGAAAGAACCAGTCTGTTCGACGCTCCCATTGATGAGAGCACCACCCCGAGGATCAGCAGCACCGCGCCCAGGTGCGCCACAAATGCGCCCGAGCCCAGCCGGGGCATTCTCGGCCTCTTCTTGATTCCCCAGGTAGTGAACGAGACGAATATAGTGAGCCCTGCGACGGCGATTGCTATCGGGACAGCCATACAGTTGTAAAACCGGGGCTCGACAGCGGCGTGCCCGATGATCGGATATGAGGTTCCGATAAGGACAACCAGGCCGAAGAGAACGAGCGTGATGATACCAGCGATAAGGGCTAAATCTCTGGCGCCCGGCGGTGGAAGGTCTTTGGGCGCGGGAATCGTCTTCCATCTCAGGCATAACAGCCCCAGGCACAGGACCACGTAGAACACGAGGAAACCGAGCAGGAGCCTATAGCCGCCCAAATCGGAAAACGAGTGAACGGAGAAGTTTGCGAGGATTCCACTGCGGGTGAGAAATGTGGCATAGATCACCAGGACGAACGTTCCAAGCGCCAGGACCAAGTTTCCTCGCCTCATCCTGCCGCGGTAGCGCTCGAGAAGCAACCCATGAACAAGCGCCGTGCCGGCAAGCCATGGCAGGAGAGAAGCGTTCTCGACCGGGTCCCAGCCCCAATAACCGCCCCACCCCAGTACCTCATAGGCCCAGACCATGCCGAGCGCGATTCCTGCGCCAGGGAGAGCCACCCGAACAAGGCCCAGGGCAGCGCGGCCCTGGCCCACTTCGATTGATTGCCCGTGACAAGCGCGTGCACCGCGAAAGCCCCCGGGACAATCAGCGCCGCATAGCCCAGGAACACCACCGGCGGATGAACGGCCATCCAGGGGTTCTTGAGCAGCGCATTCATGCCGGTTCCCACCGATCCGGGCTGGAAATCAGCCATTCTCCTGAACGGATCGCTTATGACCAGCAGGAGAGCAATGAATGTCTGTACCGAGCACCAGAAACACATAAGGACCGGCGCCCTGGCGCTGGTTCGCGAAAGAGCCAGGCCGACGGACGCCACGAGAAGTCCCCACAACAGCAGCGAACCCTCCTGCCCGGCCCAAAACGATGATATGCGGTAGATCAGCGCGTCGGTGGGTGCGCTGAAATTGTGGATATACGCGATGTCGTAGCGCGCGCCGGAAAGTATCTGCTGCAGCAGATAGACCGACGCGCAGACAAACGCCGCGGATGATATGTAATAACACGAGCGCGCGAATGCGGCGAGCCCTGACCGGCTCTGCCGCCCGCCGAAAACAGCCAGGGCAAGATAGGCGGCGCACGCCAAAACAGCGGCCGCGAGGGCAATATAGAGAGTGAAGTTATCGGCTGTAACCGCTACGGCCTGTTTTGATACTTGGAGGGGCACTTGAGCAGCACCTGATCGGCGGTGAACACACCACCGTTATTGGTTCCACGAACGACCGCCCGGCCGGCTGTCTCGAAGCCCGCGGGTTTTACGCCGTTATACCGGACGGCGATTGTCCTGCCTTCTTTATCCCTGAGCTGAAACAGCAGTTCATCGCTTTGGTCGTCATAGCTCGTCTTTCCGGGAACGATGGCCCCGATGAACTGCACGGGCCTGTCCCCCATCGATTTCATCTGCGCGACCGTCATTACATACGGCGTCTGCGCGTTCATCAGCTCCACGTCCCCCAGGACCGCAAAGCCCGCGACCAGCAGCGCGCCCAGTATATACATCCACTTGTTCATTTCAGCTTCCCGACTTTCCCGTCCCGCGAGCCAACCCACGCTCCCATGCGCGGACCTGGACTCTGAGGACCCAGATGTACAACCAAAGGAACCCCACCGCCGAACCCATCAGCGCAATTCGATACTCCGGCGAGAGCGACGCGTGCGATGGATGAAGTCCTCCAAGCATTCTCGGCATCACAAACACGAAATACGGCATCACAAGACAGGCCATTATGTTATAGACCGCGCTGATCTTTGCCCTGGCAACTCGCCCCGGCACTGAACTGCGCAGGGCGAAGTAGGCTGCGTATACAATCAGCAGCATCCCAATAGACGTCTCGCGCGGGTCCCAGTTCCAAGCCGATCCCCACTCGATACGCGCGAAGACCATTCCGCTCGCCGCGGCCAGGGCCGTAAACATAAGTCCAAGGCCTGCTGATGCAGCGGACTTCAGGTCCGACCTGACGTTCCCCTTTATCAGAAAAGCAATCGCATAGACCGTTGACACGAGGTATCCGATGACGGCAATCATCGCGCAGGGCACGTGGAATATGACGATCCGCGCCGCCTCCGGCACCGCAAACCCGCTCGCTGGAGGAACGTATAGAAGCGTCGCGGCTATGACACCGGACATCCAAACTCCAAGTCCGATCCTGAGCGGAAGCGGCATTACCGCCCCGCTCCCCGGCTCGATTATCTCTAGTTTTCCCATACACACCTGAACAGCATCAAGCTCGCCGTGATGACCACCCCACAGTAAGATACAAGGATTCTTATATCGCTCCACGCCGAGAATACGGCCTGCGTGCCCATTGTGATACCCGTCCCGTGAATGGCAGCCGAGAGCACCGGAACCAGGAGCGGAAAACAGATGACCGCGTAAAGCGCGCCCCTTGTAGTGGCCCTGGCGACCATTGCCGCGGCGATTGTAGCCCCCGCGCTCAGACCCAGCCCGCCCACGGCAAACAAAACGGCAAAAGCGGCCCATTCCCGCACGAAGCAGCCGCTCAGCAGGGCGAACAACGGGACCGTTACGACCTCGATTGCAACAATCAAGGCAAAATTGAAGATCAACTTCCCCAGGTAAACACTGTTTGGCCGCGCCGCAAGCCTGAGCGTGTCTGAAGTGAAAGTCTCTTCCTCGCGCACAAACGACCTGCTCAGACCCGACATAGCGGAAAAGTAAATGACCAGCCACAGCAGCGCCGCGGAAATATCACTCTTGCCTGCCCACGCGCCCAGCGTGAACGTTACCGCAACCGTGCTCGTCACGGCAAACAGAATGACCGCGCTCAGCGATTGCCTGGTCCGGAACTCGCATCTCAGATCCTTAGCGAAAACCGCGCCCGCCGAGCGAAGATACCCGCCGAAGCCGAGGCTGCGAGGCGTCAGCTTCTCAGCCACCGTGGGTCAATAACACTCATCGCAAGCCGCCCGCCGGCTCTGGCAGGTGTCACGGCCATATTCGGAAGCCGGCAGTTGGAGGAGCGAATCGCCGAGGCAGGTATCGGCCGGATCGTTTGTCGCGAGAACGACCATTCCCCATTCCCTCTGCGCGGCAATGATGGAATGCACCACACGAACCCCGTCTTCGTCGAGATTTGTTGTCGGCTCATCGAGCAGGAGCACGGGAGGCCGGTGGACGAGCGCCGCCGCCAGAGAAGCCCTTTGCCGCATACCTGACGAGAGTTCGCGAACCGGATCATCCGCGCGGTGCGCAAGGCCTACATCCTGAAGAATGCGCACCAGCCGATCATTATCCGCACGCTCGCCTCTCGCTGCCATGAGGAACCGCAAATTCTCGACCGGCGTGAGGTCCGCGTACAATCGCACATCACCGGCAGCCAGACCAACAGTGTCAGGGAGCGCAACGCGCGGCACCGGGACGCCGTTTATGCAAAAGCCGGCCTCACCGGAGGCAGGTGTCAGCAGACCCGCCAGGATTTTGAGCAGCGTAGACTTTCCGGACCCATTCGGACCTTTGACCACAAGGCACCCGCCATCAAATGAGCAATTGATGGACCCCAGCACCTCGCACCCGTCAAATTCGTGCACCAGATCGGTAATTCGAAGTGAAATCAAAATGATCCGTTACTCCAATTGGCATCCGAGGGTTTCTGCTTTGGCTCCCACACCCGGCAAGCATACCCTGGAGCCAGTGATAATAAACACAGCAATAAGGCTCTCACTCGCTCTCATTACAACGCGACTTCAACTGAGCGTAGTTCGGTACTCATCAACCGCCCACATCTGCCACTCCGGCTCTACCGCAAGCGACCTTGGGTCACCGTAATAACCGCAAATAAACCCGCCGCCATTGCCGGCGAGCTTGTCTATCAGTTCTCTCGCGCAGGCTCGGATGTGGGACTCATCACCTGTAGGAAGGTCTTTCTGAATATCCACCGGAGACCAGATCGCGGTCCGGCCGTGGCAAGTCCGGGCAAGAAAATCGAGACCTGAGAGGGTCGGCTGGTCCAACTGAAGAACCTTGACTCCCATATCCACGAGGCTGGGAATGATGTCTTTGATGTAACCACAGGAGTGCATCCAGATATCGATACCGAGTTTATCCGCGTGGCTGACGATCTCGCGGAAGCCCCACTCAAACATTTCGTGCCACAGCTTCGGCGACACCAGCAGCCTCTCCTGGGTGCCCCAGTCCTCCGCGTAAATAACACCGTCACAATCCACCTTCGCCCACTCATCAAGGCAGCGCTTAAGCAGATCCACCACCCTTCGCTGCAATTGGTTCACCTCATCCGGGTGAAGCAACACATCCGCGAGGAACGTCTCGACCCCGCGCATATAGCGCATTATCGCGAACGGAAAGCCGGGCAGCGCTCCCAAATGATACATCTCGCGCTCCGCGGCGAATTTCCTTTGCGAAATCGTATCTCAGCGGCAGGTCCATGCGCGGCATCCGGTATGACTCCACTTCAGACCAGTCCTTTATCACCCCCTCGATCACTTCGCCGTGGGTAGTGTTGGGAAGGCATTTCCACACATTGTGCCACTCGTCTTCCCACTGTCTGCAGTCCTCGAACTCCCAGGTCCTCCACGGTTTCCACTCGGGGTCTTCCGTCATGCCGGTCCCACAAATGTCGTTGGGATACGGCTCAGGCAGACTCATAGGGCACCTGTCGGGATTTTGGAAGCTAATGCTGCGCTTAACGCGTTCTCTTCTGGTCAAAAAACTCGCCTCCGGATGGTTCATCTTAACACAATGTGCTTCCGCGCCGATCTTCCGGCTTCCTTCCTGAGCAGGACGCTTGTCAAATGTGCGTTGGCTTCCCTGCTAAATCATGGAATCACTATATCAAACTCGGCTGGAACCGTAAAACGATCCCACCCGTAGAATATCCGGTAAGTCTGCAAGGAAACGTACGGAGTACCACTATGAATAGGTTTACGCGAGTCTGCGCATTGCTGTTCCTGATCTTTCTCCCGACAGTGACGCGGGCGGATGTCGCAAGTTGGATCAAGGTAAAATCGGACGATGCAAAGCCGTCGGGCACGGTGGTCTACCACAAGAGATTCAACATCGATTTCAACATCGACGAGGCGGTACTTCAAGTTCACCTGTTACACGATCATGGACTCGGCCGGAACCCGCTACCACGCGATCATCAACGGCGCGGAGGGCACAGCCTGTTCCTACTGGCCCGACGTTCAATATATGAACCTCTCCAAAGCCCTGCGCTCAGGCGCGAACGACATCGACATCGAAGTGACCTGGACCCCAACCGGAGTTTCCGGTCCGGTGCTGGCGAAGCTCTTTGTGACGGGGAAAGACAAGGACGGCAAACGCGCGGAAATCTCGGTGAGAACCGACGACACCTGGCAATACTCTCTGGGGAAGTGGGTTCCGCAGACGGACCCCGGCCGCTCATACAATAAAGTTGAAGTGGTCGCGCCCGCGGACACCTGGGCTGCTGCCAAAAATCCACTCGTGCTGCCGAAAATCAACACCAACACCGTGGTCGGAGTGACGGATGTCCGGCTTAAGGGAGGCAACGCCGGAAGCCTCGAGGAATTCAGCCAGGTCAGTGACTACGGAGATAAGTCATACTTTCTGAAGAGCATTGGCTATCATTCAATAGAGGATTATATCTTCTCTCAGAGCTGCTATCAGTATCCGGGACAGTGGTCGTGGGGATACGACAAGCAGATCGCTCACAACTTCGATGCCGCGGGTCTGGAGTTCACGGTGAGTCCGTGGGCATGGGTCTCCACCGGATTCGTACCGCAAGCGCGATAATCCGCAGATGGCAAAATGTATCGAACACGGCAAGGACGGCTTCGCAATCTCAGCCTGGAATCCGCTCCTCATCAAGATTAACGAAGATATGTACGCCCAGCTAAAGCAGAACTTCGGGGACTCCGTCAAGTGCATTTACCCCGGCATATACGGCGACTACGGCGAAGCGTGCTATATTACCGGTCAGAATCCGTGGATGGCTCCGGCTCCCGAGCACCAGCACCCCGGGTTCTGGGCCGGAGACGATCTGGCAAAATCGGATTTTCGGGCGAAGATGACGCTGAAATACGGCGCCCTCGATGCTCTAAATGCCGCGTGGAAGACCGGCTTCAAAACGAAAGACGAGATCGTTTACCCCAAGCTCGATGGCACAGACCAGCGCCGCCGGGCGCTCGACTTCGTCAACTGGTATTACGACTCGATGACCGATCTCACGGCCCGCATCTGTGAGGTGGCAAGAAAGCAGTTCCCGGACGTGCTTGTCGCGCCCAAACTGGGCGGATCTGATGAAAACCCGATGCTGGGCCAGGACAACTCCGCAATTCCGAAGGTTCTGGCAAAGATCGGCGCGGGAGTGCGTTTTGTCAACAGACCGGGATCAGACCTGGCGCTCCGGCGGGTCTCATCCGCCTGCAAGTTCTACGGAAACCGCTTCGAAACGGAGACATCCGGCGACACAAACCGTGACAATACCGCAAAGAGGCTGTTCATAGACGCAAGCAGCGGATGCAGAGACATCTTTGAATACCCGAACTCGATGATAGGCGTCGCCGATATTTTCTCCAGTACCGCAGGAACTTGCGCGGGGAGCACTCGATCACGCAAATTGCTGTATTCTTCCCAACGTCCTGGCATCGGGCTAATCTGAGGCAGGGCTATCCTCCGAAGCTTTCCCAAGCAGCGCAGGAGATGCGCGATTACACGGATTTCGACGTGATTGACGAAAACATGATCCTCGACGGCGCGCTGGACAAGTATCATGTGCTCGCTATGTTCGACGGCAACTTCACCGAGCAAGCCGTATATGACAAAATAGACGCGTGGGTCAAGAACGGCGGATCGGTCGTCATGCAGGCGGAACAACTCCCGTTTACGAACGTCGATGGCGCGGTTCTTCCTGTATCAAAGCTGACCGAAGAAGCAAACTCCGGCGGCGCAGTCAGCGAGGAGGGCGACGGGCAATGGCTGATCTGGAGCGGGGATTGGGCTGACCGCTCGGATTACTACCAGCTCATTTATGACACAGCATACTCTTCCTCGTCCACAACGGCAGGCGGAGGATGGGACGGCAATAGCGACGGCGTTTGGACCAGTGTATTCACAAACCGCGCCCTGTACTACAACACTACAGACGCTCCGGTCAACGTTTGCGAGAACATCTCTGAGGAACTCGCTCGCAGCCTGAACCTCAGTTATCTTCCCAAATACCTGGATTATTCCGTCGAGGTGCCGGCCAAGGGTTTGGCAGTCCATTTCTTCGACAGGCCGTTCGTGGAGATTGCTCTGGAATGCGAAAACATGGCGGGCGTTGGGAAGCGTCCGCCGACACTCATCTATCGCGGGGGCTATGGCGAGCCCGGCACGGCGATTAAGCTGGACGCAAAGACCCGCATCAGCGCGAGCTTCAGTATTCGAGATGATGCTCTCTACGGGTTCGCGTGTCTCGTCGATCCCCTTGAGGAAAGCCAAATAAGCCTTGAGGTAGACGGCAGAAAAGTCGGCGACGTAACCGGCCCGACAAGCTACCACAAGTTCATGTATCCGATCCAGGCCAAAATCCACCTGAAGCCGGGCAAGCACTCGCTGGCGCTGCGAGTCGACCAGGGAAGCTGCCTTGCGGACAAGGTGATGGTAACCACGGACACCGGACTCTCGGGCTTCACATACGGCTTCATCGACCCGAAGGCGGATCAAAGCTGGTAGACGATCGGAGGGGCCGATCCCATGTCTGCGAACTCACTCGACGAATCGACGAACCCGGCTGCTAAGGCCTGCCACCCATCGGAGCCATTGAGCCCATATGTCCCCTCGGCCTCATTGCGCCTGGTCTCGGTGATCCCGGAGGTCCTTGCATCGCCGTCTTTTTGTAGCCCTTAGGCAGTTCGAATACGGCGTCTCTGATCTTTTTCTCGTGTACATTCTTGCATTCCATCGACATGCGGCCTTGCTGACTGTTCATCTCTATTTTCAGAGTGTACTGCAGCTTTTGGGAAACCCACAGCGTAATTGTGCCGCCCGGTCCTTGTGGAGAGCGCGCGGAAAACACGGATTTCGTGCACACATATCCGTTGACTTTCTCGGTCCCCGCATTCTTTTTGCCGGGCATGACTCGCCAGATCCTGAGCGGTGGGCATCAAAGATCTGGCCCCAGGAAGCTCCATATACTGCTTCTTCTGCGGATTGATCATCCAGGTGATTCCTTTGTCTCCGCGAACGATGGTCGTAAGGTTCATCTTTCCCACGCTTCTATCCTGGCGCATCTTTTTCCCACTAACGGAAAGCTTCCCGGAAGCAGTCATGCCGCCGCCACTCACCACCAGATCCGCTGTAAAGCTCGCTGCCGCGCACCAACTACATGCAAGAAAAGCCACCGTTGCTGCCACTCCCGCAGCCGCGGTAACGC
Source organism: uncultured bacterium (assembly GCA_963775535.1). Classification (GTDB taxonomy): domain Bacteria; phylum Armatimonadota; class UBA5829; order UBA5829; family UBA5829; genus CAVZJH01. The sequence continues at coordinate 60,713 of CAVZJH010000119.1, read as the reverse complement.
GTGTCCGTATACCGAGTCTCATTATATGCTCCTCCAATCGATTAACCCACGTGGGACCTGTACGCTTTCGACAAAGGATTGCAAATACCTCCCGGAATCAGTAGACTCTTTATTGTCTTTACGGCTGGTAACCTATAGCCCAGGGAGGTTAATGAGTTGTCGTTTTTCCTGAGAGCGGATATAGACCATCAGGCTCACAACGAGGAAGTCAAGCGAGTGTGGGAAGCATTCTATGCGCGCAAACCGTACCGAGTGCCGGTGTCGGTCTTCGGCAGCATAACCAACTATTTCCTGAACCCGGAGCTCAATACGCACGGGTGGTCTTTCAGGGACTTCTACGAAGACCCGGAAATACAGATCCAGGCGCAGATCGAATACCACAAATGGCAGAGATTTCAACCTCATCTGCGATCGGGGAATGGGGCTTCCGGAGGACGGATGGCCGCTTTGGGTCGACTTTCAGAACTCATACGATGCCGGGTGGATAGGATGCCCGTTCATATACTGGGACGGCTTCATACCTGACACCGAGCCGATCCTGCGGGAGCACAAGGAAAAACTCTATGAGCTGCCCGGGGAGTTGGACCCGACGAATGCGCTTATGGGCAGAGCCATCGAGTTCTACGAATACATGCTCGAGGCCAGTAAGACCAGGGAGCATGAAGGCAGGCCTTTGATAGCCCCGGGAGCGATGCCGGGTGAAGGAACCGATGGCCCTCTCGACGTCGCTTACAAGCTGAGGGGCGCGGACAATCTGCTGCTCGATATGATGACGGACGAGCGGTATTACCACGACCTCATGACCTATGTCACTGAGAATCTCATCAGGCGGATGAAATACATGCGGGAGCGCCGCTGGGAGAAATTCCCCGATTCACCGGACAAGGGAATATTCAAGCGAACCGGCTACTTTTTTGCGGATGATGCCATTGCGCTGCTCTCCGCCGAACACTACAAGGAGTTTGTATATCCCTACCACAGGCGCTTCTTCGATGAGTTCAGCGATGGCAGCGACGCGTCAATCCATCTCTGCGGCGATGCCACGAGGCATTTCAAGTTCCTGCGGGATAACCTCGGCATTCGAGCATTCGACACCGGCTTCCCGGTAGACCACGGCCGGCTGCGCAGGGAACTGGGTCCCGACGTCACCATAAACGGCGGCCCTACGGTAATGCTCCTTAAAGACGGTAGCTGCGGCGAGATCGTGAGCGATGTCCGGCGAATCTGTGAGTCGGGAGTCATGGACGGCGGACGATTTGTGATGATAGTCGCCAACAACATGGCCCCGCAGACCCCTGTGGAGAACATCAAGGTGATGTACGAAGCAACAAAGCTGTACGGGCGGTACTAGAGCAGCCTCCGGTGCTGTATCGCATCTAAAAAGCCCCCGCCAAACGAACGGCGGGGGCTTATGTTTATCTAATGCCGGTGCCGGCTTATTTGCTAACTGACGCGGGGATAGTAGCGCCGCCCGACTTCTGCTCGGCCATCGCCTTGAGGCCGTTGACCGCATCTTTCTTCAAGAGCTCAGGTATATCCTTGAAGCGCTCTGCATTCACGACGATGTTGGCGTTCTTCTGATAAGTGAGCATCTTTTCCATGAAGTCACGCTGATTGGATTTCGACAGCGCTATCTGCTCACGAATGTAGTCCTTGACCTCGTCGAGCTTCAGGACCTTCGGAGGTCGCTTCTGATCGGCTCTGATTATCGCCCACATCGGGACCGCTTTTGCTCCGGCGCTCATGGCCAGCGGAACCTGGAACGGAACGCAGTACTGCCCTACCTGGGTCGCGAACACCTTGTCCGTCACAGTCTTTGGGAATCCACGCTCATTGCTCGATACCCAGTTAAGCTGCCCACGGGATTGCTTGGCATTAGGCAGTTCGGACATTTGCATAGCTACGATTCCGAACTCCGTGCCCTGGCGCAGGCTCTGGTATGCCTTGTCGATCTTTGCCTTGTCCTTCGCCACGATGACACTGGTCATAATCTGTTCGGGCCGTGTAAAGATGGAGTTAGGCACCTTGATCGCCGTATCGTAAGCCTTCTTCACATCCGCATCCGACACGCTTCTCAGCGTGTCTTTCGTCCTGACGTTGACCTCCGACAACCGCTGGCCCACTACCCGGCGATCCAGAGGCGCAGATCGGTTGCCTCTCAGGTCGCTGAGTTTTGTCTCCAGGGTAATCCGCTGGTTAATCTGTTCTTCCGTCGGCGCCACGCCCTCTTTTTCGGCAAGCTGATTAATGATCTGCTCATTGATCATCTGAATGATGACCGCCCGTCCCGCGTTTACGGCTTGACCGTTGCCGGTCTGCAGAGGTATCTGCTCGAGTCTGGCGTAATACTCGTCCTTCTGGATGCGTCCGCTGTTGACTCTGATGAGTCCCTTACGTCCGCAGCCCGTGAGCATCGTTGCCAGAACTGCCAGGACCAACAGGGCAATCAGGCTGATTCTGGTTTTGTGCATTAAGTTGCGCTCCTCTCAGTATAGCGTCGTAACATCGTTGTATTTTTCGTTCGGTTTAGATTATCGGCACACAGCTATCCGTGAAACAGTGCCACATTGCGCTGCAGATAACCTCTCAAGCGCAAAACAGCCTGCGTGTGCAACTGGTACACCCTGGACTCGGAAACCTCGAGTATCTTTCCGATCTCCTTGAAAGTCAGGCCTTCGTAGTAGTAGAGGGCAATCACAAGCCTCTCCCTATCCGGCAGCCTGTCTATACCATCGCCGAGGCACTGTTTCATCGCACCGGTCTCAACTTCTGCTGAGGTGTCGGTCGACTCATCGTAGACCACATCGGCCAGGTGTATCTTTTCGTTGCCATCGCTCGAAAGAACGACATCATCCAAGCTCAGGAGCGAAGCGCGCCCCGTGTCCGCCAGAAGCGTATGGAATGCGTCGATCTCCATGCCCATCGCCTGAGCCACTTCTTCTTCGGTGGCCGGTCTGCCAAGGTTTCGCTCGAGCTCGAGGTACGTTCTTTCCAGCGCTTTGACCCGTTCTCTAATGGATCTCGGCACCCAGTCTTCTTCCCTGAGCATCTCGAGGATCGCGCCACGAATCAGTGCGATGGCATAAGTCTCGAATTTGACTTCACGCTTTGTGTCGAACTGGTCTATTGCCTTGATCAGCCCTATGATTCCGGCGCTCACCAGGTCATCGCGTTCCACATTAGGTGGAAGACTCGTGACAACGCGACCTGCCGTGATCTTCACCAGATAGGCATAATGTTGAATCAGCGTGTCCCGCGCCTTCGCGTCGCCGACAACTTTATAATTGTGCCACAGCACCTGTAGATTAGGTGCACTCATACGCCCGCATCCCAACATAAAATTTGGTGGTACGAGGGTCATTGTACAGGACACAACACACAGTGTCAACAGAAGAGCCTGGACCGCTCGGTTATCTATATTACGTGAGCAGGCTCTACTTTAATTCCCATGCACGTGAAATTGGTGATTTATTGTCGCGCTAGTTCTCCTTCGAAAATAGCGGTCTTTGCTATTTTCGTTCCCTTCGCGGTGAAGCCGACAGCGTTCTTCCGCAGGAAGAATGCGAAAGGTTTTATCCGCGATTCCTCTGAAAATGCCCAATGCATTTTCATCCCTTCGCGGTGAAACCCCTCGGGGCGACAGCGGTATCGCAGATACAGCGAATGCTGTAGAAATAAAGGGCATACCGAATTTGGCCAGCACCCAGGACTAAACCGAGCTTTTCTATAAGTTCTACATGGAGCACATTGCCGCGCGATTGACCGGAATCGCGAAGGAAATAAAATGAGAAGTTTCTTCCAGGTGGCGATTGCCGAATCGCCACCCTAATACTAACGCGGGATTTCCGAATCCCGGACCTGATGTTCGCATATCCGGATTCGGAAATGAAAACAACTGCGTTGTTTTTAGAGGAATCGCGGATGAAACCTCTCGCATTCTTCCTGCGGAAGAACGCTGTGAGGCTTCACCGCGAAGGAAAGAAAATGACCATCGGCCATTTTCAGAGGGGATACGGATGTCATTGTATTTCGCGCGAAAGCTAACGCCGGTTTGGCTTGTATGTTTTGCCACGCTCGTGGCTGCGCTGGCGGCGCACGCCGAACCAGCGAACTTATCGCCGCGCCTGGAAATGGACCTGTCAGGCAAAGGCTGGCGGCTCTGGCTGGATAAAACCGCGCAATACTGGAATGACAAGCTTTATTTTCCGAGCGTGGATGTCAAGTCCCTCCCCGTTAACCCTCCGACCATCGGCTGGGACAAGCTCTATGGCGGCGAGGGCATTCCCGTATCAGTCCCGGGCACGGTCGAGCAGTATTACTGGGATAAAATCGCCGCCGCGAACAAAAACCCAAACGCCCAATTCCCCGGCGACTACAAAGGCGTAAGCTGGTGGTGGAGAAATATCACGCTGCCTCACCGAGCACAGGGCAAGCGCGTGATTCTTCACTTCGAAGCAGTTCGCCTCAGGGCAGAAGTATTTCTCAACAACGAACTGGTGGGATATGACGTTGTGGGCAACACCCCCTTCGATGTAGATGTCACCTCCATGGCCAAACCCGGCACAAACAAGCTCGCCGTAAGGGTAACCGATCCCTGCGGAAACTTCAACTGGTGCGACGGATGGAGCCAGGAGTGGGGGAACTACAAGATTCCCGCAAGCCACGGCTTTGGAGGAATATTCCAGCCGGTGTCGGTCAGAATCCTTGATCCCGTCCACATTTCCGATATCTTCATCAAGAACAAGCCCGCAATCACCGCCGTGGATGTGGACGTGACGCTCAACAACACGACTGGTAAGAACACCGATGCCGCGGTAAAGCTGGTTATCAAAGAAGCCGGCAACAACGGCCGCGTGGTCTATACCGGCAACTCGGGCATTGTTAAGCTCCCGCCCGGAGAAAGCACCGTAAGCCGGTCTGTTTCGGTGCCAAAGGCCAGGACGTGGGATATCTCGCATCCCAACCTCTACCTTTGCGAGGCGCGCGTCATCGTAGACGGCGTCGCTCGCGACGCAGCGTCGGAGAGGTTCGGGTTCAGGTGGTTCACGGTCGATGGGATCGGCAAGGATGCCGTGCTGAGGATGAACGGCAAGCGCGTGTTCCTCCACTCCGCGATCAGTTGGGGATTCTGGCCGACAAACGGCCTTTATCCGACCGAAGAACTCGCGACCAGGCAGGTCAGGGCGGCTAAGGCATTTGGAATGAACATGTCGAACTTCCACCGCACCCTCGGCAACAAGCTCTGCCTGGACAAGTCGGATGAGCTGGGGCTGTTTTATTTTGAAGAGCCGGGCGGCCACGTGTGCGGGGGAGGCGATGAATTCACCTTTGCGCTTGCCAGAGAGAAGTTGCTGCGCATGGTCAAGCGTGACCGCAACCATCCGTCACTGATTATCTACAACATGACCAATGAACAGTGGAGCGGCCCAACGGATAGAGACCGAAAGGACATAGCCGACGCCCACAAAGTCGATCCTACCAGGCAGATACTCTTCACCTCGTGCGCGGCCCACGACGGGGATGATCCGATGAAGCTCCACATGCGGCCTTACGATCAGACGCTGTATACCCAGGGGTGGTTTGACTGCCATCACGCGGAAGGTCCGGGCACCTACAAGAATGGGCTTTATCGAGGCCCCCAGGATTTTCACCTCTTTACCAGGGACAAAGAAGAGATCCGTCTATTGGGGAGAAGAGGGAGCAATCGCAACTCCGCCCAGGCTGCAGTTGATCGATAAAGATCTTGCAAAAAGCGGGATGAACGGTTGGGATGGGGCCTGGTACAAGGACTGGTACCACGCCTACGAGAGCTTCCTGGACACGAAGAAATTGCGCAGCTTTTTCCCCACGGTCGATTCGCTTACAACGAGCATCGGCAACATCGCTCTTTACTACCAGGGCCGGGCTGTCGAGAGCTGCCGCGCGGGGAACGTAACCGATGCTTACGTGACTAACGGTTGGGAGTCGGAGGTCTACGAAAACCATTCCGGCATAGTCGATTGCTGGAGGAACCCCAAGGGTGATCCAAGCCTTATCGCCAGATATAACAGGCCAATCTACATAGCCGTAAAAATCCGCAATAAGATAGCGCAGGTTCCGGCGACGATTGTCACAGATTTCTACGCCGTAAACCAGGTCGACCTCAGGGGCGAGTATACTCTCAGAGCCTCACTGGTGGGTCCCGTAGGCGCTCAGATATGGAAAAAGGACTTCCCCGTCAGGCTGAGCGGTGGTGATGTATTCGGGCAGCTCCTGGCTGAAGAAATAAAGGCCGATACCGGCGCGGTCCCGGGGTACTGACACAATGCGAGCCAGCCTGATCGACACCCACGGAAAAGTGGTTGCCGACGGCGACGATCAGGCGTTCACTGTCGACTGGAAATCCGTCAAGATCCCCGATGGCGGAGCGCTGCTGGACACCCGCGGCGATGTGACGCGTTTTCTGCAGGATCGAAAGAACACGAAGCTGCCGGCCTATTCGTCCGACTCGGGCAAGCTGAGCTACGTGCTTTACGCGGCGAGCGACGCAGAGCCAAAAGAAGCGCTTCCATCGACAGGCAAGTTCACCGCTCCCGACACCGGCAGCTACAGGTTTTACGTCGAAAGCAGCGGCGGCGTAAGGGTGCGGGTCAATGACAAGCTCGTGCTGGACGATTGGAACTCGCATCCCGTCCGCCTGGCAATCGGCGACTGGATTCAACTTGAAGCAGGCAAGAGCTGCAGTGTCGATCTTCAGCGCTCCGACTCGAGCCAGGGTGGATCGATCAGGCTGTTCCGGACGACGCCCTCGATGCTCAAGCCGGACGCCGCACTCTCCGGCCTGTTAGAGAGGGTCAGGGACGACGGCACAACCCTTGTGATCGTCTCCGGCGCTGATGCTTGCGCTCAGCAACTGGCGGCTGCGGGAGTTCTCAAGTTCAACGGAGTGCAGAAGCTGGGCATTGATTGGCTCGGGGGCAATTTGTTCGTGCGCAAACACCCGTTGTTTAAGGAACTGCCCGTGAACCAGGGAATGAACTGGGAGTATCAGGACGTTGCAGCCTATGATTCCAAGCGCTATGGCCTTCTGCTCGATGACGAAGAGGTGGTCGCCGGGACAGTCAATTTCAATGAACCCCGGCTCGGCACCGCCGTTGGTGTAGTCAACTGCGGCAGGGGCAGGATCGTGCTGTCCACGCTGGATATGAAGTCGCTGAATACCGACTCGCCCGGTTCCGACGTTGTCAGAAAAATACTCTGCAACTATATCCAGTTTGCCGGCAGCAAGCTGCGGTAGGTCTGGGGGTCCGGGCGAAGCCCCTGACATTCAGCAGCCTACTTCCCCAGCGGCGAGGGCGGGGCGGACCCACCGGAAACCGCACCGGCCAGCTCATTTCTCATGGCCTTGCTCATCATGACGATTATGCTGACTCGCCTGTTGGAGAAATGGTCGGGATGTTCGGGATCGCGAGGCTTGGTTGCGGCATATCCCCTGACCTGAGCCACCTGGTCGGGCCGGAGTCCGGCGTGCTCCATAACCCGCCTGGCGCTGTTGGCCCGGTCGGCGGAAAGCTCCCAGTTGGTATATCCATCGGCGCGCGCCAGAGGCCTGTTATCTGTGTGGCCCTCAAGGATGAGTTTGTTCGGCAGGTTGCCGAGTTGAGCAGCTATGCGGCTGAGAAGCGTCTGGGCACTTGGTTTGATCTTGGCGCTCGCTGCATCGAAGAATAATGATTCCTTGGCTTCAAGAAGATCTATTTCGAGGCCTTCGTCCACGATCTTAATGTCGATGTATTTTTTCAGGTCCTTGAACTCAGGCGTGGTGGATATCATGGCTTCAATGGTCTTTTTGGCCTGTGTCAGTTTGGCGCGTTCCTGATCATCTTTTTGACCGTCTTCTTTGTTCTGTTGCCCGCCGGCCCCTGGTTTGTTCTCGGATAATGCCGAAATCCCAAAAGGCGATTTGTTTGAGCTCATTGCGGCGGCGAACGCCGCGGGGTCCTTGAAATACCCGGCTATCGCCTGCTTGATGGGGTTGCTCAATCCTACAATCCACATCACCAGGAAGAACGCCATCATGGCAGTGACAAAGTCCGCGTAGGCAACCTTCCATGCTCCCCCGTGGTGGGCCGCATGGCCCTTTTTGCGCTTGATAATGCGAATCCCCGCACTTTGATCGCTGCTCACAGTCCCCTCCTGGGCTTTTATCTCGCGCCACACGTCGTGCGTCACGCGTCGGATCAGGCTGCTTTGGCAACCTCTTCGTCCGAATCGGACCTGCGCCCCTTGCACGTATCTTCCATCTCCTGGAAGCTCGGGCGCGATTCAGGCTCTATGTTTCTTCGGGCAAACTCAATACAGATCAAAGGCGCGTCCCCGCGAGCGAACGCGACAACCGCATTCTTGATACAGGCAAGATACTGCGCCTCACACTTGGCGATGGCCTCCGTGATCTTGGCAAGCGGAGCACATACGCCGTAGGCCAGCAACACGCCCAGGAATGTTCCGACTAGCGCGGCGGCCACTTTCTCGCCGACCATTTCCGGCGGACCGCCTATCGCCTGCATGGTTATGACCACTCCGAGGACCGCCGCGACAATACCAAAGCCAGGCATTGAGTCCGCAACCGTGCTCAGAATGTTGGAGTTCTTCATCGCGTCTTCGTGACGCGCTTCAAGGTCGATGTCCATCATATCGGACAGGTCATATATGCTGATCCCACCCATAACAACCAGCTTCAACGTGTCCGCAAACAAATCGATGGCATGGTGATTGTTTGCGAATGAGGCATGTTTCTGGAACACCTCGGATTCGGCCGGATTCTCAACGTGCTTTTCTAACGCGAGCAGGCCTTCGACTCTCGCCAGCAGGAACACTTCATATACAGCCTGCAGTAATTCAAGATAGGTTTGTTTAGTGTAGGGATTGCCTTTCAGAAGGCCGGTCATCGATTTCATGACACCCATCGCGCCGTTCATCCCGTAACCGATGACTACGCTGCCGAACGCCGATCCACCGATGATTATAAACTCGGTGTACTGCATAAGGGCGGCAACTTTGCCCCCGTGCATGGTGTAGCCAGTGAGAATGCTTACAAAAACAATTGCTATGCCGACAAGCACAAACATTTGCGAAAGAACCTCTATTAAACCCATCAGCGAATGGGCAGGTGCCAGATATACGCTTCAGCAGGAGCACGCGCAATAGAAATATTCCATCATAGCGAGCTTAAGCTGAACAGGTATTTGAGATCAAGTTTGCCGCGAGGGCGCATGACGCGCTCAGACTTTTCGTGTATGATGAATAAGGCTGCACATGCAGGCGGAGTTACGGCGAGGAATCGTGAAATGGTGATCAAGGGGAGCGTGATGCTTCGGAACAATCGCACGCGTTTTTATCTGCTGAGCTGCGGGGCTCTCTTGCTTTCTTTAGTTGTTGCGCGCGTTACGCCCGGCTTCGATGGAGACCTGGCATATTTTCACCTGTGGAGCTCCCCGGGGTTTTCTAAGGACCTCTTGCATATATACGACTCGTGGCGTCCCGGCACGGGCTTCACGTATCCTCCGCTTGCTATATACATCTTCGCCTTCTTGGGCTGGCTGGGATCACTCCTCGGACTGAGCTGGCCCTCGCCCGGCGCGACAATGCTGCTGAAGACAATTCCCGTAATCGGTGTCTTCGCCGGAGCATACCTGGTTCGAGACATCGCAAGACGACTTTACGGTGAGCGGGCAGGCGATATAAGAGGCCTGCTCTACGCTCTCAGCCCCGCTCTCCTGGTAGCAAGTTCTATCTGGGGCCAGTGGGATTCGATCCTGGTGCTTGGAATACTCTGCGCAGTGTGGGGAGGAGTTACCGGGAAAGAGTGGCTGATCTTTGTAGCAATCGGCGCCACACTGATGATCAAGCCGCAGATGCTGTTTGCCACGCCTGCTCTGGTCGCTTGCGGTTTTTACCTTGGGGATCGAAAGAGGTTCTTCGCAGGCGTTGTGCCGGCAATAGCTGCGGTCCTCGCAATAGTAGCGCCGTTCATAGCAGGAGGCACGTGGAACCGTTGTCTGCATGCTTATCTCGGCGCCGGCAGCGCCCACGCGGGAGTTTCGATAAACGCGGACAACTTCTGGGTTTTCTATCCGTTAATGAACCACGTGCTGGATGGCCGTTGGAGTCTCGGCGCGTGTAACATGCTCGGAGCTGCGGCATGGGTGATTATCACCGTTGTGGTGCTGTGGAAGCTTCGACAACGCAGAACCTGGCAATCCGGGCTGTGGGCGCTGTTTATCAGCGCTCACGCGGCATTCTGCATGCTGACGAGTATGCACGAGCGCTACGTCGTGCCATCAGCCGCCATCGCTGTTCTGCTGACGATGACGGACTGGCGTCGCAAACTCATGTATGTCGCGATAAACATCGCTGCGGTGGTCAACATTCTCGTGGTGTATGCCGGCGCCGAGTTCCCTGCCCTGCCGTATTGCCCCGAATCGGTATCTTACGCGACCGGCCTCGTGAACATGGGAGTGCTTTTCGGCGCGCTGTTTGTTTACTTGGCATCCAGTCGCAAACTCTCCGCGAATAATGACATTAGACCGTTATAGATGAGGGTGGTTATGACAACTGTTGCCGACCTGGTTAATGAGCTTGAGAACATCGCTCCGCCTGAAATGGCCGATAATGGAGACCCGGTGGGACTGCAGATCGGAAATCCGAGTGCTGAAGTGCGCCGAATATGCGTATCGCTGGACACCACGCCTCCGGTGATAGATACGGCGGTCGACAGGGGAGCGGACCTGCTCGTGGCTCATCACGCGCTGATATACAAACCGGTGCCCTCCGTCGTCGAAGGCAGCCCGCTGGCCGACCGGATGGTGAAGCTCATTCGCGCCAATACGGCAGTGTTTGTGATGCACACGAACTACGACACTGTGCCCGGCGGAATCAATGACGTGCTCGCGCAATTGCTCGGGGTCAACTGCACCCAGCCGCTCACCAACAAGCGGCAGGACCGCTACTACAAGATAGCCGTCTTCGTGCCTGAGGAGGCGCTCGAGACGGTTAGAAACGCGATGGCCGAGGCCGGAGCCGGCCTGATCGGTCAATACACTCACTGCAGCTTCCGCACACTGGGAATCGGAACATTCGTGCCGCTGCCGTCCGCGCAGCCCTACGTTGGAAGCACAGGCAAGCTCGAAGAAGTCCCGGAATACAAGCTGGAAATGATCTGCACGGGTTCGTGGCTGGACTGTGTGATCGCGGAGATGATCGAAAAGCACCCCTACGATGAAGTGGCCTACGATGTTTACGAACTGGAGAACGAGCCGGTCGTGTATGGCTATGGGCGCGTCGGCGTTCTGGAAAAGGAAACGACACTCGTACAGTTTGCGGAGCACGTGAACAGCGTTCTCGGAGTCAGGTTCCCTAAGATGTGCGGAGACCCGGACAAAAACATCAAGAGAGTCGCGCTGTGCGGCGGTGGAGGCTCATCGCTTTTCAACGAAGCCTTGAGAGCGGGCGCGGATGTCTACGTAACCGGCGACACGAAATATCATGATATCCTCGACGCAAACGCCCTCGGGCTTGCGATCATCGACGCCGGGCACTTCGAGACCGAAAGCCCGGGTATGAAGGCACTCGCGCAGCGGCTGAAGAAAACATACGCGGGCAGCGGTCTGGAGATCGAATACATCGAGTAGTCACTTATTCAGGCGCCACGAACCGCTATTTTACTCCCAACTGAATCGCACCACACTATCACTCCTGGTCAACTCGCCGTCCAGCGCGGTCTCGTCGAAGCCGCGGCCTTCGTATAGTTGCAGGCGCACGGTTTGCTGCGTGGCTTCCAAGTTGGTTTCCATCCCGAGCACTTTGAACCGAGTGCCCTGTTTGGCCATCATCGAGAAAACCTGGCTCACCGCATCGCCGCTTGCCTTCATAGTCACGCTCAATATTTTCTCACCGCGCTGCAGTTGGGCCATTCTCTCCAGATGCGGGACCACATTGAGTGTGATGACCACCAGGATAGTCGCCGCCGCCGCGAGGAAAACCATCTTCTCCCCGCCAATGGCGACTGCTATTCCAATAGCCGCCACGGTCCAGACACTGGCGGCGGTGGTCAATCCCCTGACGACGCTCCCCTGACGCATGATCGTTCCTGCGCCCAGGAAACCAATGCCAGTGACAATCTGCGCGGTAATTCGCCCGGGGTCGTTTGTTTTTCCCGCGATGGCATAGGAGCATAATGTGAAGAGCGCGGAGCCCATGCACACCAGAATGTGGGTCCTGAGCCCCGCCGGACCGCCGTGGGTCTCCCGCTCCATTCCAATGAGACCGCCCAGGAGCCATGCCAGCATCAGCTTCAGCGTCATGTTTCCAAGGGGCATATCTATCATTCTATGGGGATCCCTTCGCTGAAAAGACCTCGGCTTTTTCGCTGAGGGCCTGATACAGCGATCTCCTGAGGTCGAGGACTTTCCCGGTCACTTCGTCGATGTCCGTTTCTTCTTTGCTCTTGGTCGAGCGAAGCCTGACCTCCAGCTTTCCCTCACCTGCCAATCGTCCGGCGACTACCTGGATGGGCGCGCCCATCAGATCGGCATCCTTGAACTTCACACCAGGCCGTTCGTCGCGCTCATCGAGGAGCACATCTACCCCGCTGTGCTGCAATTCCTCATAGATGCGTGTCGCTGCATTGCACTGGGCCTCATCGTCCGGGTTTAGCAGTATGATCTCAACTTCGAACGGCGCTGTCCCGATCGGCCAGATCATGCCATCCTGGTCGCTGTTGACCTCGGGGATAGCAGCGAGCATCCGGCTGACACCCATTCCGTAGCAACCCATTATGAACGGCTTTTCCTTGCCGTCATCATCCAGAAATTTAGCATCCATTCCTTCGGAGTAGAGCGTTCCGAGCTTGAATATGTGGCCGACTTCCATCCCGCGCACGGCACTGAGCGTGCCTTCGCACTTCGAGCACGCGTCTCCCTTGCTCGCGACCCTGAGATCGGCGAACGCATCCGCGCTGAAATCGCGGCCGATGTTCACGTTTATGTAGTGGGCGTCGGTCTTGTTGCCGCCTACCACGAAGTTGGCCATACCCTGAATCTCGCGGTCGGCAATGATCCTTGCGCCGCTGAGCCCAACAGGGCCTGCAAAACCGACCTCGGCGCCCGTAACTTTGAGGATAGTGTCCTCGTCGGCCATCTCGACCTTTTTGACCCCAAGCGCGCGCGCAAGCTTCGGCTCGTTCAAATCCCGGTCGCCCCGAACGAGCGCCGCCACGACCTGATCGCCGGCCTTGTAGACCAGCGTCTTCACGAGTTTCTTCGGCGACTTCTTCAGGAACGAGGTGACCTGATCGATTGTGTGCACGTTGGGCGTGTCCACCAGCGCGAGTTCCTGCATTTCTTCACCGGAGATCTTGACCGGCCGCTCGCCGATGGCGCATTTCTCGGCATTCGCGCCGTAGCCGCAGGAAGAACACACGAGAACTGTGTCCTCGCCGGCATCGGTTATCACCATATACTCCTGGCTCTCCTTGCCGCCGATTGCGCCTGATTCGGCTTCCACCACCAGGGGTTCCAGACCGCAGCGCGCGAAAATCCGCGAGAACGCGACATACATCTTGTCGTAAGCCCTGTCGAGGTCTTCCCAAGCTCGGTCGAAGCTGTAAGAATCGAGCATAATAAACTCGCGGCCCCTCACGACACCGCCTCTCGGCCTCGGCTCGTCCCTGCCCTTGGTCTGAATCTGGTAAAGGTTCAGAGGCATCTCGCGATATGATCGGATGTCCCGCCGGACGATATCCGTTATCACTTCTTCGTGCGTAAAACCGATGGCATATTCACGGTCGCTTCGATCCTTGAACCGGAAAAGCACATCCAGGTCCCACCTTCCGGTCTCCTGATATAGTTCGGAAGGCACGATGGCGGGCATGAGGAGTTCCTGCGCGCCCTGAGCGTCCATCTCCTCGCGCACGATCTTCTCGATCTTCTTTATGACCTTGTAGCCGAGAGGCAGATAATCGTAGATTCCGGCCCCCACGCGGCGGATAAACCCCCCGCGCAGAAGCAGCTTGTGGCTGGTCATCTCGGCGTCGGCCGGCACTTCTCTTAATGTTGGAAAAAATAGTTGTGATGCTCGCATTTGTTCCTCAGTGTAATAACCAGTCGCCGCGACTGGCCTTCAGTGGCGTTTTGCCACTACCGCTGATAGGGCGCGACCATTTTCAGGTGAGCGACACCAGCGTAATGCTTTCGATTGAAAGTGTGGAGCGGCAAATCAAGCGACGCAGCCAACTGGCCGACCAACGCGTCGATCAAACCGACACCGTGACTGAACCGCGATGCCGAATAGGTATGTAGAGCGCCGTCGCACACTTCCGGCGATGGCCAAACAACCAGCATATCTCTGATTCCATCCTGCAGAACCTTTAGCTCTGCTCTTGACCGACACCCCTGAATCAATTCCATTGCCACAAAACCCGGCAGGACCAGTTCCTCGTCTGCTAAGCTGTCGAACCACGCAACAGCCTGCGGTACCCTCCGCAATAGATCAACGACGACATCTGTATCCAACAGTATCATTGACGATCCCCGCGGTGTTCCGCTGTTTCACGCAACCTACGAGCGTACTCCGAGCTATCCGCGATATCGTCTCTATCCGCCCAAAGCCCGATGAGTGTTGAATCCAACAATTGTCTGGCAGTCATCGCGCGGTGTCGGCCCGCACGTCCCTGCTTGACCAGAATAATCTCTACCTGATCACCTTTCTTGTATGGCAGATCACCTATTGTAATCCGTCCATCCTCTTCAACAATTGCACGTTTCCTCACAGCACTCATGCTACTCATCCTCTCGCGCAGTTCCAAGCTTGCCCCATCTCAAAATTCAAAACTCACAATTCCAGAGTGACTGCTTCCTCGCCGCAGTCCGGGAACTTCGGGCAGTTGATGCACTCCGACCATATCTTGTGGGGCAGCATGCTCTTTGTCCGTGCGCGAGAACCCGAGTTTTTCGAAAAACCCCGGCGCATACGTCAGCGCAAACACTTTCGGGATACCCAGTTCGCGCGCTTCAACCAGGCACGAGGTCACCAGCATCCTGCCATAGCCGTTTCCCTGAACACTCTCGTCGACAGCCAGCGACTTGATCTCCGCCAAATCGTCCCACGTAATGTGGAGCGCACAACAGCCGATAATCTTGCCGTCTCTCTCAAGAATGACGAAGTCGCGGACGTTCTCGTAGATCGCATTGAGGGAACGGGGAAGCATCGCATCCCGGGATGCAAATGAATTGACCAGCTTCTGGATCTCCGGAACATCCGGCACCACTGCCTTACGCATCATTTCTCAGCCTCTCCACTTCCTTCATCAACTCATCCACGAGCGAGTCCTCATCGACTTTGCGAAGCATCTTCCCGCCGGAAAACACCGCCCCCACGCCTCTGCCGCCCGCTATTCCCACGTCAGCAAGCGACGCTTCGCCGGGGCCATTCACCACACAGCCCATTACCGCAACCGTAATCGGCCTGGCCGGAGGATTTGCCTCCAACCGCGCCCGAACTTCGCCGGCAATCGCGGTCAGGTCGATCTCCGTCCGCCCGCAGGTCGGGCAGGAGATCAGCGTAAACGGTTTCGTATACAGCCCGAGAGCGTTGAGTATCTCCTTGCCTGCTCTGACTTCCTCAACCGGATCAGCGGTCAGCGAAACTCTAATTGTATCCCCAACACCTTCAGCAAGAAGCGCCCCAATTCCTACCGCACTTCTGATTGTACCCTCCCAGGCCAAACCCGCTTCGGTCACACCGAGGTGCAGCGGGTAATCACAGCGCTCGCCGGCGAGCCGGTAGGCCTGAATCATCATCGGCACATCGAACGCCTTTAGCGACAGAACGATATCCTCGAAGCCCATTTTCTCGAGGACTCGAACTTCATCCAATCCGCTTTCAACCAGGGCCTGGGCGCTCGGTATCCCATAGCGGCTGCGGTCGATGGAACCGGCATTGACGCCAATCCGAATAGGCACGCCCCGCTCCTTCGCAGAGCGCGCAACAGCTTCAACCCGATCGTTGGAGCCGATGTTGCCGGGATTGATCCGCAGTTTGTCCGCTCCCGCTTCCAGGGCGGCCAGCGCGAGTTTATAGTCGAAATGAATATCCGCAACCAGGGGTATCGAGATACCTTGTTTGATCGGCCTGACGGCCTCGGCAGCCTCCAGGCTCGGTACAGCCACGCGAACTATATCACAGCCGGCCATCTCCAGCCGCCGCACCTGCTCGAGGGTAGCCTCAACATTCTCAGTGGGAGTGTTGGTCATCGACTGGACGCTCACATCCCGCCCACCGCCGATTTCCACGCTCCCCACCATGACTTTTTTCGTCAGTCTGCGTTCAAGCATTCTACTGCGGCACCAGTCCCTGTGTGATCTTAAATATGTCGCTAAAGATAATCGCCACGAACAGAACGCCCAGGATCGCCACTCCGACCAACTGGAACGTCGCCATCTGTTCTCTGGTCAGCCGCTTCTTTCTAACGGCCTCAACAGCAAGCAGCGCCAAATGGCCACCGTCGACCACCGGTATCGGGATCAAATTGATCACCGCCAGGCTCAGGCTCAATCCCCCCAGCGTCGCCAGAACCCAGTAAGGTCCAAGCGCCACCGAAGACTGTGTGACCTTTGCGATCATCACCGGCCCGCCGACGTTCTGAGAGATACTCCTGCTGGTCAAGGTCGCCACAAGCAGCCTAACTTTGTCCCACGTATCCACGAGGCCCTTCTTTACGGACTTGGCAAATCCCATCTTCTCGAAACCCGGCTCCGGCATAAACCCGAGCATGCCGATGGCATCATACTCGCTGGATGCTGTGCGTGCCGTCTCGGATGCGGGAACGGTGATGCTCATTAACTCCTCGTCGTGTTTAACTACAACAGCGAGCGGCTTGTCGTGGCTGCTTCGAATCGCCCCGAGCATCGCCTGGCCGCTGCCAATCTTCTCTGCGTTAATGCTGACGAGCTGATCTCCAGGCTTCACGCCCGCTCTGGCGGCAAGCGAGCCGCTCGGCACGTGGGATTCGTCGACAAAAGTCATCCCGCCGCCAAAGCCCCATTTCACGCCCATAAACCGGACCCACTCGACATCAGGACTTGCCTTCACAGTAACTATCTTGCCGCCGCGACTAAGCTGGATATCCACGCCTCTAGTTGAGTTCTGCTTGATCGCCGCGACCATATCCCGGCCGTCAGCGATCCTCTCTCCATTAATGCCGACCAGTTCGTCGTCTTTCTTTATGCCGGCTTTATCCCCCACCGAAGAGGGGACTACCTCATCGGCCGTGCCCCTCTTGCCCATAAATGACCAGTTCGTCCCGAGGTACTGGACTTGCCACCGCGCAGTCCCGCTCTTCTTAAGGGTCCTGCCACGCCGATTGATAACCAGGTTTATACGCTCACCGGGCCTGCTGTGAATGAAGGTGGTAAGCTGTTCGCCGTCGGTGACGCGGGCGCCGTTGATCTCGAGTATTCTATCTCCGGCTCTCAGATTCATTCGGTAGGCCTCTGTCTGCGGATTCACGGCGCCCACGCGGTTCTGCACCCTGGCAAAATCCGGAAAGCCCCAGTAGACGCCCACCGAAACAAAAACCAGCACCGCCAGCACAAAGCTCATAAACGGTCCTGCGAATATGACCAGAGCGCGCTTCCAGATCGCCTGCGCCTGGAACCCATCCGGTATATCCTGTTCGTCCGGTTCCATCCCGGCTATCTTGCAGAACCCGCCCAGTGGGATAGGATGGAGCGTGTATTCGGTGTCGCCGCGCTTAAACAGCGTGATCATTTTCGGTCCGAAACCAAATGCGAACTCCTCGACCCGCATTCCGACAAGCCTTGCGGCCGCAAAGTGACCGTATTCGTGGAACAGCACGAGCACGGCAAATATCAATATCAGCGCAATCGCAGTCTCTATAAACAACAGTAAACTCCTATTACAAATGGCGGTCTTTGGCTGCTCGCTGCCGATGCAACCAACTCACCACCCAGAGAAAGATGCTCACGTCGCGGCAAACTCAGCCGCCCGTCGCCTGGACTCGGCATCCACGGCATAGATATCGTCAAGCGAAGGATACTGCGCGGGGGTGTGGCCCTCCATGGTCCGTCTGACCACCCTCGCTATATCCAAAAAACCTATCCTGCCCTGCAGGAAAAGACTTACCGCAACCTCATCGGCCGCGTTCATCGCCACTGCGAGCGTTCCGCCGACCCTTGCAGCTTCCATCGCCAGTGTCAGGCACTCGAACTTTTGCCAGTCCACCTCGCCAAAGGTCAACGACCCGGCTTCAACCATATTCAGCCTGGGAAGCTTCGTGTCAATCCTCCGGGGGTAAAGCAGCGCATACTGGATGGGCAGCCTCATGTCCGGCAGACCCAACTGCGCAATGATCGAGCCGTCGCAGTATTGCACCATCGAGTGCACAATGCTCTGCGGGTGGATCACAACTTCTATATGCCCCGCATCGACGCCGAAGAGCCACTTCGCCTCGATAATCTCGAGTCCCTTATTCATCAGAGTGGCAGAATCGACGGTTACCTTCTTTCCCATCTTCCACGTCGGATGCGCAAGTGCCTGCTGAGCGGTAACATTCGCCAGTTCCGACCTGGGCTTGTCCCGGAACGCTCCTCCGGATGCGGTCAGGTAGATCTTCTCGATCCCGCCGCGGTCCTCTCCATTCAGACATTGAAAAATAGCGGAGTGCTCGCTGTCGATAGGCAGTATCGCGACACCCATGCGCTTTACCGCGTCCATCACGAGGTGACCCGCCGCCACAAGCACTTCCTTACTCGCCAGCGCGACATCTTTCCCCGCTTCGATGGCGAGGAGCGTCGGCGAGAGTCCCGGGGTACCGGCAACCGATACTACTATTCTATCAGCTTCGGGTTAAGTGGCAAGCTCATCAAAACCGCTGCGCCCCGAGCAAACACGAATGCCATCGCTCTTGAGCGCTGCCTTAACCCCCGCGCGCATCGATTCATCGCCGATGCAGACGAGACCCGGCTTGAACTCGCGAGCCTGTTCCACCAGGCGTTCGCCGTTGCTCTGCGCCCCAAGCCCAACCACCTCGACCGCCTCCGGCCCCAGCCGCCGAACGACATCGAGAACCTGCGTCCCGATTGAACCGGTGGAACCCAAAACAGATATGCGGACCCGTTTTACGCTCAATTTGCGTCTTCCTCATCCACGACTGCGCCGAACTTCCGCGTTCGTTTCTGATAGCTGGCTATGGCCTCGACCAAATCTTCGCTGGAGAAATCCGGCCACAGCGTCTGGGTAGAATAGTACTCGGTGTACGCCGTCTGCCATAGCAAAAAATTACTGATTCGCATCTCGCCCGCAGTGCGGATCAAAAGGTCCGGGTCGGGCAGCTCGGGGTGGTACATCAGGCTCGATAGCAGCTTATCGTCGATATTCTCCACTCCTATCTTGCCTTCGGCGACCAACCGCGCGGCTTTCTTTGCTGCGTCGGTTATCTCGTTGCGTCCCCCGTAATTCAGGCAGAGGTTAAGGATAATGTGGGAGTTCTCCCTGGTCGTTTCCATGTCTTCGTCAAACTGCTCGACAACCTTTTGGGGAAGGTCGCTCATTCGCCCGCTGAAGATAATGCGCACGCCTTCTTTCATCATCCAGTCGAGTTCCGCCTGCAAGGCAAAGTGGATCAGGTCCATCAGCCCGGTGACTTCCGATTCATCCCGGTTCCAGTTCTCCGAAGAAAAGCCGTATGCCGTCAGAACCTCGACGCTGAGATCGGCAGCCCCGACCAGCGCGTTTCTAAGCGCCAGGTAGCCCTGGTGATGGCCGTGGATTCTGGGCAGGCCCTGGCGCGTAGCCCATCGCCCGTTGCCGTCCATAATGACCGCAATATGACGCGGTATTCGATCCGGATCTAACCGGCCATAATCGTTCGAGCGCAACTTGTCCTCATTCCGCGTGAACAGTTGTCAAAAGACCCCCTGCGGCACGCGCTCAGCAGGGGGTCCAAATCGCCTATCGGGTTGTAGGGTTGCGGGTCCCTTTTGCTCCGAGGTAAAGCGCCCCCAACTCAGACTTCTTTCAGTTCAGCCTCTTTAGCGGCGGTGAGCTTGTCGGTCTCCACGATGAACTTGTCAGTCATCTTCTGAATCTCGTCCTGCTCTCGCTTGGCATCGTCCTCTGTGATCTCGGCGCTTTTCTGCTGGGCCTTAATGTGCTCGTTAACGTCGCGGCGGACGTTGCGGACGGCAACCTTATGCTCCTCCGCTTTCTTGTGAAGCTGCTTTATAAGCTCTTTACGCCTCTCTTCGGTAAGCGCCGGGACGTTCAAGCGGATGACATTGCCATCGCTCATAGGAGTCAGGCCAACATCTGAGCTTTGTATTGCCTTGAGAATGGTGTTTATGACGGTGCGGTCCCAGGGTGTGACCATCAACTGCCTAGGCTCCGGGACAGATATGCCCGCCATCTGATTAAGCGGCGTCGGCGTGCCGTAGTAGTCTACCTTGATATTATCAAGAACAAGTGGATTGGCTCGGCCGGTTCTGATGGTGGCAAAGTCGTGCTGAGCGGTCTCAACCGCCTTTTTCATTCGTCGTTCGGCATCGGTGATGATTTCTCGCGTCAAGAGTTCTTCCCCCTAACAAGCGTACCTATTCTCTCGCCAAGCGCGGCACGTGTTATGTTCCCGCGCTTGGTAATGTTAAATACCACTATGGGCAGGTCGTTCTCCATGCACAGTGTAAACGCGGTCAGGTCCATAATGCCCAGGTTGCGGCTGATCGCGTCCATATAAGTAACTTCGTTCAGCTTGACAGCATCTTTGTCTTTGTTCGGATCGCTGGTATAGACGCCGTCAACGTTTGTCGCCTTCAAAACGGCCTCGGCGCGGATTTCAAGCGCCCTCAGCGACGCGGCGGTGTCCGTAGTAAAGAACGGATTGCCGGTTCCAGCCGCAAATATCACCACACGACCCTTTTCAAGGTGGCGAATGGCTCGTCTGCGGATAAACGGCTCGGCAACCTCAGACATGGTTATGGCAGACTGCACGCGCGTCTGAACACCGAGTTTCTCCAGCGAATCCTGGAGAGCCAGGGAGTTGATGACGGTTCCCAACATGCCGGCGTAGTCCGCGGTAGTCCTGTCCATCCCCTGCCCCGATGCCGCTTCGCCGCGAATAATGTTTCCCGCTCCGATAACGATGGCTATCTCGACTCCTGTTTCCCGCGCCGCCTTGATGTCTTCCGCGATGCGGCGCACAGTATCCGGGCAGATACCTAGCTTCTCTGAGCCGGAAAACGACTGTCCCGACAACTTCAACAAGACTCTCTTGAACTGATACGGCTTATCAGTCACGCGCCATCTCTCCCACGCGAAATCGAACGAACCTGGCCACTGATGTCTTCTCGCCAAGCGTCGCCACAACATTGTTGATCAGGTCCTGCACGGTCACTTCTTCGTCCTTGATGAACGGCTGCTCGAGCAGGCACACGCGTGAGTAAAACTCCTTCATCCGTCCATCCACGATCCGGTCGATGATGTTTTCCGGCTTTCCTTCTTTGATCGCCCATTGTCGGTGAATATCACGCTCTTTCTCTATCACATCAGCGGGAATATCTTCACGGCACAGGTAATCCGGGTTGTTCCAGGAAATATGCATAGCCAAATCCTTGGCAAGCTGCTGGAACTCATCGGTTTTGGCCACGAACGTCGTCTCACAATTCAGCTCGACCATTACCCCGATCTGGCTTCCGGTGTGAATGTAGCTGCCGATGACCCCTTCCGTGGCGGCTCTGGTTTCGCGCTTTGCCGCAACAGCAACACCCTTCTCACGCAGCAGTGTGACGGCCTTCTCGTAGTCACCGTTAGTGTCGGTCAGGGCCTTCTTGCAGTCCATCATTCCTGCGCCTGTCTGTTCTCTCAACTTCTTGACCATATCGGCAGTGATTGCCATCTGTACACACTCCACAGCTTCTTAATCGGGCTGGATCTTCCGATCCAGCCCGAACAAATTCACCGGGGTCAACAGCCCCGGGTTTTCAAGCATATTGAATCGATACTGCTACCGAGGCGACTTATTCCGCGGTCTCAGAAGTGCTTTCCTCTACTGCCGCGCCCACAGGAGCCTCGGCGTCGATGAATATCTCTTCGTCTGCGGTCTCGGCGACCTCAGGCTTTTCTTCGACTTCTTCGGCCGGGGCAGCTTCCACGACCTCTTCCACGACTTCCTCTTCAACGATCGGCTTGACTTCCAGGATCGCCTCAGCGATCTTGCCGGATATCAGCTTGATCGCGCGGATCGCGTCGTCGTTGCCAGGGATTACGTAGTCGACTTCGTCAGGATCGCAGTTGGTATCCACTATCGCGACTATCGGAATCTCAAGCTTTCTGGCTTCGAGTAGAGCAATGCGCTCCTTTTTGAGATCGACAATGTAGATTGCGCCGGGGAGCTTGGGCATATCTTTGATGCCGCCAAGCACTCGCTCCAGCTTCTCTCTCTCCTCGCGGAGTTTCGAAGCTTCCTTCTTAGTAAGCTGCTCGAAGACGCCATCGGCTTCCATCTTTTCCAGCTCACGAAGTCTGGCGATTCTGGTCTGGATGGTGCGGTAGTTGGTGAGCATTCCACCAAGCCAACGCTGGCTCACGAAATACATTCCGCACTGCTTCGCGGCGCCCTCGACAGCGTCCTGCGCCTGTTTCTTGGTTCCGACGAAGAGCACGGTTTCTCCCTGAGACACCACGTCCTGGATAAACTTTCTTGCGTCTTCAAAGAGCTTGAGGGTTTGATGGAGGTCGATAATGTAGATTCCGTTGCGGCCCCCGTAGATGTATCTCTTCATCTTCGGGTTCCAGCGATGGGTCCTGTGTCCGAAATGGACCCCTGCCTCCAGCAGTTCTTTCATCGTAATTGCCGGCAAGTTCATGTCCTCCTTAAGGTTACGTTCCTCCCGTTTCGTCATCCCGATGCGCCATTCCGGGTCTCGGAACACCAGCGCCGCAGTCGGAAACGGTGTGTTTTGCCAAACTTTAGAATGTTACCATATCTCGCACGTTCGCGTCAATGTTTTGGCGCTTGCCTTGCCCGCTTGCGGGCCAGGGCTTACGCATTAAAATCCGGCGGCCAGTATAAGGCAATATGCTGAGCCGTGTCGAAGCACGCGGTCGACGCAGATAAGACTCTATCTAAATCTATTCGCACCATTCGACGCGGCTCAGGATGCCGTGCTAGTGCACTATTGTGAACGATCAACGAATGGCCGGTGCGCAAGTTCACAAAACATTTATTCGCGCGCAGTCCATGGCTCGCGCGCATGTCAGACTATGGAGAACACTGAGGGGCTTTGCCCCCGAACGTGACGTAAACCCACGTGTTACTCCATCGTTGACAGGTGGGTATCCACGCTGTATATTGTAGCGCGAAGCAACACCGCCATCGTTGTAAGGAGATGTAATGCTTGAGAGCTTTCCGGACCTGGGACCCTGTATCGAGCGGAACAAATCGAGTATTCGACGAAGCGCATGCCTGCAAGAACAACAAATGGTTCTTCGACAAGAGCGTTTGGCAGAAAATGTTCCGCACGATGGGCGGCTGCGGCTTCGATGCCATGGTAATGGCCAACACGCACCCGTTTCCGTTTATGATAGAGACGCCAGGTTACCCGGAAGCGAGGATGCTGGATGATTCGACGCTGGCCGATTACCAGAGAATGCACCACTGGATCTTCGAGACAGCCTTGGACTACGAAATCGCACCTTATCTTTTGTTCTTCTCGAACTATTACCCCAGCAGATTGCTCGAAGCCCGCGGGATCGACCCGCATGATCTCTCCGCGCCGCCTGATTTCGCGCTCGATTACACGCGCGGTTGTGTTCGCGAGCTGCTTCAAAGCTACACGGAGATCGCAGGTATTTTCGTTGATGCCGGCGAAAGCTCCGCCCAGTTCATTCAGCAGTCGGTAGTCGATACTCTGGACGCTGTCAGGCCGGATGCGAACCTGTACCTTTGCGGCTGCGACGGTGAAGCGGACGATTTTGTAAAGCAGATCAAGAGAAGAGGCAGCCGTCCGACCCGGTCACTGCGTCGAGTATACGTGCGAGCACCTCGTCGACGCCAGCCCCGATCCGACGTTTACGAATTGGATCGAGGCGGCAGGCGCGTCGAATGTCCTTGCGGAGTTTCGGATCTCCAACTTCGAGCCGTGGACGAGTTTTTCATTCGATACAGTCGAAGGTATTCTTGACAATCTCGAAGACGCCGGCTGCGGCGGCTTTTCGCTCCAACCGCTGTCTATGTATGAATGGCCCAGGACTTCGGACACCAATTTCAAGTATCAATGGCAGCGCGATCTTCTGTGGTACAGCACATGGGGTGGAAGCGGCATTCAAGAGCTTCTTCACCACGGACAGCCGAAGTGGCTGCTGCGCAATTCACGGTTGATACCCGGTTTCCAGGCGGGCTCCCGAATTCCGGAGCTGCTTTCGCTCTACTTTGCCGGTGACAAGCTCAGCAATTGGCACCCGCAGTTTTGCTCCGTGAGAGACCCGAGCGGCGGCAGACCTCATCTGCTCTCAGTCCAGGACATGCTGGACCTGGAGAATATCCCGGCATTCAGCGCTAAGAACTGGTGGGAAGAGGTGACAGGCGACAAGGTTGTTCACCTGGCTCAATACGTTCGCTCCGGCACTCCCGAGGACGCATACGGACCTGACGAGCTTATCGAAGAGCTTACGGACCTGTCCGAGCAGGCTGTCGCCGCGGGTGATAAGGGCATGCGCAGCGCCTCCGGCGAGAAGGAACTCCCTTCGCTAACCCGCGACGCCTTCTGCATGGTCGGCTCGGCCAGTTTTACGTGGAGCGATTGAGAGCGGCCCTCTCGCATGCGAGAAAAGACGACACGGAAGCGCTCGAACACATGTCTCTAGCAATCGGGATCTTCCACGAGATCAAGGGAGTGGACTCGTCCCATAGAGAATCGTTTAGAGCGATGATCGACCGCTGCGCAATCATCGGAAACTGGACCGATACCATAAGAGCGCTCGAAGCAGAGCTGCGTGACGCGTCCGGTGGCGAGTTCAAGAGCGGCATCGAATATCCTGTGAACGAGTTGGACGGCTGCGGGTGAGGTCGGAGACAATGCCGGGGCTTTGCCCCTGTATCGACGGCTGCTTTATTCGCGGCGGAGCCCGTTGTATAATGTGTTTGCCTATTGCGGACTTAATATGGTAGTGAATGTTATATGGCCGAAAAGCTCTCTAACAATCTGATCAAGGTGATTGCGCGTCTGCCCTTCGTGACGTTAGGGATCATCGCGATGAACGTGATTACGACCATCCTCACGGGTCGAGACATGAACACTTACGTGCTTTCCTACGGCCTGATACCCGATCCTGAGCATTTTCGTCCCGGCACCCTGCTGACTGCTTCGTTCATGCACGATGGATATGTGCACCTCTCAATGAATATGATCGTTTTGTATATTTTCGGCAGGGAAGTCGAGGGAGCGATGGGCAAACTCGAATATGTGTTGTTTTACATCGGCGCATGCTTTGCCTCGTCGATCCTGCACGTCGCAATCGTATATGCTACAATGCCGGATTACTCATATTACGGATCGCGGGCCATGATCCGGGCATCCGGAGCGGTGGCCGGGGTAATGGGAGTATATGTGGTAACGCTTCCACCGCAGGGTGTTCCGATTCGCGGGGATGGATATGCCGGCTGTGCTGTTGATAATGTGCTGGCTTGTCCTCCGAATCGCACTCGGCGTTCTGGGGCTTACAGGGATGCAATATTCGGCTTGAGCCTTAAGCAGGTCGGCTACTGGAGCCACCTCGGAGGGTTCGTATTCGGGATTGTCGTTGCTCTGATGGCCAACATGGCGCTGAGCGGTGAGCGCGAGTACCTGACCGCACAAGCACAGCGGCATTATGATGGCGGCAATCTGCTGGAAGCCATCCGCAATCACGAAACGTTTCTGAAGGACGATCCGGAAAATGCATATGCGCACGCCGAGATCGGGCGTCTGTGGGCCATACTCGAAGAGGAAGAATCGCTGCACTATTATCAGGTGGCGGTCGAGTTGTATATATCGCAGGGAAAGGAGCGGGAAGCTCTAATGGCTGCCCAGGAAATGAAACGCTTCTGGCCAAAGAGCGCTCTGAGTCCCGCGACGCGGTTCAGGCTTGCATCTTTTCTCGAGGAGGACGGCAAACCCGAAGAGGCATTGGAAGCGTTCGTGTGGATTATCCACGACACCCCGGATGCGCCCGAGGCACAGATGGCGCTTCTCAAGATCGGTCAGATCCAACTCGTCTCGCTCAACGATCGTCCGTCTGCGATTGCCACGTTGAGAGGTTTTCTGGAGCACTATCCCAGCAGCGGATGGCGAGTGTTTGTGCAGGACATTCTGGCGCGTGCTCAGGAGCCGTGCGCCGCCGAAGAAACCTTGACCTGAGAGCCCCCTGTAGGAGTTGCCTGCTTACAGCTCATCTGTTTTGGCACGCTTTGTGCAACCACTATTAATGATTCTCCTCTGAAAATGCCGAAGGCATTTTCATCTATTCGCGGTGAAACCGACAGCGTTCTTCCGCAGGAAGAATGCGAGAGGTTTTATCCGCGATTCCTTCGAAAGTGGTGTTGTGTATTAAACTGCTTGCCCGCTGCTATTCGGCGGGCGATTTTTTTGTACGTGGTATCCTATATAGGGAGTTACTGCAGACACCATGACAATCTCAAATCACACGCCGGGAATTGAAAACGACGACCTACGCGCCGGAATCCTGGACGCTCGCAAGGTTCTCTTTGTTGGCGCGCACCCCGACGACATCGAGTATTATTGCGGCGGACTCGTGTATATGCTTCGGGAGCGAGGGGCTGAGGTGATTTTCGCCATTGCAACCAAA
The DNA here is from genome assembly GCA_963775535.1 of uncultured bacterium. Lineage (GTDB taxonomy): Bacteria > Armatimonadota > UBA5829 > UBA5829 > UBA5829 > CAVZJH01. The sequence continues at coordinate 33,818 of CAVZJH010000119.1, read as the reverse complement.
GGCGGCAAGGGGTATCGCTCAGCGGCAAAGGAGCTTTTGGAGCGCATTCGCGTCCGAAACCAAATGCACTCGGCGAGAATACTGGGGGGTGTCAGGGTTGTCTTCTTCCCCTACCCCGACAAGAACCTCCCGAACTATATCGGGCCCCTGGCCGATGACTTGAAGGCATTGATAACAACGGAAAAGCCGGATCTTATCTTCGCCTGGGACCCCGATCACATCTTCAACCCACACCCCGATCACCAGGCCGCGGCCGACGCGACAAGACTCATCGGCGCGGGTACGAATACCTGCTATTATGGCACCCACGAACCCAACGTGTGGGTGGGCTTCGGCGAGGAGATATTCCGGGCTAAACTCCGTTCACTAAGGGCGCATCGCACCGAGACCCCATGGCCGGTACTTTCATCCGCGTCAGGCGTTTTCTGGTTCAAAGGCTGACCGCCGAGGGCGCAAAAGTTAACGCCGCATATGCAGAGATCTTCAGGTGCGAAGGCCGGTAGAAGATCACTCCGAATTTGTTGCTGCGAAGTGTTTTTCTTCGGCGCTTCGCATCCGAAGCATAGGTAAACGAGACTAGCGCCGTATTGACTATCGAATAAATGTTCGCGTACAATCTGAAGGACACATGTACGCACAAATTCGCAAGCTGCTGGGCCCCAACGGGCGGTTCGCGCAGCTCTGCTCCGGTTATGAATACAGAAAAGAGCAAGTCAAAATGGCTGAGGCGGTCGCAGACTCGCTTCTCCACAAGGAACATCTCCTCGTGGAAGCGGGGACCGGCGTCGGCAAAACTGTCGCGTACCTGGCCCCGGCGATCCTCTACGCCACCAACGGCAAACCCGTAATTATTTCCACGCACACCATAAACTTGCAGGGCCAGTTGATCACCAAGGACATTCCAATGATGCAGTCGGTGATGGAAGACCACCCGTTCACCGCAGTCCTTATGAAAGGTCGATCGAACTTCCTGTGCCTACAGGAACTCGACCACGCTTCTTCCGTCATTCAATACGTCAACGATCCGCTTTTTGAACAGCTCAAGAAGTGGTCGTTGGAAACCGGGACCGGCGACTTGAGCGATATGGAATTCGCATTTCCCGACTGGTCGGAGGTCTGCTGTAATCAGGACACCTGCAGGCGCCAGGAGTGCCCCTACTACCTCGAGCGCTGTTTCTACTACAATATGCGGCGGCGCGCCGAAATGGCGGACATTGTGGTGGTCAACCACTCCCTCTTTTTCAGCGACCTCGGTCTCCGGGTCGTCGAACCCAAGAGCGCAATCCTGCCGGATTATGGCGCGGTCATCTTCGATGAGGCGCATCACCTGGAGGATGTTGCCGGGAACATTTTCGGCATCGAATTCTCCAACTACCGGATCCCGATGCTCCTCAACCGCCTGAAAAAGCGCAGGGACATCGCGGTTTCGCAGGGCGAGTATCATCTCATCGAGAGCGCCAATAACACGCTTTTTGACGCGTTCAACCGGCTTCGGAAGCAGGAGTTTTTCTTCGACGAGCTCTATGAGTCGGTGGAAAAGCATTCTCTGGAGGAATCGGCACAGGAGTTGATCACCCTCATGGATGGGCTGAACACTCAACTCCTGGAGCAGGACACAGAGAACAATCAGCAACTGAAAGATCGGCTGGACGGCTACCGTCGAATGCTCGCCCGAATGCGAGGGGAGCTTTCGGACCTCTTCTTCGCAAACCAGCCCAACTACTTCAGATGGTGCGAGAAGCAGAGCTCCTCGAAGTTCGCGAGCTGTTATCTGCACTTCACCCCGGTGAGCGTGGCTGATTTGCTTCGTGATACGCTGTGGGGCAGTGCCGAATCGGTCGTTTGCACTTCCGCGACCCTTTCCAACTCAGGCACTTTTTGTTACGTGCAGAAGCGCCTGGGCTTACTGGAAGCCAACGAACTCATCCTGGGTTCGCCGTTCGATTTCATGTCGCAGGCTCTGCTCTATGTGCCGGACGATCTTGATTTTCCCTCCGACAAAACCGGCTATGCCGACGCGGTTGCTGTCCGCATCAAGGAGATTTTGATCGCGGCAAACGGGCGCGCATTCATGTTGTTCACCTCCTACAGGATGCTTAACGCCGTGTTTGAACGGCTGGTGGACGATGTGCCGTTCAGGCTGCTGCGGCAGGGCGAGATGTCCAACGATCGGCTGATAAAGGAATTCCCGCGAGGACGAGACCACGTGCCTGATGGGCGTTCACAGTTTCTGGGAAGGCGTGGACGTCAAAGGGGAGCGACTGTCCTGCGTGATAATCGACAAGCTGCCTTTCTCGGTGCCGGACACACCGACCAACAAAGCTCGGTGCGAACAGATCGAGCGAGAGGGCGGAAACTGGTTCACAGACTACGCGATCCCCCAGGCGCAAATTCGCCTTAAGCAGGGCTTCGGCAGGCTGATACGCACCAGGACAGACTCCGGTGTGGTTGCGATCCTGGACTCGCGAATCCACAGAAAGTTCTACGGCAAGGAGTTTCTGCGGTATCTGCCACACTGCCGCGGCACCAAGTCCGTATCCCGCGTTCGAGACTTCATCATATCCACCGAGCACTTCGACGGGTCAAAGTGGGCTGTCTCGGAGCACGATGACTTCGACGGACGATCATCCTGAATAGTGCGCCCCCTCCCATCCATTGCTGCACACGACGTTTGGTTACCACAGAGGATTGGTTATCTTAACGTAGCGCGGCTTGCCGTGTGTCCCGTAGAGAACCCAGAGTGAGGATCAACATGATTAGCCGAACCAAGCCGGCAATTTACGCGTGCTTTCTGGCAGCCCTGGCGGTGGGAGGAATTCCGTGTGCTCAGAGCGCCGGCGCATCCGATCCGCCTGACATCTACTTCGTCCAAGCTTATCCCGCGACACTCGGGCCGAATGAGACCGTGCAATTGGTTGTCAGCGCCGATGATGAAGTCGATATAACGGACGTCACGGCGAATGGGGTCGATCTGTCGCCTGACGGTTATGGAGACTGGTGCGGCGATCTCTGCGCAGACCCTTCCCCCGGCCAGCATACCATTGTGGTGACAGCGACGGATAGTAACGGCAATGTCGCAACGAACAGCGCAAGCTCATACCTTACGCTCAGGCTTGTCATGCTGTCCACTCGCGCGGCTCAAGACTCGATAATATTCCAGGCGCAGTTGCAGTACAGGTTCAAGTTTTGCGGCGAAGTGAGCGTCATTGATCCCGACAACTTCACGCTGGACGATGGCTGCGGTACACCGCTGCCTGTATCCGCCTACGGCCACGGGCTCGAGACCGGCAATTATGCGGCGGTCTATGGCGCACTCAGTTACGATTTTCTGGATGGACCTTCACTTGCCAGTTCCTCGGACCGCGTAAGCAAATTGAACTAAGCATGCGAGAGGTTTCATCCGCGATCCTGAAGTTCGACAAGCCAGGCTAGAGGCCGCACATGAACTCGAATATCTCGTCGGCGGTCTCAGGTATGTACTCGTGTCCGTAGTCCGGGTAGATGAGAACGTTCTTTTTAGATGCGATCTTGTTATATGCCGCGAACTGCGTTGACGGCGGGCATATCGGGTCCATAAGTCCGGTCATAAGAAGCACTTCGGCTTTAATCCGCGGGACGAGATGCTGGACGTCTATGTATCCGAGCTTAGTGAACACTTCAAGCTCGCGTTTGTGCCCGGGATCGAACAGCCTAAAGTAATCGCGCAGTTCGGTGTAGGCGCCGCTTGCCAGGTCCATCTCCCATACCCTGAGATAGTCGCACAGGAACGGGAACACCGGGGCTGCGAGCTTGATGCGTGGTTCCAAAGCCGCGCAGGCGAGCGTCAGGCCTCCTCCCTGCGAGCCACCCAGAGCCCCTACCCGGCTTCCATCTACCTCAGGCATATCCATTACGATGCCTGCCAACTGCGCGCAGTCCAGGAGATCGAGCGGAATAGCAGTTTCTCGGGAGTGTCGTCGAGGCCCCTGATTATTTGCCCGTGGTAGGTGTTGCCTTTTACTCCGCCGGCGTCCTCTGAAAGGCCGCCCTGTCCGCGGCAGTCGAGCGCCGCGACGCAATAACCCGTGCCGGCCCAGCCCATGAGGGGAAACCAGTCTCCGCAGTTTCCGGAATAGCCGTGAAAAACGACCACCGCGGGGTGCGGCTCGCCGGAATTCTGGGGCGGAGATACTTCGCATGGATGCGTGCTCCGCCTGCTCCGGTGAAATACAAGTCGAAACACTCGACATCCTTCGCCCTGGTATCGCGGGAAACAAGTTCTACCTGGGGATCGACGCTCTTCATCTCGGCGATGGCGGTGTCCCAGTAACGGTCAAAATCAGCCGGACGAGGATTGCGGCCCTTGTACCTGCTTCAGTTCCTCCAGCGGCATATCTAAAAGTGGCATAGCAAAATCGACCTCCGGTATTACCAACTACATTTCATTGCACGTATATGAGTGGAATACCTTCTCCGGATCAAGCTAAAGCGGCGCAAGATGGCACTCGTCGCCTTGCAGCGTGCAATTGCGTGTCTACAACCGGTACTTTGTCCTGGGTATGTGGCACGGCGCTTGCACACAGAGGTATGTGTAGCGAGCCCATAGAAGAAGCAACCGGGCACGAACGATCAATATTGTGGGCCGGGGACTGACGACAATGACAACAATCGGTCTGTTGACCAGCGGGGGCGATGCTCCCGGAATGAACGCATGTATTGCCGCTATCGCCCAGCGCGCTGAGTCCTGCGGCGTGCAGGTGCGCGGGATCATAGGCGGCTTTAAGGGATTGGTGGACGGCAACTCCGCGCCTGTAGGCAGTGAACTTTCGGGCCTTGCCAGGCGCGGCGGAAGCTTCCTTGTACCAGCCGAAAGGGCAGCGCGGAACAGGAACTGAAACGAACCGGCGTGTCAGCCGCCTTGAAACGCTGCAGCGTGGACGCGTTGATCGTCCTGGGCGGCGGCGGTTCGCTGGAAGCGTGCGCTCGTCTTGCTGAGGAAGGCACACGGATTGTCGGCATACCCTGCACCATCGACAACGACGTCTACGGCACCGATTACTGCGTCGGGTTCGACTCGGCTGTCAACAAAGCCCTGCGCGCGGCGGATGAGATAATGGACACTGCCGAAAGTCTTTCTGAGCGGATCTTCATACTTGAAACCCTCGGGGGCAAGACAGGCCACCTGGCGGTTTCCACGGCCTATGCCGCGAATGCTGATGCGGTGTTCATTCACGAGGTCGAGCCTGACGTGGAAAGAGCTGCGGCAAAGATCAGGGCAAAGATGGATGCCGGCGGCACCCACGGCCTGGTAGTGCTGTGCGAAAGGCTTGGAACCGAACAAATAGCGCAGAAACTGGAGTCGATGGTAGGCCGCCGGGTCAGAATTACGGTGCTGGGCCACACCCAGCGCGGCGGAAACCCGACCTGTCTGGACCGCGTCTTGCTCGCGAATTCGGGGAAATCGCTCTGAAGATGATCCTTGACGGCGACTCAGGCAAAATGGTGGCTCAAGTGCGAGGAGAGATCCGGCAAATGCCGCTGGCCGATATCGTAGGCAAAAGCAGGCAGTTGGACCTCGCGAAATACAACAGCATCTTCGACGTCTACTCCGAGCCTGCCTCTTAATAATTCAGCGGCTTTGCCCGCGAACTCACACTTCCTGCGCCCCTCATCACGCCTGCTCTGCATACTTCTTCGCTGGTGTTGGTAAACCATATCATCTCTTGCAATCCAAATAATACAGGAATCGTGGCACGAACAGTCAAGGAGGTATAAGCTATGGCCAGGGGCATGGGGGGCGAGTCCCCGTCGAACATTGCGCATTATTTGAAAGGAATCGATTTTCCAGCCAACAAACAGGACCTGATCGACTTCGCAGAGGACAGCAATGCACCGGATAAGGTCCTTGATGTCCTGGAAGACCTCCCCGATCAGCAGTACACATCAATAGCGGACCTGATACAGGGAGTGGCCCAGGTGGAGTAATAAAGCCATCGTTGAGGTATCACCGCGAATCAACGAAACTGAGGAGTTCCTTCCGGGTGGTGATTTCCGAATCGCGGTAGAAGGCATGGGGGAGTCGAAGCGCGGCGCTTTGGCTGACCGTCATTCGATACGCCCTTCTTCGTCGGACCATTCAGGACAGTCGGGGCTAATCCCGTAAGCCTGAACTCGCTCTGCACTGAGTTTGTTTTTTAAGGGAGGTGATGGATGTGGGAGGTTTGGGGAGCTTTTTCGCTGTTTCCGGCATAATCGACTTTGTTAAGGGCATTGACTTCCCGTGCACCAAAGAGGATTTGATCAACTATGCGGAAGACAACAATGCTCCCGAGAAAATACTGGACATACTTCAGAGACTGCCGGATCAGGATTACAAATCCGTTACGGACCTGACGACCGCAGCGGTCAAAGCAATGGTCTAGACACAGTGCTGGTCAGATTTCCTGACGTGGGCCCTTCGATGCCGGAGGGCCCATGCTCCATGCTTTCTTTGAAGCAGTTTGCAACCTCAGGCAGGAACCGGGACATATCGCAGGGTATAGAGATAAGGGAAAAGAGGTAACCCGCACATGCCGAGGCACAGCAGACACCACAATACCGAAGAAAGGATAGGTCCGGTCGCTCTGATAAGACAGAGTTGGCTGAACTGGCTGCTGCTGTTTGTCCCTGTAAGCGCTGCTGTGAACCTGCTGCACCTTCCAAAGCTTTGGATTTTCTTAAGCTCTGCACTCGCCATCATTCCGCTGGCTGGGCTTATCGGAGAAGCGACAGAGCACCTGGGCGAGCGAGTAGGACCGGGGGTTGGCGGGCTGCTGAACGCCACATTCGGCAACGCGACGGAATTGATCATCTCACTGTTCGCTCTGAGGGCCGGGCTTTATGAGGTTGTGAAAGCCTCGATCAGCGGCAGCATCATCGGCAATGTCCTCCTGGTGCTCGGGCTGAGCATGTTCGTCGGGGGGCTGGGCCGAGATAAGCAGACATTCAGCCGCACGAGAGCCGGGGCCAGCGCCGCCATGCTTTTCTCGCGGTCGTCGCTCTGGTGATGCCTGCCGTCTTCGAACTCGCTATATTTGGGACACTGGGATACAGAACCCCGCGGGTCGAGCAGTTGAGCCTGCTGGTTGCAATCGTTCTGATCTTTACCTATTTTGCCAGCCTGGTCTTTTCACTCAAGACACACAGAGAGCCGATCACGAACATGCCCAGGGGCGAACAGGAACCCCGGCTCAGCCTCGGCGACTCGATGATCCTGCTCTTCCTTGCAACCATCGCCGTCGCGGTCGAGTCCGAACTACTGGTGGGCGGAATATCCGGGGCTACCAGAGCATTAGGGATGACGGAGTTCTTCGTCGGCGCGATTGTAGTTGCCATAGTCGGCAACGCCGCCGAACACTTTACGGCTGTGCTGATGGCAAAGAGGAACCGCATGGAACTCGCCGTCACCATAGCTACCGGCTCAAGCACTCAGATTGCCCTGTTTGTCGCGCCGGTGCTGGTCTTTGTTTCGTTTATGTTCGGCAGACCGCTCTCGCTCGTTTTCAACCCATTCGAGATTGCCGGTGTCTCGCTTTCGGTGGCGGCGCTTTCGGTGGTATTGCTGGACGGGGAATCCAACTGGTTCGAAGGCATTCAACTGATGGCAGTCTACCTGGTGCTGGCGATTGTGTTCTATTTCGTGCCGGTCGGAGTGGCGGCGAGGTAGAGCCTTCTATCTTATCATCCGCCGCTCCCACTCCCGGCCCAGGGCCTGGAGAAACGCGGGATAGTCCATTATCTGCGCCGGGTCCATCCGGAGCTTGCGCGCGAGGGGCTCCGCCAGCTTCATCGACAGACTGCGGGCCACGTGGACGTCGAGCTCGGCGCGCCTCTCCATAAAATGCTTGATCGCGCGATATTCATCCCGGGTGATCGCGCTCACGAACGGCAGCGCTTCCTGCGGCAGGGAAGATTCAGTGGAATCCGGCACTGGTTCGGCTGGCTGAACGGCGGGGGACGGCGGCGCGGTCTGCGCCTGGCGTCCAACCTTCACCACCAGAGTTCCGGCCACGTAATCGCCAAGCCTTTGATATTTCGAGCTGACGAACATAGAGATCATCCCGACGCCGTAAGTGCCCGGAAGCACATCCACTATCCGCATGACGTTTCTCAGCAGCGCGCAGTGAAAATCGACGGGATGCCCCGTGTCTCGCACGACTCGAATGCCGGTAGACTTTTTGCCCGGCGTCTGGCCATTCTTTGTGGTCTCAAAATAGAGGAAGTAACCATCAGATACCACGAATACTATCATAACGACGATTGCAATGAGTATGGTTTCGTAGCCGGAGCTTCCGGTCGAAAAAAATGGAGCTGCGCCGAGCCCGAAGAATATCAGTCCTATCACCAGGAATATCAATGCCTGGATCAAAGTATCGAGGATCAGCGCGACACAGCGGGATCCAATGCCGGCGAGTTCGAACTTGACCTCGACCTGTTCCGGGGTAAGTATGCTGACTTCACGGGTCACGAGCAGCCCTCCGTTGGCGCGAGTTTATGAATATGATAAATCCTGACGATCAAACCAGTTTCCAGCAGTTAGAGAACATGCTGCGCAAGATCGAATCAAGCGGCGTCGGCAGTCTCACCAGCGAAGAAATCCTGGCATTCGGCAGCCTCTACAGACGCGCAACATCCGCGCTTTCTACCGCCCGCAACCAGGGCGTCGACGATGCGCGCATAGGTTACCTCAACCAGCTTGTCTCCAGAGCATACGGCAACATATACATCGCCGAGAAAAAGGGTTGGCCGTCGGTAATGACTTTCTTCAAGAAAGACTTTCCCCAAAGCTTTCGACGAAACCTGCCGTTTATCCTGGTTGCGTTCCTTATTTCGATAGTGGCGGCCATGTTTGCGTTCGGAGTGGTCGAGAGTGACCCGGGAAAGACGGACGTCGTTTTCGGTCAGGGAGCGAGCGAGAAGGTGGAATCCATAGCCGAGCGGCACGAAGGTCACAAGAACTGGATGCCGGAAGAAGAGCGGCCGATGATGTCCAGCTTCATAATGACGAACAACATAAAGGTTGCTATGATCGCGTTCGCTACCGGCATAGCCGCCGGCCTGGGCACATTCGCCATCCTTTTCGAGAACGGGCTGATGCTTGGGACGATAGCGGCAGGTATCAGGGCCAAGGGACCTCACGTCGCGCTTGGTTTCTGGGCGTTCGTGGCTCCTCACGGTATAATTGAGTTGACCGCCATAATCATTTCGGGCGGCGCGGGCTTTATGCTGGCCTGGGCGCTGCTGTGCCCGGGGGAATACACCAGAGGCGCCGCGCTCAAGCTCGCCGGCAGGGAAGCGCTCAAGCTTCTTTTGGGAGTCGCCGCGATGCTCGTCGTCGCGGGATTGATCGAAGGATTCTTCTCTCCATCGATGACTCCTGAGCCGATCAAACTGGCCGTTGCCGGAATGCTGGGAGTTATAGAGTTCAGCTATCTGTTTCTCGCCGGGAGGGAAGACCGGTCCAAAGGTTTGGACACACGCAGATCGCGAGGCTCTCTCTCCACATGAAAAAACCGTCAAAAACTGAGGCGGCATATTATGCTCTGGAGCGCATCGGCTCCGGTCCGATGGCTGCCGAGGCGATTGCCGAACTGAGGAAGGCGCTTAACGCAGCAGCCAGCCTGCTGGTCTCCAAAGCCGCCGATATTGCCGGGAGAAGAGGCGTAAGCGAGCTGATCCCGGATATGATTTCCGCGTTCGGCCGGTTTACGACCGATGGCGCGCGGGTGGATAAGCAGTGCAACGCCAAGATTTCCATCGTGAACGCCTTAAATGCGCTGGAATGTGTCGACGATGCTGTCTTTCTAACCGGGGCACGTTACATTCAGATGGAACCCGTATTTGGCGGACAGGCGGATACCGCGGCGGAACTCAGATGCGGCTGCGCTTATGGCCTGGCGAGAATCGCGCATCCGGATGCGCACTACGTGCTCGCGGATTTGCTGGTTGACGGAGAAAGCAGCGTTCGCGCCGCTGCCGCCAAGGCGCTGGCATACCTGGGAAGCCCGGAAGGTGAACTTCTGTTGCGCCTCAAGGTCCTCACGGGGGACAAGGAACTGGACGTGATCAGTGAGTGCTTTGAAGGCCTGATGACCATGTCCCCAAAGCGCTCGCTTGTCTTCGTCTCCCGCTATCTGAAATCTGATGACCTTTCCGCAGCCCAATGCGCGGCGATTGCCATCGGAAAATCTCACGCGCCGGGAGCTTTCGATGCCCTTCGGAAATGCTGGGATGATTCTCCGTCGCCGTCTACACGCCGGGCCCTGCTCCTGCCGATTGCGCTCATCAGAAGCGACGACGCTTTCGAGTTTCTTCTGGAGGTCCTGCGCAGAGGTGACGGCAAGATCATCGCCCAGGCGACGAACGCGCTGAGCCTGTATGCGGACGACGAAAGCGCCAGGAGAGTTCAAGAGGCAATGGCAGCCCGGGACGCTTAACGTCGCAGGGCCTTCGCCCCCGAACCCCAACTACATCCAGTGATCCAGCACCCGCGTCGAGGACAGATCGCTGAACTTCATTGCGGACCTGACGGCTTCGACCAGGGCGGACTCTCTTATCGCTCCGATAAGTTCCGATTCGAGGATCTCTATCCCCAGGGCTTTCGCTTCGCGTTCTACGAGCGAGAACACCTCGTATATGCCCGTCCGGTCGGGCTGCGTAATATTGGTGGAAACCTGGGCGATGCCACGAGACCTGAGATATACCGCTATGGCCTTGACTCCCGCCATTCCCTTCCCGCTGTCGCGCAGATCCCTGATTTTGGCGGCAATCTTTCTCGCGGCGTGTATGTCGCCGCTCGCCAGGTTTACGTTGTAAGCAATCAACGGTCCCCGCGCGCCCACCACTGTGGCCCCGGCGGTCGGATGAACTTCGCACCCCCCTAGGTCCGGCGCCCGGTCTCCGGTCAGTCCCTTGAGTTTCAGCTCCTCGAAGCCGCCTCTTCGGATGTTTGCCAGGTTGACACAGTGACCTCTCAGAGCACATTCTTCGTAGAAGTAAACCGGCACGTGAAGGCCGTCGGCGATATCTTTGCCTATGGCGTGCGCGAGAACGATTGCACTCTCCATGGTAATCTCCCGGATCGGAACAATCGGAATGACATCCACCGCTCCGATTCTGGGGTGCCCGCCCGCGTGCTGATTCAAATCGATAAGCTCTACCGCCGTTTCGGCAAGCGCAAAGGCGGATTTGCGAACGTCTCCGGGCTCTCCGAGGAAGGTGACTACCGAACGGTTGTGGTCCGCATCCATTGAGTGATCGACCACCTGCACGCCAGATGCCGACCTGATGGCTTCGACAATTCTCTCGACAACATCCGGCCTTCGGCCCTCGCTGAAGTTGGGAACGCACTGAACCAGTTCCGCCAATCTAACCGCCTCCGTTGGGTTATGTCAGGTCAATCACCCGGCACGTAACCCGGCATCTGATTACTGGTTCGCGCGCGGGCGCCGTAGTCCTTCACCCAATGATAATGTTGAGGAGTGTGAATGTCCCCACCCACTGCGCTTTCGTCACGATGGGCGGGGACATCCGTTTCGATATTGAGCGTTGGCGTGTGCTATTTCCGGGCTATTCGACGTTTAGAAAACTTTACCGCGCCGGTCAATGAAATCACCGCGCCGAATAAAGATATCAGCGATGACGGCTCCGTGTATGCCGCCACCGCGGCGCCCGAAAACTTCGTCAGGTCTCCATCGGAGTCGAGAACGAGCACGCTGCCTCCGTTTCCAATCAGCGGAGACGTATTGATGGCGGAGCCCAGAACACGCTCCCACTGTTGATTCCCGCTTTGGTCGAGCGCAACAAGGTCGCCCGACAAGTTTCCAAACAGAACAGTTCCATTCGGATCGATAGTCGGCGCTGAATAGACCGCATTACCTGAGGAGTACGTCCATCGAAGAGTGCCATTGGGGTTCAGCGAGTAGAGATAGCCATCCAGACCGCCAAAGTATATATTGCCCTCCTTGTCTACCGCGGCCCCGCTAGTGATCCTGCTGTCTGTGGTGTAAGTCCATTTGAGGGTCCCGTTGGGGTTGAATGCGTACATTTTGTCGTTGCTTCCACCCACAAACACGGTACCGTCATCTCCCACCGCGCAGATATTGTTCGCAGTGACGTCGCTCGATTTCCACTTAAGAGTCCCATTGGAGTTGAGAGCGTAAAGACATCCGTCGGATCCCGGCACGTAAAGCGCGGAGCCGTCGTCCGACTCAGCCACCCCTTCGGTTATGGACGGCCCGATGTAGCATTGCCAATCAAGCGCGCCATCCGGTTTGACGGAGTAAACATAGCCGTTGCTTCCACCGAAGCAGATGTCTCCGCTTTCCCCGATCATCACGCCCCCGTTAATGCCGAGCCCGCCCATTCTGAACGAATCGCTCCACTCTGCGGAGTCATTCGACGTGAGCGCGTGCAGACCTCCCGATGACGTGCCGAAATAGATTGAACCATCGGTGTTGATAGCGGCGCCTCCGGTTTCCTGGTTTTCGTATGGGCTGGACCAGGAAAGCGAACCGTCCGGAGCTATCGCGTACATAGTCCCGCAGGCGCCGCCGTATACGCTGACAATAGTTGTACCGTTTTGCGTAAGCACAGGTGTGGCGCTGCACGAGGAGTCCGTCTGGTAACTCCATTGCAAAGTAGGATCGAGTGTGCAGACACACGTGGCGCATCCTGTTCGCTGCGGGTCTCCCCTGTACATTTGAGCAGCTTGAGGCGCGCCTCGCGCCTGAGTTGGGAAGCTCATTATTATGGCCGCCACTGCCACGTTGATCAACACGGTCCAACTGGCCGAGTTGACCAATGGCTTCTTGATAGAATCCAGCATGTTGATCCCTACCCCTTGAATCGTGATGCATTCAGTCGTTTAACCCGTGCAATAATCGTGCCAATTCGTGACTAAGCAGAGTTTCTGTCATTAATGCGCTGTGTATGCTAGAGCTTGCTACTGCAGAGGTTAGAACGGTTGAGCCTGATAACGAAAGCCTTATTGTTGAGGCAGTGACAACATGACACAACTTTGTGAATGACAGGTTTGAAACACTGAGGCCGCTGGGTATTTTGCCTGGGCTGGTGATATAGCGGGTAGGCATAACCCGCTAAACGAGAACATCAATAACCAATTGTTCCGTTTACTCCGGTTACCTCGGTTTTTAACGAGTCCGAGCAGCGTTTGCCGGTAGCAGGCAAACAAAAGATCACCTGCGGAAGAGGCCTCCGCAGCGACCGATCATCGGAGACAACGGACCAGGGATCGGATCAGACCGACACCTGTCAGATGGAGAAAAGAAAGGGCTGAGAAGAGCGCTTCTCCTCAGCCGTGGCCTCCAAAAACGGTCATGGGTAGGGATCGCTTTGTCGGCCAAGTGGATTGTAGCCGGTGCTGTGAGTAATGTCAAGCTCCGTCGAGGCCGCAGGTTGTCCAGAGCCCGAGCGGGCGCAAGCTGGTTCAGCGCCCCCAGACAAAGACTCTAAAGGGAGGTGGTGGGTATCGCCTTGGATGGCTGAATGGCCAATCACTCGATGGTGGGAGACAACGCGCACCGGATGTGCATATAACTCCCCCAAAGTATTCTCGCTATTGAAGGTGCGGTTGTGCTGCCCGTGCCGGAACAGTAAAGACTCGCAGCATAAAATCACTCTCCGTTTACCTCAAAAGGAGGCTATAGTAATGAAAAAGATTATACTTCTTGCCCTGGCATTGACCATGGTTATTGCAGCGCCGACATTGGCGGCGAAGATCACGACCACTGCGATCACGCACATCAATCAGGTATATGAAGCCGACTGCGGCAGCTCTTCCTGCTTTGTCGGCACTGCTTCCCAAGTCGGCCCTGAGGTCCAGTGCTTCAGCGGCTATCTGCCGAGCACCGGCGATGCCATCGGCTCCGTTCCCGGCATTCTGTGCATAAACCCGGGCGGGACCGCTTGGCCGAACTACATTGAGGCCGCGCAGAACAGGGTTGGAACCGGCCTGGTCGGCAACCATGCTCCTGTTCCCTATACAATCAAGAACACGACGTTCGTTAAGGTTACGCCGTCGTTCATTCAGTGCAATACTGTGTTCCCGGCGCACACTGTTACCCAGCAGGGAACTCCGAACATCAGACTGTGGTGGCCATTGATGTATGAGACGCCTGGCACCACATTCACACTGACTATTCTCTATGGAACTACTAACCTGTTCGACGACGACGGTCCTTTGGGCCCGAACCCGCCTTCGTGGGTGCATCTTGAGCAGTGGACGTGGAATGTAGACGTAGACCTTCCGCACCTGCAGAATGTTCTTCAGCTCTTCCATGAGGTGCCTTTCGGCAAGGACGAAGTTCCGCTCATTTCCGACGAAGATCTCTATGTAGACCTTCAGAACAAGCTGTCGACTGCAATCGCGGAATACGCGGCATGCGACACTGCGGATGCGGCTTCTACTCTCTCAGACTTCGAGTTGGAAGTGATGGATGCTTGCATCACTACTTCGCCGTTGTTCCCGAACCCCACCGGCCCCTGCACCGGTATCGCCAATACTGACGAGAACCCGGCATGCTGCAAGCTGCTTGTGGACATCGAATACATCGGTGAGACTACCGGCATTTTCCAGCCGAGCAAGTAAGGTAATCTGAAGCACAGGTCTGCCGGCCCAAGTTGGGCCGGCAGACCGAAGTATCCGGGAGCTGCCTCGGCGGCTCCAACTCCAGATCAACAACGAAAACAATGAATCCCTGAACAACATAGAACAAAGCAAACACCAATGGGACAAGAGGAAGCGTCAAATCCAGGTCGCAAAGAACAGACTGGGAGGAATAGACAGTGAAGAAGATAACCGCTCTGATTCTGTTGAGCATCTCTCTTTCGCTAGGCACGGCTTCATGGGCTGGTCCATCGAAGCAGCAGGCAATATACATCGAAACCAAGATGAAGTCCGAGAGTTTCGGCGACTTCGGGTACCAGGAAGATGTGGATTAAAGGCCCCGACATGCGTTGGGAATCCAGCCTGCGCAAGGAAGACGAACCTAAAGATGTACCTCTTCGCCTCATCAAGAACAAGCAAGGGGTATTCCTGATTCATCCGTGGAAAAAAGTTGTGGCGCAGTATCCGAACAATACCAACCGCAGCAATCCCGCGGTACTGCTTCCCGGACCTTCCGGTCCGCCCAGACAGTTCCTTGAAGCAGTAAAGGCGGTAAAAGGCAAACAGCAGAAGATTGGCCATCAAGTCTGTGTGGTCTACAACTACACAGAGCCCGCGAGCAGGGCCAATTGCAGGCTTTGGATCGGCGCTAAGTCCGGAAAACCCGTGCAGCTCCTAATTCAAGGCAGTCATGGGAAGATGGACACAATCACTGTTGCGTATACCAAATTTGAGATCGGCGCGAAGATCAGTGATTCACTCTTCGCACTTCCCAAAGGGTATGCGATCAGGCCTATGCCGAATCTAAAACTCACGTCCAAAAACACAACTGAAAAGACTAAGCACAAGGAACCCAGTTAAAGCTCGGTTCTTATAGACGCTCCGGCCGGCGCATGGCTAGTCGGATTGGGCTCACCGCCCATTCCCAAGGCTGCGCCGGCTTGAGGTACATGTGCAACGAAAGGGGCTTTAAGGCATGAAATACACAGCACTCATCATTCTTGCCGCTACTGCAGCGCTTGCAACTCCCGCCATCAAACCGGCCGCATACGGGCTGACGACCGTGAAGACTGCATCTGCGACGATTCCTGCTTCCGGACACGCAAAACGCGCGGCATCCGGCAAAAGCCCCACAAAGAAGGTAAACGTGCGGTCGCTGGTGCTTCTTTACACAGCCTCCGCAAGAGGTCAGATCCGCTCGTGCAACTGCACGAAGTTTCGCTTCGGAGGCTACGGACGAGAACAGACGCTGGTCAAGTCGATTCGGGAGAAGTGCCCTGACGTGGTGCTTCTTGAAGGCGGCGATTCCACCAGCGGCACAACCCCGCAGGCCGGGCTAAAGGCCGATGTCACGGCCACGGCGCTAAAGATGATGGACTACGGCGCGATGGTTCCGGGCGAGGAAGAGCTCGGAGTAGGGGGAACGTCGTTCATGTCCCACTTCTCTGCGAACTCGGTCCCGGTCATTTGCGCGAACCTCAATCGTCGGGATGCAGGTCAACCGGCATTCAAGCCATACGTGGTTCTCACGACAAAGAACGGGCTCCGAGTAGGAGTTATAGGAATCATCGGAGACTCGATAAACGATGCGCTCGCCAGTAGCAGCTTTGACACGTCCGAAGCCAATATGTGCGAAACGCTCAAACGCATTCTCCCGGTTGTTCGCGCAAAATCCGACCTGGTTGTGGTTGAGTGCCACGGGACTCCCGAGGACGCGAACAAACTGGCCGAGGTCAACGGAATAGACCTGATATTGGCCTCGCACATGACCGACCGCAAACTGAAGTTTCCTTCCGAGACTACAAACGAAGTCCCGGCTGACGTCACACAGAAGGGCGGCGTCACGCTGGTAAACGCGGAAACCAAGTCGAACTGGAGCCTGGGGAGAATAGACATCACATTAACATCGAAGGGTAAGATCGCGGATGCCAAGCATACACTTGTCTATCTGGACAGGCGCTATGACGAGGACCCCGAGATGGTTAAGGTATTCGATGACTACACTGAGAAAGTGAAAAACGAGGTTCTGAGCACCGCTGCCAAGTTCAAGAGCGATACCGAGGCAATACTTGTCAGCCGGGGGCTCAATATCGCCGAGGTCCGGAAACGAGTGCACACCAGTCCATACTCAACATCCGAGAAGTGCAAAGACTGCCACGCGGAGATCTATGAGAAATGGTCCAAGACAAAGCACGCGCAGGCAATGGCTACACTGGAGAAGACTCATCAGGATTACGATCCCGAGTGTATAGGCTGCCATGCCGACGGGAGTAACCACACGGGGTGGCTTCACCAACCCGAAGGAGACCCCTCAGCTTGCAAATGTCCAGTGCGAAGCCTGCCACGGTGCGGCGAAAAATACTACAGGCGAGCATTTGAGCACCTACGGAGCAGCGGGAGAACAGACCTGCCGCGCTTGCCACACCGACGAACGAACGCCTGACTTTGACTTTGACACCGCTTGGGCTATAATAAAGCACTGAGTGTCCGAGGTCTTGCCCTCGGGCTCCCATCAGAAACTCCTCCGGACTCCGCTGGGGCCGAGGGCCCCAGACCCCTGATTCGCTTCGCGGCTGTCCACCTATCCTGGTGGACAGCCGCGAAGCGAGCCGAAAGGTCCAGGAAACACGGTTTCCTGGCGGGTTCCAAGGGCAGCGCCCTTGGTAGGGGTTCGGGGGCAGAACCCCGCAGGCGTGAGGTGACAACCGATGTACAGGACGATTCCACTTCTTATTGCCGTTTTGATGCTGGTGTGCTCTTGCCAGAGTATGAACCGGGCTGAAAGCAACGCCCGTGAGGCAGGCATCGAGCTCACAAGCTCTGCATTTCGAGACGGCAGCGCGATACCTCTGAAGTATTCCAGAAACGGTGACAACTTCTCACCTCCCCTGGCATGGAACCCGGCTCCCAAAGGCACCCAGAGTTTCGCCCTGATAACCGATGACCCGGATGCGCCCAGCGGCACCTGGGTGCACTGGGTGATTTTTGACCTACCGGCGGGCGCCAGGCGGTTGTCGGAACACGTGCCGGCCGAAAGGACGCTCCCCGACGGCACGAGGCAGGGCACAAATGATTTCCGAAACGTCGGCTACGATGGCCCCTCGCCTCCCAGCGGCACGCACAGATATTACTTCAAGCTCTACGCCCTGGACACCCGCCTTGACCTCCCACCCGGAGCCACCAAGGCGCAGTTGCTCGGCGCAATGAAGGGGCACGCGCTGGCTCAAGGGCAGTTGGTGGGGAAGTTCACCAGGCAGAGGTAAGGCCGGACAGCGGTCGGCTTCGTCGGTGCGGCCCGGCCGCAGGCAACTAACCTTTTCGCCGCCGTTTTGTTGCTTCGGCTGCATGCAACCGAAGCCGGAACCGCAGGGGCCGCGAAACCATCTCTAGTAAGTCCCCAACTCCTTGTTGCTTCGGCTGCATGCAACCGAAGCCGGACCCGCAGGGGCCGCGAAACCACCTCTAGTAAGTCCCCAACTCCTTCGCCAGGTCCACGAATTGCTGGAACTGCTGCAGGCTGACGGTTTCGGGCACGGAGTGGTCGGAGCTGATGAAGTATCCGCCGTTTGTCTTCATGACAGGGATGACCCGGCGCATCTCCTCCCACAGCTCGTCCGGATTGTTGTAAAGGACTGCATTGAGGCCGCCGTGGAACCCGAGCTTGTCGCCGAACTCATGCTCGAGCGCTATCGGGTCCATTCCAGCCTTCACTTCGAGCGGGTTGAGCATGTCGATTCCGAGGTCGATCAGGTCGGGAATGAGCGGCTTCACAAAACCGCAGGAGTGCAGCCGGACCTTGATCCCGCGGCTGTGCGCCCAGTCCGCGGCGCGCTTGTGCACGGGTTTGAGCAGCTCGCGATACATATCCAACGAAAAGAACGTCTTCTGCTTGTAGCCCATATCGTCCGGCCAGGCGATCTCGTCGAAGTGATACCCCGAATCCCATATCTGCTCGAAGAGCGCGATGTCGACGTCCAAATAGGTGTTGAACATGTCCACCACCCATTCGGGGTCCGTCACCATCGCCATCAACATTTTCTCTGTGCCTATCATCCACGCATGAGTCACGTCGAACCCGAACCAGAACTGCGCGGTAATCCATGCGCCGCTCTCACGCCAGTGTTTGTAGTTGAGCTTAAGATAGTCCCAGTCGATCCTGTCCGAACTCGGCTGCATCCGCGCCTTCGCGTCAGCCCAGGAATCGGGGTCTTTCACCAGGAAGTCCACAAACTCCGGCACTCCGCCCGCGTGTCTCCAGCTTCTCAAGGTCGCGCCCCAGGCGGACGTGCTGACGGTGTATTCGTCGGTCTCTTCCAGGACCTTGCAGGGGTAACGCGGGCTGTTGTTCACGCTGACACCGGCGAAGTTGTCGAGCTCGAAGTATTGAGTGTAGGGCATGCCCTCGGGTATGCCTTCCCTGTACCATCGCTCCAGAGTAGAAGCCCACGGTCCATCAGTGACCGGTACGCGGTCGGCCTCGCGGTGTTCATACATCCTGGTCATGCGTTCGTGTGTGGTCATTGTAAAGCCTCTTTCATTCCCGCAGTACGAGGGCGAAGCCCCTTAATCTGACATAGCGTTATACGCCGGTTTCCGTTTATCCTGCGTGGCCACCCAAGGCAGGGGCGCCTTCTTGCCTGTTTACTCTCTACTATTTGCTGTTTACTCAAGCGAGGTAGTTTTCACCAACATGGCTAAGAAGAAAGCGGGAATACGAATTCGTGAGCGAAGGCGATAATGGTCAAATCAATCTCAGTGCTAACGGCGGTGTTAACGATGTTATCCATCAACACATCTTCTGCGTCTGAAGTTCAGAACATGAAGAAATGGGCAAGCGCGGCTTTCTGCCAGGTTCAATCCCCCGAACCTGCCGCGCCTGCGGGGATCGACATAATAAGGCAGGATTTTGGAAACCTGTGCCTGTGCAAATCGGTAATGAAAACCCGTATCCACATCGGCGGAAAGCCATATTCGCACGGGCTTGGGACCCACGCTGTAAGCGTGCTTACGGTCACGCTGCCGAAACCGGGAAAGACGCTGCGCGCTGAGATTGGAGTCGACAACAACTTCGACACCGTGGGCATCCACGGGAGCGTTGTGTTCGTGGTGTCCAGTGATGGCAGGGAACTGTACAGGTCCGGCGTGTGCCGCGGCGGCGACGACCCTTTGCCGATCAAAGTGGACTTGAACGGCGCGACTGAGTTCACTCTGGCAGTGGAAAACATAGGTGACGGCGTTGATTTCGACCAGGCGGACTGGGCGAATGCATCGGTTACGCTGGATGATGGGAAGACACTATGGCTGGACGAAATGCCTGCCTCGACGTCCGCCGCAAAACCCTCGCCCGACATTCCGTTCTCATTTGTTTATGGCGGCAGGCCTTCCGCTCAGATCATCAAGAACTGGAAGAAGAGTATCACAATAGATTCCGCGGCGCCGGGCATCGAGCGATACACCATTACTTACCTCGACCGCGATTCAGGCCTGCAGATCAAGTGTGAAGCTAAGGTCTATGACGATTACCCGGCTGTTGAATGGGTCCTTTACATGACAAACACCGGCGCGAGCGACACGCCGATGATCGAGGACATCCGCCCGCTCGACATGCGTATCGCGGCGCCTGCAGGTCAGGTCACGCTCCATCATTCAAATGGAAGCACCTGCGCGAGCACCGATTTCCTGCCAGTCGACCAGTCGATAAACCCGGGTTCCGAGATAAACCTTGCGCCAAACGGCGGGCGTTCGTCAGATGGGAACCTGCCGTTCTTCAACCTCGAATGGAATGGCGGCGGGCTTGCCGGCGCTGTCGGATGGTCGGGCCAGTGGGCACTGAGACTGCGCCGCGACGCTGACAATCAGCTCACACTACAAGCCGGTCAGCAGGTAACCCATCTCAAGCTTCACCCCGGCGAGAGCATCAGGACCCCGCGCATTCTTCTCGTCAACTGGCAGGGGCTGGACTGGCTTCGCGGCAACAACTTCCTGAGGCAGGTGATGCTGAAGCACTACATACCAAAGAACCACGGCGAGTTTGTAATGCCTATGTTCACTCAAACCGGTGGCATTACTACCGATGGCTTGAATGCTGTAAACGAAAAAAACCTGTTAGCGGCGATCAAGTCGGATACGCTCGGCATCGAGGGTTATTGGCTCGATGCGGGCTGGTTCCAGGGAGGTTGGCCGTTTGGCGCCGGGAGTTGGGTGCCTGACAAAGAAAAATATCCCCACGGCCTGAAGCCGATTAGCGATGCGGCCCATGCCAGGGGCATGAAGTTCATCCTCTGGTTCGAGCCTGAACGGGTCACACCGATCAGCCAAATCTGGAAGGAGCATCCGGAGTGGGTGATGCACCTTCCCACTGGTGGTGACGGCTTGTTCAACCTCGGCGATCCGGCGGCGCGGCAGTGGTTGACCGATTTCCTCTCCAAATGCATCCAGGACTGGGGAGTCGATGTATACCGCAACGACTTCAACATTCCTCCGCTGGGGTTCTGGCAGGCAGCAGACGCGCCCGACAGGCAGGGAATGGCTGAGAACCAGTACATCAGTGGGCTTTACGCAATGTGGGACGAGATCATAAAGCGCAAGCCGGGCGTTTGGATAGATAACTGCGCGAGCGGAGGGCGCCGGATCGACCTTGAAACAATGAGCCGGAGCATTCCCCTCTGGAAGAGCGACACGCCCTGCTGCAACCGTGCGATACAAACCTGGGATCAGGCCCAGATCGCAGGCCTCAGCCTGTATGTTGCGCCGCACTCTTCGGGACTCCTGGGATGGGACGATTACACCTACAGAAGCGTCGTAACCACGGGGATAACCATCGTGGCAGACACCGGCGACAAGCGCTTCGATAAGAAGCACGCAGCCAAGCTCATGGACGAAACGAAATCCCTGCGTCCGTATTTCCTGGGAGACTATTATCCGTTAACTGAAATCACCACTGACGACACCAAATGGTGCGGCTGGCAGTTCAACAGGCCGGACATGGGTCGGGGCTTCGCGATGCTCTTCCGCCGCCCGCAATGCCCTTATTCCGGCCTTGACGTGACCCTGCGAGGGCTCGAGCGTGAGGCAAACTACGAAGTCACCTACGTCGATACCGGGAAGAAGCTGGTGATACGCGGCAGCCATGCCAACCTGAAAGTGGAAATTGACTCCAAGGCCGCCAGTTCGTTGATTACGTATTCCAAAGTTGGCAAATAAAACGACCAGGCGGACGAGCCGAACGTCCGATGTATCGGGATTTGAAGGTCGAATACCAACGGCAGGGGACTGTGATTCAAGGCCTTAACCAGACCTGGAAATCCCGAAACATCAAAACAGGCCCATTCTTGTCATCAAGATACGGGACGCGGCCCTTATTAGCCCTAGAAGCAGCCCCTAACACTCGGAACCTGCAACACCTGCGTTCCGGGCGGGAACGTCACGCTGAGGTCATCGCTTGCAATCTTCTTCCCTACGGCAACTGACTTCACTACTATCTGCGTGCCGTTGGAGAGCACTTGCAGCATTGGGATCCACACATCGCGTCCAAACTGCTGGTAGTGAGAAAATACCTCTGTGAATGCATTTTTAACCCTACCTTCGGACGAGAATTTGGTCACTATCTGCCGAGGACAGAAACCGAGTTTGGGATCCAGCCACACCGACCAGGACTCACTCCATTCAACTGCTTGACCGGGAATGTCTATCCTCCAGCACTTCGCACCATCCACGACCTCCTGTTCACGAGCTACTTTACCAGTCCTGACAGCTTCGAAAAACGGAGTGATCGGGATCCGTTTGAAGAGAACATCCGGAATGGGATCGCTTGTGAACCGGTTACTGATGGTCTTGCCCATTCTTGCTCCGATAACATCGCCTGAGGGAGATTTGCATATTTCACGAAACTCCGTCGTGACCCTGTCGAAGACGCACGTCGTAGTCTCATACACTGACCAAGTGCCGGAAGAAGCGTAACGGCCTTGTTTTTCCTCCAGAAACAACCGCTGGGGTGTTCTGACGTAGCGCATTTCGCTTCGCGGGCTTCCCGCCTCGGGACGTTTCACACCCTCCCAGACATAGGAAATGTCCAGTGACGCTCCACAAGCTTCTTCCTGCTTTTTGAGAGCTGCGGAGATCGAATCCATGCTCGGCGCTGCCAGGGCAGAAACTGAACACGCAACAATCATCAGATTCAAGCCTGTGCCCAAAAGCACAAGCCAGGCAGCTACAGATAGACGTTTGTTCATAACTAGCTCCCCTAGCCGGAATACATGCATATTATCCGGGAGATTATTTCTTTATGGCAGGCCGCCGTCCCTGCTCCTGGCCACTGTGTGATATACGAGTTTTCTACAGTGATCGTGTGCAAAGATCTACTGTCGGCTGGCCCTGTTGTCTCACTATCGCAGCATTTAGTTTCCACGGGACTAATCTCCGATGTATCGGATTTGAAGGGCGAATACCATTGGCAGAAGACTGTGATTTAAGGCCTTAACCAGACCTGGAAATCCCGAAACATCAAAGCTTCAGTTGAAGTTTAGTGCGAGATTGGCTGCCTGTCAACTAGGAATTGTGTGACTAAAACCCTTTACAAGTCCACCCGCCAGGCTTATAATGACTGCGCAGTCACATACTAACTTCTAAGTCACCGGGAGCAACAAGATGGAAGATCAGACCACCGTCGCTGTGTCATCTTCATGGAAGACACGGCAGAAGCGGCAGCTCCGAGACGAACTTATATCCGCTGCCTTGCAAATTTTCGAGGAAAAAGGCCTGGACGCGGCCTGCGTGGATGATATTGTCGGCAGGGTCGGAGTCGCCAAGGGAACTTTCTACCTGCACTTCAAAGCCAAAACGGACTTAGTCTGCGCGGTCGTGGAAGAGGCTATCGACGAACTCGGGCACAGGGTATCGGCCGCACTGGAGCACTCTGCGGCGCAGGACGCCCCCCAAGCGCTGCATGCAGTAGTGAAAACTAAGCTTGCATTCTTCCACGAGCACAGCACTATGATGGAGATTCTCCTGAGCGGCCGGGGGCTTGCCAGCCGGCAGATTCCTGACGATGCGAGGGATTAGCTGCGCACCCGTTACGAAGCTGCCACAACACAGGTTTACGAACGGATCATACGCAAGGGAATGCTTCAGCGGCACTTCAGAGAAGTCGACGCGCATCTTGCGGCGCACGCGCTCCACGGCCTGATTGCAGGTTTGGTTTACACTTCAACGGGCGTGGACGAACACCTTGCCGAGACAGCAGTCGAGCTTTTGGTAAGGGGAGTGGATAAGTTCGACGGTTAATCGACTACGTATTCAGAAGATTCTGCAGGAACCACCTGTGATGACCAGCCTGCAACCTACGATGCAGCAGTCATCTCGGTCTCGTCCGCGCGTTTCGAGCGAAGCACGTGGGCAATGCCGGTGATCACTTCGGAGTCCGTTTTCGGTCGCAGCTCTATTCTCAGAATATCGCCGGTGCGGAACTCCTCGGATACGGCCATGCAGGCGCCGTTTAGACTCAGATCTCTTGTCTCACCCATCTTGAGTTCTGCCCCATTCACCTTGCCGCCTCGATCATCAGAGCGTAGGCAAACGGTATGCGCACGGCAGTTCTGGATTCTCTCTGCGCTGAACGCGAGATATTACGTTGGGCTTGTCCAACACGAGCAGCGGCTCCTGCCCATCGGCTGACCTGAGCACGTGGGTGGCAAAACTATAATAAGCACCCCTTGCAGCAAGACCGACCCTGATAGAACTCCTCGGAGAGACGTCCCCGGCATCACTTCCACCTGCCGGCGCGTAGACGGTCAAAGTGTGTTCGTCCTTGCCGAAAATGCGGCTTCGGCAGATCTTCGGGATGACCTCCATTTTGCAGTTCCATCGTAATTGGCTGATTCTTGCCGAACAGCAGGGTGGTGTCAAACAGCTTGGCATTCTGAGCTGAAATGCCGGAAAGGGAAGTATTCCTGACTAGAGCCACGAGATTGTCCAGGTCGAATGGCTTACTGACGTAGGCTGCAACGCCGAAGTTGCGAGCCGCTCGACCGCTTCGGCATTCTCACATGCGGTCATGACTATAACAGGCAGTGCATTCCGCATATCGCGAATTTTGGCGAAAGCAGACAATCCGTCCATTTTCGGAAGAATAAGATCCAAGAGGACGACATCGAAGTCCGATTCCCGGACTTTCTCGACTGCCTGCAAACCATCATGCACAGCAACCACATTGTAGCCGCTTCGAACGAGCTTAGCGCCGATGATGCGGCACAGATTAATCTCATTGTCTACGACAAGGACGCGGCCTTTCGTGACCATCTCAAGGAGCCTCCTGCCCAAGCTACGAACTATCAGGCGGATGCAGCAAACCAACCACCTACATTTCACTATGCAAAAACTATGCCATTGAATCCAAGCTCAGCAAAAAAGCTAGCAAATACAATGCAGATAACGTTGGGTTGGCAGGAATATGCCCGTTTTTGGGCACAAAAAACGCAACATTTTGAGCTTCGACATCGCGGTCAAGAATCATTCCCACTGGCTGAACACAGCCGCCGCGTTTTGAAGCGTCGGGAGTATCGAATGCGGCAGCCGGGCTGGGAGGATTACCGGAACACACCGTGGAACTTGGTCGTATATCAAAAACGGGGTAAACACGACGGCGATGACAACGAAAGTCTACATAAGCGCTACGCGCCAGAATGACGGCAAGACTATTACCTGCCTGGGGTTGATAGCCGCCCTGAAGAAGCGCGTGCCTAACATCGGGTATATAAAGCCTATCGGTCAGCGTTATGTCGAGATCAACAGCCACAAATCGACGAAGACGCGCTGCTGGTGAAGGAGGTTTATGGACTCAAAGGCAGCATAACCGATATGTCCCCGGTTGCGATACCCCGTTATTTCACCGAAAACTACATAGATAAACCGAACCGAAAGCCGCTCATCGATGTGGTCCAGGAGTGCTTCGGACGGATCGCGATAGAAAACGACGTTGTTGTCGTGGAAGGCACTGGACATGCGGGCGTTGGGTCCGTATTCGATATGTCGAACGGCGATGTCGCCGCGCTGCTTGGATGCCAGGTGGTTATAGTTTCGTCCGGCGGCATAGGCAGGCCGATAGACGAAATAATGTTAAACAAGGCGATGTTCGACGCCGCGGGCGTGCCGGTCCTTGGCGTGATAATAAACAAAGTAGAAGAAGAGAAATACGACAAGGTAAAGTCTTACGTCACTCGCGGGTTGGAGCGAAAGGGGCTCGAGGTTTTGGGGGTAATGCCCTATAGACCGATGCTCTGAACCCGACCATTGAACAACTGATGCGCGACATCGACGGTGAACTTTTATGCGGCGAGCAAAGCATCAGGAACGTGGTGGGTAAGATGGTCATCGGGGCGATGCCGCACACCAGGCGCTCCGATCCATGAGTGGAGATGCTTTGCTTATCACTCCGGGCACGCGCGAGGATCTGGTGCTGGCGGCGATGAGTTTGTGCCTGCTGGGTGACACCGGCCATCCCTGCGTTGCGGGAATGGTTCTACCGGCGGCACGCCGCCTCAGCCGAGTATCCAGGAACTGATGGCGCGGACGTCAATGCCCGTGTTACTGGTCAAGGAAGACACTTACACCGTAACATCGAAATCGCCAAGCTGATAATCAAGATCAGGCCGGGCGATTGCGACAAGATTCGTGCCGCTGAAGAGATCGTTGACCAGTTCGTGGAAGTGGACCGCATCCTCGACAAACTGAACAGTGGTTCAGCACTGGAATGATTAGCAGGCATCGACTGGTTTTGTTATGACCTACGAAGACGCTCTGGAATACCTGCACGGGCTCACCAAGTTCGGCATAAAATTCGGCCTTGAAAGGATTACCGCGCTTGCACACGCGTTTGGCAACCCTACCGCCGCCTGCGCGTAATCCACGTCGGCGGGACCAACGGCAAAGGGTCTACTGCGACGTTCATATCATCAATGTTGCATGAGGCGGGGTACCGGACAGGGATTTATCTGTCCCCCTATGTCCACGACATTCGGGAGCGCATCCAGATCGACGGCAGAATGATATCGAAGCAGGATTTCACGGACCTCATAAGCGAAATCCAGCCCATTGCCGACGATATTTCCGCTTCCGAGCTCGGGCCCGTGACCGAATTCGAAGTCAAGACGATGGTTGCCTACCTTTATATGGCCCGACAGCAGGTTGACTTCGCGGTGCTGGAGGTCGGCATGGGCGGGCGGTTCGACGCGACAAACATCGTCGATGCGTATGTTGCGGTGATCACCAACATCGGCCTTGACCACACCGAGCGCCTCGGCGGGATACGGTGGAAAAGATCGCGTTCGAGAAAGCCGGGATTATCAAGACCGGAAGCATCCTGGTGACCGCTGTGGACGATGAAAAGGCGTGGCAGGTGATTCTCAACCGTTGCCGGGAAGAAGGCGCCGAGGTGTGGCGGGTGATGAAATCCCAGACGAGGCGCCCCGATTCTCCATCGGCGGACGTGCAGCTTCGCTACACAAGCAAGGGCGACCATTTTTCGCTGCGCCGGGGAGAATCCGTAATGATCGGATTGAGACCGAGCTTGATCGGCCACTTCCAGCACACCAACGCAGCGACTGCGGCCGCCGCCATTCTCGCGCTCGAAAGATATGAGGTTCGGGTGCCGGAACAGGCAATCAGCGCCGGAATCGCGAACGCCTACATTCCAGGACGGCTCGAAGTGCTGCGGGACAGGCCGGCTCTAGTCATAGACGGCGCTCACAACCCCGATGCCGCCAGGCAGCTCGCCGCCGCCATCAAAGACAGTTTTACGTATAAAAAGCTGGTGCTCGTTATCGGCATGCTCAACACGCATTCCTCCGATGGAGTCATCTCCGAGCTTGCGCCGATGGCTTCCGCGATAATCGCCACGCAGTCGCAGTGGCACCTTGCGGCTCCCGCGCAGGGCATTGCCGAGCAAGCCCGGCAGTTCTGTGAGAATGTGGAAATCGTAGATCGAGTGCCTGAAGCGGTGAAGCGGGCTCTCGAAATCGCCGAAGAAGAGGACCTGGTGCTTGTCACGGGTTCTTTCTACACCATCGGCGAAGTTAAGTAATACAGGCGGGCTGGGCAATATCCGGCCCGCGTATAAGGCTGAATCTATTATTTGCGAGGTAAACTGATGAAGTTACGTTCGATTCCTGGCTTACTTGCCATTCTTATCCTTTCAGTGCTTCTTATGGGCGCTACCGCGTGGGCTGATGACGAAAAGCCTCCCATAGACCTGCCCACTTACCCGGGCTCTCAGAGCTCAATGGAAGTCAACCTCACTAACGAGGACATCCTGCCGATGTTGAAGGCGATGCTGCCGATGATGTCGGGAAGGCTGGGAGTATCGCGCAGAGCATCAATCCTGACGACGTCGCGGCGGTACTTGAAGGACGTGAAGCGGATCGAGATGGTTCAATTGGACATCACCAAGTCCGGTATCACTCAAGAGGACGTCGTCAACTTCTACGCGAAAAACCTGCCCGCCGGCAACTGGACCAGGCTTTTCTGGCAGAACGGCCCTTCGTCGGGAATGATGGCGGTGTATACGCGGGTCGGTATGGACGGGTTCTACGGGTTCAGAGTGCAGAGCCTGACAATTGACGGCAAGCCCGCGAAGCGCGTGATGGTCGCGAAGACAGACGGCAAGATCGACTTCGTCAAGTTGATTGGAATCGCCGGCAAGTGCGCGCAGGCCGGGCAGAAGGCCGACTAGAGCTGGCGAGCGTTTATATTAACTTCTGATAGTCCGGCGGTTTAGCGCCGGACTATCAGAAGCTGCGACCTATCCCCGTTGTATCGGGAAACCCTTTTCCCGACACCCGGCTGCACGCAGCTCACCTTGGGACTCCGCGCATCCTCGGTCTTCTTCATGTAGCTCCCCGCGCCGACAATCATCGTGGATATCACGAGCGTTAGTATTCCCGCGAACACGATCCTGTGGGTGCGGCCGCTTGCGCCCTTCCATTCGTGCAGGAGGAGTCCCCAGACGTTGCTGAAGGCGATGATGAATGCCATGTGGATCGTCCAACTCGAGAAGTCGTACTTGCCCATATTGGTCGTTCCCATACCGTAGAACATAAACTGGCAGTACCAGGTCAGCCCCGCAAGCGCTGAGAAGACGTAGTTCACCATGAGCGACGCGCCATGGCCCGATGACATAATCGCGCCCGCTTCGATTTCTTACGTTGAGGAAGATGCACCATATGAAATTGACGGTGAATCCCCCGGCGAAAATGAAGATATATGCCGGCGACACGCTCCACAAGCTCGGCGTGCCCATCTTCACGGCCAATGTCTGATGGGTTTGGCGGCATTAATTGCGAAAGCCATGAATGCGCTCATAATGCCCGCGAAAATCGCCACGGCGAGGCCTTTGGTGAAGTTGAACTCCTTTATGACCGACTTCTTCTGCTCAGACGAAAGCTCCCGCTCTTTTGCGGACCCGGCCTTGCCGCACATAGCGATCCCGACCAGGCACACGCCGTAACCGATGGTCGAAATCGAGCCCCGACGGTTGGCTGACGAACTTGACGAACTCGCCTTTTACGATGGGCGGAATGAGCGTTCCAAATGCCGCACAGAACCCCAGGGCAATGGCATAGCCCAGAGACATGCCGAGGTAACGCATTGTCAGGCCAAAGGTCAATCCCCCGATTCCCCAAAGCGCTCCGAAGACATACGCCCAGACAACGCTTGACGTCGGCGCCTGCCAAATGAGGTCACTAAGATGAGGACAGACCATCAACGAGACCAGCGTGGGCGCGATCACCCAACTGAAGAATCCACCCACAAGCCAGTAGCTCTCCCACGACCACTTCTGAACTTTCTTGAATGGCAGGTAGAAGCTGGCGGCGGCAAGGCCGCCTATGGCGTGGAGGACAACACCTAAAAATGGATTTGGGTTCATTCGGCCTTTCTCCCTCTGAGTCTAACTCAATCCGCTATGCGCAGTCCGCGCAGCACTGCCAGGTTCTCGCCGTCGGATTTATAGTCGTGCCCCGGCGTTTCTACGATCCCCGGAACGTTTCGAGCGACCGCGTGGTTCACTATAGCCCTGAATCCGTCGACGCCCACCTGCCCCTGGCCAATGTGATAATGCCGGTCGCGATGCGATCCCAAATCCATCTGGGTATCGTTCAGGTGAACTACCATCAGCTTGTCCGCTCCGGCATAGCGCTCCATCTCTTCGAACATAGCATCCACCCCGCGCGCGCTGGAAATGTCATAACCGACCCCCCACAGATGGGCTGTGTCGATACAGATTCCGACGCGCGCCACCGCATCACCCAGACCGCTCAAAATATCCGCGATCTGCTCGAAACAAGAGCCGATTGTGTTGCCGGAACCCGCTCCCAACTCCAACGCTATGAACGGCGCGGGATGTGCCATAAGCGCTGCCTTTACAGAGCGCGCTATTCGCGCGACTCCAGCTTCATAGCCCGCGCCCTTGTGGCTTCCGATATGGGTTACAACATAGCGAGCATCCATTTTCGACGCTCGATCCACCGCATCCGCCAGCGCATTCGTGCTCTTCTCCCATATCTCATCATCGGGAGCCGCCAGGTTAAGCAAATAGGGTGTGTGCAGGATAATGGGATGTATGGTGAGCTCTTTCGCCCCGACAGCAAATGCTGCGGCCAGGCCCGGGTCCAAAGGTTTTTTAGCCCAGCTATTGGGGTTGCCGGAGAACATCTGGACCGCCTCGCAGCGCAGTTCCCTCGCTCTCTCCAGCGCCGCGATCAAGCCCTGGTTAATTCGAACATGAACACCGAAGCGCATACTTTGACCGGTCTAGTCTTCGTCTTCCTCCGGTCCGAGGGCGTCGATATCGTTCGACGCATAGCTGAACGAGCTAATCTCTTCAGCTCTGAAGACCGTAACTAATAAGTCCTCGCGCTCAAAGCTCGGTAGATATGATGACACGATGTCCTCATCAACCGCTTCGAGCAGATCCTCTTCCTCGGGTACGGTCAGGTCGACCTCCAGGAGCAAGGCCGCATGAATCGTGTCATGTGCATAATGCAGGTGCACCTGCCCAACACGGGTCTCTCCCTGCCAAATCACATATATCTCGGAAGCCGCAGTGCGCACAAGGCGCGACAGTTTGAACTGGTTCTTGCCGCTGTTTTCCAAGAAGAACCTCCTCTGAAAATAACGCAGTTATTTTCATCCCTTCGCGGTGAAGCCGACAGCGTTCTTCCGCGGGAAGAATGCGAGAGGTTTCATCCGCGATTCCTTTGAAAATAGACCCGTCTCCTGGGTGAGGATTTCCGAATCCTCGCCCTACCACTTCACCCGGATTTCCGAATCCGGATATGCGAACATCAAGTTCCGGGATTCGGAAATCCCGCATTATTACCGGGGTGGCGATTCGGAAATCACCACCCAGAAGAAACTCTCCATTTTCATCCATTCGTGGCGAACACCAACGGGCGACGGCAGCGAAAGCACGACAGCGTTCATCCGCGAATCCTCTCAGGCGCAAAACGTTTTCCTGCCCATAGGCGCCGAAGTCGTCGCGCGGATAGTATCCCACTTTTAGCCCCGCAGGTCAAGCTATCTTCGCGGGAGCGGGTATAAAGAACATAGCCGGGTCACGATCAACGTTGGCACTCCCGGCAATCTGCCGGTAGACGAACAAAATTAATGGGGGTAAGCATGGCGTCAAGGCCGCAGCCGATCGGAGTGACAATCGTGGCTATATTTCTCCTGATCGGAGCCCTGTTTAGCCTTATAGGGGTCATCAATCTCTACACGTCCTCGTTTTCCAGGGAGCTTACCGAGGAGGCGTCCAGTTCGCTTGCGATTGTCGTGTTCCTTGCTCTGGTGAATGCGGGGCTTTCGCTGGCGTGCGCGATAGGGATGTTCAACGGCCGCAACTGGGCTCGATGGCTTTACATCGGTTATGTGCCGGTCCTGGTGGTGATCAGCGCCGTCAACGGGTTCCGCCTCCCCATGCTCGCAGGCATCGCTGAGTATATTATCTTCCTGATCATATTGACTCGAGCCTTCCTCGACGGAATACTTCCATCGTTCATTGCGTTAGCTGGGAAACTCCGGAGCTGATATTAGAACCTTGCATTCCGAGTTGCCTGGTGGGCTTTCAAAGAACCTCCTTTAATGTGTATAATGAGTCTCGCAATAAAACTACACCTAGGAGTATTGGAGCATAAGCTATGCAAGATATACCTCGACCCGAACATCCGCGACCGGATGCGCTGCGCAGCGAATGGCGAAACCTTAACGGTATGTGGGAGTTCGCCGAAACCGACGATGCCAGAACCATCTGACGTGGTTTACCTCAGTAACACGCCGTACCCGGACAAGATTGTCGTGCCGTTCTGTCGGGAAAGCAAATTGTCCGGACTGGAGCGCAAGCGGATTCGTGCAAGAACGTCTGGTATCGCCGGTCCTTTGAGATTGGCGCGGACTGGAAGTCGCCCCGCGGACCATTCCACATCGGAGCGTGCGACTGGAAGACCACCGTATGGGTGAATGGCCAACTGCTGGGCGAACACAAAGGCGGCAGCGCCCCGTTCTTGTTTCGATGATAACCGAATCACTGAGGTCTGGCGCGAATCTGTTGTCATTCGGGCCTTCGACGACACCCGCAGCGGGCTGCAGGCGGCCGGCAAGCAATCACCACACCGAGAGGAGTTAGCGCTGCCTCTACACCCGCACTACGGGAATCTGGCAGACGGTGTGGCTCGAAGGTGTTCGGGTCAACGTTTATGAGCGACTTCAGGTTCGAGCCGTACCCCGGGCACTCGCCGCCTCATCCTGCAAGCAGACTCAACGGCCCCTGTGACGGCCTGACCCTGAGGCGCTCGCCTTGGCCGGTGGCAAGGAAGTCGGCGCGGCCGAAACTCCCGCCGACTGGCGCAACAATCGACTGGTTTTGGACCTGTCCGAGATGCGGCTGTGGTCCCTCGCAGACCCGTTCCTGTACGATCTGAAACTGGCGTTGCGCGCGACGGCCAACCGATTGACCGGGTGGATTCGTACTTCGGGCTCCGCGAGGTGACCATCCATGGCGCGGCCATTCTGATCAACGGCGAGCCCGTTTTCCAACGGCTGGTTCTGGATCAGGGTTTCTACCGCGAGGGCATCTGGACTGCGCCGAGCGACGAGGTGTTGCGCAACGATATCCGCATGGCGCAGGCGGCGGGTTTCAACGGGGCACGGCTGCACCAGAAGGTTTTCGAGCCGCGATTCCTTTACTGGGCCGACAAGCTTGGTTACATGGTCTGGGGCGAGTTCCGACTGGGGACTGGACTACAAAAGGCGGAGTGCAATCTGCCGGTGGTCAACGAATGGGTCGAGGTCGTCCGCCGTGACCGCAACCATCCGGCCGTCATCGGGTGGTGCCCGTTCAACGAGACCAGGAGCAGCGCAAGATACATTCAAAACACCGTTGTGCAGGCTACGCGGGCAATGAATACCTCCCGACCCGGTTATCGACAGCAGCGGCTATTTCCAGTCGCTGCCCAACCCTGAAGTTCTGGATCAGCACGACTACGACCAGAACCCCGAAACATTCCGCCAGCGCTGGACCAGAAAATTTCCCGCTCTCAGCGGAAATCCCGGCACGCTACCACACGCAGAATACCGCAGGCAAAGCCCCGTTAAGTGGTCAGCGAATACGGCGGAATCGGATGGACGAGCGCCAAAGAAGGCTGGGGTTACGGCTCCAATCCCAAGACCATCGAAGAGTTCTACGCCCGTTACGAGGGACTGACGAACGCTTTGCTCAATTGCCGCGATATGTTCGGTTTCTGCTACACCCAGCTAACGGACGTTGAGCAGGAGCAGAACGGCATTTATACTTACCAAAGAGAGCCGAAGTTCGACATACCCAAAATACACGATTTCACCGCGCGGCGAGCTGTCTACGAGGATAACCCGCGCGTGGAGTTCCATAACATACCCGACACCTGGCGCGTGCTTGTCGGCGCTTATCCCGATGGTTCGCTGGCACACAAGTGGCAGTTCGTGAACGATGCTCCAGGCGATGAATGGACGGGGCCGGACTTCAACGACACTTCGTGGAGCGCCGGCTTGGGCGGCTTTGGCCGCAAGGGCGGCTCGAGTCCGCCACTCGCACGCCGTGGACAAGCGACGACATCTGGATGCGGCAGGCGTTCGACTACGACGGAGCGGCGTG
>CAVZJH010000118.1:0-10670 GCA_963775535.1 uncultured bacterium | reverse complement strand
GCACCGTCACCGTAGACCTGGTCACCGGTATTTACGTTTGTCACGCCAGGGCCGACGGCTTTAACCACTCCGGCAAAATCGCCGCCCGGAATCCAGGGCAGCTCTATAGGTCTGAACGCTTGCATTGCTCCGGACGCCAGCTTCCAATCTATCGGATTAACCGACGCCGCCTTGACGCGCACAAGCACCTGGCCCTCACCCGGTTGTGGAACGGGCGCGTCCTCACAGCGAAGTTGTTCCGGACCACCGAACTCGTGAATGCGAATTGCTTTCATCGTCGCAAGACCTCCGCGATTACTCTATATTCCCTGCACTTCCTAGAGTCCATCAAAACGTGTTCAGAACTATATTCCCTTCTTCTGCGCAGATAAACTCGCGCACGGATGATCTTGTTATGAGTGGCCAATGTCGCGTGAACCTGATACTCTTTGACGACGGCGATACAATAACGGTCTCAACAGGAGACGAGCCGGTCGGAAGATCTCTGCTGATCTCCGGAAAGCCTATCGGCGAACCGGTCGCCTGGGTACGGTCCTATTGTGATGAACACCCGGGAGGAACTTCGCATTGCATACGAAGAGCTGAGCCAGGGAACGTTCATCAAGCACGGATAGACACGACGCTCAGATGTGACTCCTTTCGACTGTTTGTTCGGACCTGGCCTCGTCAAAAGATAGTGCCATCTTTATACTATCGTTGGCGAGATGAGTGGCACTTCTCACCGCCGGAGTGTTGCTGAGCGCGTTAAGCATAAGGAAGTCGTGTATTGTCCCGAGGCAGCGGACCGCGGTAACTCTTACACCGGCAGCCATCAGCTTGTGGGCGTAAGCCTCGCCCTCATCGCGAAGAACGTCGTTCTCATCGGTGATCACGAGCGCCGGTGGCAATCCCGAAAGGTCCTGCACCGAGGCGCGCAGCGGAGAAGCCGTAATCTGCTTTCTTGCCTCGACATCGGGCGCATAGGCATTCCAGAACCACTCCATCGCCGCCTTCGTAAGCCACGGCCCATCCGCGAACTGCTGATATGAGGCGTTATCAAAATTTTCGTCGGTGACCGGATAAAACAGCACTTGGTATTTTATTTTCGGCTCACCTCGCTGCTTTGCCAGGATGGTCAGGGCCGCAACCATGTCGCCGCCCACGCTGTCACCGGCGATTACAAGGCGTGAACCGTCGACGTTGAGTTCTGCTCCGCGTTGGGCCACATATTTCGTCGCGACATACGCTTCTTCGATTGGGATCGGATAGTGCGCTTCGGGAGATGGTGTATAGTTCACCGACACGACAGCCGCATTCGTTCCGTTGGCAATCTCACGAAGCAGGCGATCGTGGGTATTCTTGCTGCCAAGTATCCATCCGCCGCCGTGGAAATACATAATCGCAGGCAGGACACCGGTCGCATTTTCAGGCCGAACGATGCGCACCGACACTTCACCGTTTAGACCGCCGGGGATTGTGTGATCCTCCTCTATCGCCGGAAGTTTGTCGACTGGCTGGGACTGAAGCCCCTCGAGCACACCGCGCGCATCAGAAATGGAAAGCTCATAGAGCAGTTTTCCTCCCTGCGCGGCGATGGCATCAATGAATTTCTGGGTTGTTTGTTCAAGTTGCCCTGTCTTAAGCATAACTGCCATGGGTTTCTCCTCTCCCACCTCGAGTTCGGTCTATCTTCGGGATGGTATTCCCATGGCGGTGTTGGTTCGCTGCCTGCTCCCTCCGCAAAATGCCCAAAGGTCATTTTTCTCGGCGAGAGTGTTCACCACTACCATTAAAATTCCGGAAGAGTGGGATTGGCGGCGGGGACGATGGCCTGGCATTCTATCTCGATGAGCCAACCCGGGCGGCACACGGGAGCTACAACAACCGTGACGGGGGCCGTGCCGAAGCGTTCTCTCATCACTTGCTGGGCGATTTCCGAATCGCTTGGGTCTCGCACGTAGACAATAAACGTGCACACGTTCCCTCAGCGCAGCATCCGCACTTCGCAGGAGCGCGGACACTTCTCAAGAGCACGATCGAGCTGCTGCAGCACGCTCGTCACGGTAGACGATCTTTCCTGCGCTGTCTATGCTGGCCGTACCCGAGATTATGATGTGTTTGCGGTCCTGATAGGCGACCGAGACCCCGCGCTCGAACGTGACTCCGTAGACGTGGGTTGGGCTGAGATGATCGGGAGCCGACAGATATCGTATCTGCTCCTTGCGCACTCCCGAGATTGCATAGGCGTCCATCATCACGTCCGCTGCGAAATCGAGGCCGTCCCGCAATTCCGGTGCTGGCCAGGTAGCGCGTATCATGGCGTCATCCCCCGCTGGGCGAAGATATTTCGACGAGCGTTAACCAAACCCTGATAGTCGGTGTCTACGTCACGCACGAAAAACCACGTGCGAATCACGTCATCAGCCAAATGCATCCTCTTCGAGTTCAGGCGGCTTTCGTATTTCTCAAGTATGCTTTCGGTCTGGCCATGAGAATCGTGGCACGAACATTCTCGCGCCTGCTGCAATGCGCTGTCGTGTTCGCCGCGAAGCGAATGGCCATTCGCGTCGCTATTTGTGCTGGTGATACCCGTAGTCCACATGTGCGTGAGCTCGCCGCGCCGCAGCAGCAGCGATTCGCCTTCGTTTGCCTTATCCAGCGCTCCCTTGCAGTCACTGACGCTGCCGTACGGGTGACATGAGCGCCACCTTTGCCGGAGGAGCAGGTGGTTGACATCCCCACGACACGGCGCAGGGCTGCTTTGTCCGGTTGATCGGGATTCGCAAAAGCGTGAACCTTGAGGACTGAGGCCTGGTTTATCAGATCGCTGCAGAAGAAACGCCTGAAAACGCACGTCCCGTAATCCACGCCGAAAGATGCAAGAGCGCGTTGATAGGCACCCAAGACCCATTTCAACTGGGTTGTGATGCTTCCATATTCGGTCGGGCGCACCGTTCACGTAATGCTCTTCGACTCCACTTGGGACCCTGGAAATGCGAGATGTTCACCGCAACTGGAAGTGCGCCGCAGTTGAATGAATGGCACGTCGTCGATACGCCTGCGCCTGGATCATAGTTAGAGCTTACCTTTCTTCACATCTCGACCTCATAGCCGGCAGGACCCCGAGGGAAACCCTCTGTTTCGTCGGCGGACCACTTGCCTTGCCCTTCCCGTTATTCTCCGTAAAGGCCTCGACGATCAAGTTGTCCGCGTAGCCCGTATGTTTGTCATCGGCTTTAAGTGTGAGCATGTATCCCCGGGGAATCACCGACACATCCTGCAGGGTCACACCGGCAGGCGGATCGCTGAGCTCCAGATGGATAGAAGCGTTTGGCATGGCGCGGATTCATCGAATATGAGACCGTCGCGGAGCCGCCTGCGGGTATTTGCAGCCGCCCGCCCGGCGGTCATGTCCAGGGTGGGCGAGAAGTATGCGCTGCGCGGCACCATCACCATAAGATCCTCGGACTGCACCAGATGCCAATAGGCGAACGCCTGCATCATATCGTTGGCAGGGACAGCCGGCCGTAGACCTGCTTCCCGCCTATCAGCGCGCGACCTTCCAAATGAAATACCATCGGTTCATTGAACTTGCCGCGCGGCGCCGTCAGGGTCATGCGCGCATTGCTCCTGCCTCCTGGGAATCCGCGCGCCGCTCAACGTGAACCCAGCGGGCGCATCCTTTAGCGCTACATCGATATCGCCGTCCCAGCCGTCTTTACGCACGGCGTAAACGGTCGCGGTGACGGCGCGCCCCGCGGGCACATTCAGGCTCGATGGCGTTACGCGCAGCGCAAAGTCCGGCCGGGCGGGCCGATCCTCAGATAATAATAATATCCAGGCCTTCGGTGATGCTGGGCATCGGAACTGCAGGAAGTAGCGTCCGGCTGCCGGCAGCTTCGCCGATAGATATGAATCGGCCTGGTGGGTGAGAAGTCCTGATTCCTGGTCTTCGTGATCATCGTTCCAGGCCAGGACACGACCTGACGAATCGATCAGCCGCAGGAGCGAATCGAGCGGGGAACCCATCCTCCGCGCAAATACCTCCGCCACGATGATCTGACCGGCGCGGCCGTCGAATCCGAATACGTCTTTGTCACTTGGGTCTGAAATACAACCGCTGATAACGTGCGGCAGTGTTATGCGCATAGCAGTCTGTCTTGTGTTGTTGGGCTCGATCTCGCTGCAGAGGGGCATCGGATTTTGCGCCAGTCCAAAGTGCAGGGCGGCAAGCTTCGCGCAATACTCCTTGTCCGGGTGCGCGGCGCTTAACTCAACGCCTCCCCGGCTTCCCAACGGAAAGATCGATTTGATGAGCGATTGATCACAGACGTCGACGCGGTAAATGAAGTCCTCCCGCCCGCGATAGATGGCGTCGCGAATCTCCAGCGTGTATTTTCCATCACTGGGGACCTTGAACGTCAATGCCGGGTCGGGATCGAAACCGCATTCATCGTCGTAGGCGATTTCCTTGCCGTTAGGATCGTAGAGAGCCGCAACGGCCTGGAACCATCCGGGAACGGCATCCGCCAGATAGGGGATCAGTTTTCGCGCCTGCACCGCTATCAGGAGTTTCTGCCCTGCACTAAGTTGGAGAGGGATGCGATCCACTGCGCCGGGCAGTATCTGTCCGTTTATTACCACTGGCGGCTGCGCTGGGGGCAATTCGGTCGTTTCATCATTATCGATGTCGGGCTCACGAATCTCCGGGAACTGCCCCACTTGAAATAAAAGGGGGTTTGTTAGTCCGGTCGTGCTTCGGAGACGCAACTCGCGGTCACCGGGTGCGGCGTCGGGGTCCACGG
The DNA here is from genome assembly GCA_963775535.1 of uncultured bacterium. Lineage (GTDB taxonomy): Bacteria > Armatimonadota > UBA5829 > UBA5829 > UBA5829 > CAVZJH01. The sequence goes on along the minus strand of CAVZJH010000118.1, from coordinate 5,886 downwards.
TGACCTGCAGGGTAACGCGCTCAGCAATCGGCGACTTTGGCCGTTTTGCGCGGTTGAAGGTACTTGTCCGCCACGTGTCTGAGCTGCTTGTTAGTCTGCTGATCCAGGTTCTTGAGGTCCGGAAGATCCGGCAGGGTCGCTACGGGGCCTTTGGCGTTATCCGTCGAGTCTGTGGTTTGTTTCTTTGCTGCCTTGTTCTGCTTCTTCTCGCTTACTTGTCCGCCTGACCGCGCCGCGCGAATTTCCTGAAGCTGCCTCCTCAGTTCCTCCTCTTGTGGAGCACTGAGAGGTCCGCCGACTCCCTCGTAATCGAGGACAGAGGCACGCACCCCTTGTCCGGAGATATATACGTCGCTGGCCCCCTTGAGTCGCTGGCCTCGGAGGGTAACCTCAAACTTAGTGCCCTGCTGCCCTCCTGCGGGATAGACATAGCCGATGTAAGGGTCTTGCCCGCCTGGCGCTCCCCACGCAGCAGCCGCGCAAGCCATAATCGCCGTCAACAGCCACATCCTTATGATTGATCTCATGGTCATACTCCCCTCGACCTACATAATCTCTTTGAGTCTGCCGTGTCCCGGAGAGTTATCCGGTGACGGCATGACTTCGACGTCGAGGCCATTGCTGTTCGGCAGCTTTCCGTCTGGATCGATTCCGAGCAGCTCCAGAATACTTCCGAGCAGGTCCTGGGGATGCACGGGGCGTTCGACCACCTCTTCGGCTTTGTCGTCCGATGCCCCGACAACATGGCCACCCTTAAATCCGCCGCCCGCGACTACAACAGAGAAACAATCGCCCCAGTGTCCCCGGCCGCCGTTCCACGGGGGCTCCCACTGGACTTTTGGGGTTCGCCCGAACTCACCGCCCCACCAGATAATCGTTGTGTCGAGTAGACCGCGGTCGGAGAGATCCTGCAGGAGCGCGGCCATGGCCTGGTCCATTTGCGGCAGCATCCGGTTCATGGCCTGGAAGTGCTGCTTGTGGGTGTCCCAACCCTTGTAGTTGATGGTGATATACGGTACGCCGCTTTCTACCAGACGCCGCGCCATCAAACACGACTGACCGATCCAGTTGCGGCCATATTTGTCGCGCACTGCATCCGGCTCCTGGCTGAGATCGAATACCTTCCGCGAATCGCCCAGGATCAATCGTAGGCCTTGTCCTCGCACTTGTTCAGTGACTCGAATACGGGATCGTCCGGTATGGTGACGCCCAGCGAGTCCAGCGAATGAAGCAGATCGCGCCGGTCGTGCTGGCGCTGATCGGAGATGCCGGGCGCCACGACGCCTTCCACTGCGAATTGCTTCTGGCTGGATCGCCGCCCGTGACGAATGGCTTGTAGCGCGGCCCCAGGAAACCTTCCTCGGAGAACCTGCCTTGAGCCTCGGTGATCACCACGTACGGTGGAATGAGCCCTGTATAGCCGTGGTCATATCCCTTGAAAAGCGAGACGATGGCTCCAAGGGAAGGGTATACCAGCCCGACGCCGGGAGCGTGGCCCGTCTGCATCATATACGCTGCGGTTTCGTGGCCGTTGATACCGTGGGTCATGCTGCGGATGATGGAGTACTCGTCCGCCTGCTGGGCTAACTGCGGAAGCAGTTCCCCGATCTGGATCCCTGGCACGTTAGTGGAAATCGGTTTGTCGAGCGGACCACAGTAATCGTAGCCCGCGTTTGGCTTTGGATCAAAGGTATCAATCTGAAGAGGGGCCGCCCCACATCCATATCTGGATGACGGCTTTGGCATGCGGCTTGGTCGGTGACTGCGACATGACGGCGCCGGCGGCTATTAACGTGAGCGCTGCCGCCGCCAGCACGTATCGCGACAACCGGATTTGGCGGATGAACGCGGCAGATTGTAGGTTCATATCTTCTCTCCCCTTTTGGTGGATGCCGTTGGCCGTGTCAGTGCCGGCAGAGAAATTCCTTGCTGTTGATCAGCGTCCACGCCAAATCGACTGCGGCTTGCCCCGGCAGCAGCCCCTTCGTCTCGAAATATTGCCCGGCAATTGCTGATTCGCCCTGTGTTGGATAACGCGAGAGTATGGTCAGGTAAATCTGGCGAATTGCCGTCGGTCGGTCCTTCCAAACCAGATTCAGCGCCGGCTTCAACAGCGGGCTGCCCTCGATCCTGCGCTGAATGTCGCTTGAGTTCAGCATGTACAGACGCTGCGTATCGGTTGGCTGGTTGTTTCGTTCGGACTCCAGGCCGGTATCGCGAGATGGGCGGCCAAATGTGGTCAAGAATGAGCTGGTGATGCTGCCGTCCGCGAGAGCTATTGTCCGCTGATCCTTCGGAATGAAAGTGTAGGGTTCCGGAATAGGACTCGAGTAGCTCTCCCCGTTGCCGCCAATCCAGCACAACGCGTCTATCAGGACTTCCGCATTCAACTGGCGAATGGTGTAATGCGCGAACTGGACTTTGGGGTTGGCGGTATCGTGGTTCGGGATCGATGACTGCTGGTAAGTTCGGGAGTTGAGTATCAGCCGGTAGATGTGCCGGATGTCGTAGTTAGATTTGATGAGCTCTTTTTCAAGGCAGGCGAGCAATTCGGGACTCGCGGGAGGATTGTCCGGCCGGATGTCATCGGGTTCGTGGATGATGCCGTGCCCCATTGTCCAGGCCCAAATTCGGTTTACTATATTACGCGCGAACCATTTGTTATTTGGAGAGATCAGCCAATCGGCAAAGCTCTGGCGCGGGTCAGTTCCGGAAGGTATTGTCACGGTAGTGCCGTCGGGGAGGACCGCTTTCACGGGTTTCATCGCTTCCGGGTTCAGGTAGACGATCTCTTCCTTCCATTCGTCCGTTTTCTTGTAGGCGACCTCGGAGAAGAATGCCGCCATGCCGGTTCGGCGAGCGTTCGGCCAGCGCTCAAAACGCACCCCCATAAACGTCAGAGCGACTGCTTTTGCAATCGAGGAGGGGTCTCGCCCCGGTACAGCACGATAGAAGTTGACTTGTGGCACGCGAAAGTTGCTGCCGCTGGATGTCAGCAGGTCTCTAACAAACTGATTGTATGGCCTGTTTTGGCGCACGGCCTCATAAACCCATCGGTGGTAGGCCTGCACTGCATTCGGCCATAAATCGATCGGAAACTCCGACTTGACCCGAAGCAGATCGCACCATTTCAGGGTCAAGTAGTCCGCGAATTCTTCCCGGTTGAACAGGTTGTCGATCAGGGCCGCGCGCTTGTTGGGATGCTGGTCCTCCAGAAAGTCCTCCACCTCTTTTGGCGAAGGCAACGTGCCGATCATGTCGAGTACACGCGCCTGACAAACACTCCGTCCGAACACGAATTGCGGAGCCGGACGCCTTGTTTCGCCAGGGCGGCTGCTACGTGGGTATCAACAATGTTTGCCGGTGTAGACCATGTGGTGTTTTCAAATGCTTGTTGGTTCTGGGAACTCGCGGATGCAAACGCCGCTCCGCCGGCACAGGCTAGCTCCAGAACAATGGCGATCAGCAGCCACTTTAGACGTATCACGGTTTCCCTTCCTCTTCTGACAAGCAGCCCGCGCTGCAGTTGGCTGCGGTGCCTTATTAGACGATCAGGATTCGATCAGGTTTCCGTTATGTTTTCGTTTATTTGGGAAGCAACGAGCGGGTTTCCCGGAGAAATGGGGACAGACCCACATGCTGGTTACGCTTCGCGCAGCCGCCATGCCTCGTCGATCATCGCCAGGTAGTTCTCGATCGGCACGTACGGCGCTATGCTGTTGCCGGAGCCCAGAGCGTAACCCCCGTCTGAGCCGCATTCCCTGAGCAGCGCTCGTGTGTGATTTCTTACCTCTTGCTCGGTGCTTCTGCAGAGCCTGTCAACGTCGAACCCGCCGAGGATGCCGATTCTGCCGCCGTAGCGCTTCTTGAACTCGGTTACCGGCATAATTGCGTCTTCGTAGGAGTGCCTGGCGTCGATTCTGACGTCTTCGATAATGTCTTCCATTATGCTTTCGAGCTGACCGCACGAATGCAGCATGGCGGGTTTTCCCGCGGCGTGGATGATTTGGGTCTGTTTCTTGTGGAGCGGCAGCACGTACTTGCGCAGATATGCGGGGCTGACCAATGTTTGGGTCTTGAATCCGAGGTCATCGCTGATCATCACGGCTCCAACCTTGTCCATACCGGCCAGCTTCGTATACATTCCCTGGTATATTATGTCGATTCGCTCGAAAATCGCTTCTACCAGCGCGGGGTCATCAGCCATGGCAAAACACAGACCGGTGTAACCCATCAGGCCCTCCGCAAGTTCGAACACGCCGCCCGGCTGTGCGATCATCATCATCCCGTCGGGCAGTGCGGCGGCCGTTAGGTCGAACTTTGTGTAATCGATGGAATCCGGGTCCGGCCACTGATATGCATCGAACGTTTTCCGGTCCTTGATGGGGTAGTTGCTGGTGGTATCGATAAGACTTCCGAGCACAAGATGGAGGGTCGGTTCCACCGGAACGTAGTCGTATCCGCCTAGATAGTAGAACTCGACTATCGAGGCGGGATCGGGCAGTTTCTTGCCGACAGCAGGCTCCATTATCTCGTAGTTTGCGAAGAGCTCGTAGAACGGCACGTACTCCGGCATTCCGTCTCGCATCATGGCTTTTCGAAGCTGGTTGAAGTCAGGTCTCGGTTTGATCGCAGTATCTTTCAGTGTCTTTAGCACGGATATCTCCCATATTGGTGGTTATACGAGTGGTCAATCTGTTCCGGTTGCCTCAGAATACCATATTTCCGTGTGATTGTCAGTGGCCAAGCCCCTGAACAGACGAGTCGGAGTGTGCTCGGTATACTTACGGAACGTTCGAGAGTTTCCACAGGATTTGATAAAGCCCCCTGGCCAGCGTTTGACAGGCTGGCTTCAGGCATCCTATAATCATTCTGGTTACAGCATAAGCTGTTCAGCAGGAAAGGAGCGGAGTATGCTCAGGCCGGAAGACTTTTTCGATCTGGAAGGCTTTCAGTTCAAGGACATATTCTCTGGATGCGACTATGTTTGGAGCCCCTGAAGCACGTTGGTAGGTTTGCTCTCGAGTACATAATGGCTCTCGACGGAGAGAGCAATATCCGCGGAACCGTGATGAACGGCGCGTTTATCGACGACCGCGACGCCGTCATCATCGGCGAGGGAACCGTAGTCGAGCCCGGGGCATTTATTCAGGGGCCGGCCATTATCGGCAGGAATTGCGAGATCAGACACGGGGCCTACATCCGCGGGGACATCATTATCGGCGACAACTGCGTGATCGGTCACGCGTGTGAGTTGAAGAATTGTATTATGCTCGATACAGCTCAGTGTCCCCACTTTGCATATGTTGGAGACAGCATTCTCGGTCGAAAGGTCAACCTCGGAGCCGGCACAAAGCTGTCGAACCTGCCGGTTGTCAGCGTGAAGGATGAGAAATCGGGCAAGAGGCCTCATGTTGTGCTGGATATCGAAGGACAGATATATGACACAGGGCTCGCTAAGCTGGGAGCAATCGTCGGCGATGGCAGCCAGACAGGCTGCAATGTCGTCACGAACCCTGGTTGCCTGATAGGGCGAAACACACTCATTTATCCCAATCTTTCCCTCAAGAAAGGCTACTATCCAGCCAACCGGATTGTCAAGCTGCGGCAGGAGATCAGCATGGTCGAGCGAGAAAGAATGCTCTCCGGCAAGCAGTGAGCAAACCTCGAGCGTGAAAATGCCTCCGGACGGCTTCTCTCCGGAGACATTACTTATATTACGAGCAGAAATGCGTAAAGCCGGCTTAGTTGCACCTTGCCGCAGCAGCGGCTCGTGTAATGTTGGCGAAATACTCGTGCACTCGTTTGTCATCCGTAAGCTCGGGATGGAACGCCGCCGCGAGGCATATTCCCTGCCTTACCATCACGATCTCGCCGGTCTCAAGG
>CAVZJH010000117.1:0-10511 GCA_963775535.1 uncultured bacterium | reverse complement strand
TGATCTGGCCGGTGCAATCGAGCGGCATTCGCTTGCGCTGATCGCGTGGGAAGACGAGAGCAGGGCATCTTTGAAGAGCGTTTTGGGTGAGTGCGCCAAGCCCGATTCCGTGCTGCTGATAGTGGGCCCTGAGGGAGGGTTTACCCCCGAGGAAGTGCTGCGCGCGACAGCGGCGGGCGCAAAGTGTGTTACGCTCGGAAGCCGGATACTGCGCTGTGAAACCGCGGCTATCGGGGCCTGTGCGGCAATTATGTATGAGATCGAGGGAGAGTTATAGCAAGCGGCGCAGGAATCCCGGAGCGCGTGGGGAAATTTGATATTAGAGAGAGTAAACCGCGGGCAGGCTTTTGATGTTTCGGGATTTGAGTGCAGCGAATGCGGAACGGAAATTTCGAAACTGCGAAACTGAACACGATCGAACGCAAGGAAACAAACCTGAGTTAACACAAGAAGAATTTGAGATGGCATTAAGGCAAGAGAACACTCTGGGCATAAAGCAACTGAGGGTGACCGATAATCTGGTGCAGCTCCTCGAGGTCCTTCCGCCGGCAGTTCGCCAGCGCCTGGAAGAGCAGGCGGATGTTGAGGACCTGCTTGAAATAGTGATGGACCTGGGCCGCGAGCCGGAGGCGCGTTTCCCGGTGCGGGTGCTTCAGCTTTCCGACCTGGCGGTGAAGGCGGAGGACATCGAATGGGTGGTCGACCGCGTCGGCGCGTTCGGCAAGGACAACCGCGCGGGGATCGAGCGCACCCTGCATCGCATCTCGGCTATTCGGAACAGGCAGGGCAGAGTTATCGGCCTGACGTGCCGGATAGGCCGCGCGGTCTACGGCACCATAGACATTATTCGTGACATCGTTGAAAGCGGAAAAAGCATCCTTATGCTCGGCAGGCCGGGCGTAGGCAAGACCACCAAGCTGCGCGAGGTTGCGCGCGTTCTCTCCGACGAGTTCAAGAAACGAGTGGTGATTGTGGACACGTCGAACGAGATCGCGGGCGACGGCGACATCCCGCATCCCGCGATCGGGCATGCCCGCAGGATGCAGGTCACCACTCCGGAACAGCAGCATGCCGTGATGATAGAAGCGGTCGAAAACCACATGCCCGAGGTCATCGTTATCGACGAGATCAGGAGACCGAGGCTGAGGCGTTTGCCGCCCGGACCATCGCCGAACGGGGTGTGCAGCTCGTCGGCACGGCGCACGGCAATTCCCTGGACAACCTCCTAATGAACCCCACCCTTTCCGACCTCGTTGGCGGCATTCAGACGGTTACGCTGTCCGATGAAGAAGCCAGGCGCCGGGGCACGCAGAAGACTGTCCTGGAGAGAAAAGCCCCGCCGACGTTCGACGTCCTGATCGAGATAATGGAGATGGACAAGCTCGCGATTCACCGGGATGTGGCGAATGTGGTGGATAAAATGCTGCGCGGCGCGCCGCCGAGACCGGAAATCCGGGTGCGCAATCCCGAGGGCGAAGTCGAGGTGGTTCAGCCGAGCGATATTGCCGCGCGCCCGAGGGAGGAAGCCGAGAAGTTCGAGCACGAACACGAAGTGGTGCCGAGCCGTCCTCTGCCCGAGATAGTAAAGGTTTTTCCCTACGGAGTAAGCAGGAACCGCCTGGAGCGGGCCATCCGGGAACTGCGGGTGCCCGCGTACATAACCAAGGACATCCGTGAATCGAACGCGCTGATAACGCTCAAGACGCATGAGAGGAAGGGCATTTCCGTTATTGACGACGCAAAGCGCCGGAACATGCCTGTTTATGTGGTCAGGAGCAACACCTTCGCTCAGATAGCGGGGGTGGTGCGAGAGATGTTCAACCTGGGGCCGTCGAACGAGGAAGAGGAAGCGCTGCACGATGCCGAGGAAGCCGTGCAAAGGCTGATGGAAACCGAGGAGCCGCAGGAACTGAAGCCTCAGAGCAGTTTCTTGAGGCGGCTGCAGCACCAACTTATCGAAAAGTTTAACCTGGCGTCAGAGAGCGTCGGCACCGAACCCTACCGACGGGTGAGGGTCTATAAGCCCTGAATTGCATAGCGCGTCGTTGCGTTCTTTGACCACCTTGCGAATCCGTGGAACGCGGATCCTCTCCTGGGGGAGAGGGAGCCCGAAACAGGAGACCAAGCCATTGAACGGACACAGGGGTTTTTTCCTCACAATAGAAGGGGTTGAAGGGAGCGGGAAAGAGCACGCTCGCCGCCGCGCTCGCGGGCGAAATCGAATCAAAAGGCCTTGAGGTGGTCGTGACCGCCGAGCCTGGAGGAGGAGACCTGCCGGACAGGATACGCAAGCTGGTCCTGGACTCGGTGAACGTTATTACCGATCGGGCTGAACTCCTGCTCTTCGAGGCCGCCAGGGTTCAGCACGTGGATGCGAAAATAATGCCGGCCCTGAAGCGAGGCGCGGTTGTGATATGCGACCGCTTCACCGATTCGTCCGTGGCCTACCAGGGCTGCGCCCGCAGGCTCGACCTCGGGACCGTGGAAATGCTGAACGACTACGCCACCCGCGGCCTCAAGCCCGACCTCACTATTCTGCTGGATGTTCCCGCGAGGATCGGTCTGAAGAGACAGAGAAGGACGGACAGGGTGTCCTCTGAAGGGATAGCGTTCCACGTCGCGGTCAGGGAAGGCTACCTGGCAGCCGTAGTTGCCGATCCCAGGCGGTTTGTGATTATCGACGCGACGCAGACATTCGACCAGGTGCTGAAGGCGGCAATTGAGGCGGTGGGGAGGCGGCTGACATGTGTGGCAAAGGAAACAACGAGCAATGGAACAGCGCATATCGAATAAGCGACGGCTACCTAGTTTATCTCATCGTTCCTGATGCTGTCCTCGCCGGGACGCGCCAGAATGCGGAACTTGCCGCCCCCGGAAGAATTTCTATCCAATCAATTGAAGCGTTTATCTCACAGAATATCGAAGAGCTATCTAGGTTCGAGAAGGACCGATTGGCAGGCGGCTTCAAATCTCTGCTGGAAAAGTATAACGCACGGGTTGATTCAGCAGAACTGGACAAATCGATGCTTATCGAGATTCCGTTGAACTTGGCGCGGGCTTGAAAAGCTCAGTCGACCGGAATGCCGCTATCTAATCTAGCTTTGAACCAATCACCCGGAGGTGCGGCAAATGAAGCTCATAATCTCGATCATACACGAGAGAGACAAGCAGAAGGTAAGCGATGCTCTGCTGCAGGCTGGGCACAAGTTCACGGTCATCGCTACCACGGGCGGATTTCTGCGGGACGGCAACTCCACGATGCTTATCGGCGCGGACGACGAGCAGGTGGATGATATAGTGGGTATTGTTGAGAACTGCTGCTCCTCCAGAGAGCACTATATTAACCAGCCCCCACCGGATGCATTTACCGGCGGAGGGGTAATAATGAACCCCATCAAAGTGACGGTGGGCGGCGCGATAATCTTCGTGGTCGATGTGGAGAGGTTCGAACGTGTCTGAGCGTCGGGGATTTGATCGGATAATAGGGCAGGAGCTTGCGAAGCGCGTGCTTGTGAGAGCCGTTAGGGACGCGAGCCCTACGCACGCCTATCTGTTTCTCGGCCTCGAGGGGACCGGTAAAACGACCACAGCTCTCGAGTTCGCAAAGGCCCTCAACTGCGAAAACCCCACCGACGGGCAGGCGTGCGGGGAGTGCGCGATCTGCCACGCAATCGAGCACTCAAACTCCCCGGACATCGCCGTGTGGTCGCCGGACGGCCAGAACACGAAGATCGAGCAGATGCGGGAGATGCGCGATCTGGCGGTTTTCAAGCCGGTACGGGGCAAGTGGAAGATCAATATCGTCGAGCGGGGCGACACCCTCAATGAAGAGTCCGCCAACTGCATTCTAAAGCTTCTCGAGGAGCCGCCGGACTACCTCATCAACATTTTATTGTTCCGAAACACGGCAAGCGCTCTTCCGACCATTCGCTCTCGCTGCCAGATCATCCGTTTCACCCAGGCAAATACCCACGAACTCGCAGCCAGGCTCGTCGAGGATTACGGGGTGGAAAGTGATGAGGCTGACTTTCTTGCCACTTACTCCCAGGGCTGCCCCGGCAAAGCTATCGACCTCATAGGTGATCGGCAGTTCTTCGAGAGACGCAGCGCGATCATCGGGATCGCGGCGGCGGCCTCGTCGAGAGATCCGTGGGTTGCGCTGAGGCTGGCCGAGACCCTGAGATCGTTCGAGGAGAAAGATTCCGATGATCCGGCCTCGACCGGTTCGTCTCGGAAGCAGGCCAAAAAGCCGGGCGCGCGCGGCCTGTTGATCGAGGCTCTGGATATGCTTGTGATATGGTCCAGGGACCTGCTGGTCGCCAGGGTGCAGGGCGAGCGCGCATCGGTTGTCAATGCGGACAAGATGGACGAAATCAGGACGCAGTCCGCACGTTACCCGCGCGCTGAATACCTGGCAGCCGCGGTGGATGCGATACTCAAAACCAAAAGAGCGGTCCTCGGAAACGCGAACTCCCAGATAACCACCGAGGCGCTGATGATGCGACTCATGGCGTATGGCGCGTCCCGCTGAATGTCGAAAGCTCATTAGTCGTGAAAAGGCAGTAATTCTGCTCGATTCCAGCAGTGGCACGGGCTTATGCGCTTCGCGGGCGTTGCGAAGGGCAACTGCGAAGATTCCCGCCTTTAGAAGCTGGGAATGGCGAATAAGTCTTGGGTGGCGATTCTGACATCACCACCCGGAAAACGCAAGGACCCCTGCTACCCGCACCCGGGCGAGCCTTCGATAGTCGGCTTCCCGGGGTCGTTCTTCCTTAACTCCAAATACTCCATCACCCGGTCGGTTATCCGCTGCGGCGTGTAGCCGAAGTGCTCGGCGATGACCTTGGCGGGCGCCGAGACTCCGAAGCGCTCCAGGCCGATGATCAGGCCGTAGGGACCGACCCAGCGATACCAGCTCATCGGGGACGCAGCCTCCACGGCGACGCGGTTCAATACATCCGGTGGAAGGATCATCTCCTTATACTCCCTGGGCTGGCGATTGAACGCTGCAAAGCTCGGGAAGCTCACCACCCGGACCCCCAGTCCCTTTTCCTCGAGCATCTTCGCCGCACCCACCGCAATGTGCACCTCCGAGCCGGTCGCAATCAGGATCAGGTCGATTTTGCCAGGGTCGGGGCCTGAGATGACATACGCGCCTTTTTCCAGATCGCGCACGCTCTGGGGGTCCTGCCGCTGGATTGGCGGCACCTTTTGGCGAGTGAGCGCGAACGCCGTCGGGCCGTGGTTCTTCAGGGCGACCGCCCAGGCGACCGCAGTCTCCGCCGCGTCCGCCGGACGGATTATGTCCATCCCCGGTATCGCGCGGATCGAAGTCAAGTGCTCGATTGGCTCGTGGGTAGGGCCGTCCTCGCCCAGGAATACACTGTCGTGCGTGTAGACGTAGATTACCCGCGCGTTCTGCATCGACGCAAGCCTCAGGGTGGGCCGCATCGTCCGAGAATATGAGGAACGTCGCCGCAAACGGTATGAACCCGCCGTAAAGCGCGAGCCCGGTGCATTCCGCGCCCATTCCGTGTTCCCTCACGCCGAAGTGCAGGTTCCTGCCCTCGAAATGGTCCTTTTCTATCTGAGCGTAGCCCTTGAGGAATGTTTTGGTGGAGGGAGCGAGGTCCGCCGCCCCTCCGCAGAAGCTCGGCACCAGCTTCGCGATATCCTGCATCACTAGTCCGCTGGAATCACGCGTGGCCGCTTCCTTGCTCATATCAGCGGCGGCCAGCAGCTTATCCGTGATATCTTCCGGCACCTTCAGTTCCATCATATCGAGCCAGAGCTGCGCTTCCTCCGGATGCTCCTCGCGGTAGCGCTCGAACATCTCCGCCCACTCGTGGAAACGCTCTTCGTTCTCCCTGCGGCGTTCGGCGAAGATATCATAGACCCCGTCCGGCACAGATAAAATTCCGGCTCCAAAGGCCAACCCCGGTTCTCCTTCATCGCCTTGACCTCGTCCGGGCCGAGCGGCTCGCCGTGGGCTTCCTTGGTATCCTGCTTGTGCGGAGCGCCGTAGCCGATGTGCGTGCGGGCGATGATCAGGCTCGGCCTGCGATCTTCCTTGACAGCCGCCGCCAGCGCCATGTCCGCCTGCGCGCGGTCCTGGCCGTTTATGCGCTGGACGTGCCAGCCGTAAGCCTCGAAGCGTTCCCCCACATCGTCGGTATATGTAAGCTCCGTGTCGCCCTCGATGCTGATGTGGTTGTCGTCATAGATGTAGATAATGTTGTCCAGCCCGAGGTGGCCGGCAAGCGACGCGGCCTCGTGCGAGATGCCCTCCATCAGTTCGCCGTCACTCACAATGGCGTAAATCTTGTGGTCGATAATCGGAAAGCCGGGTTTGTTGAACCGCGCCGCAAGCATCTTCGCGCCGATCGCCATTCCGACGCCGTTTGCCAACCCCTGTCCCAGCGGGCCCGTGGTAACCTCGATGCCCCTGGCAAGGTCGCGCTCGGGGTGGCCGGGAGTGATGCTCCCCCACTGGCGGAAGCTCTTGAGCTGCTCCATCGGCATATCGTAGCCCGCCAGGTGAAGCAGCGCGTATAGGAGCATAGAGCCGTGCCCGGCGGAAAGGACGAACCTGTCGCGGTTCTGCCAGCTCGGGACCGAAGGATTGTAGCGCAAATACTTCGTCCAGAGCACGTATGCGTAGTCCGCCGCCCCCGACGGCAGCCCGGGGTGGCCCGAGTTCGCCTTTTCCACCGCGTCCACCGCAAGGAACCTGATCGTATTCACGGCCAATTGTTCGAGCTTCGGGTCAACGTCGACGTACCCGCCTGCCTCCGCGCCTCCTGCCTCTCGATCTTCTCTATCTCGTGGATTCTGCGCTCGTGCCGCTCGGCGTAGCTGAAGTCGGTCTTGAGGAAGTTGTCCACAATGCGCTTCGCCTTTTCCTCATCCACGAACATCGCTCAGCGAGAGCGCGTCTGTCCAGGGTGATCTTCGCCAGTTCTTCGTCGGAGACCAGCGCCGAACGCACCCGAACCTTGTTGGCGACTATGTCCACGCCGATACCGGAATCGCACACCGAGTATCCCTTTATCCGCCGCGCCGCCGCCCATTCTCCCACTTCCGCGGCGGGCACTCGGGATAGTCGCCGGGGCTCAAAGGACAATGCGCCGCATCGATCACCTGGTAGCTTCTTCTTCGTACTTTTAAGATATTCCTTGAGCATCTCCTTGAGTTCAAAGCCCGCATGATCCGCGCCTATTGCAATTTTCATTAGCTTCCTCGCTATCTCCACGTTAATTTGGGTATGAATACTTGTGGTCCGTATGGTAGATCATACCCCTAACGTGAGGGCGAGATCAATGTCGGAATCACTACTCCAGCAGGTCTGAGCTGATGCCTCTGGTGGGACACAAGAGGGTGAAGCGAGAAGGTGAATAACATGAGCATTTCCAAAAGACACCGACGACCGGCGCTGTCGAAAATAGCGCGCGAGCTTGCCCTCGAGGGTTTCGAGGGAGCAGGCCGACCGCATTACGAGATAAGAGAGAAATACGAGTGGCTGAAGGATATGGGCAGCCAGCTCTGGCTGGATACGGGTGAAGCCGGGGCCGCCGACAAAGTCTGGGGTCCCGAGATTGACGCCCTTACCACGAACAATACGCTGGTGAACCAGGTTGTGCAGACAGGCGCAATGGACGGCCTGATCGGCTACGCGGCTGAAAAATCAAGGAATCGCAGCCGGATATCACCACCAAAGACCTCGTGATGGAGGTCGGTTTCGTGGTGAACGCGAAACTCGCGCTGAGCCTGGTGCAAAAGTTCGGCGCGCACGTGAGTGTGGAATTGCATCCCGACCTGGGGGACGATGTCGGGGGCATTCTTGTCTTCGCCCGGCGCTACTACGCGATCAATCCCAGCCACTTCTACATCAAGGTCCCGCTCACGCCCGATGGGTTCATTGCGACCCGGCTTCTCTCGAACGAAGGCATACCCGTCAACTACACGCTGGGCTTCTCCGCGAGGCAGAACTATCTGGCCGCGCGATTCTCTCACCCCAGGTTCGTGAACGTCTTCCTTGGCCGTCTGAATCAGTTGGTGGAAGAGAACGCTTTGGGTGAGCCTGAGAATGTGGGAGAAAAGGCGACACTGGCATCGTTCGAGGCGGTCAAGGAGATCAGACACTCTTACACGGGAATATTCACCGAACAGATCGCCGCGAGCATGCGCTCCGGAAAGCAGGTGGCTGCGCTCGCGGGGGTCGATGTGCTCACGATCCCACCCAAAGCCGCCGCCGAGTATCTGGAAATGAACATATCCAAGCACCAGCTCGATCGCCACAGCGCGCACGAGCTTCAGGTGCGCCTGGATACCTCGAAAGCGGTCGAAACCAGCGAGCTTAACAGGCTCTGGGACATCGACGCGCCGTTTATCGCATTTGTCGAAGACGCCGTCAGCCAGGCCCAGCAGATGACCAGCGGCCGCGAGCTGGTGGACCTGTCGATCAAGGACAAGGTGAACCTGTTTTACGACTACACCGCCGAGGACCTGCGCTCCATTCGCGAAAAAGGCAAGATCCCGGACCTTTCGCAGTGGCCGGGAGTGCCGGTGGACGACCTGATGTCGATCTCGGCGCTGGAATCATTCGCGAAAGACCAGCTTGCCCTGGACAGCAGGATCGAGGATCTGATCGAGCCGGAGTAACGCGCGTCGTGGGTCGGGGTCGGCGGTCACGCGTCGATAACGTTGGTTCGATGTATGTGGGCCTGGTTCATTTGCAGGGGCTTTCGGGGTTGGGAAACCCCGGAGGGAGTCGGCGCTTCCTCACGCCGGACTATCGCCCTCGGACAAGGCGCAACTTTACGTCGGGAATAAGTTCGGCGCTATAACCTGCGCCGCCAGGACAAGTGACAGCGCGAACAGCACGATAATAATCGTCCAGTTGACCACGTTGTTCCAGGTCGCATTCACGTACCTGCTTGTCAAGAGTTCCTTGTCGTTAAGGAGAAGCTGCAGGAAGATGATAGCCGACGGAAGCATAATCCCCGCCAGCACCTGCACGCTCAGGATGATAAGCTGCAGCGGAGCGCCCGGAATAAGGACTATCCCCGCGGCCAGCAGCACGCATATCGCATAGATCCCGTAGAACCCCGGAGCCTGTCTGACCGAAAGCTGCAAACCGCCCGGCCAACCTTTGACTTCGCCATAGGCCCAGGAACTGGACAGAGAAATCGTGGTTGCACTGAGAATCGCCGCGTTGCACATCAGCAAAAGCAGAATGCTGCAGGTAAACGGCCCGATCAGGCGCCCGATCGCAGCGAACATCTGCGCGGGGTCCGTATAGCTGAAGCCCCGGATGTGCGCCGTCGCCCAACTGCCCGCCAGCATCATGCTGCCGGCGACTATTATGACCACAACGGCTCCGATCAACGTATCAGCCGCGCCTACTTCAGGTCGGAAAACCGCAGTTTCTTGTCCGCCACGCAGCTCTGCTGGAAGAAAAGCTGCCATGGGGCGATAGTCGTTCCGACTATGGCAATGACAAGGAACATCAGGTTGGATGTTATTCCGCCGGCCGGGACGCTGGTCACGAGCGTGTTGTGCAGCACGGCCCCCGCGCTCGGGGCGAATTTCCAGCCAAGGATAAACCAGGACATGTGAATATACACAGGAAAAGCGTGAACCGCTCCCACCTGCGGAAGCTGGCCGTGGCGACCAGTGCAATGAGCCTATCGCCGCCAGGGGAACGGCAACTGTAGGGGAAATGCCCATTATGTTCATTGCAAGAGCAATCGCCGCGAACTCAGTGACCAGAGTAAGGAAGTTTACCAGTTGCAGATCCACCAGCGAGAACAGGCCCCACCACTTCCGAACCGCTTATAGATCATCGCTGCGTGGCCCTTACCCGTCGCGATCCCCAGCCGCGCACCATCTCCTGGATGAAGTACATCACGGCAGTAGCAGCAGAATAAGCCACAGCAGGTGAGTGCCGTATTGGGCTCCGGCTTCCGTATACGTCGAAACGGCTCCGGCGTCGTTATCCGCAACCATTACACCGTAGCCCCGAACCGATTACCATAAGGAACGTCACGACCCATCGAGCCCACCGGCTGCGCACAATCCGGGCTCGGCCAGGCGCGCCAGCCGCTCTGAGTTATCGCTGGTGCGCCCACTGTCCGGGCTGACCAGAACTTTTGTCATAGAAGCACCTCCTCTGAAAATGCCGAAGGCATTTTCTTCCCTTCGCGGTGAAACCCCTCTGGGGCGACAGTAGTATCGCCAGATACTGCGAAAGCCCGACAGCGTTCTTCCGCAGGAGACGTGAGAGGTTTCATCTGTGATTCCTCTGAAAATGCCGAAGGCATTTTCTTCCCTTCGCGGTGAAACCCCCCTGGGCGACAGTAGTATCGCCAGATACTGCGAAAGCCCGACAGCGTTCTTCCGCAGGAAGAATGCGAGAGGTTTTACCGCGATTCCTCTGAAAATGCCGAAGGCGATTTTCATCCCTTCGCGGTGAAATCCCTCTGGGCCACAGTAGTATCGCCAGATACTGC
>CAVZJH010000116.1:0-12062 GCA_963775535.1 uncultured bacterium | reverse complement strand
TTTTTATGTACTTGGTTCAGTTGCATATACCGTTTCGTCGAGCTGACGACCATCCGGCCTGGCTTCCTCTTCAACAATCATTTTGCGAACGCGCTTTTTGAATACTTTCTCGAGCACTTCGTCAATCTCTGCTTCTCATCCGGATAGTCCACGACCAGGCTCTTTATGAGCTCCTCTTTCAGAATAAGAGGCGTTCTCTTTCCCGGCATCTCGGGGTTCCGAATGGCATTCTCGACGGACGCACCAATTTCTCATCATCTCAGCTACAAACGCGGGATCGGGAGCAACCAGCCGCACGACAACCTTGGCCCTGCCAAACTTCTCTACAACCTCACGTTCGCCTTTGACCAGGATATCGATGGCGTCATGCGCGAAATCAATAGCGGCCATCACTGCTTCGCTGACTTCGCTTCCTTCCATCTCTATCTCCATCACCTTGCCGTCGGCGCCAGCGAGCACGAGTTCCAGATCCGACTCCTTCATCTCTTCGAGGGACGGATTCAGAACAACTCACCGTTCACCCGGCACACTCTGGCAAAGCCGATAGGGCCGTTCCAGGTATGTCAGATATAGCCAGAGCAGCAGAGGAGGCGATCATCGCAAGCATATCAGCGGAAATCTCCGGCTGCATAGATAGAGGCATTGAGATGATTTGGACATTGATTCCCATGCCATCGGGGAACAATGGCCTTATCGGCCGGTCGATTATTTGAGAAGTGAGGACTGCTTTCTCGGAAGGTCGTCCACCTCTTTGATAAATCCACCCGGTATCCACCTATCGCGTATTTTCTCTCTTCGTAGTCACATGTAAAAGGGAAAAAGTCATGACTTCTCTTGGTCGAGCGCTCATGGTTGCCGTAGCAAGGACAATAGTGTCCCACAGCTCACCAGGACAGCGCCATTTGCCTGCTGAGCCACTCGCCCTGTTTCGAGGACAATGGTCTTCCCACCAGCTCAATCTCCATTTTGTTAATCGTCATTATATGTGTGTTGTCTCCTACCGTCTCAGGCCGAGCTTTGCAATCACGTCGCGGTAACGCGTGATATCCTTCGTGCTCAGGTAGTTCAGCAAACGTCTGCGCTGACCAACCATCATCAACAAGCCTCTGCGAGAGTGATGATCTTTCTTATGCTCTTTCAGATGCTCTGTGAGTTGGTTGATACGGGCCGTGAGCAGAGCTACCTGGACCTCGGGAGACCCCGTGTCTCCGTCGTGCTGCTTATACTCGCCGACTATTTCGGTTTTCTTTTCCTTAACAAGCGCCAATTAATCGCACCTCCTAAACCAAAATGCAAAAGTCCCCGGTGCTAGAACGCCTGCGCACGAGACGCGCTCTCCCGGACTTTTGCATTTCGACTCCCGACCAAGCTGTACTTGTATCCTGCCGCTCGCTAAACCATGCCGCAGGAAGCACAGCGACAAATCTCAAAGTCACGACAAGTGTATCACATCCCCGGAACCCATGTCAACTCGCTTGCCCGCCACATGGGTATGTCAAAGTTGTGAATACTCAAGTGATTATCTCCCGAACTCAGCAATCAGTCACACTCGCCTGCGGCCTCCAAATCCTTTCGAATCTGCGCGGCAAGCTCGTCCGGCGAGCTGAACTTCATCTCGTCTCGCAGTTTCCGCAAAAAGACCACATCCAATACATGCCCGTATAAATCACCCTGGAAACCGACGAGATGAGCTTCCACGCTGACCGCGTCACCACCAAAAGTGGGTCTGATGCCGATATTGCACACACCGCTGTACACGCCGCGCCGCCGACCGTAGCTTGCACACAGTAAACTCCCCTGGCGGGCAGCAGTTGCTTTGGCGCGGTTTCAAGGTTTGCGGTAGGAAACCCAATGCTCCGGCCTATCCTGTTTCCTGTGACCACGGTTCCTCTCAAAGAAAATGGCCGCCCCAAAAGCCTTGCGGCGCCGCCCATATCCCCCTCGCCGATGAGCCCACGAATGCGAGTGCTGCTAACGGGTCCTCCGTCAATAACCACCGACGACACGATTCCAACCCCTATCCCCAGCCCAGGGGCGGCTTCGGCCAGGTATCTCACATCTCCCCCTCGATTCTTGCCGAAACGAAAGTTTGAGCCAATGGCAATATATTTCGCGTTAAGTGTGTCCTGCAGTATCTTCCGGAGAAACTCATCGTGCGCAAGGTCAGCCACAACCGGCTCAAACGCTGCGACAACAACCTCATCTACACCCGCGGACTCAATAAGCTCAATGCGCTGCTCCAGGGTCGTGATATACAGAGGCGCCATAGAAGGAGCGATCAGTTCCGCAGGATGCTTGTCAAACGTGAGGGCGATGCTCCTGAGGCCCAGACAGTGCGCGGCATCAGTCAACTGCTTGAATATCGTTCGATGGCCCCAATGAACACCGTCGAATACTCCAACAGCAACAGCGGATGCCGCCGCATCTGACACATTCTCCAGTCCGTAAATTACACTCATAGTGGTATCAGGCAATCATCCAGGGCCACGGGTAGGCTGTGTCATCATTCCTCGCCCGTTACAAACACTTTCCTCGGCTTGACTGTCACTGGTTCCTGTGAACTCGTTACCCTCCCTATTGCTATAACCCGGCCATCGGGCGACAGCATCCTCACTGCATCGCAATCGCCGCGCAGGCCCTCTGCGGCAACCGCACACCCGTGCATTACGCTCATCAGATCCTGCTCCCGAACAACTGTCGACGGCAGATCAGCGAGGGCATCATCGATGCTCATCAACACAGATCCGGCCCCGCCTCGTTCATTCACCTCAACCAGTTCGTCGATCGTAAGTGAGTCCTCAATGCAAAAGCGTCCTACCCTGGTCCTTTCCAGAGCGGACATGTGGGCCCGGCATCCCAGCTTGTCTCCAATATCGGCGCACAGGGTTCGGATATACGTGCCGCTCGAACACCTCACGACGATCTCTGCCTCTGCACGCGGGCCTGGCTGGAAGCCCATTACCTCAATGGAATGCACGGTAATCTCCCGAGGGGCGCGCTCGACGCTCCGGCCTTCGCGAGCCAGCTTATACAAAGGCCGGCCCTCGTGCTTGATCGCGCTCACCATCGGAGGAACCTGCTGCAGGCGACCCACAAACGTCGAGACTGCGCACTCGAGCACCGCACGGGTAATGCCGGATGCGTCGCATTCGGCCTCAACATTTCCTGTGGAATCCTGCGTGTCGGTCGACCGGCCAAGCACCATCCTTGCCCGATAATCTTTCTGGGTGCCCATCAGATACTCGACAATGCGTGTGGCTGCTCCCAGACAAACCACTAAAACCCCAGTCGCCAGCGGATCCAGCGTTCCTGCATGACCGACTTTCTTCTGCCCGAATATCCGCCTGACCTTGTAAACTATATCGTGCGAAGTCGGTCCGGCAGGTTTGTGAACGTTCAGGACTCCATCCACTTCAAGACCTCACCAACTACCAGCTTCTCGGCTTCCGTCAGCGAAGCAGCAACGTGGCAGCCAGCCGCGGCCCTGTGCCCGCCCCCGCCGAAGACCCTCGCCACCTGGTTCACGTCGACCCCGTCCCTCGATCTAAGGCTGATGCGGATCGAATCCGGCCTGATCTCACGGAAAAGAACGGCGGCGAGAGGCCCCTTCACTGCGGCGACATGGTTAACAATACTGTCCGTGTCCTCGTCCGTAGCACCGAGCTCTTCCATATCGGTCTTCCTTACCGACGCCCACACTACCCGCCCGCTCTCATCGGTTTGCAGGGAGTCAAGGGCTCTGCCCAGGAGTCTGGCGGCGCGAAGCGGGTGACTGTCGTAGACCTCTCGAGCGATGGCGGAGGGCCTGGCGCCCAGTTCAGTCAGCCGCGCCGCAACCCGAAAAGTAGCGGGAGTCGTGTTGGCGAATTTGAACGCGCCCGTGTCACTCACCAGACCTGTGAGAAGCTGTGTGGCGGCAATCTCATCGATCTCCACCAGATTCGCATTTAGCAGTTCATAAAGGATCTCAGCCGTGGAACTCGCGTCAGGATCGACAACTCTAATATCGCCAAACTCTCCGTCCGGCTGGTGATGATCGATACATCCGGTGGTCTTCGCTCCGGTCACCGCGTCGGCCGCACCGCCAACCCGCTTGGCGCCTTCCGAGTCCACAAGCAGTCCCATCTCAAAGTCTCTTCGCTGAGTGCTTTTTACAACGGACTCGGATTCGGGAACAAACGCATAGTTCTCCGGCACGCCGTCCTCCGACACCACGACGACATCCTTCCCCTGCATCCGCAGTACGTGAGCAAGCGCAAGCGCACTGCCCAGGGTATCGCCATCCGGGCGCTGGTGGCACGCCAATACAAACGAACGGGCATCGCAAAGGCGTGCCCAGGCCTTCTTAAGATTCGTGTTCCTCATCCTTTTTCTTTATCTCTTCCAGCAGTTCCAGGATCTTCACTCCCTGATCGATTGAAGTGTCCAGCCTGAACTCGATGTCCGGGAGGGTCTTCATCTTGACGCGTCTTCCAAACGCCTGTCGAACGAAGTGCTGTGACCTCTTCAGAATGACCATGTTGGCCGCGCGTTCTTCTTCGGAACCCATAACACTTACAAACACCTTCGCGTGCTTGAGATCAGATGTAATCTGGGCGCCGGTGACAGTAATGAAACCCAGCCGTGGGTCCTTAAATTCCCTTCGCAGGATATCACTTATCTCCTCCCTGAGGAGCTCCTGTATCTTTTCCTGTCTTGTTGTAGTCATACGATGAACTCCATTCCCGATTCGATCACGTCGCACAGCGGGTTTGACTCCACAGTATCCATTATCTTATCCAGGACCTTGTTCACGAACTGCTGGTCGCTGCTTACGCACGCAAACGCGAGCTCGGCGCGCCGGTGGACGTCGAGATAATCAATCTCAGCAGCGGATACGTGGAACTTGTTCCGGCAAGTATCCAGCACGCTCTTAACTACGTGCCTCTTGTCCTTAAGCGAATCGCTGCCTGGAATGGACAAGACTATTCTGAGTATTCCCACAATCATCATAGCAACCGTGGATACCAATCTACGCAATGGAGGCTGGACTGCCGCAGCCCAACCTCCAACTTCCTATTGCTATACTCGCCGGACTAAACGGCGCGAGCTATTTGTTTGCGAGTGAATGCCTCTATCAGATCGCCGGTCTGAAAATCGTTGAAACCCTGCACCTTGATTCCGCACTCGTAGCCCTGCGCCATCTCGCGGACTTCGTCCTTAATGTGCCTCAGAGAATCGAGCTTGCCTTCGAAAACAACCTTATTATCGCGGCGAACTCTTATCTGTTCGTTCCTGACAACGCGACCATCGGTCACATAGCATCCGGCGACAAGCCCCTGGTTCGGCACACGGAACGTAGCCCTCACCTCGGCTTCACCCAGCTTAACTTCTTCATACACAGGCTCAAGAAGGCCCGCCATCGCGCCTCGAACATCCTTTGTGAGCTCATAGATAACGTTGTAGTTCCTGATCTCAACATGTTCGGCCTCAGCCATCTTTATGGCCTGCAGATCAACTTTGACGTTGAAACCGAGGACAATGGCGTTCGAAGCCGAAGCCAACAGGATATCCGACTCGTTGATATTGCCAACGTTCGAGTGGATAATATCCACCTGGACTTCCGCATGCTCTATCTTCTCAAGGGACTGCCTCACAGCTTCCTCGGAGCCTTGAACGTCGGTCTTCAGGATGATACCGAGTTTCTTAACGGTTCCTTCCTGAATCTGCCTGTACAAGTCTTCCAGTGTAATCTTGCTGGCGGAAGCCATTCTTTCCTGGCGGCTATCTTGAGCGCGTTTCTCAGCGATAACTCTTCCCTCGCGGTCATCCTTCACGGACTCCAACTTGTCTCCTGCCTGCGGAGCTGTGGATAAGCCAAGGATCTCAACAGGGGTGGCGGGACCGGCCTTGGTCAATCTCTCACCCTTGTCGTTGAACATGGCTTTTACCTTGCCGTACACCTCCCCGGCTACAACCGGTGCGCCGATATTGAGAGTCCCCCGCTGTATAAGCACGGTGGCAACCGGCCCTCTGCCGCGGTCTACCTGCGCTTCTACCACACTTCCGACCACTTTACTGGCAGAGGCCTCCGCTTTGAGTTCAGCCATTTCGGCGACCAAAAGGATCATCTCCAGCATCTCTTTGATGCCTTCGCCTTTCTTAGCGGCCGTCTTCACCATAATTGTGTCGCCGCCCCACTCTTCGGGCATAAGTCCCTGCTCAGAAAGCTGCTGCATGGTCTTTTCGACATTGGCCTCGGGCTTGTCTATTTTATTAATCGCGACGATAATCGGGACGTTGGCGGCTCTAGCGTGATGAATGGCCTCAACTGTCTGAGGCATGACGGCGTCATCGGCCGCAACGACCAGTACCGCAATATCGGTCACGCTGGCGCCTCTCGCGCGCATCGCCGTAAACGCTTCGTGGCCCGGAGTGTCGAGGAAAGTGATCTTCTTTCCATTTCTCTCAACCTGATAAGCGCCGATGTGCTGCGTGATGCCGCCGAACTCCTGTTCAGTCACGCTGGTTTTCCTGATTGCATCGAGCAGGGTAGTTTTCCCATGGTCGACGTGACCCATAACCGTAACGACCGGAGGTCGCGGGGCCAGCTTGCCGGTGTTCTTGCCTTTCGGCTGCGGAGCCAACCTGGCCGGCTTAGGCTCCCGGCCCTCTTTCGTGGCGACCACCTTGATCGTGTATCCCCACTTCTCAGCCACCTTGCCGGCAACATCGGCGGTAATCTGCTGGTTGACCGTCGCAAGGATTCCCATCTCGACCAGACGTTTTTGAATGTCCGCGCTGTTGATTCCCAGCGCGTCCGCCAATTCCCTTACCGTAAGCGACTGTGGAATCTCCACCGTCTTCGCCTGGCTGATGATTCCCTTGTCCTGGGCTATCATTTCCCGGACCATGCTGGCGGTAGAGGCGTCTAGCGCACTGGAGCCCCCAGCGACCGCGACGCCCAGATCCTTGAGAACCGCGATAAGGTCACTGTTCGTGATGCCCAGGTCCTTTGCGAGTTCGTAAACAGTATTCTCGCTCATAATAGTACACCTCTCTAACTTCCACAGTCATAAAAAACGATGGGTATATATTCCAGGCGGCAAGAGTGGAGGGTGCCGGAGCAGCGGAGACGGAGGACGTGAATGCGGAATAGACGGAGCATCTCGCGTTAGTCAGCTTCCATATTCCAAGTCCTTTTCGTCTCGGCGTTCTTCACCAGCATCATCTCTTACCACTAGGTTTTCCAGTTCTTCTTTCAGACGCATCGGAATCTCACACCTTAGCGCCCTGCCTAACTTATTCGCTTTCAGCGCAAGCGCAAGACATTACCTTCGCGCCGCACAGATACGCTCCCCTGCCCGGCATCTTACCGGTCGGGTCTACGCGCACATCTCCGTCAGCCGTCCGCACCATCCTGATTAGTTGCTTCTTCTCAGATGAGCTCCGGCAGGACACACACGTTCTTATCGGAGTCTTGCGCGTGTGATCCACAACTATGCCTCGGCGGCATCCTCCGCCGCTTCGCTTTCCACGTCGGACACTACCGGCACGACCTCCTGGATGTCCGCCACAATCGTCCCGTCGCCTTCGGGATCAGCAGTTGCTACAGCCACCGCTTCCATCTCGCTGACATCCTCACCTGACAGAGCTGCGCGTGCCATCTGCGCCTCGCTTCTAATGTCGATGCGCCATCCTGTCAGCCTGGCTGCCAACCTGACGTTCTGCCCGGACTTGCCAATAGCCAAAGACAACTGGCTGTCCGGCATGACTACGAGAGCGGTCTTTGCCGTCTCATCGCATTCCACCGAAATGGACTTTGCCGGCGACAATGCCTCACCTATAAACTTGTCTATCTTCTCGTTCCACCGAACGATATCAATCTTTTCGCCGTACAGCTCGTTAACGACAGACTGCACCCGGTTCCCTCGATGCCCGACACACGCACCCATGGCATCCACTTTCTCATCAGTAGAGAACACTGCTACCTTGGTGCGAGCGCCCGGCTCTCTGGCGACCGATTTGATACTTACGATGCCCTCGGCTATCTCGGGCACTTCGAGCTCGAACAACCGTCTTATCAAGCTGGGATGAGTCCGAGAGATCACAACTTGCGGTCCCTTCGGCGTTCGTCTGACTTCCAGCACATAGACTTTTACTCGGTCGTTAAATCGATACGGCTCGGTAGGGACCTGTTCTGCTGGCGGTAAAAGAGCTTCGATCTTGCCCAGGTTAATGAACACATTGCGCTGTTCGCGCCGCTGCACCGGTACCGGTAAGAACCTCTCCTACCCGGTCGCCGAACTCCTCATATACATGCTCTCGCTCGGCTTCGCGGATGCGCTGCACCACAACCTGTTTCGCAGTCTGCGCAGCTATGCGTCCGAAGTTCTCCGGAGTGACTTCTATCTCGATCACGTCTCCGACGGTGACATTTGGATCGTGCTTGCGGGCTTCCTCGACCCCAATCTCAATGTGCGCGTTCTCGACAACCTCCACGACATCTTTCTCACAGAATACGTGAAAACCGCCCTTTGAGGAACTCACTCGCACGCGAACGTCACCGGTAGCCGCATAGTTCTTCTTGTATGCGGTCTCCAGCGCGGATTCTATAGTCGAAAGCAGCACCTCGAGCGGTATCTCTTTCTCTTTTTCAATCTGTCGAAGAGCGTCCAGGAAGTCTGCGTTCATAGATTCGTTCTCCTGATGCCGTCCTAAACTGAAAAGAGTGGGCGTAAGTCCCACTCTCTTTCTACGCCAACCAATTTCTAGATAGAGTATACCAGATGCCAACCCCTTTTGCAAGCAACGACCGCGTGTCGAGACGGCGGTCAGTGGTTCACAATTGACCGCGGAAGCGGCTGGGATAGCGTAACATTCACGCCCTTCACCATTTTTCATGCTCGCGGCTGGTGTTATGCGAACTATAAGTTGTAGTTATGCAGGCGCATCTGTACCAAATCACGCATTATTCGCATACCGGCTCTGAACGGCCGTATCTTCGATCCTTCCGCATGACTCCACTTCACACCGACCTCGGCGACGCTGTAATGCATCCGCCCCGCGAGATACAGCACCTCTACATCGAAACCCCAGCCATTGATAAAACACTTGTCGAATATAGCCCTTGCTGCTTCGCCGGTGAACAGCTTAAAGCCGCACTGAGTGTCGTGAATGCCGTGCACAGCCAGGGCCCGTATCACGAGGTTCAGAGCTTTGCCGCCGAGTTCCCTGTAGAGCGGCTGATGCCGTGGGATCTGCGCGCCCTTCACCGCCCTTGACCCGATTGCGACATCGTATCCCTTATCGATCGCATCGAACAGCTTGCTTAGTTCAGCAATCGGCGCCGACAAATCCGCATCCGAGAATGCAATATAAACACCGCGAGCAGCCAGTACGCCCCTGCCTCACGGCACAGCCTTTACCTGCGTTATTGGAATAACTTACAACTCGCACACTATCTGATCTCACTGCGCGCTCCATTGCTATCTCAGCGGTCGAGTCGCTGCTCCCGTCATCCACAATAACGATCTCATACGGTTTGCCCAGCGATTCCATATAGGCTTCGACACTGTCAAGCGTCGAAGCGATGCGGCTCTCTTCGTTGTATGCCGGAATCACAAGGCTAAGAAAAATGTCGTTCTCGCGCACGCTATTCCTCAAAGAGCGCATCCACAAATGCGCTGGGATTGAAGTCCTCCAGATCGTCCAGCGTCTCGCCGGAGCCCACCAGTTTTATCGGGAGGCCGAGTTCGTCCTTGATCGATACGATGATGCCGCCCTTAGCAGTGCCATCCATCTTTGCAAGCGCAATTCCAC
The DNA here is from genome assembly GCA_963775535.1 of uncultured bacterium. Taxonomy (GTDB): domain Bacteria; phylum Armatimonadota; class UBA5829; order UBA5829; family UBA5829; genus CAVZJH01. Next base: position 2,261 of record CAVZJH010000116.1, on the reverse strand, counting down.
TCACGGGCACTGCGTTCATAAATTCCCTGGCCTGCACCACCGCGTTCTGACCCGTAGTCGCATCAAGGACCAAAAGCGTCTCGTCCGGCTCTCTGCCCAGGGCGCGCTCCACAATCCTGGCCACCTTTTTCAGCTCTTCCATCAAATTGGACTTGGTATGCAAACGCCCGGCGGTATCGACTATCACCACATCCGCCTTTCGAGCGATAGCTGCCTGGATCGTATCGAACACGACTGCTCCCGGGTCGGCTCCGTTCTGATGCTTGATAATCTCCACACCAACGCGGTTTGCCCATATATCGAGCTGCTCGATTGCAGCGGCGCGAAACGTATCAGCGGCCGCGAGAAGCACACGCCGTCCCTGTTTCTTGAAGCGATTGGCAAGCTTGGCGATAGTGGTCGTTTTGCCGACACCGTTGACGCCGACGAACACGTACACCGTGGGAGTCTGCAGTGGAAGCTTCAAAGTGTTCCCGTCACCTGCCGCGAGGATATCGAAGAGCAGAACTTTCAGGCAATTATTGATCTCCTCGCCCTCGCGCAGACGCTCCTTACGCGCGGCATCCCTCAGCGCATCCACCAGTTTCGTAGCGGTGTGCACACTCAGATCAGCCTGAATGAGCAGTTCCTCCAACTCGTCGAAAAGCTCATCATCCACCGGCCGTCTTCCGGTAAGAAGTTGATCAACCTTACTGAATACTCCCTTAAACAGTCGCATACTCCGGCTGCGGCACCTGCATACCCAATCGAGGAAGCGGCATGCAGGCGCCACTTCCAATTCAAGTATACCGGGTGAGGGGGAATATGTAAAGGTAATCGGGCGGCCTCAAAGGATTTGCCCTCGCGTGCGCATCCGCAGCCTCAGTGCAACGAATCCCTCAGCGAAAACGCCTTGACCTTCGCCAGCGCCCCTGCGTCGATATCGGATTCGACACGCACCCTGATCGTCCTGCCGGCAGGAACATCGAAGAAGTTGTCGGAGAAGAGCACATCGCGCTTCGGAACCTTGAGGCAGACGAACATGGCAGCGAGATCTGATGACACATCCACATAGCGCCCGGCGTCGTCAGCGCCGGCCTTCAGGGAAATCTTCGCGTCCGGAGCTTGAAGGGTTTGCTCCGGACAGAACGCAGTCATGTCGGTGTCATCTGGCTTCCTGTCCACCAAAAACTCCGTTACCAGCACAGCTTCCCGCATATTGTCCCCCTGCAGTTCGTCACAAAGATCCAAAATCGTGAGCTGCTTGTTGCATCCGCCCTCTACCCTCGTCTTTATCTTGCTCTTGCGCAGGAGAGTCCCATCAAACTTCTGACGTCGACCCAACCTCTATTCTCGCGGCTTTCGTCGTGTCGTTGGTGACGTGGAGTTCGGCTTTGGTCCCATCTTCCAGGACAACGCAACAGGTGAGTAAAAGCGTCTGGCAAAGTATTCAAGCGCCTTCCATCTGCCATAGTAGTCGATTCCCGCCGAACTGCAGACCGGCCAGCAGTCGTTATACTGCCAATACAATGTCCCCATACACCTCCCGCGGTTGCGCCGCCAATGCTCCACTGCGTAGCGCATGGCTTCCGCCTTGAAGGAGTTGGCTGACGTAGCACATGGAGTCGAAGTCCTTGGGGAATCGGAACGTCTGACCAATGTAGTAGAGAATCGAGCCCGTTACCGCCCTCGTTTTTCTGGTGACACTCCATTACGTAGCTGGTCATGTTCATATCGTCCTTTTCGGCGAAGGACATGACGGTCTCGGGCGCGGGCATGGACTCAAACCCAAACTCGCTCATGAACCTGTGGAACTGCGTGCGGTAGGCGGTGAATGGAGCGCGACCGTGCCATACGTCCCAATAGTGCCCATCACCCGTCGATTCGCCGTTGGGGTCCTCGAACGGCTTTCCACCGGAAGAAGGGGAACTCGGCCAGTATACTTTATCCGGGTCCAGCCTGGAAACTACGGAAGGAATCAGCTCGTGGAATATCCTGGGGTAATCTTTTTGCATTTCGCGGTTCTTTCACCGGCCCATCCGCCCGAAAGCAGCCATTCGATCTCGTTGTTCCCGCACCACAAGGCCAACATGTCTGTCACGCAGTCGCTTGACATTGTATTCAACCTCAGCCCGCACATTTTCGAGGTAGGATTCGTTAACAGGGTATTCCCCGCAGGCGAACATTAAGTCCTGCCAGACGAGAATCCCGTATTCATCGCAGAGGTCATAAAACCGCTCGTCTCTTTGTAGATAGCAATACGATGGTTCGAAGGCGTACAT
>CAVZJH010000115.1:0-11793 GCA_963775535.1 uncultured bacterium | reverse complement strand
GATTGCCTCAATCTCATCGGGGAACTCGCCGACCGCACACGACGGGCACCAACCCGGCTCGCCATCCCAGCACGACCACCTCACCCGGAACGCCAGCGCCGACAGCCCCATCAGGTCCGCGTACCCATATGGGTGCTCCGTCACGGACAAAGCAGCCTCCAGCGCTCCTACAAACGTGCACTCCTTGCCCATTCCCCAGCCGAGCTTCGGCACGTTTTCTATCGTTACATATCCGTTCTTGCGCGTTAACTCTACCATGAAAATGCCCCCTCGGTGCTGTGTTGTTTCATTTTACCAGATACTTCGCTTGCCTGCCTCAGCAGTCGAGTTAACGCTACCCATTTAACCGCTGCAATAAACGAACAAGCACGAGGTATTCTTTCGAAAACAGCAGGTTGGCTCTCCGTTGAGTTCACAGCCGGTGACATCAGGAAACCGGCCGTTCACTTCACACGTAGAACTGCTCTTTGACCTTTTTCGCCTGGGTCCTGGTGAACCGGCGGATGTTGTCCAACTCGTTTACGCTCCGGAAACCGCCGTGCTCGTCCCTGTAACGCATGATATCCTCTGCGCTGACGGGGCCCACTCCCTTTGCCGATATCAGCTCCTCGCGGTCGGCTCGGTTCAGGTTTATCTTCCGCCGTTCCCGCTGCCGGACAGCCTGTTCCCTGAAGCGCTGCGTTCCCTCCGTGGTCTGCGCACTTTCTTCGCGGTTTCTCCGGGTTACTTTCAAGGTAAGATCTCTGGCCCTGAAACCAAGTTCCTTCGCCCTGCTTGCAGCCCGGCTCCCGATGTCTGCAGTTCGGTCCCTGGCAATGCCGTAGTGCTTTCCAATGCGGCCTCGTGTCTCCTCGCCGGTCATTGGAGAGAAGATCATTGCCGATCCCGCGCCTACCGCAGCGCCCGCCAACAGGCCTATCAATAAGTTCTTTGTATCGCGATTCACGTCTCGCACCTCCGCCTGGACACAAGTTGCGCAGTCCTCTCAGGTTAAAAAGGAAGCACAATCAATCCAATATACGATTACCCTGCACAGTTTACGACAAAACGATCAGCAAGCAGGCCCAGCGGGCGGGTCTATGTCGAATCTCCAGACATTCGGGGGCTTTGCCCCCGAGCCCCCCACCAGAGACCAGTCTCTGGACTCTGCTGGGGCCGGTGGCCCCAGACCCCTGGCTCGCTTCGCGTATGTCCGCCTTTGCTGAGGTGGACATACGCGAAGCGAGTCGGAAGATCCAGGAAACTCGGTTTCCTGGCGGGATCCAAGGGCAGGGCCCTTGGCAGGGGTGCGGGGGCAAAGCCCTCGCATAATCCGTAAGTTCTGCTTACTCCACCTCTGCCACCACGCGGACGCCGCAGAGCGCCAGGTGGTAAAGGAAGATCAGATGCAAAACGTCGGCATCGTGAGGAAGACCCCCGCTTTCGCGTGCCCGCGCCACGCTCACATCATAAGTCTGCACGCAGCTTGCAGGGACAATTACCCGGTATGGAATTCGGTTGGCGGTCGATCTTGTTTCCAGGTGCATTGCTGTCTGGTACACGCAAATATCGGTGCAGTCGCCTACCACAACGACAGCGGATAACCTCGGTCTTTCGTCGAACCATCGATCAAATCCTGTTCCGTGGGCGGGGTCGAGGGACTCCTTGGGCATGACGGTAAACCCATCCGAAAACGGCAGCGCCGCCAGTTCATCGACGGTCTCCGACTCCAGGGTGCCCTCCATCGCGTGCCTGCCGAAGTCTTCGAATTGCAGCGAGTCCCCGGGATGCGCGTCCTGAAGCAGAAAGGAAGTCCCTGACGCCCTGCGCATAGGCGCGTCCGAATAACCGCGCCACGCGCGGCGCAATCGCAGCGATCCTCGGGCTCGCCAGCACCCCGGCGGTAGTAAATCCCTTGATCAGGTCCACACTCACAATGGCGGCGGATTTTCCCTCCCCGGCCAACTCGTCCATATTCAGGGAAGGAAGCGCACCCCGCCATTTCAGCAAATACCTGAAAAACTCCCTGTGCTCGGCCAGGAACTCTTCGACATGCGTCCGATCAGTCATTCACTGCTCCCCGGCATCCCGGCTTGTCGTCATGGGCAGAAAAGTGGCCCGGCGCCCAAGCACCGAGCCACTTGAGAGTTTGGGTGTACAAAGTTAACGTTCAGAGACCCTTACTTAACTTCGAACGTCGTCCTCAATCCCTTGGATTGATCTTTGCCGTAAGGGCTGTAGACGCTGTACCTTCCGGGCTTGATATTCAACCGTAATCTGTCTGGTCTGCCCCGGGTACGATGTCCGGAGTCTTCTTGTCCAGGCCTTGTCCCTTGATCTGAAATGCGTGAACAAGCTTGCCGTGGTTCGTGGCCTTAAACGTGACCTTTCCGGGCTTAACCGTCATCGGCTCGAGTGTCAGGCCGTTATCCGCAAGTTTCACCTTTGCCAACTCAGCAGCCGGCCCCTTTGCTTTTTGGGCTGGTTTGTGGGTTATCTTGTGAACTGCCGGATGTGTCGTTTTATGTGTTGTGGCTTTGGTTGTCGGCGGCGGGGTTGTTGTGGCAGCTATCGCTGTCCACTGTGAAACCAGCGCCAGCACAAACACCAGCACAACTAGATAGCCTATCTTTCTCATGAGGGTTCCCTCCGTGGAGAATTTTATGTGCGATTTCTCTTCCGAACCTTCATTTCAATGTTACCCACACAATCACATTGAGCGAAACTGAGATGAGGATCTCCGCCGCCTCTCATACTCCTGGTTTGCCTGTTGGGCGGCCCCACAGTATAATGTGCTCGGTCTCGAAAGTTATGGCACTCCGGCGAAAGGAAGATCGCGATGGGCATTTTGTATAACCCGCCTGACGGTATCGCAGGCGACGTAATCCCATTCTACTGGAACGGGCAATACCACCTCTACTATATAAATCCCAATACCGGCCCGGGGGCCGGGTGGTTTCACGCCACGACGCGTGATCTGGTGGATTTCTGCGACCACGGAGAAGCGCTTGCCGGCGGAGGGACGGACGCTCAGGACCGCGATATCTGGACCGGTTCCGTCTTCGAATGCAACGGCGTCTTTCATATCTTCTACACCGGACACAACTCTGATAATCCGGCTGCCGGGAAACCGGACCAGGTTATTATGCACGCGACCAGCACGGATTTGATGAAATGGTCCAAAGATTCCGGGTTCGCAATTGAACCACCACTCGAGCAGGGATATGAGATCAGCGCGTGGCGGGATGCGTTTGTATTCAGAAACGAGGAAGCCGGAGAGTATTGGATGCTCGTAACAGCCCGCCAAGCGTCGGAGATTCCTCTTCGGAAGCGAGGCTGCATCGCCGTTCTTGGGAGCAGCGACCTTAGACATTGGGACCTGCGCGAGCCGCTGTGGGCGCCGCAGGAATATGACACTCTCGAGTGCCCGGACCTGTTTAAGATCGGTGACTGGTGGTACCTGCTCTACTCTACCTACACAGGCCGGTGGACAACCCATTACCGGATGAGCCGCTCGACCCGCGGCCCATGGACTGCGCCGCCGGAAGACACATTCGATGGTGACGGGTTCTACGCGGCCAAGACGGCAGGCCACGGCGCTCGCAGGTTCGTAATAGGCTGGGTTGGCGAGCGAACCCAGCGAATGGACGAAAGTCCCTTTGCGTGGGGAGGAACAGTGGTCGGGCACGAGCTTGCGCAGCAACCGGACGGCACGCTTGGGGTGCGCATCCCCGAAAGCGTGGCCTCCTCATTCACCGGCAAACATGACCTAAGCCCGCGCAGCGTGATCGGCGAATGGCGGATTATGGGTAATGAGTTCTCGACCGAGAGCCGCGGCAGGTTTTCGTTGATCGGTCTTGGCGGACTCGCACCGGAGTGCCTGGTCGAAACCACAGTCACGTTCCAAGAAGGCACAGCCAACTGCGGTCTCGTCCTGCGCGCAAACGATACGTTCGATAGCTACTACCAACTTGTCTTGGAACCGGCAAGGCAGAGGATAATGTTCCTGCGAGATGGCGACATTCCCGCTCACCGAGCGTTTGTGCAGGAACGCCCTCTGGCGATGCGCCCGGGGGCGCCGATCAGGCTGCGAATCCTGATCGATGGCGCCGCAGTGGTAATCTACGCCGATGACAAGGTCGCCCTTTCGGGTAGGATGTATGACATCAGCGATGGCGAGCTTGGCATGATGGTCACGGAGGGCGCAGCCGGGTTCAAAGACACCCAAGTGCGCTCGAACGGCAATTAACTCCTGCACGATCAAGAAGGAACATTGCTCCGTCTGGCTAATAGGTATTGTGTTGGAGCAAGACACCTGAGAAATTGGAGATAGGATTATGGCTGATAATTACAAGGCGGAATATGATCTGCTACTTGAGAAACTCGCGGCGCGCGGCGTAGACGCGAATGGCATAAAGGCGAAGCTGAAGGCGCAAAAGATCGAGACACCGAGCTGGGGATTCGCTGACTCGGGAACCCGGTTCGGACCCTACAAGCAGCCGGGATCGGCGGTCACTATAGAAGAGAAAGTTGCTGACGCGGCACAGGTGCACAAGTATACGGGGGTTGCGCCCACCGTAGCAGTGCATGTCCTGTGGGACTTCCCTAATGGGCTCGCGGACGCTGATAATCTCGCGCAGTACGCGAAGTCGCTGGGCGTTGCCATCGGCGCGATCAACCCAAACGTTTTTCAGGACAGGGACTACTTCTTCGGCAGTGTCACAAACGAGGACCCGACGGTCCGCAAGAAGGCCATCGCACACATGGTCGACAGCATCGAGATCGGCAAGAAGCTGGGATCGAACCTGCTCTCGCTGTGGTTCGCGGACGGCACTGATTATCCGGGTCAGGGCGATTTCAGGCGCAGAAAGCACTACGCCGAGGAGTCGCTGCGGGAAGTCTACAACGCGATGCCCGCGAATATGCGGATGCTGATCGAATACAAACCGTTCGAGCCCGCGTTCTACCATACAGACTTCGGCGACTGGGGAATGAGCTACTCATTTGCAAACAAGTGCGGCCCGAACGCTCACGTGCTGGTGGACCTCGGGCATCATTTCGTCGGCCAGAACATCGAACATCTGGTCTCGTTCCTGATCGACGAAGAGAGACTCGGCGGCTTTCATTTCAACAACCACAAGTATGCGGACGACGACCTGACCGTCGGCTCGATCAACCCCTACGAGCTTTTCCTGATCTACAACGAGCTCGTGAAGGCTGAAGACAACCCGAACAATAACCCTCCGATCGCGTATATGGTGGACCAGGCGCACGTGACCAAGGCAAAGATCGACGCGATGATCCAGACCATAATGCACATCCAGACCGCCTATGCGAAGTCCATGTGCATCGACCGCGGGAAGCTCTACAAGGCGCAACTTGCGCAGGACGTGGTTGGAGCGGAAAGCTGCATGCAGGAGGCTTTCAACACGGACGTGGAGCCGCTGCTCAAGGTAGTCCGAGAGGAAATGGGGCTCGCCCCGAACCCGCTGGAGGCGTTCAAAGCCAGCGGCTATTGGGCGAAGGTCAGCAAAGAGCGCGGCATCCGCAGCGGCGCGGGACTTGGCGCGTAAGTAGGGGTCTGTTTCACATCTTTCTGGGTGAGGATTTCCGAATCCTCACCCTGTCACTTCACCCGGATTCCTTGCTTCGGTGGCACGCAGCCGAAGCCAACCTCTTGTTGGTCCGGATTTGCAATCCGGGGCCTCCGCGGCAGCCCAGGGATTTGTAATCCCACCCGCCATGGGTTCGCGTGAGGGGATCGCAGATCCCCGGATTGCCCTAACGGCTCGGATTACAGATCCGGCCGAACAGAGCTCGTCCTGTTCGGGCAGATTGATGTATCGGGATTTGAATGTTGGGTAACTGAGTCACCTGCCCCGATACAGGCCGCCGGACCGTCCATCCGCGGCATGAACGACAATCGGGAAGAACGCGGCGTACTGAGCCCTAAACCAGTTCCGGCTCGCTCAGCAAGTCCAGCGCCCATGCGGCGCTAACTTCCTCCAGCGAGTCCACTATAACATCCGCCGCCGCAAGTTCGCGGCGGCTCTGCGTATTGGTGACGCCAACCACCTTCATCCCGCACATCTTTGCCGCGCGCACTCCGTAATCTCCGTCTTCTATGACGAGACAGCCTGCCGGGTGCGCGCCGAGGCGATTGGCGGCCGTTAAAAATGGCTCAGGGTCCGGTTTGCTGTTTACTACATCCTCACACGCGACAACCGCGTCGAAAAGCTCGCTGATGCCGAACTCCTGAAGTATCGTCTCCACCTCGATCCGTGTAGCCCCGCTGGCTATGGCCTGCTTGATGCCTGCGCGGCTGAAGTCTTCAATAAGTCTCCTCACCCCGGGCAGCATCTCCATCTTGCCCCGTATCAGCTCAAAGTAAATGCTGCGCTTACGCTCCACAGCCTCTTCCACCGATATCGGACTGCCAATAGCCGGGAGAATATCGGTAAAGACCGCGACCGGCGTTGCTCCCACGCACTTTGCCAGAAAATACTCCTCGCTCACTTCGTAACCGAACTGTTTCATAAACGCCCGGAACGACTCCAGGTGAAAATGCATGTCATCTATGATGACACCGTTCAAATCCCATATAACTGCTTGTAACAAAATCCAGTCCTGACTTCCTGTTTCACTTCGGAAATACTTGCTCGCCCTCTTCATCGTAAAGCTTTATAGCTTCCAGAGGACAGGCTTCGGCTGCTTCAAGGACGGTGTCGTCATCCGCTCCTTCGGCGCTGATAACCACAGCCTTGCCCTGTGAGTCAAGTTCAAAAACGTCCGGCGCTGCTCCAACGCACGCGCCGATCCCCTGGCATTTCTCTCTGTCTACAACTATCCTGTATGCCATAGCTCCATTGCCCTCCTCTGAAAATGCCGAAGGCATTTTCATCTATTCGCGGTGAAACCGACAGCGTTCTTCCGCAGGAAGAATGCGAGAGGGTTCATCCGCGATTCCTTTGGTGCAATCTCTCCTGGGAGCAAGGCCCCGGCTTTCTCGCCAAAGCTGCCACGCACCCATACTGATCTCCCTATTAGCATTCCGCGCTTGACCCGCGATATCCTATACCCGAACCGGCTTCCGGGTAAAAAGCTTAAGCTGGCGCGTGTCAAAGAGGGGGTACAAGCGATTGGCCGGAGGATACCCTCCGGCCAATCCTTTCACACCCTCTCTCACAACACTTGGAGAAGACCGAGTAAATCTGTTTTGTTATCCGGCGCGCCGCCTGAGTACAAATCCAAGCGTGGCCAAGCCGCCGGCTATTAAGGCCGCCGCCGCCGCAGGCTCCGGAACCAGACCGAGTGTCGTTCCATTGGCTGTTCGTCCTGCCACCAGTGCCGTGGAAACCTCCTGGTAGGAGTCCGGCGAGTCGAACCAGAAATTGGCGTTGGTGCCCACCGGCAGATTGATGTTAACCCACAAAATGGAGTTCAAGCTCTGAACATTGTAGGTCGGGTTCGCAAATCCCTGGTCATTTCCCACATTAAGAAAGTCCAGGTTATTCAGGTTGCCGATGGAGAAAGACGTCATGGGCCTGCTCGAATACGATTCAGCAAAATCGAGATCGTAATCGTAATGATACAGGCCGCCAACCTGGGTGACGGTCGCCGTAAGGGTGTCCGAGAAACCACCGGCCGTACTGGTTAATGTGCTCACATAAGGATTCGATGGTACAGCCCAAGCCACCCCGCAAGTGAGCATGATTACTGCAGCAAACAATGCGATTCCGGCTGTGGTTTTGATTCCTCTATCCAATTTCGGTTCACTCCCCTGCCAAAGTGTGTTAATTCACCTGTAAAATGCCGTTCAGTAAACCTATAACATGCTCTTCTGTAGAAACATGAAGAACGCACCGCACGCTACATTGCAACGATATCACCGGGGTCTTCTGACCAGCTTCGGCGCTACCGCGAGAATGCCAAGTGCGAGTGCGGCCAAAGCACTCGGTTCGGGAATCACGTCGCTCATTCCAATCACTTCGCCTTGCGCGGTGCTGCCGCCATCCATCATGAAAGCATACACATCAACATCCTGCGGCTTGTACAACGACTGGTAACTGAATGTGTCGGTCCCGTTTACCGGCAAAGACCCCCCAGTATTCCATTCGATGAAATCATAGGACCCGGCTACATATACCGGATCGACAAAATGCCCTCCACTGGTCGGGGTATTCGAGGCATTGAAGAACGCGCTGTCGTTTGGATTGTCAATCCCGAAATCATGCGCAGTAGCAGTACCACTGAGGTATGTCAAGGTATAAGTGTACGTATAAAGGAACGCGCTGCCATCGGGAACCTCGTCGACCTGGGAGTATACCTGGATATCACCGACTGCGCCGCTCCCGAGCAATTGAGTAGTCTTAGATGCGATGACATTCGCAAAAGATAGACTGCAGGAAAGCGCGATCAGTACTACGACGAAGCCGATCAAACCCAACGCAGGAAAGACCCTTCTTGTTGTTACCATCTACTTCTCCTCCCGACCCTTGGGCCTCGTATCCCAAAGAACACCTTAACTGTGGATAGCTTTACATTTCAACATTTGTGGAATGAAAACAGCCTTCGGCTATTTTCGCAGGAATCGTGGCATGAACACTCTCGCGACTGCTGTGCGGCACTGTCGTGTTCGCCATGAAGGGACCAAAAATGCCTGCGGCGTCTTCACAGGAGTGATGCAGTCTCATACTTGGGCCGATGTATCTCGGCCTCACGCTCGCTGCCTGCCTCCTACGAACGCAGTTTACGTCAGGATTCTAAACTTGTCAAGGGGTTTAATGCAAAAAAACAATATCCCAGCAATTCTACCAGGTTCTTAGGCACGCATTGTTCATAATAGGATGGCATTTACGGAACTAATCGTGCCCATGCGCGGCACGCTTCGCGTAAAAACGACGGCATCAAATCCGGTCATTCCGAGCGAAGCCGGGAAATCTGCTTTGAACCAGACCTCCTAAAAAGCAGATTGTTCACTGCGTTCGAAATGATAGTATTGGCAGGTCATTTTGAAAGACCATTTGGCAGGTTTCACGCTCAAAACAAGTCGTATTCTCCTATAACACCAATAATGCCGCATCCGAAGGGAGCATGAATAAAGCGGGCTAGTTAGAGATTATGCAGATATCCGTTTGCGTCCTGGCCTTGATCAACGGGAGTATCATGTCGCCACACTCCTCGCTGCTGCTGATTCCGGTTACAGTGACCCAGGACCCCACATTGGGCTTGATCAAGCTGCCACATTCGACATTCAGTCCCAAGCCGCCGCTGAGGTCCGATTGGACTCCGCCGTCATCGATGTAGAAGTAGTCCTCGTCCTGGGCACCTGAGTATGTGACCTTGCCGCACGTCTTCACCAGAGTTCCGATGTTGCGAGCGCCGCATCCTCCCGTTACTCCACCGGTCTCCGGAGTGCACGCGGCGCCGCCTACGGCACGGTTCGACATAAACAACGCCGGCACCGGCCCCAGCATATGATTGGTCACGTCGACTTCCGACGCCATGATACTCCTTTCGCTTGAATCGGTAGTCAGGTCTCCAACCACTGTTACGACGTCACCCTGATCCACGAGTTGGGTGCTGATGACTTTGATACCAACGTAGCCGCCTTCATCCTGTATGTAGAACTCGTTCCCGCCCATATCAGCAGTTCCCGCGGTAACAATTTTGCCCGTCGCGCGGACCCCCTGTCCATCCGGAGAAATAAACGCATCCCCGATTTTGGACAGGTTCGAAATTGCGTTTTGAATCGTGAGCGTAGCGGTAACGGACGATTGCACTGCAACGGGAGTCGCCTGAGTCCCTACAGCCATAATCTGATGCGGGCCGACCGTATATTGCGTAGTATCCAGATTGACGGCGAACGGCTGGCTGGTCGCCGTACCGATGAGGTTACCGTCGAGGTAAAAGCTGACGCTGGCAAACCCAGCCGGGTCGAGGGTATCGCGGTAATCGTCACTGTTCCGCCCACAGGGTCGGAGGGAACATTGACGGTGAAATTGAACGGCGGAGCATAAGGCGCCATCAGCGGGTCGCCCACTACCACTGTCTTCCAATAAAGCTCGGGACAGGCCATATAGTAGCTTTCGGCGAAATTGTAGCCGGAATATACTGTCGGTTAGAACGTCAGGCCACGTGGAGTAGGCGGTATAAGGCTCAGAAACATAGCCGCCGGCCCCGGACGCGCCGCGTGCGATGAAATCGGCTATCAGCGTCACGGTGCTGACTTGCGGCAGGAATGTTCGTGCACTGCTGGAGACGTAAACGTCTGCAATGGAACCCGGAGCAAAGGTGTTGCTCTGGATTACAAGACAGAGTAATACTGCGCAACCGGCAGAGAGCCTGTGTAGTTTGGATCATAGTTGTAGGTGGAGTCGTTGCTGCCCCAACCGAAATAACCGGCAAGTCCGCTCATGTTTCCCATGATCGCGGCAGTATTGTCGTAAATGACCGGCACTCCCTCGAGACAAGCGTTGTATCCGCGGTTGCGAGCCTGTTTCTCATGGTTATCCACGAAGGCGACGTGGTAACGCACCGGTCGATTGCGATACTGCCGGTGGGAGGAGTTCCGCACGAGGCCGATACGCTGCCATCGATCATCTTGTCCACATCCTGCTCAGTATATCCGTCCAGCCTGGTAACCAGGTAGAGGTGAAGACCTCCAAGACTGAGCTGATGCGAAAACGAAGTCACGACGCGCGCACCCATAGTCGGGGAGTAGGGATTATCGAAATAGCAGGTCTCCGACGGTTCGCTCAGGCAAGTCAGAACGCTGTTGACGGCCAGAGGACCACTGCTGTAGTAGCTGCCCGTGGAAGGGCCTTGTAGTTGGCGCCGAGCGGGACGCCTTTTGTCAGAACAATATAGTCGATGCGGCCCGAAATCTGCGGGTTCTGCAGAAACGCCAGGATAGGAGCCTTTATACTGGACTCACAGACGGTGTAGTCGACGATTTCGTCCGTCGGGCAATTGATGGTACAGACGTTCTCCGGTGGAATCCCGCGGCGCTGCACGTAGTAGGACGCGATATCTCTCGATATGCTGCTGGCCTTATTCTGCACCACCAGCACGTTCAGCGGACCACCGCCTGCGTACACGGCTGCCGCGAATATGCCAGAGAGCAGTCCGAACCAGAGTAGCATGGCCACGTTCTTTACGGCACGCGAGACTCCCCAACCCATGCGTAACCTGCCCTTGACACCTAGAGATCCGACGAGTTTTCAAAACCAGCACTGAGGCTTGTTTCAGGTAATAGATGAGGGTGCATTGCAGTGGCAAATCCGGACTCGAGGTAAACTGCTCTTAATGCACTTCCACTTGATATATACCTAGTAACTGAGCATTTTGTCAAGATATAAAACAAGAGGTTGCACGATTTTCGAGCAAATCCAGCAATTGTACCAGCCCGACGCGCCTTCGGAGCCGCCAAGTTTACTTGTATCCCTTAACATCAGCCTTGATGCTGCCTATGACCCTGGAAAGAGTAAACATCGATGTGGCGTCACCCTCGGCGAGCTTGATGTGAGTCGCATCCACAAAATCGCCCGGCAGCGTCGCGTCAAATGAAACCCACTTGCCCGTGTAGCATTTAACCCAGGCGTGATAGTAAAGGCGTTGTCCGCGTAAACCAGGCCCGAAACAACTTTGGCCGGAATTCCCTGGCTCCGCGCGAGCGCGGCGGAAAAGGATGGCCAAATCCCGGCATACCCCCACCCTGGACTTCAGGACGTCGGATGCCGAGCGGGCTATGCCGATGTCCGACTTGACCTGGAGATTGTTATAAAGCCAGGACCTAATCTTCGAGCACGCGGA
>CAVZJH010000114.1:0-41456 GCA_963775535.1 uncultured bacterium | reverse complement strand
AAAATGTTATTGGCATTCGGGCGGTCACGGGGACCGCCCCTACGGACCACAAAACCGACCGCCCCTGCGGCTTGTTCCTGCGGTCTATCAGGCATCCGGCGAAAGAAGGCGCCTTGCAACCGTCTTCACGGCGGCCTCGGACCCGCGATACGCCCATACCTCGGAGGTGTCGCAGCCTGACGTGTGCCCGGTGCCCTGGCCGATTGCGGGAACGTGGTATCCATCTCACAAAAAGCGCCAAGGGAACTGTCGACGCTCACAGCATGGCAATAGTACCCAGGTCGTCGAGGTCGTTCTTGGGGACGTCCACATATTCTCCCGACGGATTCACGTTGAAATTGCGAATCACCAGCGCCCATTGATCGCCGGTCCTGTAGATATAGCCTGTGCGGCCGGTTGTTGCAGTCGCTCGAACAGCAATCTTGTGCTCGCCCCTGGCGACGATTCTGAACCTTACCAGGTTATCACCAACGATCAGGTTGTCGGGCTGAATCTCGCCGAAGAGAACGGTGGGCTTCGTTTTCGAGTAAGTTGGAACCAGCAGATCCCCACCGTGGGGCATCTGCAACAAGTTCCAAAGCCCGATCTTCACGGGCGCGCCGGCATCCGAACCAACAAGCTCGAGCGACGTATCGAGCGTGTAGCCCGCGTATTGGAGTTCCGCGAGACAGCCCGGGTCTCGTTCGTAGCGCAGCGGGTTGGGAGCTGGTGAAACCGTCTTTGACAGCTCCACGTTTACCGCAGCACCCGCACGCGCTATCTCTACTGAAAACTGCCTGGACAGGCTCACACCCCGTGCGCCGCTCGACACGTCATAATCGCTTGCATCCAACTGACGGGGCGCCCAGTGCCTCGATGTGTCCAAATAATCCGGGAAGAATATGTCCACTTCTGGTGTCAGCCAGGTGCGGTCGCCACCTGAATTGTGCCAGTCGTCGCTTTCATACATCGCCTTCGCGTCTTTCGCCGACTCGAGCGCCGGAGAAGTCCAGATAAAATTCTCCCTCGTCGCCCGGCGCGTAAAGCCCCAGCACTCTTGCGCCGTATCCAAGCACCAGCACTCGGGTGCCGTCCGGGCTCTCATAAACATGCAGTCGCCTTGCCAATCTTATTGAGGGTTTCAATCAGTTTCATAATAAAATGCCTAATCCTTTATCACGCCTTAAGAAAGTTCGCGTACGCAAGCACGACCGCGGCAACGAACACCAGGAAGATAGCGAAGAACATCTGCTTTCTTGGGGTTCCGTAGACACCCCGCCACTCACCGCTGATAAACCCTACGCACTGGTTGCCGACAATCTGCATCGCCTGCTGCATCCCAAACCCGATGGACGCGCCCAACACTCCGAGCATAATCATTCCTTTGCCGAGAAGCGCAACCGCAGTGCAAAACTGTATGCCGATGATCGCGGCAAGGCCGATTTCTTTCCAGTTTTCAGTCAGCACATTCCAGTTTTTGTTCTTGCTCATCAGGTAGGCCGGGTACAAGACATTCACCAGCGCGGCGCCGAAAAGCCCGGCCGCCCACACAGCCACGTTTGCCGGAATATCGCTTGCGCCCTGCGCTTTCATCGCCGCTACAATCGGACCCTGGCCGTAAACAAACGCGAGCCCGATTCCGCAGGAGGTGATGCCGGCGATGATCGCCATTATCAGTCCGCCCAGGAATCCGCCGGATGTCTGCTGCATCTTCTTGAGGACCTTATCCCGGCCGAACCCCGCGAGTGAAACAAACACCACCGCCGCGAGCATGGTCGCGACACCGACCATGACTATCTTGCCGGGCGTGGAACCCAAATCGGGCGCATTCTTGAACAGCCCGGAGCCCTTGACGATCATTGGAAGCGTAACCCCGAACGATACTCCCAAACCTGTCAGGAATCCGCCGGTAAGGGCCACGCCTATGCGAACGAAGCATATGCCGCCGAGGACGTTTGCAATGCCCCACGCAAGTCCGAAAAGGTTGGCCTTGATCAGATCTGACGCCGGCACCGACTCCAGAGCCCGAATTGCGTGCGGGCAGCAGGTCAAGGTAACGGCCCAGGGCATTATTATAAGGCCGGCGAGCATTGCAATGAAAAACCAGTGCTCAAACTTCAGCTTCTTCATCAGCTTCATCGGCCATGCAAAGCTTCCCGTGCCTAACCCGGCGACAACAACCAGCAGAATTCCAATAACGGTCATTTGGTCCCAATCCTTCCGTTTCAATACCGGCCTGAATCACCTGACTGGAGCAGGCCCACAGGAATCTCTTATTACAAGCTCTACATCCAACACGGCGGGCTCTGATGAGACGCTCTTGCCGGACAAGAGATCAAGCAGCCTTTGCACTCCGATTCGGGCCATTTTATCCAACGGGTGCCTTACAGTGGTAAGTCCGACTCTGAGTGTGTCGGCAAACCAAATGTCGCCGGTCCCGATTAGAGAAATATCTTTCGGCATTTTCAGTCCGGCTTCGTTGATGGCGCGCATTGCCCCGACCGCGACCACATCCTGGCGGGCGAGAATCGCGCTCGGAGGGTTTCTTCGCTTCAGAAGTTCAACCGTCAACTCATAACCGTACTGCGCCCCGAACTGCGTCTCGATTATAGACGCCGGATCAAAAGGCAGCCCGGCTTCACCCAGCGCGTCCTCGAATCCTCTCGCGCGTTCGCGCCCGGCGAAGCACGTCCTTGGGATGGCGAGGTGGACTATAGCCTTGTGCCCCAATGAAATAAGATACTGTGTGGCAAGCCTGGCGGAGAGATAGTCGTTACCGACCACCTGCGGAACATCGAGCCCTTCTATGTAACGGTCTATGATGACGAGCTTTATTCCGGCATCGACCAACTCCTGGTATATCTCGGCGCCTTCCGTGTTGGAACTCGGCAGGACAATCACGCCCGCCACCCTGTTCTGAATGAGCTGCTCCAGGCACACACGCTCGCTCTCGGCATCACCGCCGGTAGTATAAAACACCATTATGTAACCGGCATCCGTGAGCCCTTTTTGGACGGGCTTCATTACCGGAGTCATATATGCTCGTAACACTGGGCGTGGCTACGACTCCCACAAACTGCGACCTGCCGAGAACGAGGCTGCGCGCCAGAGTATTAGGCCGATATTTCATTGCCAAGGCGATCTTCTTGATTCGGTCTTTTGTATCCGCGCTGATCTCCGCCTTATCGCGCAGCGCCCTGACCACCGTAGTGCGGCCTACACCTGCAGCTTTCGCGATATCGGTTATTGTAGCAGCCATAGTAATTCCTCTACTTGCCAGACGAGCTCAACCACTCCCGGCACTCAGCATCAGCCGGCGCGGGATCCAGCGGCAGCCTGACCTTGTCCTGCCTGTGCAGAGAAAGATGCGACGCGACGTCGAGCTCATACGCCCTGTGGCCGTCCCACCCTGTCACGACAGGTTTTTCTTCACCCCGAATCACCTGAAGGAAGTTCTCGATCAAGCCCATAAACCCGCCGAACTCCTCATCGAAGATAAGGGTGTTAGGCATGACGGGTTTCCAGGATTTGGCGGGCCCGTGCTCGCTGTCGTAGAGAATGAGCTCGGTACTGGTTTTCCACCGCGAGCCACTTCTTTTCGGCATATACCTCGACACGTTCCCAGGGTTTCAAGCTGATGGCGGCTGCGGATGTGTAGAGCGTCCCGACCGCGCCGGAAGCAAACTCGAAGGTCATCATCGCGTTGTCCACGGGATAGGGCCAGCGGTTGCGGTGGTATTTATTAACACCGACCGCGCTAACCGTGCTGACGTCGCCCATCAAGAAACGTGTAATATCAAAGAGATGGATCGTTCCGGCCTCGAACAAGTCTACATAGTCATAGCCCAGGTTGAACTTACCCGCGGAACATGGCGGGGTCATTGACTGGTCCATCCACTATAAACTGCTTTGCGCGGCGGTAGGGCGGGCTGCGAGCGCTTGTTTGATACGGTCATCAGTGGGACACCGCGCTCATCGGAGAGCCTGCACATCTTCTCGGAGTCCACGAGGGAGCGCGTGATCGGTTTTTCCACGAGGACTGCCACGCCCTTCTCTATGCAGGCTATCGAATGCTCGGCATGGAGATGATTGGGGCCGAGCACCAGCACACCGTCGAGTTCCTCATTGTCGAGCATGGCGCCGTAATCGCCGTAATGTCGGCAGCCTACATGCTCGATGTGCTCCCCTACGCGCTCGTCGCGCCTGCAAAAGGCTGCAAGCTCAACAGGTTCCCAGATAGTCTGGAGCCGCTTTATCGCGGGAATGTGCTTGGAGAGCGCCACGCCGCCCGCGCCGATTATCCCCAAACGAACCGGTTTCTTTGAAGCTCTTTCTTCGTCGTCGCCGACTCCGTAAACGTCGCCAAGCTCGAACATTTTCTTCGAGGGAGAGTTGACCATAGGTATCTTCAAGCATCTGTCTCCTCCAACACGCCCACAGCCGAGCAAGGTCCGGAGTCCATCCCGGTCACCAGCCACGGGCTCAGGCGCACCTCGCGCAGGTTTGTGAGGTCGCGATCCAAATCCATGTCTTCAATCACAAGCATACGGGAACCGTCACCCCCCAGGAGTTCGTTGTGCGCGGCCATTGTCTCGTCCAGGCAATCGATGCACGCAAGCGACGGCACATCCATTCCGACCGCACGCAGATCACGGAACTCCGACCGAAGCCACCTCGCAGCATCGATCCCAAAGCCGGGAGATCTCAGGCTGAACCTGAGCGGGTCTTTTTGGCGAATGCTTCCCGCTCCGAATCTGAACAGGGCGATATCCGCGTCAGCGAGGTCGGCGGCAAAGGGCGTTATCTGGGCTGGAGTCACTACCGCCCCGTCAGCCAGCCGAAGATCGATCACGACCGGCCTCGTGTATATGAACTCCGTCACATCGTAATCCGCAAGGCTCAACCCGTTTTCAATGACGTGAAGTGGAGAATCGACGTGTGTCCCGGTGTGACTCGCGACTTTGAGGATCTGCACGTTCGCTGCGTCGTCCGCAATTGTGTAGAGAGGCGTAAGCTCCGGCGCCGGGATTGCAGGCGGGCGAGGGTCGCTTAAGCCCAATGGAAATGACAGCCATACGTATCTCATCTCATCAGCACCTCAAGGCAACTCAGGTAAATTGCTCTTCGCTTCGCGGATCAACTGAACATATTTCGCGACTTGCCCGGTGATCCACTCGATGCCGAACTCGGCGATCTTTTTGTGGTCCATAAATGTCCTGGCGGCTGAGACCGCGCACGCGCCGCACCTGATAAAATCGGCGGCGTTATCAAGGCTCACCCCGCCCGATGGAATCAGGTTTACCTCGGGATAGACCATCTTCAGGTTGGTCATATACCCGGGCCCGCCGAGCTGCGCCGGGAAGATCTTTGCCATGGTTGCGCCCGCGCGCATTGCCATCAGGACCTCAGTCGCGGTAAATGCCCCCGAATACACGGGAACGCAGTATCTGTTGGCGAGATCGATAACTTCCGGTATCAGGGCAGGGTTCACGATGATGCTGCCACCGTGCAAGATCACTTCGCGGGCGGTCGCGGGGTCAAGAACGGTTCCCGCCGCCACCCACATCCTGTCTTTGAACTCAGACGATATCGCTTCGATGGCCTCCAGAGCGCCGGGGGTGGTCATCGTAACCTCTATCACACGCGCGCCGCCATCGTACATCGCCTTGGCGTAGGCGATATAATCCTGCTTGCGTTTGAGCTTAATGCAGGGCACAATGCCGCTGGACTTGGTCTCCCGGACGACAATCTCCCGCAACGTCAGGTCTTCTCTCGGCACTGGGGTTTTCTCCTATCTTCGGACCCTCAGAGTCCGTCCTATCGCCCATAACCGCCATAACATCCTCGCACCTGAGGTGGGCGACATCTCCCTCAATGGTATGCGCAAGGGCACACGAGGCGTTTCCGAAATTCAGCGCGAACTCGACGTCGTGCTCCATATAGCCGTATAGGAAACCTGCGAACCAGGCATCACCGGTCCCGTACCTGTCGACGACAATCTCGAACTCCCGCCGCCTGCCGCAGACTACGCCTCCGTGCGTTAGAGCCTTGCTGCTCCACGCGCCTTGTTTGAGACCAATGATCTCGCGAGCCGTCATGCACACGAGCTTGCAGCCGAACTCATCGCCGTAGCGGCGCATGATCTCTTCATCGGTTCCCGAATAGCCGAA
Organism: uncultured bacterium; assembly: GCA_963775535.1. GTDB lineage: Bacteria > Armatimonadota > UBA5829 > UBA5829 > UBA5829 > CAVZJH01. Next base: position 35,307 of record CAVZJH010000114.1, on the reverse strand, counting down.
TACCAGCTCGGATACGCCGCGACTGGTCGCCAGGATGTCCACTTTCGGCAGAATCGACGAGAACGAGTTCCGGGCTTCTTCGGGCGACCACAGATGCTCGCGATAATTGACATCGAACGAGGTTAGGCAGCCGTTTCTCCTGGCAGAATCGAAGAATGCTTCAGTTGCGGCGGAGCAGGTCTTGCTGAGTCCCGGAAATATCCCGTCCGTATGCGCATATTTTGTCTCGCACAAAACGGCGTCCCAGTCGAAATCATCTGCTGAGACGGTGCTTGCCGCGCTCCCGGCGCGATCGTAAACAGCCACCGGCGCTCTGGGCGCCGCGCTGAACTCCACATACGTAGCCCCCATCTTTCCACCGGGGACCAGCTTGATGTGGGAGACGTCGAGGCCGTAGCTCATGCAGGAATCCAGGGCAAGCAGACCCAGCGGGTTATCCGGCAGCTTGGTAAGAAACGCGGCACGCTTGCCGAGCCTTGCCAGGTTCGCGGCCACATTCAACTGCGAGCCGACCACAACCACGTCCAGTGAACCGGCCCTTCGAAGCTGGCAGTGACCCGGCGGAGCTAACCGAAGCAGCGGCTCTCCCAGGCTCACGAGGTCATAACGCATTTTGGTTCTTCCCGGAGACTGCAGTCACTGCGGCTGCATCCTCATCTTTGCCGTACTTGTGCAAGTAGCGATAGCGTTCTTCGGCTACCATTTCTTCGGAGATACTCGTGCAGCCCCCGAGACTGTTTGCAAAAATGAAAAGCTGCGCGGCTTTTTCGAGCACCTGGCACGCGACTACTGCCTCGGCAAGGTCTCGCCCGCCGACAACGGGACCGTGATTCGCCAGCAGAACAGCGGCCGCCGTGTCGCCCATAGCCTCCCACGCGGCTTCGGCCAGATCGATGTGTCTTCCGCCGGGAGTGTACGCCGCGCATTTCACCTCGCCGCCGATAATCTGGGCCATGTCTTCCACCGAAACCGGAATACTCTTCCTTGCACACGCCACGCCCGAGGCATACGGAGAATGGGTGTGGACTATGCAGCCGAGATCAGGTCTGCGGAGCAGGAGCAGCCGGTGGAGCTGCATCTCCGACGACGGGGGTCTGTGCCCGCTTACGCGAACACCCTCCCAGTCGACTACAACCATATCGCCGGGCTGCATAACATCGTAATTGACGCGGGACGGCGTTATCAGCAGCCCACTTTCGACCCTGACCGAGACGTTTCCCCACGTTCCGATGCAAAACCCGAGATCGGTGAGCGTGCGACACGCCCGGATTATGTCGCCGCGCAGTTGGGGTGTGTCCTGAAGCGGCGTGATGATCTGTTCTTTCATGCCAAATCCCTGTCCTTTTGTTCTAGTTTGGTGTCTGATTGAGTGAAGTCCTTGAACCAGCGCTTTTCCCACAGCGATGGGAAACTGTTTTTCTTGTACGGATGGGCATTACAGGCCTCAACATTGATGTCGACCCCGAGGCCGGGTGAATCCGGCAGCGTGAACTCGCCGCTGCGAACGGGATTCCAGCCGAAAACCAGTTCGCTGCGCCAGGGCACATCATACTCAGAGAAGTTTTCTTGAATGAGAGCATTCGGAGTAGACCAGTCAAAATGCAAAGCAGCGCACAGGGCGACCGGCCCAACGGAGCAATGAGGCGAGACCGTCATGTCCTGCGCCTGAGCCATGGCCGCTATCTTCTTAGATACAAGCAGGCCCCCGCAGTGGGACGGGTCCATCTGGACTACATCAGCGGCACGCATACACGCCAGCCTGGAGAAGTCCTCCAAAGTGTAAAGCCTTTCACCCGCGGCAATTGTGAGAGGCAGCTTCGATTTTACCACGGCGAGCAGATCGAGGCTGTTCGGAGTGACCGGCTCCTCGAACCATGCCAGGCGGTATTTCGAGAGCCTGTTTCCCATCTCGACGGCACAATCCGCCGACAACCGCCCGTGCACCTCGATCATCAGCTCGACATCATCTCCCACGGCCTTGCGCACAGCGGCAACTAAAGATTCGGACTCATTCATCTCAGCGTTGGTCATATTCTTCCAGGCCGTGCCGAAAGGATCGAACTTCAGGGTGCCGTAGCCTCTGCTTACGGCTTCGATTGCCCGCTGAGCGTATTCCTCGGGGGTTCTCGCGCCGCCATACCAACCGTTGGCATAAGCGGGCATTCGTTCGTGACATCGCCCGCCGAGCAGCTTGTACACCGGCTGGCCGCACGCCTTGCCGATTATGTCCCAAAGGGCGACTTCCACACCGCTTATCGCGGTCATTACGGTAGACCCGCCCTGGTATTGGTCTCTGATCATATCTCCTATGACCGACTCGACATCAAACGGATCAGCTCCTACGATCCGATCTTCCACCCACTCGTGAAGCAGCGTCTGGACGGTCTTTTCCTGCCATTCCAGGGATGCCTCACCGATGCCGGTCACGCCGGTATCGGTTGTAAGCCGGATAAACAGATAATTCCTAAACCCCGCGTTTGTTAGGAATGATTCAAGCTGAACTATTCTCATCAATGTCCCTATCAAGCTGTGCCCTAAGGCTAATATGTCCGGCAGCGCATCGGGAACGATACCGGTATCGATACCGGACGGTTTATTTTTACCATGCGATTGCCCGTTTGTCAACACGGGGCGCGCCGGTTGTAATCCGTGAAATGATCGAAGCATTGGGATGCACCCCGGCCGGATTCGGAGGCTTTCGGGACGGGTTTTGGGTTGGGAAACCCGGGGAAGGGGTCCGGCGCAAGGATGCGCCCGACCATCATCAACCTGCCCGGCGTGCGAGACGCCGGGCCGTCAAAATCCGTTGTTACCAGTTGTTAGACCGACGCTGAGAAGAGAGTAGCTCTGGGGCCTAGCGGGCTGCCTGGTCTTTCCTGCCTCGGGTTTCGCGCTGCGCCTGGGCCCGGCGGCGCGTCTGGACTCATCTGCCGCCGGCGGCGGAACGTTATAATCGAAATCTTCCAGCCTTCGGCGCTCTATGGGAGCGCCAAGCGCTTTTTCTATATCGAAGACAACCGCGCTGTCCTGAGTGGTTACAAGGGTCATTGCGTCGCCCTCGCGCGCCATCCTGCCCGTGCGCCCGATCCGGTGGATATACGTGTCCGCGGTATCGGGAATATCGTAGTTGATGACGTGGGAAATGCTCTCTACATCCAGCCCGCGCGCCGCGATGTCGGTGGCGACAAGTATCCGGCACCGGCCCAGGCGGAAATCGTCCAGGGCATTTTGCCGTTGGTTTTGGGACTTGTTCGAGTGCAGAGCGGCTGTTTCGTAACCAGCCCGCTCGATCTGCTGCGCGACCCGGTTCGCCCGGTGCTTCGTTCGGGTGAAAATCAGCACAGAGTTTGTAGCGGTCTGATCCAGCAGTTTCAGCACCAGGGACGTCTTCAGATGCTGTGGGCACGGATAAAGCGCGTGCGCAATGGTCTTGGGAGGTGCGCAGATGTCCACATCCACGCGCTGGGGGTTATTCAGAGAATCCGCAACAAGCCGGGTCAGCTCCGGTGCAAAGGTAGCCGAGAACAGCATGCTCTGGCGCGCTTTGGGCAGGTGCGAAATGATGCGCTTTATAGATGGCAGGAACCCCATGTCCAGCATTCGGTCCGCTTCGTCCAGCACCACGATCTCGACACCCGAGAGGTCGGCACTGCCGCGGTCCATGTGATCGAGCAGCCTGCCGGGGCAAGCGACTATCACCTCGACTCCGGTCCGCAGCGCCTGTTCCTGAGGGTTCATCCCGACCCCCCCGTAGACGGACGCCGTTCTTAGCTTCGTGAACTTGCCCATCTGCTTAAACGACTCACTGATCTGTTCCGCGAGCTCCCGGGTGGGCGTGAGCACAACGACCCGGGTGCGCCGCTTGTCGCCGGGATTCGTGAGCAGATGCTGGAATATCGGCAGCACGAACGCCGCGGTCTTGCCGGTTCCGGTCTGCGCCGTGCCGATGAGGTCTTCGCCCTTCAGAGCGATTGGAATCGCTGCTCTCTGCACGGGGGTGGGAGTTTCATATCCCGACTCACGAACTGCGCGCTCCAGCCGGGGGTCCAGTCTGAAATCGGCAAACGATCCATCGCCGGCGCTCACAACCGGCACAGGCTCGGCGGTTTCCAGTGCAGGCTTGCGCGGGAGGAGCTCTTCTTTCCCCTGTCTGCGCCTCGAGGCGAGCAGGTTTCGGAAGCACTCCTTACAATATATGGGCTTGCTGCCGGTAGGTCTAAATGGGAGTTCGGCGTCTTTGCCGCAAAGGCAGCACGGCGCGGTGAATGTTTCGATATCGCCTCCGCGGCTGTAACGCCGCCTGGAACTACGCCTTTCGTGGCATTCGGCGCATCGAGTCGGTTCTTTGAAGCCTTGTTCCTTAAAGCTTTCCTGCTCCCGCGCGCTAAAGGTAAACTCCTTTTCGCAATCGCGGCACGCACATGTTTTGTCTTGATAGGTCAATTATTATTCTCCTGGTTGGCTATTGCACTATTGTCTGCGAGGCTTGAAGCGAGTGAACCAGCGGGACCGAAAGCATCCGTGAACAACCAGGCCATTGCCAAAGCAACGTAACAATCAGTGTACATTATAACACAACTGGTTTGGACGCTTTGCCGTGAGGATGTTTGGGAGCAGGCAATAAGTGTGAACACTGCCTTTGGGCCATATCAGTGCGGGAAGCGAGGCTGCGCGTCCATTTGTCATGAACATACTTTTTGTCGCGCCATACGTCCCATCCAGAATCAGGGTCCGGCCCTTTCACTTCATCAAGGAACTTTCCAAGCGGCACAGGGTCTGATGTGGTTGCCCTGGATGAGTCCGGGGGAGCCGAGTTCGACGGTGTTGATGAGGTTCGTGACGCGGCGCGGCATCTGCGGATAGTTCCGCACTGGCGCATGCGGGGCTTTTGCCAGTCGATTCTGGCGCTGCCGAGCCCGCTGCCTATGTGCACCAGTTTCTGCTGGTCGAGGGCAATGGAAGAAGCTACAGCCCAGATAATGGCTGCGGCGCACATCGACGTCGTGCACATAGAACACCTCCGAGCCGCCCAGTACGCGCCGTCGCCCTGCAGCGCTCCCAGGTTGTTTGACTCGGTCGACTGCCTCACCGGTCTGTTCCGGCAGCTCGCAAAAGGCAAAAAGAACCCGGTGAGTAAGCTCGTGATGGCCCAGGAGCCTGGAGCCTGAAGCGCTACGAGCCCCGGGTCCTGAGGACTTCGATCGCGTGATTATAACTTCGGACTCGGAGCGAGCGGAACTAAATCACTGGACCAGCGCCTGCCGGTCGATGTGGTCCCTGATGGGATCGGATATCCAAGTATTTCGCGCCGCGGGGCAGCCTGAAACATCCGCATCGGTTCGTTTTCAACGGCAAGATGAGCTATGCGCCAAATGCCGAGGCCGCAGCCTGGTTCGCGGAGAACGTTTTCCCGTCCCTGCGCCGCATGTGGGCGGACGCTGAGTTCTTTATAGTGGGCAGTGACCCGCCTGCTCGAATAAAAGAGCTCTTCTCGGAGCCGCGTGGTGGTGACGGGTTACGTTGACGATATCCGGCCTTACCTGGACGGCGCATGCGTCGCCGTGGCGCCGATGCAGGTGGCCGTCGGGGTGCAGAACAAGATCCTCGAAGCGATGGCAATGGGGCTGCCGGTGGTGGCGACACCGTTGGCGACCCGCGCCCTCGGAGCCCGGTGCCGGGGGTGGCGCAGGCGGCCTCGGTTCAGGATACCATTCGAGAGGTCACGCGCCTCGCATCGACGCCGGGGATGGCAGCCGAAATGGGCGCCCGGGGCCGAGAGGACGTAGTTCAGAGGTACTCCTGGGAAGTGAGCGTGAATAAGCTGGAGACGGCGTATGAGGAACTGCTCGCGGGCAGGATAGGAGGTCAAGGTGAACGTTGAAGCTGATGTGGAGATGGTGCGGACCGGAATTGATATCAACGACGGACGGAAGGGTTCCCTGGCTCCTGGTCATGGCGGCGCTCGTGTGCATAGGCGCTTTCATGGGTGTCTTCTACAAGCGGAACTTCACGTCTCTAAACGATCGCAATGCGCTGGATATAGCTCAGGTCGCGAGGAACATCTCCTCAGGTCAAGGCTTCACTACGCGCGTCGTGCGGCCGTTCAACGTTCCATTCAAGACACTGGATGACTCCGGTTGGCCGGAACTTAACCGCGCTCCCCTGCTTCCTTACCTCCTCTCAGAAACGTTTCGATTGAGAGGCGCAAGCGACCAGGCGGTTGTGGAAACTTCGCTCGCTTTTGGGTTTCTGGCTGTTGCAGCTACTTTCATGCTGGGGAAACTGCTCTTCGACTGGCGCGCCGGGCTCCTGGCGGCAGCGGTTTTTGGCTTAAGCGCGCCCGTGCTCAAGGTGATGGCATCAGGCCAGGAGTGGTCTTTGGCGACGTTCCTGTTTACTTTTCTGCTCTGCATTGTAGCGCTGCATCACAGGTCGGTCTTGGATGAAAAAAGGAAGGCGGCTCTGGTTTACGCGTCGCTGGCCGCCGCCGTGACCGCACTCCTGTATATGACGAACTACGTCATGGTGTCTCTCGCGCTGCCGCTGGCGGTCTATTTCGCCCTGAGCGGGAGGAGCAGGTGGATAAACACAGCGGCCTTCGCAATCGTGTTCGCCGTTATTGTGTCCCCGCTCATCTGCCGAAACGCGGCCTATACCGACAATCCGATACTAGGCGCCGGCGCGTGGGATGTTATGGCGGGCACGACCGCTTATCCCGGAGACACGCTTTACAGGTCGGTCAACAACCCGATCCATAGTGCCGGCGCGCCACTGCTGTTTGCGGTGGAACACTTCCCGGACTTGAGCGCGAAGCTCGGGCGCTCCACGAGTGTGCTCGTTAACTCGGCGCTTTCGATGCTGGGGTGGATCGCGCTGCCGTTTGCGCTGGTGTGCATGCTCTACAAGTTCAAGACCCCGACTGCAAATGCCGTAAGAGGGATAATGTACGCCGCGGCTCCTCTGGGTGTCCTGTGTTTCGCTCTTTTCAGCGTTGAACCGGGTGCGACGGCAGTTCTGGCTCCCGCCGCCGCGGTGTTTGCCTGCGCTTACTTCCTGCTGCTTTTGAATGCGAAGAAGCTCCATCCCGTGTATGCGAGGGGCATGGTGAAGGCGTTCCTCTTCATTGCAATGGCGCCTGCCCTAATAGCCATAGCCTGGCCGGACAATACGCCCGATGATCCCAGAACAGTGGTGGTGCACCGGCTTTTCGCGAATGCGGGAACGAAGGGCGTCTCCGGGATCTTATATACCGACGTTCCCTGGCTGTCGGCCTGGCGCACCAACTCTTTGGCGGGGTGGCTTCCGTGTACCGACAGCGATGTTAGCGAGCTTGCGGCAAAGGGAGTCCCGATGCGAGTGATCATCCTCACTCCGGAATCCGAGAGATATTCTCCCCAGGAGGTATGGTAAGTGCTCCACCGTGTGAGGCTCTGGCGGGAATATATGATCGACCCGAATGCCGGCTTAAAAAGCATCATTCAGGCTGCCGGGCTCAAGACACAATACGCCAAGGGCGCGGCGAAGTATCTCGAAAGGTTGAAGAGAGACTTCGCCGTCTCCCAGTCGATTGCGGGGATCAAGCCCCACCCGACCGACCCGCTGGCGCCGGACGATATCCAGATCTTCACGGTTGAAGAGCAGTAGCCCCGGGCTTTATGGTCTTAACAGCCAGGCAAACGGCGCGATGGACTGAATCACCTGCAGGAAACTGGTCTGCTGCTTATGATCCGGCACGTATATGAGGTCCCCGCGCTGCACCATCGGCTCGGTCCCGCTCTGCTTTATGATCTGGTTGAGATTGACGGCTACGGTGTCGCCGGGCGTCGCGCCCTTGGTGGAAGCGTGCATTAGCTGCACCTTTCGCAGGTCTCCCAGGCCCGGTATTTCGCCTCCGGCCAAACCGATGGCTTCGCTCACCGTGAGCTTGCCTTTGAGAGGAAACTGCCCTGGCCTGTTGACCGCGCCCATCACCGTGAAGAAGGAGGTTTCGATGTCCGGCACGTAGACAAGGTCGCCCGGTTTAAGCGCGACGTTGGCCGCGGGATCGCCGTCCATCGCGTGCTTGTAGTCTATTTTTATCAGGTCGACTACGTTCTCTCGCTTGATGGTGATCTTCTCGGTATCCGCGTCCACCGTGACTCCGCCGATAATGCCCATGGCCTCGCGGAATGTCATGTCGCGCTTGAGCGGAATGGTGCCGACCTTGTTGACCTGGCCCAGGATCATGACGTTGCCGATGGCGTCGACGTGCGGCACGACTATCATATCATTTGACTGCAGCTCGGCATTCACGGTGAGGTCTTCCGCGCGGATATACTTTTGCAGGTCAAGGGTCATTGTCTGATCGCCCCTGTGGATGGTCACGTGAGTGAGGTCGGCGGAATCGTCGTAGCCGGCCTGTGTCAGCGCCTGCAGCACCCTGTCGCCCGCCCCGACCTCGATCAGTCCCGGCTTGGTCACTTGCCCGGTCACGAACACCTGCATCTTCGCCCGCTCCACGAACGATAACGTGACCTGCGGGTTGATCAGCACTTCTTTCAGCGCCTTGGCTACGAACTCGGTGGCGTCGGATGTATTCAAGTCGATTATCTTCACGGGCTTGATCATGGGCAGGCTGATGCAGCCATCCTTGTTGATCTGATAGGTTTTTGTGAACTCTTTCTCGCCGTCGACGGTGACACCAACCACATCTCCGACAGTCAGCTTCGAGCCATCACCGAAAACCGCCGACGCCAGCAGCGCCAGGAGTATCACCAGGCTCGCAGCCTTGCCTGCACCACGTACACGGATCATGTTGAAAACCTCCCTCTGAAAACAACTCACTCACGATGAGCATATTCTCACCCAAGCACACTACCTGTGTTCATACCCGCTTTGGGACGCCATTCAACTCGAGGCGTCGCCCTAGGTCCGGTGTTGGGGTATAATGATGCCGGAGGCACGGGAAATGGACGTTCTGGAAGACGAACTCGGGGATATCATCGGCAAGGCGCGCGCAGGGCTCGGCTATTCGATTGACCAGCTCTCTAATTTGACGGGACTGCCGGCAAGCGACATCGAGGACATCGAGGGCTACCGGTTGAAGCCGGAGCGTGGGGATGCGGTAACACTGGCCCGGGCGCTGGCTCTGGACCCCGAAAAGCTTTGGGCAATAGCGGCCGGTCAGTGGGCTCCCCAATCCGTGACGCTGCCGAGGGAGAACGCGGTCGTGGAGACCGTAGTGGTTCCGCTCGGGCTATACAGTGAGAACAGCTATATACTCGGCTGCGTCAAAACCCGTGCGGCGGCTGTGATCGATCCCGGGGGCGCCGCCGGCGAGATATCCGACCGGCTTGCGCGCCTAGGACTGACGCTCGACCTGATCCTGGTCACCCACGCTCACGGCGACCACATAGGCGGCCTCAAGGATCTCGTGGGCGGTTCCACGAACATTCGCCTGTCCAGCCATCAACTCGATCGTGACTCCATCACGCGCGGGCTGAGCAATCAGTGGGAGCCGGCCCGCGACGGACTGCCGATTCTACCTAGGCAATCTCGCAATCATTCCTGAGTTCACTCCCGGTCACACTCTGGCGTCGACCTGTTATCTGGCGGGCGGGGTATGCTTCGTGGGCGATTCCCTGTTCGCCGGGTCGATAGGGCGCCCCCGAGGCTCCGATATCTACCGGCAGATGCTTGGCTTTCTGCGCGGCAGGGTGCTCTCCCTTCCGGACGACACTATCCTGCTTCCCGGCCACGGACCAGCCACAACCGTCGCCCAGGAAAAGGCTCACAATCCGTTTTTTGCGTAAGCCTGCTGCGGGCGCACGCTCTGCGGGACACAGGTGCGCGAGGATATAAAATCCCGATACGATACCCCTGAATCAGAGCGCCGCCCGCAGTGTCAGCGCAAACTGATCCCTTCCAAATGATCCTTGCTCCAACTCGTGGTAGTATCTGAACATCATTGTCGAATTGCTCTCCGGCTTTCCACTGCAGGGCCGGACCTATTCCGAAAACCTGCGACTCGAACGACCCGAATATCGCGCCGGGCCCGCTGTCGGGGGTGACCTGCTCCACGACATATCCAACAATGCCCGGCTTGAGGCCGTTCTTTAAGGTCCTCGCGACGGCATAATCGAAGTGCAGAAGGTCGCCCGAGGTATATTGGGTAGCCGGGTTCTCGAAGTTGATGGAGTATCCCAGGGCGCCGGATAAATCCCAGCCGGTTCGGGGGTTAAGGTACGTGAAACCGAACTCGGGATCGAGGGTCCAGAAGTTTCTGTCGGTATTGACCACCCTGTTATCGTCGAAATCGCCGTGAGGGATGTATACCGCGAAGTTGGTGTTATAGTGGATCTTGCCCTTGTCCCAGCCCAGCAGGAACGGCGATACGACTGTATCACCGAACCCGGAGCCGGTACCCGAAGGTTCTAAATCTGTGCCGATCACGTGGCCCCTGAGATGAGCCAGTCCAACGCCTGAGTAACAACCAAGGCGTGAGTAGCGCCGAAAACTTTCCCCGGAAACACGTACCACGGCTCATGATCTCAACAACCGCATCGGCGGAAACGTTATCCACCGGCAGCCCGTTCAAAACCACCCTCGGCGCGGTCGCCGTATACCCTACGACATCATCCCTGAAATACCAACCCGGCTTGGACGGCACAACACCGGCCAGGTAGTGCGATACCCGGGCCAGTACCGCTCCAATCCCGCCTCGGCCGCAAAAGATGGGGACAGCTTCAACAGCACAAAGGCCAAGACAGCACATAGAACGATCGCGCTGTGGTTCAAAGAGACACCGCGCATCCTGAGGCTCCTTTCGCAGGCAAGACTGCACCACTCCCAGCACTGCGCTGCGATTTTACCGTGTTATTACCCGAGATTAACCGGTTCATCCATCTTTCCCGGCAAGATGCCGGGAGCTTCGCCCCAGAACCGGGGATAAACCTACCCCACGCCCAGGCTTCAGGTCCGGGACCGCCGGGGCCGGGGAATATCTCGTCGAGTGTGGCCATGGTCTCCGGCGAAAGCCCAATCTCCAGCGCGCGCAATGAATCGTCGAGCTGCTCAACCGTCCTCGGGCCTATGATCGGGCCCGTAACCACCGGGTTCGCAAGCAGCCACGCCAGGCCTACATTGGAGGGATGCTCGCCAAGCATGGCGCACAGCGCCTCGTATTTCTCCAGCTTTTGCCGGTTCTGCTCGATCTTTTCCTGGACTCCGCTTTGGGCGCGCCGTCCCTCGGCGACCTTTTGAAGCGCGCCTGCCAGGAGCCCGCTCGCCAGAGGACTCCAGGGAATGACGCCCCGAGCCGTACGCCTGGCACGCCGGCAGGACCTCCAACTCGACCATGCGGTTATTGAGGTTATAAAGACACTGCTCCGAAACCAGACCCCATGAAGTTTGCGCTCCCCGGCCAGATCGTTCGCCTGGGAAATGTGCCAGCCCGCGAAGTTGCTGCTTCCGACGTACAGCACCTTTCCCTCGCGCACCAACTGCTCCATTGCCTGCCATATCTCCTCCAACGGGGTCTCGCGGTGGATGTGATGCATCTGGTAGATGTCTATATAGTCCGTCCCCAGTCGCTTCAAGCTTCCCTCACAGGCGCGTTTGATGTGGAGCGCGGAGAGGCCCCACTCGTTGGGCCATTCGCCCATCTTGTTATATAGCTTTGTGGCAATAACGGTCTTCTCGCGGCGCCGCTCGCCCTTCGCAAACCACCTCCCGATAATGGATTCAGTCACTCCTTCGCCTATCTTCCAGCCATATACGTCGGCGGTGTCGAAGAAGTTGATGCCGTGCTCGTGAGCGCGGTCCATTATCGCGTGGGAATTGGGTTCGTCGGTTACCGGACCGAAGTTCATTGTCCCAAGGCAGAACCGGCTGACCGTGAGGCCGGTGCGTCCCAGTTTCGTGTATTGCATGCCACTCTCCTTTTGCCGGGTCAATTGTAACGTCTGTCATCTTTCCCGCTCAGCTCGGCTGCAAAACATTTACGGGGGATAAGCCACCGGGCTCCCACCAGAGGCTCCGCTAGGGCTCTCGGCCAAATCATTTGACAGGGAACGACTTCCATGTTAAATTAATCTGGAACCGGCTGACCACGGCTGTGACGATGGGCCGGTTCGTTTTTTGTGCATATCCGAAAGGACACTTGGACAGGTATTATGATGATGCTGGGCACCCAGACGATTAACGATAAGAACCACCTCGAAATAGGCGGCTGCGACACGGTCGAATCTTGCGGCCGAATTCGGAACTCCACTTTATGTAATGGACGAGGAATTGATCAGGCAGCGGTGCCGTTCGTATAGGTCCGCATTCGGCAGTCACTACGGCGAGGTGGACATAGCATACGCAAGCAAGGCGTTCATAGTGACGGCTATGTGCGGCCTGGTGAACCAGGAAGGCTTCTGGCTGGACGTTGCCAGCGCGGGCGAGCTGCATACCGCCCGCTGCGCAGGGTTCCCGATGGATCGCGTCGTTATGCACGGCAATTACAAGTCCCCCGACGAGCTGGAAATGGCCGTCGAGATGGGGGTAAAATACGTAGTTGTCGACAGCTTTCCGGAGCTCGAAGCGCTCGACCGGGTGGCCGGGAACGCGGGAAAGACGCAGGAGATACTGCTGCGGTGCAACCCCGGCGTCGATCCGCACACCCACCGCCTGATCAGGACCGGCCAGGAAGACAGCAAGTTCGGGTTCAACATCAAGGACGGGAGCGCAATGACGGCTATCAGGCAGGCTGTCGATTCGAAGTCTTTGAAGTTGGCCGGGCTGCACTGTCACGTCGGGAGCCAGTTGCTCGACCCCACGTCGTTCGTTGAGGCAGCGCCGGTGCTGACGGCGTTCATCCGCACAATTCTCGATCAGACCGGCGTCGGGATCGGCCTTCTGGATATGGGCGGCGGACTCGGTGTAAGATACCTTGAGGAGCAGAATCCTCCGAGCGTCGAGGAGTTCGCCGGGATAGTCAGCCGCGCGGTCAAGGACGCGGTTGCAGCGGCCGGAATCGACAAGCCGAGACTGATGCTCGAGCCGGGGCGCTCGATTGTCGGCGAGGCGGGCACGACCCTGTATACGATCGGCCCGACTAAAACCGTCAGCATTCCCGAAGCCCGGGGAAGAGGACGTTACCTCGCAGTCGATGGAGGCCTCTCGGACAACCCGCGCCCGGCGCTCTACGACGCGCAGGTACAGCGCGCTGGTGGCAAACAGAGCGGGAGATGCTCCAGCGAAGAGATATACCATTTCCGGCAGGCACTGCGAAACGGATATGCTGATTTCCACCGTATTATTACCTGAAGCCGGGCCCGGCGATCTGCTCGCAGTCCAGACAACCGGCGCGTATAACCACGCAATGGCCAGCAACTACAACCGCTTCACGAGACCCGCCGTGGTCTTTGTGATGGATGGGCATGCCCGAGCTTGTTGCGCGCAGGGAGACTGTGGAAGACCTCGTGCGGTGTGACACGATGCCGGCTCGCTTCAAATAAACGGAAATCGGGTTAATCTCCATATGCCATTTCGCGATTTCGATTTGTATGAGTTTCTGCTCTCGATGGTGGCGCTTGTTATTTGCATCACCATACATGAGTTTGCGCACGCCTATTCCGCCTACAGGGCTGGTGATAACACGCCCAAGGCCCAGGGCCGCATTTCATTGAACCCGCTGGACCACCTGGACCCGATGGGGACCGTGATGATGATCGTCTCGTCGATTTCCCATTTCGGCATCGGGTGGGGAAAGCCTGTCCGGATCAATCCCAACAATTTCCGCAATCCGAGATGGGATAACCTGCGGGTATCGCTGTGGGGACCGTTGTCGAACCTGATTACCGCCGCAATTCTGGGCACGGTGCTCAGGTTTTGCGCACAGGCTATGCCGCAGAACGTTATCGCGCTTCTCTCGATGATCGTGATGATCAGCATAGGCCTGGCGGTATTCAACCTTATCCCGATCGGGCCGCTCGACGGATCGCACATTCTAAGCGCTCTGCTGCCCGCCGAGCAAGCGCGCAGCTACGATCAGTTTATGGGCAGGTACGGCCTGATGATCTTTTTGGGCCTGATATTCCTGGCTCCGGGCGCTCTGCCGCAGATCATGGGGCCACCGCGAGTGATTCTGTGGCGCCTGTTCACCGGGCAATACTAATGGGGCCTTTCAGGACTCAGTTTCTTGGCTTTCGCGTCTTCGCAATTTCGCGTTTTCGCGATGGAATCCGGTTCCGGCCGCGCCGGCTTAGGGAGATTGCGTTACATTATGAGCAAAGGTAGACTACTATCGGGAATGCAGCCTACGGGGCTGCTGCATCTGGGAAATCTGGAGGGAGCGCTCGCGAACTGGGTGAAACTCCAGGACGAATACGAAGCGTTTTACTTCGTCGCGGACTGGCACGCGTTGACGACCATGCTTGACAGGACCGAGGAGATCAAGGTGTATACGCGTGAAGTGGCGACCGACTTCCTCGCGGCCGGCCTCGATCCGGACAAGTGCGCGATATTCGTTCAGTCGCACATAAAGGAACACGCGGAACTGTTTTTGCTGTTTTCCATGGCCACACCCATAGGCTGGCTCGAGCGCGTGCCGACCTACAAGGAAAAGCAGGAACAGCTTCATCTGGAAACGGTGAGCTACGGCCTCATGGGTTATCCGGTGCTGCAGGCCGCCGATATTCTTATGTATAAGGCCGACGTCGTCCCGGTAGGTCAGGATCAGCTTCCGCACCTGGAACTCTCCCGTGAGATCGGCAGGCGGTTCAACTACCTCTTCGGAGATATCTTCCCGGACTGCAAGGCGCTGCTGACCGAATACGCCGCTATGCCCGGGCTGGACGGCCGGAAGATGTCCAAGTCCTACGGGAACGCGATCTATATGTCGGACACACCGGAAGAGACAACAACCAAGGTCCGCTCGATGTATACTGACCCGACGAAGATGCGCAAGACCGACCCGGGACACCCGGAAGGCTGCGCTGTTTACGGCATGCTCGAGACCTACGGCCGCAACGATATGCACGAGGACTGCGAAGCCGGCAGGATCGGATGCGTAGAGTGCAAGATGCGCCTGGCGAACTTTCTCAATGAGAAGCTCGCGCCGATCAGAGAGCGCAGGCGCGAGCTCCGGCAGCACCCCGAAAAGCTCGACGAAATCCTAGCCGCCGGCGCCGAAAAGGCACGCAAAGTGGCACGCGAAACAATGACCGAAGTGCGGCATGCGATGAATCTGGACTGAAATCCGAGGGTTTCACCCTCGGGCTCCGCACCAGAGACCGCCGTCTCTGGACTCTGCTGGGGCCACGGGCCCCAGACCCCTGTCTCGCTTTGCGGATGTCTACCCTTGGTGGGGTTTGGGGGCAAAGCCCCTGAGATCAGAGGAGAGCTCATGAAAGGCAAAATCGACCATATCGGAATGTGGACCTGGGGCGGCCGGGTCTACAACTGGACGCGGTATCTCGACAACATGCGCGCGACCGGGATGGACACGGTGGTGCTCTGGCACTATCACGCTCCCGCGAGGGCGGCCCAGATTCAGGATTATGCGCGCAGCCTGGGGATCGCGCTGATATGGGGTTTCAACTGGAGTTGGGGCAGCCCCGTGTGCATGAACAGCGAGGAGGACATCGCTTACTGGCGGGAGGAAGTCCTTAAGCTGATTGAGACGGAATATGCGCCGCTTAATCCTGATGGAGTGTGCTTCCAGGTTGGCGGAACGGAGACCGGATGCACCTGCAGGCTGGACTGCGATGTGTGCCGCGAAGGCTATAAAGAAGGCATCGGTCCGATCTATGTGAAGTTTGCGGGCGCGCTGATGGACGCGGTCCAGGCGAAGTACCCTGACCTCTACATCTGCGCAAACCTGCACCTCGGTGGAGTCCACAAGAGTTTTGAGGCGGTGAAAGCGTTTAATCCATCGATCAATATGATGTGGGAGGACCTTCCCGGCCCACAGGCGCATTTGGAAGTCCCGTTCTCCTATAACTGGGCCGATCCGGACGCCAAACTCACGCAAAAGACTCTGGATATGGTCGAGCGTATGGGCGAGATTAACGAGGACGTGGCGTTCATCGTTAAGAGCTTCCCGTGCTGGTGGGGCGGACACGATCCGATGCTGCTCGAGGAAATGGACCTAAAGGCCATAGCCGCAACGGTAGAACCGCAATGGGAAGTGGTCAACAAGAACTGCGAGAACAATCTCGGCGACGCGCTGAAGGTGTTCCGCCTTATCGCCGATGCCCCGGCACGCAAGAAGACCGTTCTGATGCTGGTGGAGCGCGCATTGTGGGATACAAGAGATACTACGGCGCGGTGCTCATCGCCGAAGCGCTGAAGAACCCGTTCCGCGACCCGGACGAGATCATCAAAGCCGCGAAGGCTGAGCTGGCAACCGACGACGAGACGAAGGCAGCATCCTGAGCGATGCGCGAAGCCCAGTTGCTTCGGTTCCAAAGGGGCCGAAGCCGCAGGCATTGACCTTATCCCACCTGTCCCTGGAAAACTTCGATCATCGCGGCTATGTTCTCCGCGGGCACGTCCGAAGGGATCACGTGGGACGGCGAGGCGATGTATCCTCCGCCCCTGCCCAGCACCTTCAACAATTTTTTCGTCTCCCGGCGCACCTCATCGGGCGTCCCGTGAGGCAGCAGATGCTGAACGCTTATCCCGCCGTAGAACGCCAGCCTGCCGTAGTAGAGTTCTTTTGTCCTATACACATCCATCGTTTCCGGTTGAAACGGGTTAAAGACATCCACACCGGCTTCGATCAGTTCCGGCAGGATGCACTTCACGTCTCCGCAGCAGTGGATCATCACCAGCTTCCCGGCGTCGTGCACTCTGCGATACATTCTTGAGATGCGCGGTTTGATGAACTCCCGCCACAACGCCGGACCCATAATAAGGCCCGCCTGGCTTCCCCAATCGTCGCCGAAGAAGATTGAGTCTACGTCATAGCCCAATGCGCGCTCGATCAGGGCCAGGTTGTGCTGCATCAGCCTCTCCAGCAGCTCGTTGACAAAGCCCGGCGCTTCCATCATATCGATCAGCAGGTTCTCCATCCCTCTCAACGACCACGCCCTCTCGAAGAGCGAGAAACCAAAGCTGATGGCTCTGAAACGGTCCTGGTTTGTCCCTATGAAACCGGGATAGGCATCGAATGCCGCGGACGCAGCCGGGTCCGGAAACTCGAAGCCGCGGAGTGTTCTCTGGGAAAGAACCTGGTTCTCGACGACCCCGATATCCTTGTCAATCGTGCGGTTCCAGGTCACTCCCCATTCGTCCTGGCGATGCCCCGGCGCAAGTTCGGTCCACTTCGATGATTGCCGCTGAGAAAGTATTGCCAGATGGTTGCCGATCTGCTCGATGAAGTTCTCATCACTGTAGTAGTCGACCATCTTGCGGTGCGCTTCAATTGAGAAAACCGCGTTATAGGGCACGACGTCCGTGTCCTGAAACTTTATCGCGCGGTAAACGCGCTCCCTTGGCGTCATTGTCTATTCCTTTCAGCTGGGGCCGCGGGCCACTCGGCTCCTGGCGGGATCCAAGGGCAGCGCCCTTGGTGGGAGCCCTCGGACTAACGCATTCCGAGCAGGGTCTGCGGGGTCACATAGAATATCTGCCGCGCGATCTCCACTGCGTCCTCCGCGCTGTACCTGACCGGTGTCAACCTTACCGGCAAGGACGCTCGCGAACTGGCTCCTCACTAATGCGAGCTTGCCGTACGCCCATTCCGCGCAGTATGCGTCCGAGAAAAAGCCGATCTGCTTGTTCACCGGGGAGCATGTCCAGCCTTTCTTCCATAATCTGTCGAATAACGTTCGGGAAGAAGTTGTGCCACCAGTAACCCGACATTGAAAGGTTCGGCAGTTCGCGGCAGAGGGTGCACATCGACTGGTTTGCGTGGCGGCTGGAAAGGAAGCACTGAAAGCGAAGTCCGGGGTGGCGGCTGATCATTTCCGCAAGCTGGCCGATGCTGCGCTGCGACAGGCGGCTCCCGGTCTCATAAGGAAGCGGCTCGGCACCAAAGCTGAACTGGTAAACGATCCTGTCGCCGAGTTTGGCTTCCAGCGCCGAAAGGAACGCTTCGTTTATGTAAGACGCGTAAACGTCGCGCTCGGTGACACCAGCCGTACTCCGGCGGTCGAGAGCGTCAGCCATTTCTTCGTCGGTCACGTCGCGAAAATCGATATCCGTGGATATATGGGTCGCGGTGGAAAGCACCCGATCGGCGGGAATGTGGTCAACATACCACCGCATCGCCTCGTGCGCATCGTCGAGTGTGCGGATGGTTTTGTCAGCCGCCGGGCGAGTGCCGGAACCTATCGGCGCGGGCGGACCGGGCGCCTTTCCCCAGCATCGCTCCAGTTCGTGAAGCGCGGTGTCGAACTCTCCCCACTGGCAGCGTGTGAAGAACGCCCATTCCAGCGAGTATTGGAGGACATCATCGTCCCGGCCGTCTTCGCGTCGGGCGATTTCGGTTCCCACGCGCTTGATGCCGGCCTTGTCCAGCACAAGGCGCGCCCAAGCCGGATCACCGGAGCGCTCGCGGATCATTGCGTCGAGGCGCTCCCAGTTCTGCTCGGTGACGTCCTCCTCCACGCCGTACAAATCGCGGAGGATGGTTCGGACAGCCCAGGAGATGCTGGTATTGCGCACGTATTTCAGGTATGGCAGCGCTTCCTTGATGCGTGAATGCGCCTCCTCGCGCGATGGCCAGTTTGGGTATTGGGTCAGGCGCGCGCCGCTCGGGCAGCCGGCAGCATAAAGATCGCTCACGGCCATATGATAGAGGATAATATCGTGAAGTCCCTGCGCAGCCATCCTGCCGCCGACAATGTGGGTGTGCACATCCAGCACCGGCACTTCGGATATCCGCTCGAGGATGGTGGCTGAGGTCTGTGTCTGGTTCATCGCTGCGCGTCTTTTCTCCTTGTGGTGGCTCTACGGTTAACTGTAGCTCTGATTGACGCGCCATGTCAATAAAGAAGCGCGACTGGGGGCATGTCATGTGTGGGATTATCCGAGGGTTCCATCCTCGGGCTCCCACCAGAGACCTGTCTCTGGTCGGAGCCCAGGGGCAATGCCCCAAAGATGGACGCGCACGCGGCCTAGTCTACATCAGCATTCCCTCTTGGCTGGACAATCAGCTTTCCGCCGGTTGTCTTGCCCACTATTCCTGTTACGGAAAGGAAGCTGCCGATAGTCTTGGTTATGCCGGCAGTAGAAACCGTTATTCCGCTCGTGCCGGGGGAGAGGCCGCCGTCGTTCAGGGTTACAAACCCACTTCCCGGCGTCACGCCGCCCCAGACCTTGACCAGTGTTCCCACAAGGTTGGCAACGCCTTTGTTGACAACACCAACAGCCTTGGGAGCAGTGGTTCCATTGTCATTGCTGTTGATTGTAGAGCACTGGATATATCGCTCGCCGTTGGCATCACTTGTGAGTGTTCCGGTCAATGTGATGCGGTTACCGGCATTAACAGACTGGCCGGGCGGAAGCACGACCTTGATGCCGCAAGTGCGGTCGGATTCTTCTACGTAAGTAACGTTGGGACCTAGCAAACCGGAGTTGACGGCAACGGTCACAGGACTGAGCACTTGGACAGCAGTGGTATCGGCGAGAGCCTTAAGCTGGCCCAATTTCATAGGTACCTTGTTCCACCACGCGAAGTCGACGGTGTTGACACCTGAAACGATGGTAACAGTCTTTATAATCTCACCATATGCGCTCTGGTAAGCCGTCATCTCGGTAACGCCGAGCGGCCAATTCGATATTGTGTAGTTGCCGGATGCATCGGTTAGCGTGTAGCCGAAGTCATACCTGGGATAGAAAGTCACCATAGCCCCGACAACGCTGGCTCCATTGGCGCTCACATTACCGGTAACGACATCGGCAGAAGACCCGGGAGGCGTATTATCAGTAGTGGTAACAGTCAGCGTAGCTGTGCCGATATTCCCGGCGCCATCCTGCGCGCTGATTGTGATAATATTGGCTCCGGGCTGCAGAGCGATGCCTGTCTCAGACCACGTTGTCGTTCCCGAGCAAGATCCGCTGCCGCCTCTATTGTCGGACCAGGACACGCTTACTACATCTACGTTGTCACTGGCGGTGCCCGAGATGTTTATAGCAGATGCCGAGGTCGAATACGTCGCCGACGACGTGGGGTTTGTGATGGCAACAGTTGGTGGGGTTGTATCCGGGGGTCCGCCGGTGGGCATCCAGAGAACGGCGTGACTTTCGACACCCGATGAATCCACTGCTGAGCCTACGATCCAGCCGTTGTCGTTTATGCACTGAGCCCGACTGCTGCCGCCTCCCGGGAGCGTGCCCAGGTCGATCATGGTCCCGTTCTGCCAGAGGAGCGCGCGCTCCGAGGTATCGCCGTCTGTTTGTGCATAACCCACGATCTGACCGCTTGAGTTTATGCTGAGAGCATAGCTATAATAGTAGCGGCCTCCCAGAGTGCCCAAATCGGTCATAGCCCCGTCCTGCCACAAGCAGGCAACGGGGTTGTTGCACGGGTCCTCTGCCCAACCTGCGATCTCTCCACTGCTGTTTATGCCAACCGCATAGCTGTTGTATCCTCCGAATGTGCCAAGGTCACTCATGGAGTCGTTTTGCCACAGAAACGCATGAGTGTACTCGCCGCCCGGTATGGATGCCGTGCCCACGATCTGCCCACTATCGTTAATGCCGCAGGCAGAAGCGCCCCAGGACCCACCCATTGTGCCCAAATCGGTCGGACTCCCGCTCTGCCAGAGGACGGCGTGGTAAATAATAGATTCATTCCCCGCATAACCTGCAATCTGGCCGCTGTGGTTAATGCCGCAAGCCCAACTATATGGGTATCCTGTTAGACCTGCCAGAGCAGTCAGGGTTCCGCTCTGCCATAGGAATGCGTGACCGCTGTCGCCGGTGCCATATGACCAACCCACAATCTGTCCGCTGTCGTTTATGGCGCAAGCAGTGCCTCCAAGCGTGCCGAGACTGGTCATATGGCCGTTTTGCCAAAGGAATGCAGAACTGCCGCTCGCTGTGCCGGCACTACCTGCGATCTGCCCGCTGTTGTTGATCGCCATAGCCGAGCTGCCGCTTCCCCCCAGCGTTCCCAAATCCACGATCTGGGACTGCTGGCTCCTGCGGTGATGGCACATGCCGTTAGGCCCGCCAGACATACCAATGCTGCCAACTTACTCATCAGTGTTCTCCTTTATCAGCGTCTTTTGGAGTTTCTTGAGTGTTGCATATAACTAAACAAGCCCAGGCACTTCGCGAATTGCAACAGCAAGTCCGAAACTCTGGGCTTCTGAGCGCAGTATATCCCATAATATGTTTGTTTGCAAGGCTAAACTGACACGCGCAGGAAGTTTTTTTGTGCGGGATTTGATCGTGAATTGTGGGAGCGGACCGGTCGGTGTCGGAGCCGACCGGTCCAACGAGCGGGCGAGGAGCAAACCTTCATTCACGCGAGGTTGACGCCCAGCGTCAAAACGGTAAACGTGACAACGTAGGCGGCTATTGCATAACGACTGACGGATCTTGCGAAGCTGGGGTTTTTTCTTCGATAGAGCTCTATGGCTATTACGAAGGGCACAAAACTCAGCATTTTTACAAGCACAAACAATGCGGGACCGTGGTTAATACAGGCTGCCATCAGTGGGTTCTGCTCGGTAGCCCTGCCGGCGCTCACGAAATACAGCGTCGAAAGCATATCCAGCAGGCAGATGAAAACTAGAACCAAGCTCTCCCAACTAACCTTCGCTTTCATGCAGCCTCTAACAATCATTGTTCTTACCTCTTCCTCTGGACTTACATAGATTGTATGTTCAAGAAGCGTGCCAAGCGACTCTGAGGAAATTACCGGTTCTTGCGAAGAGCCCGCTGGATGGGTGCGTTATTGGCCCGAAGACTGGGGATTGCAAATCTGCCCGAACATGGTTCGCACCACATTAAGCCCAGTCGACCTTGACCAACTCCGCGTGATGTGGCAAAATAACACCGAGTGATCAAAGGAACGAGGCGCCTGATCTCCTGAGCAGCGCTCGTAGAAAAGAGACTACAGGAATGAACGAGCCGCATAATCCCGAAATGGAGACAATGAGCGAGGATCGCAGTGAATCGTCGGTCGACTTCATCCGCGAGGCTGTCAAAGAGGACTTGCGGGAAGGTAAGTTCGATCACGTCCATACGCGCTTTCCACCCGAGCCGAACGCTTACCTGCACATCGGCCATGCGAAGGCGATTTGGATCGACTATGGCATCGCACAGGACTTCGGGGGCAAGTTCAACCTGCGCTTCGACGATACCAACCCCACAAAGGAAGAACAGGAATTCGTCGACGCGATAATAGAGGACGTTCGCTGGGTCGGCGCCGACTGGGACAATCGGCTGTTCTTCGCTTCCGATTATTTCGAGCAGATGTACGAATGGGCTATCGACCTGATCGAGAAAGGCAAGGCCTATGTCTGCGACTTATCCTCCGAAGAAGTCAGCCGAACGCGAGGAACGCTCACCGAACCCGGCATCGACAGCCCCTATCGCAACCGCGGCGTCCAGGAGAACCTGGATTTGTTCGGGCGAATGCGCGCGGGTGAGTTTCCGGACGGATCGCGGACGCTGCGCGCGAAGATCGACATGGCTTCTCCGAACATGAACATGCGCGACCCGGTCATGTACCGCATTCTGCACTCAGAGCATCACCGCCAGGGCGAGAAGTGGTGCATTTATCCGATGTACGACTGGGCGCACGGCCTGGAAGACTCCATCGAGGGAGTCACGCACTCGCTTTGTTCGCTGGAATACGAAAATCACCGTCCTTTATACGACTGGTTTCTGGACCAGTTGGGCATTTACCACCCCAGGCAGATAGAGTTCGCGCGGCTCAACCTCAGCTACACCGTGATGAGCAAACGCCGGTTCATCGAACTCGTCAGCAGTGGTTATGTTCAGGGATATGACGATCCGCGGCTGCCGACTTTAGCGGGGCTGCGGCGGCGCGGCTACACTCCCGAAGCCATCCATGAGTTCTGCAGGAGGATCGGGGTAGCGAAGACCGACAGCACCGTCGAAGTCGCTGTTCTGGAAGACTGCGTGCGCGACGACCTGAACAAACGCTCCCAGCGCGTGATGGCGGTTATGGACCCGTTGAAAGTTGTTTTGGTCAACTATCCCGAGGATCAGGTCGAAGAGCTGGACGTGGTGAACAACCCCGAAGATCTTGAGGCGGGAACGCGCAAGGTGCCGTTCGCGCGCGAGCTGTACATCGATCGCGACGATTTCCGCGAGGAACCACCGCCCAAGTTTTTCCGACTCGCGCCCGGCCGGGAGGTCCGGCTGCGCAACGCTTACTTCATTAAGTGCGTGGACGTGCTGAAGGACGCGAGTGGTGAAGTGGTGGAGTTGCGCTGCACTTATGACCCCGAGACGCGCGGCGGCGACGCGCCGGATGGCCGCAAGGTAAAGGCGACTCTGCACTGGGTGGCGGCGCGCCAGGCGATTCCCGCGGAGGCGCGTCTGTACGATCATCTGTTCCTTAAGCCCAACCCCGACGATGTTGAAGTGGGGCAGGATTACCTCGTCGAACCTGAACCCGAGCTCGCTGGAAGTCACCACCTGCTACGTGGAACCAAGCGTCGCGAAAGCCCAACCCGGCACGCGCTACCAGTTCGAGCGGCAGGGATATTTCTGCGTCGACAACGACTCGACCGGGGAGAAGCTGGTGTTCAATCGAACGGTCACCCTGCGCGACTCCTGGGCAAAGATCGAGAAAGCGATGAAGAAGAGCGCTCTCTGATATTGCCAGGGCTCGACGCTATTGCCCCGCGCGCTGGGCTGCGCGCTGTAGATTATGCAAACTGGGCTCTCACCAGGTCGATTCAGCTCGCCCACGAATCTGAGTTGCGTCAACAGAAAAAACTAATGAATGCCGTGCGTTTGGCTCAACCCACTGATCGAAGAAATTCGTCGCCAACTGACGCTAGGTCTTCATCAGGGTACGGTTACTGCATCAGAGTGGGATCAATTACCTTCCATTGTCCATTCTCCCATATGGCATAGAGCTCATCGGATATCCTGTTTATTTTGTCATCGACAAGATCATGGTATCTGTAGCAAACATCAAACAGGAGCAAGTCTTTCCCGCGCTGCTTGGGCTGGCTGGTTTCAGTGCTGAGAAACTCTGCTCTGCTCCTAAGTCTAGCAAAACTCTGATCTAATCGAGCAAGAGTCACTTCAGTGGTTATGTGACTTGATAACATCCCGTAGGCAATTTTGGAGTCGCCTTTCATCCTATTTTGCATATAAGAATGAATCACATCAGTCGCAGCGGCATAGGTCGGACCGGACTGACCGCCCGGAGCATTAAAGTCCGCCCATCGGCGGCGCGCAAATGCGTAAATGTAAGCAAAGCCGCTGCGCCAAGCGCGACCAGAATGTATGTATGACGCCTCAGGTTTGTTTGGGTCACAACAACTCCTCCACATCTTTCTTGGTTAACTCGACGTTTTGGGATGGCCGGTATTTCACGAGGGCAGCCCCGACCAGCAGCGCCAACCACAGCCCAGCGCTCGTCGGGCCGTTACTTCTGGCCCTTATCCGCCGGTTTCTGCTTCTCCAGCTCTGCCTCACGCGCACTCGAGTAGACTGGGAACGGGCCGTTCTCCTCTGTGATAAAAGTGAACCCGCCTCCCTGGATAGTTATGAAGTAGCAGGTACCGCGCGATGCCGCCGGGGTTGGTTGCGTAGCGCGTCTTGCCCGTCTCGGCGTCCGCCACCGGGAGGCCCATGTGAGAGTCGTTTTTCTTGATCCGCAGCACCAGCTTTGATATGTCTGCCGGGTCGGATGGCAGCTTCTGGATGTTTTTGAGGTCCGGAAGCTTCTCGAAAACAATGTCCCCTATCTGTTGCGCATCCGCCCAAATCTTTCTGGGGTCCACCTGCGAGCGATCCAGGTTACGCAGGTCCTTCAGTTCAGGGTGCATCTGGAGCGAGCTGTCTCTAGCCTCCTTTCCAACGTCCGGGTATGCCTCTAGCGCGGTACTCACGGCTCGAATGGCATCCTCCGGCCGGACCGCCTTCTGCGACTCCTGAAATACCGCCGTTAATGTGCCCGGGTCGAACTTCGAGAGGGACAGTCCGTCATCGGACCTCGCCTGTGCCTTATCACCCGCAGACAGCGAATCGTAGAAGACCCAGAGCGGCCTGGCGACATCATCCGTGCTCCACCTGATCTCCTCCGGAACCCATTCTTGTCGCTGATCATCGGTAAGGTAAAGTAGAGGCAGTGCATCGTCGAGCGCGACGCCGGTATTGAGCTTCGCGCGCAAACTGGTGACCAGGCTCTCGGAAACCAGATTCTGGTGGTGCTCGCACCAGGTATCCGATAACCCTACCAAATTTGCGCTTATCATCCATCCACCAGGATATCCCACAGTTAGCCAGCATCCGGAGAACTTGAACAGCGGTCTCGGCTGATTCGACTTCGCACATCCGGCCACGAGGGAAGTCCTCGCACACTATTGTAAACCCCGATGCTCTCGATACAGCAGCGATGACGTCGCCGCGGACCAATTCAGTCACTTTGGAAACAGGAAATTTCAGTTTGGCTTGAAACGCCGGTATCTTGGAAAGATCGTCGACTCCGTGGCATACTTCGCAGTCGGGGTCACCGCAGCCTATCTTGAGCTTGTGCAGATCTCCGGAATACGGTGTCTGAGGACACTCGCGAGCCTCTTCGGGCTCGGGAGGCTTCCCAACAAGTGGCTCGAGGCACTTGATCTGCTCCGGGTATGCTATTGCGTTACAGCGCCCGCCGTATGGTTCCCAGAGATCGGATTCGAGACTCAAGTGGCCGCACGTCTGGTGAGCATCCAGGGATAGAGAAGCCTGGCCTAGTTCGCTCGCCGTCAGATCGGACATGTCAGTATTGATTCCCTGACGCCGAAAGTTCGCCAGCATGTAGTTTTGCGCGATCTGGGCAACGGGTTGGGCGAGCGGCGCAGGCGCGTCTTTTGCGCTTATTATCATTTTCTCACCCGCAAGAAGCCTTTTCTCTCATCAGCTCCCAGTGCGGACATCAGCTTTGAAACCGCACGCACATAGGTGTAGAGATCGCCATATTCGCTGGAGGAGCGGTCAGTCTTCGCATCTTTACACGCTGCACGCAGGTCGGAATCCGAGATCTGAGAATCCGGGCCCGGGCACCCCACACCTACCCCGGTCGATCTGCGCTATATCCGCCGCCTGTTTACTATTCAGGTAGTCTTCGAGGATTTTCTGCCGGGAGGGATCGCGCCATATCCTGTAGACACGAACGCCATTGGTCTCCCGTGAAGTGAGGGCGAGGTGAGTGCTTTCCGCCATCGCCTGCAGCAGAGGGCCAAGTGACATATCCCTGGCGCAGACAACCACCGGGATATCGCGAACATTCCAATCCTTGCTGTTCACACCGCACTCGACGGCAACCCCGGTCAGTTTGCTGATCTCGGATACGGCGTCGTGCAGCCCATTTACCTGCCGCCGTTATAAGTGACTTTCTGCTCCAGGCGCTTGTCCGGCGGCGGACCGGCGGGCGCGGGAAGAGTGTTGGGGGATCGACCGTTAGCTTTCCAGCCCAAACCGGGCCAACAACAAGCATAGATAAAAACAACAGTGAAACCACAAGAGACTTTCGCATTGCACATCCTCCGTTTCCTAATACTGCAGTGTTACGCTGGGCGAGACTGACGCAGATCGAACATCACTTGTATATGCACGGTATCTCACGATACTCCACCTCAACGGGGTGCGGACCGGTTCTGTTGGATGCTCGCTCAAAGGTCATGCGCTGCGTCCAGTTCCCCATTGCATCGTATTCGTATTTGAAGTATTGTCTGGACTTAACCGAGCCACCGGGGCCGTAATGCGCTTCATACAGGTGATTGCCCTTCGTGTCATACGTAAAGACGTCTTTGCTCAGAAGTTTTCCCGTCGCAGTGTACATTGCCTGCTCGGTCACATTCCCGTTGCTGTCGTAGTGCGTAATGTCCGTATCCAGGTCCTGAACCGTCGCGATTGCGGTCGGTCCACCCGGATGTCTGGTTCTTCTTGATGTTTGCTGCGGAACTTGATTCTTTCCTGGCCATTTCGGCGCGGTCGCGATCGGTATAACGTATTCGGAACTTGAGAACATTGTTTGGCCCGTATGCCAACTGCTCGAGCATATTTCCACTGTCGTCGAATCTGAAAATCAACTTGTTGAATGGTTTGCCTTTGTGAAATGTTGCATAGCCCTCAACTCCGCTTTTCTGACCCTCAGCCCTGTGGAAGAACACACCACGAAACACCTCGGAGCCATCACGGTCGAATGTTTCCTGTCGTTCTGGCTTCCCGCGCATATTATAGGTATCAACGTTATACAGCCACGGCTTCTGGGGCACCCACTTTCCGCCCCGAGCCGCGAATATCGCCTTCTCAGTGCGAACGCTGCGAACACGACCAAAAAGCCCGTATCTCTGCAAATCAGCCTTTACCTTGCCGCCGCCCTTCCCCGAGCATCCCGCCAATAACAGGGAGAAAGCGAACAGGCATAGGCCGAGTTCTCTTTTGTTCATTCGACGAGGTTTCCTTTACATCACCTTGAGTTCGCGGCCAATCCGACCCTTCGGTCGGGTTAGGGGGCGAAGCCCCTGCCCCTACCCGCCCTTTTTCGTGATGGGGCGCCAGAGGACTGCGTGCTCTTTTCCATTCGCCATGGTCACCGACCCGATTATCCAACCCTTGTCGTTGATGGCCGATGCGGAGCTGCTTGTGCCTCCCGGACGCACACCGAGGTCGGTTACTTTGCCATTCGTCAATAAGAACCCGCGGGTCTCGCCATCGGCCCGGCGTGCCCAGCCGACTACTTGGTCGCGGTTGTTGATGCAGCTTGCGAAAATGCGGTTTCCGCCCAGAATACTGCCGAGGTCTTTCATCACGCCGTCTTTCCATATAAACGAGCGCACATCCCCTCTTCCGCTATCCCATCCATCCGGGCCATAGGATGTTCCCACAATATGGCCTCTGTCGTTGATGGAGTCGCATTCGCTCTGCGTGCAGGTCGGAAGCATTCCAAGATCGAGCCCTTTTCCAGCCCGCCACACGTAAGCGTGACCAATCTTGTGCGCGTCGGTAACCCCGCCGGCTACCTGGCCGCGGGCATTTATCGAACCAGCACAACTGTTTAACGCCCCCGCTGGAGTTGTCAGAAATCGGAGACGTCCCTTTTCCCAAACGACCGCGCGGCACCCGTTTCCGATCGGGAACACACCGGCGATCTGGCCCCTGTTGTTGATGGAGGACGGAACCAGCCCGCTCTTGCCGATAGCGCCCAGTTTAGTTATCCTGCCATTCTGCCACAGGACAGTGGACCCTGTCAGCTTGTCGAAATCCGCAATCCTTACCCCTGCGATATGTCCGCGGTCATTAAGTGCAGCAAATAAGTAGCCCCGTGGTTTCAGCGCCCGCACTTTTCCGTTCTGCCAAAGAAAGAGGGAAAAGCGGGAACTGTCGTCTCCCGACTGGTCACCGAACAGCACCAGACCTTTATTGTTTATCGCGATTGCCTGGCTGTCCGGCAAATGCGTGAGCGCCCCCAAGTCGACCATCTCGTATTTCGCCGCCGCGACGTGCTTCCCCGATACCCAGAGAGGAGGATGGCCGCCACCGTAGTGCCACTTCGGTGGCTTAACGGCACTGAGGCTTGCCCCGACCCATATACTATTCATCACTTTGAAGTTGGACGGAGCGTAGTGGAGGCTCGCCTGGATCGCATCGTCTAATATGGCGGAGGCCGTCTTCGATCCCTTATCCAGACGCAGCGCGAGACGCACCCATTTGCCTGGCTTTACGACTGAGCCCTGCGACTGGACTTCCTTGTCGTCGCCGTCGGACCTGTTCCAAAGAAGTTTCACGATATAGCCCTTGCCGGTGCCGTCCACTTCGATGCCGGCGGCCATGCTGTCCGGGGTGCCATCCGGACTGTCCGAGTTGAGCACCGAGGTAGGCAGATGTCGACTCCTCCTGCTCGCTTGCCGGAGGAAGCCACACCCACCCACTTAGCTCGACCACGCCCGGATGCTCTATGGAGACCCGATGAGACGCGCCTGCAGAATATTCCCCCCGTTCGTTGAGATACAGGCAGCTTGCCTCGGGCTCGGAGGCTGAACTTTCGACTTTCGCGCCGTCTTGTTCGGACCACCCCGGCAACTTGGCATCTTGAAAATCTTCGAAGAACACCGGCTTGCTGTCGTTGGTCAACAGTAATCCCGCCACATAGATCCCGGCCTTCTCACCTTTGGCGCGTAGTTCGATTGGCAGGCTCGCGGGCGGCGGAAGAAGCTTGCCGTTAACCAGCGGTACGGGCTTGAGGGACGGGAGAGGAGGCAGGGGCAACTTCGCTCTACGAGCGTCCTCTCTCTGCTCCTCGATATTGAGCGCAATCTTGCTCATATAGCGCACAGAGGCGATCTGCCCCATCTCGGCAGAGGATGCCGTCAGCTCATAGACCCCCGACTTCGCGGTTGGTCCATTGAATGTGAGTGTGAAATAGAAGGTGTCGGACCTGTACTGGATATCTTTGGCGGGGCCTGTGCCGGCGAGGACGGGCAGGGTCTTGGATAACTCGGCCCAGGTCAGGCTGGCGCCTGTGCCCATATCGAACTTCGCGTCAGGCGCAAGCAGCTTTTCCATCGTGGCTTTGTCCTGATCCTGCCAGAGTTCGAGAAATCGCGATACAAATTCCTGAGTGCTGCAGCGGGCCAACAGCTTCCATTCGCCGCGTTCATCTACGAAGGCGAAAGCCTTGCCGCCGATCTGCGAATTGATCTCGCCCTTTTCGCCCGGATAGCGATCGATATATCGCGCATACACCATTCGGGTCCTCAATGCTCCCGACAGTCACCACCTTGCCGATCGTTACTACCACCGGGCTCAGCAACTGCATCGAATCCAAACATTTGTCCCGCGCCGCTTTGTCAAGACTATCAAATGGCCAGTTCGTCCTCACGTACCTCTTCACGCCGACGTGTGCCATCGATTTGTCCGAAAGGTACGCCTTTGCAAAAGCCTCCATCCTTGCGGAATCGCGCCTCGCCCTGCCCTGGTCGTCATAGATCGCGCTGAAGTATTGCCGGACTATTGGAGCGATCTCATCATAAATCGGTTTTATATCTGCCTGTATTGCCCACTCCGGTGGCATATCCGGGTCTATCGTGTCTATAACCCAGCGGTCGCCCTCTTTGACCAGATAAGTTCGATAAGTGTGGGTTCGCTTCTGATCGGAAACAGTCAAGGACAGGGAGAACTCAACAACCGCTGTAGTATCCGTGGCCTCCACGAGCTTAACATCACTTACAACCGGAATGCCGGTGTTTGCGCGGTTGTTGTCTTTGGGCGGGTTTTTAGCCTGTTCACTGGGCAGTCGTCCATTGGGACCGGTAACATAGAAATAGTTCAAGTCATTCATGATGGCAGGGGTGATCACGTCCTGCCAGCGCTTTGAGAGATAAATTCTCCAGTTACCACCGGACAAATTCGCCGTTTCTTCGGCCCGCACTACTTCAACTGGGTCGTTCGGCACGGCGGTCGTGTCCGCGCTCTCGCCACATACCGACAGAGCAGAGATCACGGCCAGTGCCAACGCTGTCGTTATCAGTAGTCTCCTCATATCTCCGTTTCCCTTTCTCCATCCAATCAAGCTGTATTGGAACCCAGGCGTTTAGTCGCTGCAACCTGCCGCAACCGAACAACGACCTTGTCACGTGTCATTCACTCATTTCCTTTACTTGGTTCTCAGCAGCCTGCCTCGATTTGATTACCTTTTCTAAGCTGTCGAGACCCTGCGTCCAGGGGGAGTTGGGCAGTTGTCTCACCTTGTTCAGTTCGACCATAGCTGCATCGTAATTACGGGCTTGCAACTGCACCTGGCAACTCATAAGTGGTTCGCTGATCGCTTTGAGTGTATCTAGGTCGTCCGCGCTGACATGGGCGACGGCACGCATCGATGTGTGACAGGACATATACTGCATTGAGCCTCCAAGTTTATCAGAAGAAATGGACCTTGTAATACTCCATCCCAATGGTATGCCTCTGGATATATCGAAGTTCAGATCGATTTGTTCGCTGGCACGGCGATTGCGGCCGATATCTGTGTCTGGAAGACTTACGCTCAAACTCGCCACACCTTCGCCAGAGACGCCAGACACGCTGCCCAACACGGGTCGTGCCCCCGTGGAACTCTCTGACCATGGGATTTCAGATTGCCAGGTCTGAGATGAATTGATCGGCTCCGTGGGAAGAGAGCACGGCAGTATGGCTCCCCAAGACACGTCTCCGCCCTGGAGTTTGTTGCCCTCCATTAGTAAATACCGCCCGGGAAATGATATTGACATTCCCGTGATCATCGGTCTTGTAGCAATAAATCGCCGAGTACGAGTAGTTTCCGGTTAAATCTGAGGACGCCGCGGAGCACTGCCCGTAAAGCGTCAACGCGCCGGCTTGGTCCTTGTCGATCACCACAAAGGTAGTGTGCCCCTTCGGATTTTCCTCGTCGGTCTTCCCGGCGACTGCAATCTTCTGCGTCATATCCTGATCGAACGATATCGAATCACCAACCGCGAGTTTCAACGTCATGTTCAGAGGTCCAGCAGATTGGCTCGTTGGCGGCGATGTATCCTTGATAGCGACATCGGCGCTCACCCGCACCGCACATAATAATCCCGCCGCCAAAAGGGACCACGCAAATCCGGTCATCATGGAATGTTTTCTGTTCATCGAAATCTCCTTTTTTGGCTGCACGCAACCGGAGCGGCCAATCCGAATTTGCACCCTTGGAGCTCGTCATTTCAAAATCCGCAGCTTCTTTCGTGCAGTCAACGTTTTCCCGTGGGGACCGACCGGGGCAGTCGCGATAATCGTGTAGTCCCCAGGCTTCCAGCCCGCGGGGATTTGGAGTTCTTGATTTCGGCCATTCCCGTACGCTTCCATGGTCCTTCATGGAAGATGACGCCCGGCCTGGACTGCATCTTCTTGCCGTCAGGTCCGAGGATGAATACGTCGACATAGGGATCATCTCGGTACCAGGCGGCGTTGTTTCCGGCCATAAACTCGGTCTTGAACGCAATATTCCGCCCGGCCCTGGTGGTGATCACATCGTCGGTCGAAACCACAGTGAACGTCAACGGACCGCCCACTGTGATCGTAGTTTCCTTGCCATCCGCAACAGCTACGTCTCTCACGTTCACCTCAATGCCGCGATCGACGCGCCCGGAGAGATCGGCTACCACGCGGTATTTATCGGGCGGCAGACTGATAGCCTGGGCGGACTCAGTGCCCACATAGGTGTGATACCAACCGTACAGATAGCCTGCAAAGTCGACCGGCTGCCCATTCTCATTCTTCACATTGATGCTGAGCGTCCCAGCCGGGCCGGTATATTTGCCTATCGTAATGCGCCGCCCGGTCGGGTCCACCTTGTTAGAGTATAGCTTTCCATCAAAGAGCATGCTGTCGATCAGCCATTGCCCGGTTCCTGCCGCTTCGGTTCCTCCAGTGGTATCGCCTATGACCATCCGGTCCAATGGCGCCTCGCTGTTTCCCCAATTTGCCCCGCAGCCCGGTTGCCTGAGGTCATCGCCAAATACTCCCGAGTGATTTGAATCGGACAGATAGATGGTAACAGGCTTCTCATCGGTGTCGACAGTGCCTTCCCAACCGCCGCGCACTATCACTTCCAGAAACGAGGGTTCGTCGTGATCGCCCGGCTCCAGGTCGAGGTCGACTGCAGCCTTCTGCTGAATCGTGCCTGTCGTTTTATCGCCCAGGATAACGTCGACGATGGCCGGATGCTTGGGGTCTGTGATTCTACTGCCATACTCCAGGTCAGTCAGAGGCATCCGCACTGGCTTTGCCAGGACACCGTCGCTCGTCGATGTAAGATACGCCACATCGTATCTCTTATCCCGGGCCTGTGCGTTTCGACCCGACAAGAATGACAGTGAAGCCCCGGCCACTCACCCGAAGCGCCTTCTTGGAGACAAGCCCCAGGCTCTGCATTTCATCGGCGGATGGGTTCGTGAAACCGCGCAACTCCACAGCTGCACCCGCTTTATCAGATATGGTCCACTGCAGTTCGTAAGTGCCAGTCTTGAGAGTTACTCCAACGCACGCCGGCGCGGCGATCTGCACCAGGCAATTACTCCCAGCACAATGAGTCTGATCGATTTCATACATTCTCCTCCTTGCGATTTTAGCGGCGTCTTCACTTGTAGCTCGTGATCTTGCGATACTCCACATCGACGAGGCGCCACCTCGCCCGGCAGCCTACTTCGCCATGCAATACTGCACCAGCTTGATCAGCAGCGCCTTATTGGCTTCAGCGCGCCCGGCCTCGGTATTGGCTGCGGGGCTAGCCCGGCGCCCATAAACGCCCTTCCGACGCCGGCCGCCACGACTTTTCCCCGGCCGAACTGCGCGGCCACAATCACCGGCTGCTCACCGCACTTGCCGAGCACGTCGCCCGATGTAAACTCCACCCCCACGCCGCGCTCGGCATAGAAGCCAGCCAGCCCCTTCACTGCCGGATGATCGGTGAGATAGCCCGTGGACTCCTGGTTGTCCAGCCCCGCGCGCTCTTTGAAAGTCAGTCCAAACTTGCTCATCAGGGGGTTGAAGGAAGAACCCCTCGAACCGGAAAACCCTTCCTCGGTCACCAGAAGCGCCCCTCCGGATTTGACGTATTCCACCAGATTGTCAACAACATCCGTGGGAATCGAGTCTCCGTAATACCCCCTGCCGGTCGTTCCGTTCAGAACCACCAGTCCGTAGCGGCTCAGAAGGCCCGGGCTCAAGTCGGCGCCTGGACCGCGCTGGTCCGAACGATCCAGAACGGTCCCGTGAGTCTTGGTCCGAATGAACGATGTAGCCGCAGCCCGCAAGCGTTCTTATGACATCCCACTGTCCATTGGGCACGGCGCCGTTAAAGCTTCTATCGTAGACCGGCGACTCCCCTAGGGTCTCGTCGAGGAGAATGGTTTTGGCGGGGTCGGCCTTTGGGGCTTTATCCCCAAGATGGATAATGGCTGCCTGAACATCCGGGTCCAGCGCGCAATACTCCGTCACCAGCTTGATGCGCAGTTTCTCCGCCTCTTCTTTTTGACCGAGGTCAATGGGCGGTAATATCGATCAGGCGCTCAAAGGTCTTGACAGCGGATGCGTTGAACGGATCCTGCTCCAGGCTTTTCGTGAGCATGGCGGCAGCTTCAGGGAAGCTCTTCCGGGCGCAAAGAGCATCGGCGATGGTTAGCCGGCTCTGAGTAAGCTCGGGGCACTGCGGGGCTGCGGCATAACCGTCAAGAAGCTGCATCGCACACTCCACTTTGTCCGCCCGGCAGGCCGCGTTTATCGCATTTTCCAGACTGCCGGCGTAACGAAATGGATCGTCCTTTTTCAGATCGGCCAGATCGGCGATAGCCCCCGGCGCGTCCCCTGCCAAAGCCGAATACAGGGCAAGCGCGGGTTGGGCCCAGGACTTGCTGGACGGCCATTCGGTCTTTTTCACTACTTCGGCCGCGTCGGCTGGACGCTTCTGGGCTTCCATAGCTTCCGAGAGGCAAAGCCGGGCCAAATCCCGCAGGCAAGGGTTCGGGCATATTGCCAGCGCCTGGTTCAGCGTCTTCTCTGCCTGGTCGTAGTTGTTTTCCCGAACGAGCAGGCGGCCCAGGGAGCGAGAGTACTCCTCGTTCTAGTTCCGTGTCCGGGTTCAGGGTCAGCGCTTTTTCGTAGTCGCTTTGGGCTTCCATCCAGTGCCGCCCGCCGGGGCTGCGCTGGAACGAATACGGGAAGTAGCCTCGCCGAGGTCCGTAGCTATTGTCAAACTCGTAGAACATTCCCTCACACCAAAGCGCGCGCGCTCCATCCGAGCCCCACTTGCTGACCTCCAAGTCAGCGGCTGCCCGCGACCAGGTTTCGGCGAAGAGCCCCATGTCGGTCTTGCCGCGTCCCGCGTGCCTGGCGGGAGAGCCTGTAGCCACTGGAAGTCGAGGCGCACGGGGTCAAGGAACTTGGGATCGGCGCTGATGTCGTGAATGCTCGCGGCGACGGAGTGACGCTGCGTCCATTGCCGTAGCCGGGGTCCAAGCAGCAAAGATTGTAGTCGGCATATATCGCCGGCCACTGCCAGGCGGGCATTGGCCTGCCGACAGCGTAGAAGATGTTGTTCACGATATTCGCTTCCACACTCTGGCCCGGCATTCCACGCCGGTATTGCGGCTGTAGGCGACGACGTTGTTTGCCACGTCCCCCAAAAACCCTGTT
>CAVZJH010000113.1:0-31155 GCA_963775535.1 uncultured bacterium | reverse complement strand
GTTCGCGCTGCAGATGTTCACCCAGGCCTACATAATGACCGACGGCGGCCCGGGAGACTCCACTATGTTTTACGCGCTGTATCTCTTCAAAAACGCCTTTGAATGGATAAAGATGGGCTATGCATCCGCGATGGCGTGGATATTGTTTGTGGTGGTCCTGAGTATTACCCTCATCCACTTCAAAATGGCTTCAAGATGGGTTTATTACGAGGGGACCAAAGAGCAATGAAAGCACTCGGCACGCTTAAGACCATTGTTACATACGCGCTTCTGATTGCCGGCGGAGCGGTGTTCATAATCCCACTTGCGTGGATGATCACCGTTTCGCTGAGCGAACCCGCAAAATCGCGCTGCCGGGCCTGCACCTGATTCCGAATCAGTTCAAATGGGACAACTACAAGACCGCGCTTACGCTCATGCCGTTTGGAATCTATACGATCAATACTATCAAGGTCACGTTGCTCGCGCTGGTTGGAGGGGTGCTTTCCAGCGCAATGGTCGCCTATGCGTTCGCGCGCCTCAGGGCCCCGGGAAAGAACCTGCTCTTCATCCTGATGCTCAGCACCATTATGCTCCCGTCGATGGTGACGATGGTCCCCATGTTCATCATATTCAAGAACCTGGGATGGTATGACACTCTCCTGCCGCTGATTGTGCCCTCGTGGTTCGGGAACGCGTTTTACATCTTCCTCATGCGGCAGTTCTTTATGGCGGTGCCGGGCGACATCGAGGAAGCAGCGAAAATCGACGGCTGTGGACCTTTTCGAATCTTCTGGCAGATCATGCTGCCTCTCTCGAAGCCGGTCCTGGTGACGGTTGCGGTTTTCGCGTTCGTGACCCACTGGAATGACTTCATGACCCCGCTCATTTACCTCAACTCGGTCGAAAACCGCACCCTCGCCCTCGGCCTCGCCACCTTCAGCGATGTTTACGGCGTGGATATAGTCTCGCTGATGGCGGCCTCGGCGACGGTCCTGCTGCCGGTGCTCATTGTGTTCTTCATCGCGCAGAGGTCAACTTCGTCAAGGGGGTTGTTATGTCCGGGATAAAGGGGTAGCGGGGAAGAGGAGCGAAGAGGTCGGAAGCCTTTATTCACGCGGATTGGCAAGCTCGACCGTAAAGAACAACCTGGGCATCTCCGATGACTGAACCAGACGCAACAGCATGCTGGCAGGGGGATTGGAAATCCCGAGATTGTCGGGCAGGGCGCGGATTGCAAATCCGCCCCGAACATCGTGTGCTCGGTTTCACGCTCAAAACGAGCTACATTTGCCCGAGATAGAACCAGCCATCGGCCCTTCGCTTCCAACCCATTCAAATACTCCAGATCATCCTTGAGCTTGGTCCTTGTATCTCCCTGGGCCATGTCCTCGAGGGAAATCCACCCCTGGTATCCGACATTCTCCAGCGCCGCGAAGACTCTCGGCCAGGAGACGAAGCCTTCTTTCATCGGGACCACAGCGGGACGCCAATGCCTGGCGCCGTCAACAACGCCGTCCTCCACCCACGCGGCATTCTTTACGTGGACGTGGGAGAGGTACGGGCCAAGCAGTTCCAGGCCCATCTGCCAGTTCTCCATGCCCTCGAAGATCATGTTGCCGGGATCATAAATGACTCCCACAAGATAAGGATCGAAGTCCGCTACAAGGCGATACGCCAGGCCGGCGCTGCAGCAGATGTTCCGTTGTGGATCTCAATATTCGCGCGAATCTGATACCTGCGGGCAAGTTCTTCTATTTTCGTGAAACGATCCATTGCCAGTTCATAGAGGTCGTTATAATTCTGGGAGCCGTCGTATCCGGGAGGAGACACGCGAACAGAGCCGGTCCCCATTATCTTCGCGGCTTCCATGCAGCGCTCCACATCGTCCAGTGACTTGTAACTAGGGTACGTCCCAAGGCCCAAAATCTCTAGTCCGTGGTCCTCGGTAAGCTTGCGGATCTCCCCAGCTTTCTCCACAATCGTGTTGATATCCACAGTGGCCCGGTTGCTGCGCCAATAGTCCGGTTTATCCGCAAAGTCCGAGTGCACATTGTGCACCCGCCACTCGATACCATCGTATCCCAGTTGCTTGAGTATCGCCACAGTCTCCTCGAGGGTAAACTCGGGCGTCATCACCGTGAATGCTGCATATTTAAGAGGCATATTCGAACTCCGTTATTCCTGGTATTGCACAAGACCTACTTAAACGGGCTTGCCCGGTTCTCCTGTAAGCATTTTACGAAGGGTTTGGGAGATGATATCGCGAATGATCGGTTCGGAATCGATATTGGCGGAGGTGGAACAATTGGATGCCATAGAATGCTTAAAGACCCGGCGCTGTGTCAGGTCCTACAAACCCGGAACAATAGAGCAAGAGGTAATCGAAGACATTGTCGACTGCGCCCGCCTGGCAGCAACAGCCATCAACATTCAGCCGTGGCAGTTCATAGCCGTGACTGACCGGGATCTGCTTCGCGCTCTCGCGGAGGTTGCCGACCACGGCAAGTTCATTTCAGACGCATCATGCTGCATCGCCGTGTTCTGCGAAAAGGTCAAATATTACATTGAAGACGGCTCCGCAGCCACGCAGAATTTGCTTCTTGCAGCCCGCGCCCACGGTCTGGCTTCGTGCTGGGTAGCCGGCGACGAAGAAAGAATACTGCCCTAAGGTTGCGCAGCTTCTGAACGTGCTTGATACTCACACCTTGGTAAGTCTCGTGCCTATGGGTTATGCGGAATCGGTCCCGACGCCCGCGAAGAAGAACCTCCGCGAAGTGCTGCACTGGGAGCGATATTGAGGTCAGGGCTAAAAGGTGTGAATACGGTGGCCGCGAGGTTTTCCACCAATCGCGGCCACCGCTATGCAAAATGGCGCAGCGTGCTAACCCCGCATTATTCATCATAAGATGTCAGTTACCGCATTAAAGCCTGCGGTAACTGTTCTTGTGAATAAAGCGGGCTATTTCAGCGTGCTGACCATCGATTCGAAGATATCACCGCTGTTAGAAGTGGATTTTCCGGTAGTGTCGATGCAATTGAGCATCCACGCCATCGCACCCTTGATGATGATCATTCGTGAATGACCTTCTTTGAACCTGGTGTCGTGCTGGTTGTGGAAAACGCCTGGCTGTCCAATACGGTTCTTTTGTCCCACGATGAGACATATGGGTTCTGTTTGCAAATGCGTCGGCATCGGTGCCCGGCTCAAGCCTCACCCGACGCACGTTTACTTCAATTGATGACGTCTCAATCGGCGCGGGACCGAAGACTTATCCAGCACCCTCCGGGTGACGCGGGCTTCATCGCCGCTGTCTTGTCCCGGAATGTCCAACCTTTCGGATACTGGATCGAGAACCCTTATTTTCCCCCGTCAACGTCTTATCCAGTTTTACGGATGCCGAGACGCCGGGACCTCCCGACGCGCTTTTGGATGGGGCCGCAATTGCCGGCATGCCATGCACTGCGGGCGACTGGAACCCGCCGGGAGCTCCAGGCGGAGACATGACGGTCTTGGAATTGTTCACTGTTCCTTCGAGGTAGCAGTCCAGACATCCTTTCCGTCCAAGCGCCCTATCAGCTTTAAGACGTGATCTCCATCCGGCACGCTGGATGTATCGAACTCCACGCGGAAAGGCTGCGACGCGCCCGTGCCTATCGATTTATCATCGACAAATACCTCAACAGTTTTTGGATGAAACATCTGTCGCGGGTCTGGCCATGATCGCCACTTTTCCGTATATCACGCGTGGCTTTCCCGTATAGTTGTCGGGGCCGATGACCAGCGGCCTGGCCCCTTGCGTCATTGCGCCCCCCGGTCTCAACATTGGCATTGGTGGTGGAACTCGAGTTTGGGGCGCTGTCGCAGCCGCGCAGGACAGAGCCAACAGCGTCGCCGCGGTAGACATTAGTGCGGAAATGGCTCTCATTCTAATGCACTTGCTCCTTCCGAGTGAAATGTCGTATTCACCACTAATTATAATACAAGACGAAGGTATCCTCCACAGTGTTCCGTGTCCTTGTACCTGCTCAGTATCGATTACTGAACAAAAAAACCTTGTCGTTCAGTTTAGCACTGCATCACCTCGGGTAAAAGCTAAACGGTGTTCAGCTCTGCTATGGTAGAACAGGGATGGAGGGAGGTGTCCGGATGTCCACTCGGCTAGAGGGTTTGCCTCTATGGATCCCGAAAAGCAACGAGAGATCGCCCGCAAGGGAGGTCGTGCCGCACACTCAAAAGGCACGGCACATGAGTGGACTAGCGAGGAAGCCCGCGTCGCCGGCCGAAAGGGCGGCGAAGCGAGTCACGGCGGCGGACGAAAGAAGAAAAGTCAGTCCTAAGCCGAATGATGCTTTTTGCTGACCTAGCCCGCTTTATTCGGTATAGATGTGGGGTGCTGCACGCGTGGCATGCGTCATTAGTGCAGTATTCCCGTCGTATAACGAGCAATGTGGGCTGACGTTCCTTGACGTGAGTTACGCGGAACAATGCTTAAGACTTGCGGCGCGCAGTAATACGGCGCGTCGCAAGTCTGTCCGCACATTGACCCCATCAATGCGATCATGCCAACTCGCACCGTTCGCCTCAAATAATTCCTTGACCAGTCGGCGCCATCGCGCTAGCATAATATGAAAGCTTGCCTGCTGCATCCACATGCGGAACTACAACCTGTTTTTGAGGTACTGTGGAAAGTTATATCTTCCGGTGAGCATACTTGCCCTTGCTGCAATTTGCTTACCTGCCTTTTGCCAGAGACTCCAATACGACTCATTCGAGCGCGGTCAACACGAGTTCTCTCTCCTCGCAGCTTATGGCGAAAACTACCGAATCCCCGAAGCTATGAAAGATCAGTTCAGCTTTGGCATCGTGGGCGTCAGATACGGCTGGTTCACATCCCCTAGAACGGAGCTGTTCACTGATCTCTCGGTCGGGAGTCTAAAAGACGAGCGCGACAACCACGATCTCCTGTCGTCCATCAATTATCGGCGCTTCTTTGCCGTGAGAGGCCCCACGGCGCTGAGTTACGACATCGAGCTTCGGACTTACCCACTTTGATGACACGATACCGACCCAGGGGACCAAGACGAACTTCTGTGAACAACTCGGAGTGACTTACTTCTATGCCACCGGCCGCAGTTCAGCGCTATCCCTGGGGTATACGTTCTCTCATACGTCCAACGCGGGCATCAAACTGCCTAACCTCGGGATAAACGCCACCATTGTCAGCATTGGACAGACCTGGTACAGGTGATTGTCCTCACGTGTTGTGGGGGTGGGCATGTTCGTGAGCCACGACGTGAACATGCGACATGCCGGTGAATGAGTTCGCCGTGACGGTGGCTGTGAGCGTGAATGAGGTTAACATCCAATAGAAGATCGGTGTCCTCCAGCACTGTCATCACGGGTGAATCGGCAACCAGCCGGTGGTGATCGTCCAGCACAAGCGCCCTGTCCGCCAGATGCGGCAAAATCGCCAGGTCATGAGTGGCAGTTATCATAGTTACACCGGCCTCGTGCAGTTGGTCGAGTATCTCCAACAGCATTGATTGGCTGCGCGGATCGAGCCGGCGGTGGGTTCGTCGAGAAGCAGGACGGAAGGACTGACAACCAGCAACGAAGCCAGCGCCACACGCTTCTTCTCTCCGGCACTCAGCGTCTGCGGGGTCCGTTCCCGAAGATGTGTGATCTCGAGCAAGCCAAGGGTTTCGTCGATGCGCCGGCGTATCTCCTCTCGAGACAGGCAGCTCAGCTGCAGAGGAGCGAAAGCGATTTCATCCTCCACAGTCGGACAAAACAGTTGAGCATCGGAGTTCTGGAACAGAAAGCCTACCTCTTTACGGAAATACTGCCCGAACGGCGCCGACTCCACCGACTCCTCGGTCAGCACACCACCCAGCGCGGTTATCGCACCGGAACTCGGGAAATATAATCCGTCCAGCAAGTGCAACAGCGTAGATTTACCGCTTCCATTGGCTCCCAGGAGAGTCAATCGCTCACCTGGCTGGACAGCGAATGTCACATCATCAAGAGACGCATTGCTCCCGGGATATGCAAAACTTACGCGATCAACTGAAAACACACAGCTCATACGTCACCCAATATAAAGCAGGACCGCACACAATATCGCGGCAGCCAGCGCGAACGCCCAGTCCTTTTCACGCAAAACGGGATCTTCAAGGCAGTGAACCTCTCCGGTGTAGCCGCGGGACACCATCGCCAAATATACCGCGTGGCCCAGCGAGCATGATCGGCGAAACAGAGAACCCATCCCAGCCGCGGCCCAGGCTTTTTCCTGACGAAGGCTTCCAGGGGCGATGGAACGGCTGATCTTGGCAAGATGAATCTCCTCTGCTGAGATCACGAGAATTCCGAGGTAGCGCTCCATCATGCTTAACAGCGTGACGAAGATCTGCGGCACGCCGAGCATCCGAAGTCCCCTGAACAGTTTTACTCTCTGTGTAGTAACTGTCAGCAGCCCAACGATGGACACGCACACCGCGGCGCGCAGGATAAATCGCGCCGCAACCGCCAGTCCCGCATCGGTGATGGCCAGCTTTGACGGCACAATAACCAATAACGCTTTTCCGGGGGTAATAACGCTTAGCGTGGCCGGCAGCATAATGGCTGCGGAAAACAGTGGCGCGGCGATCAATGCCGCGGCAAGCCGCCGCGCCGGAACCCGGCTCATCACGGCCAACAGCAGCAAGAGAGCATAACTCAGTGCCAGGCCAGTAAAGCTCCTCAGAAGTGTCGTCACCACGAGCAGGCCCATAAGCCCCAGCGCCTTCCATACGAGCATCAATGCTTTGCAGGAAGCCGGTGTCAGTCGCTGAAGCATCGTCGGAAAACGCCCTCCACAGGATCCTGTGGAAGCTGCCTAGACTACGGCGGACAGCGCTGCGCCGGTGCGAACGCGCCTTCTTGCACGGGACATCCTTCCACGCCTCACAATTTCCCCGAGGGAGCATCCATTCCGGAAGCGAGTTCATCGCAGTCCTTTCCCGACAGTAGTCTTCGCAAAGCCAACGCCGCTGCCACGATGACTGCGACGCCTATCAAACTCGACAAGACATACGAAACAAACGGCGACACGGCGTGTCCACGGAGGGCATAATCGGGCATTGGCGCCTTCCACATTTGAGCCGACGCGCCTCATTCCCTCGGGAACGTAGCCGATTCACTTTCCGATTCTGCCGAGCTCCACTCTCCCCAAGCCGAACCCGCAGAAATCTCGCCGGCAGATACAATCCCAGCGGAGTCAGAGCGATGAGCGCCGCCATCCCCACAATCGCCGTGCCGGAAACGGACGCCCGGTTCTTTTAGTCTCGTCGCTCCCGGAAGCACTTGCCGCGCACGGCAAAAGTGTGGATCAGTGCGCTGAACATACGCGACAACCAGGCCCGTCACTGCCGCTTCCACAAAGCCAAACACCAGCAAATGTCCGGCCGCCATCGCTGGAAGGGCAACACTTAAGCCATAGGGATTATACAATGCGCGTCCGATAGCATCATGAGCGATCAGAGGCTGGATACCGAGCATCAGCGCCGCTGTAACGGCCGCGACATTCAGGCCAACATATCCACCGATTGCCGCCCCCAGCCTGTGGCGCGGCGATTCCGCAGGAGCGCGCCGAACAATCAAGCGATAAACTCCCCACCCGGCAAATGGCATCACCACGGCCATGTTCAGGCAATTGGCCCCGATGGCCGTCACGCCTCCATCTCCGAAGACCAGTGCCTGCACGACCAGTGCAAGGGAGACCGCCGCGACAGCCGCCCACGGGCCGAGAATAATAGCAATGAGCACCGATCCAACCGCGTGCCCTGTCGTACTCCAAAGATTGGAATGTTGAACAACATTATGACAAAGCTGAACGCTGCTCCGAGCGCCAGAAGTGGGACCTGGCGGCGGCGAAGTGTCTTCTTCAACTTTTTCGAGGCAATAGACCACAGGGGAATCATTACGCCGTATGCGGGGACGTAGGTCTGCGGACTCAGGTATCCATCCGGTATGTGCACTGTCGGTCTTCTCCCACACGTTAAACGGTGTGCTACATCTTGAGAAATCGTAGCACACCGCCGATAGCCTGTCAATATGTGTGGTTCCGGATTCCGGGGCTCGGGCAAACCCTCGGCAAACCCGGACTATTTCAGGTTCTCGGGGTTGAGTCCGTGCAGGTAATCCGGGACGAACTTGCCATCCCTGCGTATCAACTCATCATCGAACCAGATCTCTCCGCCGCCGAACTCCTCGGTCTGTATCAGCACCATATCCCAGTGAATCTTGGATCGATTACCGTTGTCGGCCTCATCGTAAGCCTGGCCCGGGGTAAAGTGAATCGAGCCGCAGATTTTTTCATCAAAAAGAATGTCCCGAATGGCGCGCTTAATATACGGATTGAACCCCAGCGAGAACTCACCCACGTACCTGGCACCTTCGTCCGTATCAAGGATCTCGTTGACGGCCTTGGTATCAGATCCGGTGGCTTCGATTATCCTGCCGTCCTTGAAGACCAGCCTGACGTCGTCAAACGCTCTGCCGTTATAGATGGTACCGGCGTTGTAATGCAGCACGCCGTTCACGCTGTCTTTGACCGGCGCTGTAAAGCATTCTCCGTCAGGAATGTTTCGGTCGCCGATGCAGGGAATAGCC
Source organism: uncultured bacterium (assembly GCA_963775535.1). Taxonomy (GTDB): domain Bacteria; phylum Armatimonadota; class UBA5829; order UBA5829; family UBA5829; genus CAVZJH01. The sequence goes on along the minus strand of CAVZJH010000113.1, from coordinate 22,523 downwards.
GGAATGCCCTTAATCGAAAACGTCAAGTCCGTGTCGTTTGGGCCAACTATCCCTACCCTGTCGGTGCGCTCCATTCGCTCCTTAAGTGGCTGTTCCGCCGCGGCCATTCTATCGTAATCCAGCGTACACACATCAAAGTAGAAATCTTCGAACTGCTCGGGTACTCATCCCAGCCAGTTGGGCCATGGACGCATTCGGCCATCGCAGAACAACCCACTTCGTGCGATTCACGCGATGGTCCAGAACCGGCTTGTTGTATGCCTGGAAAAGCTTCATTTTCTCATCCGGGACGTCGGACATTTCCGTGATATTGTGGCTGCCCCGGATTGCTATGTAACACTGCATCTCCTTCATAAACTCCAGGTCGCGATGACTGGCGATCTTCAACTGGTCATCGGTGGAGTTCATAATGAGCGATCTCCTCACACGCGCTTGATGAAGGTCAACAAACGGCAAGCCGCCTGCCTGCGAAACCCGGTCGATCAACAGCATGACCATCTCTTCAGGGATATCAAAAGCATCTATGAGAACTCGCTCCTCAGGCTGAACCTTGGTGGAATGGCCAACCAGGACATCGGCGAGCTTCTTCATTCGTGGATCAAACAAGCGCTTACCCTCCTGACTCAACGATTAACGTAAGATCATACCACCAATCGCCTCTTCAGCCAACCTAGCTGGCAGGCAACAATTCTCACGCCGAATGTCACGGCGCGATCCGTGGGAAGCGCGCCTGTCGGGGGTTCGGGAGCAGTGCCGGCACAAGTCTACAAAAAAAACGCAAAAACTGCATTGACGAGTGCACGATTGTGTGGTATAGTTAGTCCAGGCTAACTTAGTCATCCCTGACATGAGGCCGGAGGCGGACAACAATGGTGGAGCGCGAAGAACAACTCACGCGATCTATGGAGGATTACCTCGAAGCTATCTACAACCTCCAAGTCCGCAGCCAGGTGGCGCGAGTAAAAGACGTAGCACGCGCCATGGATGTAAAGATGCCTTCCGTAACAGGCGCTATTCGCGCGCTGGCCTCCAAAGGATTGGTAAGACACCGGCCCTACGAGAACATCGAACTGACCGACCACGGCCTGCACCACGCGCGGGGAATCGCCCACCGGCATAGCGCAGTCAGAGAATTTCTTGTCGGAACCCTTGGATTAGCCGAAGATGATGCCGAAGCCGAAGCCTGCGGCATAGAACACGCGATCCGGCCTGCTACCCTTGACAAGCTCCTCAAGTTTGTGGACTTCGCACGCGATTGCGGCGGCGATCATCCACTTCGTCTGGACGATTTCAAGCATTACCTCCAGCACGGTGTATACCCCGACGGGATAACGCGCCTGCCCAGTCAAGGCGCATCCTTGCAGCGAAGCGAAAGTGCTCGCGCATCCAGGCCCACTATCACATCTACCAAGCTCAGCGACGTCCAACCGGGCACAAGAGGGCGGATTGCATTTGTTTCCGGCAAGGGGGTTGTGAGAAAGCGGCTGATGGAAATGGGTGTTACATCTAATGCGAACTTCGAAGTGCTGCGGGTCGCCCCGCTGGGAGATCCGGTTAAGATCAAACTCCGCGGCTATTGCCTGAGCCTGCGCAAGAGCGAGGCCGAGCATATCGAGGTGGAAGTATTCGGAGCCGACGTCAGATCGACTGAAGCCCAACTATGCTGAGACACGGGAAGGACCATACCAGCTAAATGGCCATCAAGCAACAGACCAAAGAAATCGTCGTAGCCCTGGCGGGAAATCCGAACTCCGGCAAGACTACCGTTTTCAACGAACTGACAGGCGCACACCAGCACGTCGGCAACTGGCCCGGGGTAACGGTGGAACGCAAGGAAGGCACTGTAAGAAGAGGCAGCCAAACATTTCGCATCGTCGATCTTCCGGGTATCTACTCTCTCTCAGCGTATTCTCAGGAGGAGGTTGTAGCCCGCGATTTCCTGCTGAATAACAAGGTCGACGTCATTGTCAATGTGGTTAACGCCGGCAGCCTGGAGCGAAACCTATACTTGACTACCCAGTTGCTGGAGCTCGGCATAGGAATGGTAATCGCTCTTGACATGGTCGATATGGCAGCAAAGCTGGGCCAGACAATCGACATCGACAAGTGCGCTGATTTTTTGGGGGTTCGGGTTGTTCCGACTCAAGCGCACAAAGGCGAGGGCATGGACCATCTGCTCCGGAAGGCCTTGGAAGTTGCTCAGTGCTCAGCGTGTGACGCGCCAAGAAGCGCTCGACACAACCCCGAAATCGAAAGCGAGATAACAAAGCTCGAGCAAAGGCTGCAGATAGAGCGCAATTCCTTAGTGCCGGCCAGATGGCTCCTCGTAAAGGCCCTGGAAGGTGACGCGGAAGCCACACAGCACCTGGCGCGGTGCGCGTCCGATGAACTCCACGCAATCGAGAGCATCCGCAATACGCGCCATCACCTTGAACTGGTATTCGGGGACGACCTCGAGGCTGTTATTGCCGATGGACGGTATGGTTTTATCGGCGGTCTTCTGCGAGAGATCATCACACATACCCCCACCACCGACAGGTTCGTTCTGACGGAGCGGATCGACGAGATCCTCCTCCACCGCGCATTCGGCATCCCCATCTTTCTGTTCCTGATGTGGCTGACATTCAAGCTCACGTTTGACGTTGGAGGTCATTTCGTCCAGTACCTCAATTCAGCCGTTTCCGTTTTTGCTTCATGGACGGGTCACGCTCTGCCTGCCGGTCCGTTATCCTCTCTGCTCGTCAAGGGAGTGATTCCGGGAGTCGGCGGCGTTATAGTGTTCCTGCCGAACATCATCGTTATGTTCGCAATCATCTCGTTCCTGGAAGATTCGGGCTACATGGCCCGCGCGGCGTTTCTGATGGACAAGGCGATGCATGTGATCGGCCTCCACGGCAAATCGTTCATTCCCATGCTCATGGGTTTTGGATGCAACGTCCCCGCGGTGATGGCCACGCGCACCCTCGAGACGTCCGAGGACCGCATTCTTACGATCCTCATTGCCCCATTGATGTCGTGCTCCGCGCGCCTGCCGATCTACATACTTTTTACCGGAGTGTTCTTCGCAAGAGAAGGCGCCTGGATGATATTCTCCATCTACGCGCTCGGCGTGTTACTGGCGGTTGTCTCAGGGAAGCTGTTCAGGGTGCTGTTTTTTCGCAAGGCCGCGTCGCCGTTCGTCATGGAACTCCCGCCGTACAGGATTCCCACGCTCAAGGGAACCGTAATCCACGTCTGGGAACGCACAGCGCTTTTTATGGCGAAGGCCGGGACGGTGATTTTGGCTGCGTCCATCGTTATCTGGGCGCTCAGCACGTTTCCCTGGGGCACACAGTTCGGCAGCAGGGCAAGCCTGGTCGGTCAACTCGGCCAATTCATTGAACCCGCGGTCAGGCCGTTGGGCATGGACTGGCGCGCTGCTGTCGCGCTGCTGTTCGGTCTGGGGGCGAAGGAGATTGTCATAAGTACACTGGGTGTGCTGTGGTGGGGGAAACGCCGGAGGATTGCAGGCCGGCATCGCTCACACATTCACTCCACTCACAGCTTACACATTCATGATAATCACCCTCATCTATGTTCCCTGTGTAGCGACCATCGCGGCAATCAAACGCGAGACCAACTCCTGGCGCTGGACATCCATCGCCGTAGTGTATTCACTGATTCTCGCTTATCTTATGGGCTTCGCAGTCTATCAAATCGGGCTGCTGGTGGGTGCACGATGAGCAATCTCATACAATGGACGATCGTCGTTGTGGTATGCGCCTCGGCTCTGACCCATCTAATCAAGCGCCTGATCTTGAACCGAAGCAAGTGCGATTGCTCCGGAGGCTGCGGCGCCTGCCCATACGGCGCAGACTTTGCGGATAACTGCTCGAAGGAGCGCAAGTAGTGTGCGCAGTGGCGGGAAACCGAGTTTTCCTGACCCTGCGACTTGCCAATTCAAGCCCATCAGGTGCATAATAGTTAAGGTTTGATCTCCAGTCGCGCCTCACACAGGTAGTTTTGTCCGGAGCCCCAGGTATAGAGTTACTGGGAAGAGCACGCCAGCCAAACCGTTGTCTTTATTTATGCAGTACTGTACAGTTTTTACCAGCAGATATCGAACTCAAAGTCTCGCCGGAAACGCTTATCTCCGACGCCGCGATAATGGCAGGGATCGAAGACCTTCACCTCCGTGCGGCGGCAAGGGCACGTGTGGTCGCTGCCTCGTAGAGATTGTCAGCGGGCACGTTGAGCAGTTCAGCGCAACCCGTCTGGACAAAGCACTCGCGGGAAAGAGCCTAGTGATGGCCTGCCAGACGAAGGTCATCGATGATACCACCATTCGCCTCAGGAAGACCCGAGACTCTGCTATGCAGGTAGTCGGAGATAGTCACCTGCTGGTCAGCGAAGAGCTTCTGCCGGACCGCGAGCGGCTCTCGCCGATTTATCGCGCTGAAAGGCTCACCGTACCTCAAGCATCCATCGAGGAGCACTACAGCGATTGGCAGCGAGTGGTGCAGCAGATCGGGCGCGAAATCGGTCCGGTTCCTGTGACCACGGATATCTGGGTTCTTCGCTCGCTGGCTGAAGCTCTGCGTGAGCAGGACGGAAAGGTAACTCTTCTGCTGCAGGAAGAAGATTGGGGAACGTACGTCTGTGACGTGCGAGCGGGCCATCAGTCGCCGCGCACCTACGGCATTGCCGTCGACATCGGTACAACGACGGTTGCTGTGCAGTTGGTCGATCTTGCGGACGGCAGAATACTTTCCTCTCGCACCTCGTATAACGGCCAGATTCGCCGGGGTGCGGATGTGATCAGTCGCATAGACTATGCCCGCACACCGAAGAAGCTGCTGGAAATGCGAAACCTGGTCCTTGAGACAGTCAATGACCTCATCGAGGCGGTAGCCCACGACGCGGATCTGTATCGCGAGGAGATTCACGCGGCATTCATCGCCGGAAACACCACGATGACCCATCTGCTGCTCGCCCTCCCGCCGCAGCATATCCGAGAAACGCCGTATGTGCCTACAGTCAACGCGGTTCCGACACTCGAAGCGGGTGAAGTGGGCCTGGCTATTAACCCACAGGCCATAGTAACGTGTGCGCCCGGTGTTGGCAGCTACGTGGGCGGAGACGTCACTGCCGGTCTTCTGTGCACTGAGATGCCGCTCAAGAGCGACGAGGTATTCCTGTTCCTGGACATCGGAACCAACGGTGAGATAGTTCTCGGAAATGCCGAATGGATGGTTGCATGCGCGTGCTCCGCAGGACCGGCGTTTGAGGGGTCCGGAATTAAATGCGGAATGCGAGCTACCGGCGGCGCAATCGAGTATTTTGAGATCAATGACGACGCATCTGAAGTTACGTACCGATGTAATAGGCGGGGGAAAACCGGTCGGAGTCTGCGGCTCCGGGTTGATCTGTCTGCTTGGGGAGCTTCTCCTTCGAGGTATTGTAGATCAGTCCGGTCACTTCAATACCGAGATTAAAACGGACCGGCTTGTCCGGGTAGACGGCGTCCGTGCATTCGTGTTAGAGTGGGCCGGCAGCACCTCCGGACGTCAGGACCTCGTTATCACCGAATCGGACATCGAGAACCTCATTCGCACGAAGGCAGCGATTTATGCGGCCTGCGGACTCATTCTCGGCAATCTTGGCCTTGACTACAGCTCGATTTCCAAGGTCTTCATAGCTGGTGGGTTTGGTCGTTATATTCAGGTGGAAGACGCGGTGCTGATCGGACTTCTGCCTGACTTGCCGTATGACAAAGTTCACGTACATAGGCAACTCGGCGCTTACCGGGGCTTACATCGCGCTTCTTTCGAGCGAAAGCCGAAAGCAGTTGGCTGAGATCGTATCAAAAGTCACATATATCGATCTGAGCAGCGACCCGCACTATATGGACAGCTACGTAGCAGCCTTGTTCCTCCCGCACACGGACATCAGCCTATTCCCAACCGTGGCGCAAAGATTGTCTCAAGCGAAGGTGAACTCCGGCCAGTTGACGTAGTCACAATAGGTTGTGGCAAGATCCACCGGACAACAAAATAAGGAGGACAGTTTACTTGAAAAGACTTCTCGAAAGAATCGCCGCGGGCGAAATACTGATTTCTGATGGCGCGATGGGCACGTTCCTGCAGGCCAAGGGTCTGCAGCCGGGCGAATGCCCTGAGTCGTGGTGCATCTCCCATCCCGATGCAGTCAAAAGCATTGCCGAGGCCTACATTTCCGCCGGCAGTGACATAGTGGAAACGAACTCATTCGGGGGCACAAGTTACAAGCTCAAGGAGTTCTGGACTCGCCGACAAGGCTGCCGAATTCAACAGGTCGCGGCAAAATCGCCAAAGAAGCCATGGGCGACAAAGGTTATGTTGCGGCATCCGTCGGCCACCGGGCAGATTGTCGAAGACGAGGGCGGCAGCGTCACCGAAGACGACCTCTACAACTCGTTCAAGGAACAGGTCATCGCGCTTGCTGAGGGCGGAGCCGACGCGCTGTGCATCGAGACTATGTCTTCGGTCATCGAGGCCAGGTTGGCCATCAAGGCTGCAAAGGATAACACCCAACTGCCGGTTATCTGCACGTTCACCTTCGAGCCGGGCGCTCGTGGGTTTCGCACAATCATGGGTGTTGACCCTGCGAAGGCGGCTCAAACGGCTGTGGCGGCAGGCGCTGACATCATCGGCGCGAACTGCGGCAACGGGATCGCAAACATGATCGAGATCACCATGCAGATGCGTGCGGTCGCTCCAAGCACGCCGATCCTTATCCATGCAAACGCCGGAATGCCGGTGCTTGAGGGCGGCAAGACTGTCTTCAAGGACACTCCCGAAGACATGGCAGGGCGCGTCAAGGAACTGATTGCAGCCGGCGCCAACATCGTCGGCGGCTGCTGCGGCACAAATCCCGACCATATTTCAGCGATGGCCAAAGTGGCCAGAGGCTGCGGCTGCTGTTGACAATAGCGGCGTACGTGCGTGACACGTATGAATTTCACGATGAGGGCGGTGTGCCGAAAGGCGGCCGCCCTCAGTTTTTCTGTGGCAATGGCTCGTCTAAAACCCGCGAATAGATGCTGGTCCACGAGAAATCCCGGCGAACTTCGTAGACGCGTTCCCGCCACCTCTCAATCTGAGTCCGATCCTTTTCCAGCAGCCGGAATGCCTCCCCGAATTCTTCCAATGAACAGCACATGCCCACGCCCAGCCTGCGTACGTTGGAAGCGGTTTCGTGCGCATTGCTGCACAGGATAGGAAGCCCCACCCCCAGGTAGAACGAAAACTTTGTCGCGAAGGCCAGGTTGTAATAACCGCGTTCGGGATATGGAATCAGACCAATGGTGCAGCCCGAAAGCACCTGCCCTGCCTCACGATCCGTCAGCGACCCGTGGTAAATGACGCGCGGATCGGCGTATTTGTCTCGCACCCAGTCTCCGTTAGAACCGCACAAATGCAGTTCAGCATTACTCACACCACACGTCAGAAACGTGTCGATGATCGACTCTATGCACCTTTCCCGGTTCATACCCCCTGCGTAGGCAAGTCTGATCGGTCCCGAGTCCGGGTGTTCCCTCGGCTCGATCTCGGTTCCGTAGCCGTTTACCGCTACGGCCAGTTTGGACTCGTCTATCCCGTAATCATGGTTTACAATTCCAGCCAGTGAGTTAGAACACACCCAGAGGCGATCCGCCCTGCTGAATATGAACCGGTCGAACTGCTGAAGCATTTTCGGGCTCATCTCCAGCTTGAAACTCAGGTCCAAATATTGATATGCAGGCAGGTCCATTATATCGATTGCTATTTGGAGACCACGCCGGTCGGCACTGCGGCGAAGAAGCACACAGAACATCAGACTCATCAGAAAGTATGGCGTCACCTTATGCTGCCAGAAGAACGGATACGCAGGATAGTTCAGCACGACCAGATCGGTCTGTATGTTGGTCAGTTCCTTCATCAATCGCGGCAGACGCAGGAAGTGTGCGGACCGCCCGCCGCTATAGACCGGGTCCTGCACCAGAATGTGCCTGGCATTTCGAGATTCCAGAAAGTGCGACAGCGCATCCTCTCGACTCGTGCCGCCGTCGACAACTCTTGCGGGCCCGAAGTTGGTCAACTGAACAATATTCGTCATCGTGTAACCTCTAGAATTGCATCACCCGCCCATCCTCCGCATCCCGCTCGCGGACCGTCAAGTCGGCGCATTGCGTCTGGCCTTTACATATCCTGACTATTTTGCCGAACATTGAGCCTGGCAAACATGCGTAGGCCGGATTCGTGGATAATCCACAAATCTCCCGGAAGCCCTCTGTTTGCCGCGCGTGACCGCCTCTGGTATAATTCATGCATTGAACTGATCATCGAGGAGCTTTCCATTTATGCTTGGACTGAAGAGACGCAGGAAAGTCGAAGGCTGGGCGATTGACACCTCCGACACAGAAAATGGCGGAATGTACGCAAGCCCTTGGCAGCGCCTGGCTGATAATAACAAGATTTGGATTGCCAGCTTCGCATTTATCGTTCTCGTAACGATCTTCTTTTATAAGCATGCTGACAGAGCGCTGGTGGTCGACCAGACGCCGGCACGCGGGGCAAAAACTGCAGACGTCGGATCTTGCAACGACTCCGAGCATTCAGCGCTTGCTACCGAGTTCGCTAACGACAAGTCGAATGCCCAGGTAGTAGCTGAAGCTCGTTTTCTTGCACTGGACAGATTTCGTATTGTCGTGCCAAGTGCCACGAGTGCCGACGATATCGAATATGTATCGCAGAAAGCGGCACTCAGAATACTCCACATCTTCAAATGCCGGCCAGTGGTCACGGTCTACATGAAAGATGCGTCGGACGGATCGCTGAATCTTGTCTCCACTACGCGGTGGGAATCCGCTAAGTACGGTTTCGTTGTCAAGTTCAAGAACCGTGATAATGGAACACACTGACCGTGACTTAGCTGTTCTCGAGGAGCGCACTTGCTCAATCTGAGCCCCTGCGAGTATAATGCAGCGAAGCCCGAGAACGCTTGCTCCCTGGCTTCCAACCGTAATACTTGGAGGGTGTTTTTATGTACAAATATCGCATTGTTGCTTCAATCCTTGCCACACTCGTTGTTTTCAGTATAATCCCGGCCACTGCCCAGAATCAGCCAAAGGGGATAACCGTAAGTGGGTCGGCTGTAGTGAGGGTGCGCCCGGACGTGGTGTTGGTTTCCATTGCCATGGAGACGCGGATAAAAGTGCGGCCACTGCGGCACAGGCTAACGCCCGCCAGGCAAATGCCGTCATCGACGCGATCACAAAACTGGGCATAGCCAAATCCGATATCCGGACCGTGGGGTATTCTGTTACGCCGAGATATCCGGAACCTCCCTATGGCCTACCCCAAGATCAACAAAAACCTACGCCCACCCTCACCTATTCGGTGTCGAACACACTGCGTGTGAGAGTTCGCGACTTAACGAAGATCGGCACGGTTATAGATGCGGCTATGGCTGCCGGCGCCAATAACGTTCAGGATGTGACATTCGATCTCACGAACCCGGGGAGCGTCCGTCAGCAGTCATTGGTGCAAGCTCTCAAAAACGCGGAATCAAAAGCCCGCCTTGTGGCGAGCACCCTGCATGCAAAACTAGGCAAGGTGATTTCCGTTACGGCCAACGAGGCTTCCGCCCCGATGCCTGAGTATTCGACGATGGCGACCATGCGGGCAGAGGCTGCGCCAACACCCATCGTGCCAGGGGAAGTTCCGGTTGCCACGAGTGTGACTGTGGTCTACTCGATATTGTAGCGGTTACCATTAACTGGTGGGCAATAAAATCGTGAAATTTAGCCTCTCGGTCCGCGAGAGGTCAGTTCCCGCACGTTCTCCTTTGGTGGAATCTCTGCACGTCGAGCCGGTGTTCGCCGCTTCCGTGCGAGCCCAACGGCAAACGCCCCCAAAACGCAAACGCTCGCCGCGCATCCGGTTGCAAGCAATCCATCTGCCGCCAGTCCATTCATTCCCTGAACCGCGTGCATGGCGCCGAACACGAAGAATATCACGGACGCGCCAACCTTGATCGCCCGCTCAGGCAGCCGCTTGCCCATCAGGCGCCCCACCATGATCGCCGCTCCATCCGCCGCAACCATCCCCATAGTTGAACCCAACCAGACCGGCAACTGAGGATATTTCGCGGCAAGCACTATCGTGGTGAGCATCGTCTTGTCTCCAAGCTCCGCGATGAAGAAAGTGCTGGCCACTATCCAGAAAGGCGACCGTCCCTGGCGATTGTTGCAACTCTCATCATCCACATCGTCACCGCACAGCGTCCACGCTCCGAAGCCGATAAAGGCAATCCCGGATGTGAGGTTAACCCAAGCCGTGGGAATGAATTCGGCCCCAAACTTACCAATCAGCACCGAGAAAACATGCACAACGAGGGTCGCCGCAAAGATGCCCGACAAAACCACGCGCGCGTTAAACCGCGTCGCGAAGCAAAGCGCTACCAACTGAGTCCTGTCCCCCATTTCCGCGACGAACACCATTCCCAGCGCGACCAAGAAATCGTTCAACAATCCACTCCTACTGCCACAGCACACACTCATAATACCAGTCAGCGCGGCCCATGGGAAGCGAACATAGCGGCCGCAGCCTTTTTTCTGATGAGGGTTCCGGGACAACAAGACCACGCGAGGCTGGGTTTATTAATCAGTAAGCTGTACAATATACAAGTAACAGGAGGGTAGCTTTGCCGAAAACTAACTGTCCCGGACAAGACACGAGATACTGGAAACCTGAGGACGTCTTCGAAGTCCCATGCGCGCACTGCGGCCGGCCGGTGGAGTTCTTCAAAGACGATCTTCGGCGCAAGTGCCCGCAGTGCGAAGGCTATACTGTGAATCCAAAAAACGATCTCTCCTGTGCGAAGTGGTGCAAGTTTGCGGCAGAGTGTCTGGCTCAACTCGGAAGTTCTATGCCGGAAGCGCAACCCCCAGGGGATAGTAATCGTGATGAGGGCTGAAGCGCCCTGGCCCCTCCCGATTCAACAGAAGGGGCCAGAAGCAGCCTGAATTTGATGCTTTCCGGGCGGAATCAGAGTACGGGGTCCTTAACAAACAACACGTTATACTTATCGAGGAATCCGGACTTACCATTCTCTGAAAGCAGCAGCGCTGCATCTTCGTCTGCTATCACGGGATCGCAGTAGAATCTGCCGCCCGCACGACCGGTAGCTCTGATGATCATCGGGTTCGAACCGACTCGAGAGTTCTTTCTGGCGTCCGCCAAAGACGTCGCATACGCTACGATCCCCCGGTCAAGAATGAGGTCGTAACTTGCGTTCACACTACCCCAGACCTCTGAACCATCAGCCTTGCGAATCTTCGGACTCATGCACCGGTCTATCTTGTAGCCGCTGGCGTCGATTATCAATCCCGTATACGGCTTGCCCGGCTCCGACGGTTGAGCCAGCAAAGATGCTATCCTCGCGGGTTTGTCCGGCTTTGTAACTATCTCAAGAGTCGGCGCCTGAGCGCTGACTGTCGGCGAAGTGTCCTGGCTTTGCTGGGCTGCCGGATTCTGCGCAGCCTGGTCCACAAGCACATTTCCCGGTGAACCATTTCCAAACATAGGTGCGTGGACCTCCGCGGTCACGATGGTATCGCCCTCATATCTCTCTTCGCTGTATTTTGTGACTTCGGCATTCTTGACGTAGCCTTCAATCTTCTGGCGCACCGTAGTATTCGCCATGTAGTCCTTGCCGGTAGCTTCATAACTGATGGAAGTTCCTTCGATGGCCATCAGCAGATTTGCCAAGGCATCCATCTTGGCGTAATCCCTGGCTTTGAGCCTTGCGCGTGCCCTGTTCGGTTCCTCCGATGGACTGGGAATTGCACCCTGACCTGTGGCAATGTAGACCAGGTTGGTCCAATCGATTTTCGCGTCTTTTCCAACATTTTGAATGCTCGATTGGGCGATGCACGGGGCAGCCACAGCCCACAACAACGTGCATATAACAAATAAGACAACGACATTTCTTTTCATATCCCGCTCTCCTTGTTGATTGATAGTTGCCATGCCGGCGGTCCACATCCATGTGGGACGCAGTCGAACGGCCGTGATTGCACTGGTCGGCTCATGTAATTCTTGGCTATAACCGGTCATTCTTCCTCCGGCAGGCAAGCATTCCATATTATAAACTTGCCGAACTCTGTTCAGCCTATCGAATCAACCAGTAAGCCAGAACCGTTATCGCCGCCAGCGCGACCCACTGAAGGCGCCAATCTCTAACCCTATGAACACCTCGCGCTTGCCACCCCAGTTCACAGTAGTCATCTCAAGCTTTGCCTTGTCCGTTTTCCGGGTGAACGCAGACACCAGGAACAGGACCGCGATAATAATCAGGGTCCCATAAAGACCGCGGTAGGTGTAGTTCTCCGTGAACTTGTGGTGCAGGAAGCCAAATGTCGCCGCCGCGCGGGCAGGCGCCATAAGCGCGTCGGTAACATACAGCGTCGATAGCCCCAGCCCGACAAACACCGAGGTTACCGCTCCCGTGAATGTGACCCGCTTGCTCATAATGCCGAACACGATCGCCGGTGTGAGCGGCATGACCAGATAGACCGATATGGTCTGCAGGTATTTGTATATTCCCTCCGGCTGGCTCTTTATGATCCACGCCGCACCGACTCCGAGGAGCATTGCAGCCAATATCGCGACTCGGCCGAGGATTACCTGCGTTTTCTCGTCGGTATTCGGGCGGAAGTGCAGAACGAAATCGCGGTACTGTCATAGTGGAGACCGAGTTCATCACAGCGATCAGCGCGGAGATGACGGCTCCAAGCAGTGCGGAGAGCACATACCCTCTGACCCCGCTCGGGAGCAGGTTGTTGAGAATCCATACAAAAGTGGTGTGGGAGTCCGGGACATTCGCGTGCAGCGAGAGCGCGATTACGCCGGGCAGCGCGAAGATGAATACCGGGGTCAGTTTGAGCAGAATTGCAAACATTGCGCCGTAACGTGCCTGCTCCAGGTTTTTCGCGCCAAGCATGCGCTGAACGTTGACCTGATCGATCCCCCAGTAGAAAACACCCCCGTAGACCGCACCGAGAATGATTCCCCAGAAGGGATAAATGTTGTTATACGGTCGGTATATGTGCGTAGCCAATGGCTTCACTTGCTCCGCCGCGGCGATCATCGCGTGCCAACCGCCTACCTTATGCAGCCCGATCATCACCACCAGAGCAGAGCCCACGATCATAATCGGTGCGTGTATGGCGTCAGTGTATGCGACTGCGCCGAATCCACCGATCATAGTAATGACAGCAGTTGCAACGCCGAGCCCCAGGACTGTCGACATTACACTCCACCCCGCAAGCGCATGCAGAACCAGAGCGCCCGCATAGAGGCAGAACGCCATTTTTGTAACGACGCAAATGAACAGCATCATCCCGGAAAAGAAGAACCTCGCCCCGGAGCAATATCTCAGCTCCAGAAACTCCGGTATCGTGAAGACCTTGTTCTTGAGGTAGTAGGGAATCAAGATCGACGCGGCAAATCCCAGGCAGATTGCGGTGGTAAGCTCGACGGTTCCCGCGCAGATACCGTATCGGTACGAATCGCCCGATAACCCAACGAGGTGTTCCGCTCCGATATTAGTGGCATAAAGCGACGCCCCGACGACCGGCCACATCAATCTCCGTCCCGCCAGAAAAAAGCTGTCGCTGTTACCGGGCTGTCTCGCCCTAAGCGCGAGAAAAAGTCCAAGAAGAACATTCCCGACCAGCGCGCAGATACAGATTACCCAATCCAGTGTGGAAAGCGAAAGGCTCATTCAAATCTCCTTCACCAGGTTTGCCGATCCGGAACGTGCCCCGGGCTTAGAACCTAATGTAGTTTATTGATGAGCTTACTGTCAACACAGTTGTTCGGTTTGTCTTGGTTCGGATTCATCCACCCCCGCCGTAAAGGATTCGAACGGAGTGGAATTGAGTGCCTGACGCAGCTTATCCCCCCTCTTCAGCAGCCACCAAGCGCTCAATTCCACATCTGGCACAACCGGTCTCCTCGCTGCAATGATCTTGAATTACCCGTTTCGACGAAACCCGGAAACGTCTCAAAGCTGGGGGGCAGGTCAGATTTGGCGACATTTGGACTCACAGCCCCGCTGAGCTTGTGCAAAGCCAACTCGAGTGCTAAAATTCTGATGAGGATTTGTTCGAGGGGAAAGGCGGAGAGGAAGGTGACAGACGACATGAACCCGGCTTCGGCGCCGGATGAAAGTTTTGACTCGCTCGATTGGGCGATCTTAGAGAGTAAATACCCCGTGACTTTAAGAGACACATTGTTCACCCTGCCCGCCGCGCCCGGATGCTACCTCATGAAGAACGCGGGCGGCCAGATTATATACGTCGGCAAGGCAAAAATCCTGAAAAGCCGGGTGAGGTCGTATTTCCAGAAGGGAGCAGACCTCACGAGGCGCAAGCGCCAGATGGTGTATGAGGTGGCCGACATCGAAACTATAGTCACCGATACCGAACTTGAGGCGCTCATTCTCGAATCCAACCTGATCAAAAAACATCACCCCACCTACAACGTTCGCCTGCGGGACGATAAGAGCTACCCCTATATTGCGGTCACACTCAGCGATGAGTGGCCCAGAGTGCTCTACGCGCGCAAACTCCGGATGCAGCCCAGGGAGAAAGATAAATACTTTGGGCCGTATACTGACACTGAAGCCGTTCGCGAAACCCTCAAGCTGATCAGGCGAGTATTCAGGGTCCCCTGCGGCTATAAGCGCCCCGAAGAGTCTAAGGGCAAGGCCTGCATGTACCTACCATATCAATCAGTGTACGGGAGTGTGCGCGGGAAAGATCACCAAGGATGAGTATATGGCGGTGATCCGGGACGTGATGGCATTTCTCGAAGGCAGGCGGGAAGAGCTCGTCAGCCGGCTGATTGCACAGATGGAAGATGCGGCAGCGAACCTGCAGTTCGAGAAAGCTGCGAAGATCCGCGATCAGGTGCAGTCGATCCAGACGCTCATAGCACGCCAGAAGGTGGTCTCCAATACTCTCGAAGACCAGGACGTGATTGCTATGGTCACCGACAATGGGAACGCTATAGCCGAAATGTTTTTCATTCGTGCAGGGAAGCTCATCGGCCAGGAACATTTTATGCTCGAAAACGCTTCCTCGGATGACGCCGCGGATAGCCTTCAGGAGTTTATTGAGCAGTACCTACGACAATGCGCCTTACATTCCTCGCGAAGTGCTGCTGAGCGCAGACATTGCGGAGTTCGACATTATCGAGAGCTGGCTGCGGCAGAAGAAGGGCGCCAGGGTCAATATAACCAGTCCCAAGCGCGGTGAGAAGAAGCAGTTGGTGGACATGGCGCGAAAGAATGCCGACCTCGTGCTGAAGCAGCTCAGGCTCAAGATGGAGACGGACCATCAACGCATCGCCGAACAGCTAACCTCTTTGCAGGAGGCGATAGGTTCGGACATACTGCCGCGGAGGATAGAAGCCTATGACATTTCCAATATTCAGGGTTATCATACGGTCGCTTCGCTGGTAGTCTTCGAGGACGGCGAGCCGAAGAAGGCTCACTACAGAAGATTCAAGATCAAGCGCCCGGATGGACAGCCCGATGATTATGCGTCCATGCAGGAAGTGCTGACCCGGCGGCTGACGGGAACGCTGAGAGGAGCCCTGCGTTTGAGAGCCTACCTGATTTGATTCTCATCGATGGAGGCAAGGGGCAGCTCAGTGCCGCAGTTGAAGTGTTAAACAATGTCCAGGAAACCCTGCCGATTATTGGACTCGCAAAGCAGAATGAGGAGATATTCAGGCCCGGAGTAGCGCTGCCGGTGCTGCTTCCGCGCAGATCGTCGGCCCTGCATCTGATCCAGCGGATCCGAGACGAAGCACACCGGTTCGCTATCACGTATCACCGAAGCTTGCGAGGCAAGACAATGAAGATGTCGATCCTCAACCAGATACCGGGCATTGGACCGGCGCGAAGGAAAGCGCTTATCCAACACTTCGGGTCTGTGGAACGCATCAAGAGCGCAACTCTGGGTGAACTCGCAGCCACTCCCACGATCACCAAAGCGGCGGCAGAAGCGATATATGTATTCTTTCAGAATCTAGAATAGGTGGTTTTGAAACGACGGATGACAAGCTATTGTGTTATCGAGACAAAAAGCGGCCTCGTTGCCCTGGCGGGAACGGATGGCGTGATTACCCATTCATCACTGCCTAAAGCAACACGCCAAGAAGCCTTGGCCGCAATCGAAGCAGGATTGAATGAGGGCGGCGAAGAAGATGTTGCTGCGTTCGGCGACTTGCCGGGCAAGCTCAGGAGATATTTTGAGGGAGAGCGGGTAGACTTCTCCAGCGTGCCTGTCGATGTAAGCAGGCGTGGGCCGTTTCATGCTGCCGCGCTTCGGGCGGCACAAAAGATACCCTACGGATCCATAGTAACTTATCGGCAGCTTGCCGGCATGGCCGGTTCTGAGCGAGCTGCAAGAGCGGCGGGAAGCGCAATGGCCGGCAATACCGTTCCCATAATAGTTCCATGCCACCGGGTGTTGGCTTCCGGTGGCAGCGTTGGTGGATTTTCGTTGGGCCTGGAATGGAAGCGCACGCTTCTTACACTTGAAGGAGTTGATGTCTAGTGTTGAAACGAGCTGTTATCCGGTGGTTGATCGGGATCATTTCGATGTTCATTACTGCAGCGATCCTTAATCTTCTGCCACCGCAGTACCAGTTGAAATGGAATTCGATATGGGGAATCGTCGTGTTTGTCCCTGTACTGGCGCTGGTAAACGCTGTGATCGGCACGGTCCTGCGGCTGCTCTCGATGCCGATAACATGCATGACCCTGGGACTGTTCAGCTTTGTGATCAACGCAATAATCTTCTGGATTGCCGGCTCCGCCACCGGCGCTCACTCCGGAAAGGGCGCTCCGATCGGCTTCATAGTCTCGTTGATCGGGTCGATACTTTATACGCTTATCTCCGCTCCTATAAGCGCTTTGGTCAGGGAGAGTCATTAGTTGGATAAGCCGAAACAATTAATCATTATGACGGGAATGTCCGGTGCGGGGAAATCTCTTGCGGTCAATACGTTCGAGGACCTGAATTTCTTCTGCATAGACAACCTGCCGCCCGCTCTGCTTCCGAGCACAGTCGAGTTGTGGGAACCGCCTAGACGGCCGGAAAACGTGGCTATAGTCGCTGATGTGCGCGCCGGGCAGTTCTTCGATGAATTCCTGCCGAACTGGAAGTCGATCCGTCTAAACCCACCGAAGAACTTTCGACGCCCTGTCCTGCTATTCCTGGACGCAGGCGATGCGGAGCTCGTCAAGCGCTTCAAGGAGACCAGGCGCAAGCACCCTCTCGTGAACAAAGACAGAGGCATTGTGGATGCCATAAAACTGGAGCGAGAGATGGTCGCGGACCTGAACGAGAACGCGGACAAGATAATCGACACCACGAACCTGGAACCCGAGGGACTTCGAAGGCTGATTCGGGACTTCTTCGGCCCCGCGCACCCTCAGGAGAGGCTGATGATTTCGGTGGTATCGTTCGGGTTCAAGCACGGGGTTCCGCTCGATGCGGATGTGGTTTTCGACGTCCGGTTCCTTGCAAACCCGTTTTGGATTCCTGAGATGCGAGAACTCAACGGTACCCATCCCGAAGTAGCGCAATACGTGCTGTCCGACCCGCTTACAGAGCCGCTGCTTGAAAAGCTCTTCGATCTTGCGGAGTTCAGCATTCCACAGTATATCAGGGAAGGCAAAGCGTATTTGACCATTGCCATCGGATGCACTGGGGGCAAGCACCGCTCAGTTGTCGTGGCGAACGAACTTGCGAGATTCCTCGCGAGCGCAAACTATGTCGTGAGGGTGGAGCACAGGGACCTGCACCAGGAACGAGGTCAAACGGATGCGCGGTAAAGGCTTGCTCAGCAGCCTGAAGTGGCTCTATCCAGGCATGCGGGTTAAGAGGTGGCTGCTGTTGATCCCGGTCGGGCTCCTTTTGGCCATCCTGGGAGTCGTGCTGCTAGTGGACATGCGCATCGTCGATCTCCTTGGGATCATTGGCACAGGAGCGTTCAGATGGTTCGGCCTGCAGCTTACCGTGCCCGCGACAAAGATTCCGGTCGGCTCAGGTCTGGTCGCCCTCGGTCTGCTTCTGATCTTCGTCAGCCTGAGGCAAGTGGTCCGGTCTATTGCAAGCGCCGTCAGCCCGGGGGCCGAAGGCAAGCTGGCGGATGTCGTCTTTCAGCGCCGATATCTGGCTCAGGGTCAGAGGATAGTGGTTATTGGCGGGGGTACGGGACTATCGACCATGCTGCGCGGCTTGAAGCAGTTTTCAAGCAATCTGGTCGCTATCGTTACAGTAACGGACGATGGTGGAAGCTCAGGAAGGCTGCAGCGCCGAGATGGGCATGCTGCCGCCGGGTGACATCAGAAACTGCCTGGTAGCGCTGGCGGACGAAGAACCTCTCATGACCGAGCTTTTTCAATACAGGTTTGGCGACGGAATCGACGGGTTGGACGGTCACTCGTTTGGAAACCTCTTGATCGCCGCAATGACTCGAATCACGGGTGATTTCGAGCGCGCAGTCAAGGAAACCAGCAACATTTTGGCCATCCGCGGGCGGGTTATGCCATCCACCATCGAAAACGTGAGGCTGCAGGCGGAACTTGAAGACGGGACACTAGCGGAAGGCGAGACAAACATAGTCAAAGCTCCACAGGCCATTAAGCGTATAATGCTGCATCCTTCCTCCGTCGAACCGCTGGAGGAAACACTGAAGGCAATCGAACTTGCTGACTGCATAGTCATGGGGCCGGGCAGCGTCTACACGAGTGTTGTCCCCAACCTGCTCGTCAACGGCATAGTAGACGCCGTGCGGAAGTCCAATGCGGTGAAGGTTTATGTCTGCAACGTCATGACACAGCCGGGAGAAACCGACGGTTACATGGCGTCAGACCACGTCAAGGGCATAATGAGGCATTCCGAGCATCGTGTATTCCAGTACGTGCTGGTGAACCAAAAGAAGCCGAGTAAGGACATGCTGGAAAAATACGGCCGCCAGGGCCAGACATTCGTCGAGCCCGACGCGACCATAATCCGGGATCTGGGGTTCAAGCCAATCGTCGGCGACTACATCAGCCAGACCGACGTCGTCCGCCACGACCCGGAGAAACTTGCTGAGGCGATTTTCAGGCTCCTTTATTAGTTGGGCCTGTGAGCGTCTTGGCAACGACATGTATTCGGAAGGCGAACGAAGAAGTGCCGCTATCGAATCAATCGATCTGGTCTGAACGGAGATTCCAACTTGCCGCCATTTGAAGTGATTCTTGCATCAGCGTCACCTCGCCGGGAAGAGCTTTTATCGCTCATCGTCGAAGGCTTTCGGGTCGTCCCCAGCGAATTTGATGAGAGTACCGTCTCACTCGAACTAAAGGCGGCCGATCACGTAACTTATTCGTCCCGTATGAAGGCCAGGGACGTCGCTGCGAAGTATCCGGACGCATTGGTCATCGGCGCGGACACGGTTGTGGTTGTAGATGGGACCATTCTGGGCAAGCCTAAAGATGCCCAGGAAGCGGCGCGAATGCTGAGGGCTCTGAGCGGCAAAACCCATCAGGTTTATACGGGCTTGACCGTGATACGAAATGTGATGGAGCGCAGCGGCTTCGATTGCACCGATGTGACTTTCAGGGAGCTTGGAGAGGACCTCGCATCTCGCTACATAGCTACAGGCGAGCCGATGGACAAAGCCGGCGCCTACGCTATTCAGGGCAAAGGGGCAGTGCTCATCAGATCGATAGACGGATGCTACTTCAATGTCGTAGGCCTGCCGCTTTATACACTAAGCGTTCTACTTGAAGAATTCGGCGTCAGGCCGATTGATTTCTGAACCAGGGCCCCAAGCAAGACTTCTTTGTCGAGTCACGAGTGGGGTCGCGTTCAACAATAGTTCTGGGTGCGTGTCGTAGCCCAGGATTTCACTCGCGCTCGCACTATTGACATTTGTCATATACTTCAGGTGGCACTGCCTGTCGAAGAGGTTACGTCGTGAAGTCCCCGTCTGCCAGGAAAGATATCCTGCTCCTTCTGCTTTTCGCCGGCATCATTCGCGCGTCTGTCGCGCTGCTCACACAGAACATGGCGGGAGATCCTGATTATCGGGCTTTGATCTCAGCAGGTTGGGCAGCGCATCCTTATTTGATCAGGTCAGGCGTATGGCTTCCGCTGCATTTCTACGTCATCGGTCTGCTTACATTCATCCTTAAGGATGCCATCAACGCCGGAAAACTGCTTAGTGTTGTTCTGGGAACCTTATCACTCATTCCAATCTACAACATAGCCAACCGCAGCTTCGGGAGAAGGGCTGCGATTGTCACTGGTGTGCTCTTCGGCGTTTATGGCTGGCACATTTCCGTGTCCGCGGTCAGTCTGTCGGAAGCGCCATTCGGATTCCTGGCGCTGTGCGCAATCGATCTCTTCCTGGGGGAAATCGCCAGTCAGAAACCTTGCTCCCGCCGTCTGCTGATCTCGGCCGCGATGCTTGCTGTTGGCGGATTCATGAGGCAGGAAGCGTGGCAACTGACTGCGTTCTTAACACTGGTCCTCATGTGCAAACCCCAAGTCCGCCGTAATGCGATTTTTTTCGCGGTCGTCGGCATGTCTTCGTTTGTTATCTGGGGATTGTTCAATGTGTTCAGTGGGGGGAGCTTCCTGACCGGAGTTACTCAGGTCGCCACAATAAAGGCGTCGGAAGCCATTTTGCACACGGCCACCAAAGAGCAGACACTCAGGATATGGATTAGCGCTTTCAAACAATCGCCGGGACCCTTCGTCGTATTACTGGCTCTATACGGAATATGGAGTTCTATAAAGAGGAGATTGCATGTTCGAAGGCAATCTGATAGCTGCGTCGTTGTTCGTGCCGTTCTTCGCAATGTCCGTGTTTGCTAAAGGCTGGTCTCTCCAGTTCCGGTATATGGTATTGTTCAGTGTTCTCGTGCTCCCCTGCGCCGGCCTCGCATTCGCGAGTATAAAGATGGGCCGCAGAGCGGCGTATGCGGGATTGGCAGCTTTAGTGGCCCTGACAGTAGCTTGGCAGGTCTACGCATTTGGCCTGTACGTCACATCTTGGCTTGCCTGTTCCCGATCGCCCACCCGCAGATACGGATATCTGCCGGTTTATCGCCGGGAACCGGCGGCAAGACGACCGGGTAATGGTAGAGTCCTATCAACTGGGAGGACCGTGGATACTTTTGGAATCCGGCGCTTTCTCAAAACGCAGCGGCGTGGTCGAGCCCGATTCGATGCAGGACAGCATAGCCGGCACGTCCGCCACGCGCCCAACACTTCTGGTGCTGGAGTCCCTCACTCCCGAGATGCTGATCAGGGGGCCGTTTCAGGCAGACATAGTTTACTCTAACGGCGTATACACGGCCTATCGAGTATCTTATCCCGGCAAAGACTCAGGCAGGGCACTGAGAGAATAGCCCTATCTTGTCGAGCCGGCTCTCAGAACGCGCGGGGCAAGGCATTTACCCAGCTCAGCGATGTATCAGCACTCCATGTATCCGCTGCCGAGAGCGCCGCGAAGCGCCTTTACGACGGATGGGTCAAACTGTGTCCCGGCGCACGCTTCGATTTCCTGAAGCGCGGATTCCTGATCCATGGCGTCCCGCCAGGGTACATCGGAAGTCAGAATGTCGAACGCTTCGGCAACCGAAATGATACGTGAGCCCAGCGGAATGTCTTGTCCACAGAGTCCGTCAGGGTACCCCTTGCCGTCAAAACGTTCGTGATGGTGTTTGACCAGAGGAGCGGCAAAACGGAGCCCATCCACTTTTTCGAGAATTCGCATGGAGATTGTGGAGTGCCGTTTCATTATCTGAAATTCGTCGGGGGTCAGTTTGCCAAGCTTGTTGAGAATCTTGCGGGAAATGGCAATCTTGCCGATATCGTGGAGTCTGGCTGCGTGTTTGAGGGTAATAAGGTCGTCTTCGGAAAGTCCAATGACATTTGCAATTGCTATGCAGTATCGGGTGACTCGCGAGCTGTGTCCTTCGGCGCTTCTGTCTCGTTGCCCCGCAGCGACAACGAGCGCATTGGCAGTCTGCTCATAAACACTCTGCAGGATGCGTCGATCCGCATGACTGGTATCCATTGTATCCTCCGTGATATGGCAAACGCCCTACACATGCAAAAGACCTCGGACGCAGCCGACTCTCCAGAGCTTCTTGTGGGGTCACTTTACGCATATCGAGGAGGAAAGCATCCTAGCAATCCGCCCCTAGATTGGTGGCTCGTTCCCACGAAAATGCTCACTCAAATCTTCGGCACGTAAACCATTGCTCATCAGAGCAACCTCACGGCTTTCGATACTTTCACTGGGTAAAGATGCCCCACCGGTCCCAAATCAACCAAACGACCTCATTTCCAGCAAAACCTATTGCACAATGTTGTTCCAACTGCTATACTAGTGGGGTTGTCAGTTTCATTTGGAGAAGACGTAAGGACAGGAAGCGAT
>CAVZJH010000112.1:0-32678 GCA_963775535.1 uncultured bacterium | reverse complement strand
CACTGGGGTTTAAGCACAGTGCAGTGGATCTGGGTTGCAACCAATAATGGTGGTGGTGATACGGTCAGTTGTGGAGCCTTCGGCAATCCAGTTATTTACGGCAAAAGGTATAAAAACGCGCAAGTGCAATTTTTTCAGGTTAAAGACGACGGTATCGATACCAATTACCTCTCTTTTACCTATCGGGGCCATAATTTGCCTTGGCGGCATGACTCCTTCGAGCAGGATTCAAATGCTATGGACGCCACCGGCATCGGTACCGAAGATCTGGAGCAGGTAATGCCCGACCATTTGCCGCTCTGGACCCGTTATAGAGGGATATATCGCAGTCGCAGCCCGGTGGTTTCATCGTCTATTACCATGCCCTCCAATAGCACCAGTGATACCGCAACGTATTATTTCGGTGTGACGAGTTTACCCGAGGATCTTGCCGATAGTCCAGTCTAACGGGAACTACCCGTTTCGGGAGAACCTCCGCGCGGACAGCAATGCCCTCTGGATGAACGATACTCTCTATTCAACAGGTATAGGTGGGTCGGCGACCAGTGCAAGCAACTACGCGTACCTTGTTTACGACATGCGTAGCCAAGCCGCTCGGCTCAATTTCAGCTCTATTTGTGCCATTAGGGGAAGCGTCGGCTACTGCGACGGCAGCGACAGCGTTGATGTGTATGTCAAAACCAGTACAGCCACGGTTCAGCCGAGTCAGTCGAACTGGCTGAATAATACCGGAGGAGTGAAACAGCGCCTGTTTATTACTTCATGGACCGGAAAGCATGATGTGAGCCTGAACCTGACCACCGATAGCTGCGGCGGGCCGGCTTCGAATATCAAATGGGTGTAGCGTTTGGGGTCTCTTCGACAAAAAATAATGGCGGGGCCACGAGTTTCGGCGCGTTTGCGAATTTTTGCGTTGTCGCGAACGCAAGGATCAACCAGCAATTATCCATTCAAATTAATTTTTGAATGAAGCATCATTCCTAACCTTATACTCTACCAGGGAGCATAAATGGCTGGATTCTTGCCTATCCTTCTCAACGAACCATATCTGGTCCCGCCTTAACAAAGCCCGATCAAGAAGATTCGTATCGTGTGTTGCAAAAACGAGCTGAGCGTTGCATGGGTTTGTCTCACAGGAGTCGAATAACCCAACAATGGCAAGCGTTATCAGGGGATGCAGCCTTGCATCCAGCTCGTCGATTGCAAGTATCCCGCCGTTTCGCAACGTATCAATGACAGGGCCTGCCATTGAGAATAACTTTTGAGTGCCGTCGGACTCTTGGTTATCCAGATCGAACTGAGTCAGGCCACTGCTTATTCCATTCGCATCATAGATATTATGGATTGTCTTGACGAATGGGACATTTTTTACATCTGGACTCAGTATTAGTGCCTTGAGTGCCTCCGGCATGTCTTTTGGTAGAGCCTCTGGACCGATGATTGTCTTGTCCAGTTGAATGTCCACGATGTCCGTGTCCAAGTTCTTTACGAAGTCGATAATCTGTCTCCGATGCTCAGGGTCGTCAAAGCATTCGACCGTGTAACCTCTGTAAATCCTATCATTCAATCCTGAGATAGTATTCAAGCCATTAAACCATTTTAGTATGCTTTTGGCAACAGGCCCGTTAAACTGCGCTGCGACAGATAAAAACAGTGCGTTGTTTCGCGTCTTGCTTTCAAGCCCTCTGCCCTCTGCAAAAGTTCTGGACATCACAATTCCATCACTGTCCCGCTCAAAGAGTCTCGCCTCCCTGACAGAGGGCACGTGATAGAGCCATTCACTTCTGACTTCGCGCGCGTTCGCCTCGAAACCATATCTATACCTCTGCCCTTCCGTGATGAAGACAATCTCAAAGAACGCTGCCTGGCTTATGGCTTCGCTACTGAGCTTGAAGAATTCTACGTCAATATTCTCTCCCGTCTGAGTGTCTTTGGAAGAGTTCATGATAAACCACCTCATGAACCCCATCGCCCGTATCAGGTTGCTTTTGCCACTTGCATTGGCCCCATATAGCGCTGCAGCCTTGAGCAAGTTCAGGCCTTTGGCGGGCTGGAATACATTCTCGCGGTCAAGTATCTTGTCTTCGGCTTTGATATCCGCCGCAATCATACTGAATGTGGCAACGTCTCTAAATGATCTGTAGTTACCGATACTGAATTCGACTAACATAGTAGTCCCCCAATCGATACGAACCGCCGATATATGTGCTTTATCCACATATATCGGCATTATATACCCTTCGACCTAGGGTGTCAACCGCGATAATCCGGAGGGAAAAGACGCCAGGATATGCTTAGACTAGACAAATGGTCAGTCCTTGAAGAGAATCTGCCTGCGGTCGCCCAGGGCCTTGTCCAGCGGTGTGTAGACATATTCGCGTATCGGCGAAAGGACCACGTTTGTTCCATCGACCCGGTAACTTGCTTCACCCATCTCAATCAGCTTCGCGTTTCTTGCTATCGAAATCGGTTCGCCATCGTTCATTACCCCGAGGACGAGGGGGCCGTGACGGAATGTGTGATAGCCCTGGATGCTGTTCTTGCATACGGTATCCGCGCTTCGTATTCCCGGATCGAAGCACAACTCGACAGTATCACCGGTATTGACGGTTGTGCTCAATATCGCGAAGCCTTCTTCGATGCGAACAGGAACGATATTGCCATTGTGCTTCAGCCTGACGCTTTCTTTGGGCGCCCAGCCGGGAATGAACAGCCGGAAAGTCTTTGTCCCCGTTACACTTGAATGAAGAACGCTCAGCTTGACGTTTCCGTCCGCGGGATAGTCGCTGGTCTGCTGGAGTCTAATCTCTCCGTCTGAAAAGGGGATTGTTACGAGGCTCGAGTTGTAGAACCCAAGCACGATCTGGTCGTTGTCGAAGAAGTAAGGGTACTCAACGGCTCTGGAGAGCCCTTCTCCTCCGCGCATCAGGCAGCACCACCAGGCTTCATAAACGCCTTCGGCAGGGCTCAGAAACTCATCTCCGGCTCCGGCGCAGACGTCGCATCCCCATCCGCCGGTCGGTCTTTCCTCGTAACCCATCCCATTGAACAGGATATGGTGGGCATCTTCAAGGTAATCGGTGTTGGCGGTATGCTTCCAAAGCCCCATTGCCACTATAAACGAGTCGATCACCGCGCAGGGCTCCGTCCATTCGGGTCTGCCGAACCAGTTGTAGTTCTCGTAATTCTCGGTTATTGCCAGGCTGATGTAGGCGCCGTATATTCTCTGCACCTTCTCCAGCAGCGCGGGGTCTTTTGTGCTCTCGTAGAAGCGCAGTAGTCCGCGGCAGGCTGATAGCGTGGAATGGGTCTGAAACTTTCCGCTTACTACATCGATGGTGAAAAACTTCTCGACCATTGAATCCAGCAGGCTCTTGAGTCGTGGGTCTTGTAATAGTTCGTAAGCCTGGGTGACGCCGTCGAGTGGAATAAACGCGCAGCCGATATCGGTCGATGGGCGCCAGGCGCCGTACACTTCACCGGTCAGGCTGCCTATCGCCTGGCCTTTGCCTGTTCTCTCCTCCGGTTTGGTCGGGTAAGTCGAGTAGTTCTCGTGGATGGGGATGAAAGAGGTTGTTGACCATGGATTTTACCATGTCCAGGATACTATCCTCCTTCTTCCAGAGGTAATACTCGCACAACCCGCGCAGCATCCACGAGTGCCCGGACAACTGCTGCTCATCGGCGGTGCCATCGGTGAGAATGCGGCCCATGTAGCCTTTTTCATTAAGATGAGCCGGAAGAGCTTCAATGATGGGTTCGAGATACTTTGGCTTACGATCGACTGCCTGGGCCAGAAGCGTCAGGGCAAGGATCGTGCGTCCCTCGTGGTCTGCCGGCCACTCGTAAGCAGGCTCTCTGAAGACTTCAGGCATCTGATACTCGCTCTGCTCGAGCCTGTCAAAGTTCAGCATCGCACGGTGGCGGAGGTCACCTGAAACGCTGATGTTGTTAAAACTCACGGTGCTTAACCGGGCGAAAAATGGCGTTTTCAAGTCAGTCGGCTCCTTGGGAGATGGGGCACTTTTCGTAGCCCAATTCGATAATGTCCTGCGCGAGAAAGTCAAAGTCGTGGCAGAGGGTATCCGTCTTCCAGCGCCCGACCGATTCCGGCCTCACTTCGACTTTCGCAAGGGGTATTTCCAGGAAGTCCTCCAGCCGTGCAAGAGTATTGTCCTGGTCGGTGATGAAGTCCTCGAACCTCACGTCGATGGAATACTTCGGCGCTGCGGTGGCCTTCACGATTTCCCGCTGATACTTCCAACTGACAGCGCGCCTGAGCCGCACGTCCTGGGTCGCGTCGTATTGAATGCCAAAATCCGCGAGGTCATCAGTAAGATGCGCGCCAAGGATCGAATCTCGAGGGTCGCGATTCCAGTGAATGTAGCGAATGTCGGGGAACATTCTCACGATCCAGGGATAAATGAGAGTTGTCTCCGGCAGTTTCCAGCCCTTGTTTTGCGCATCGCTTGCCAGCACCGACGAAAGATATGACTCCACCAGCCGCGTGAACTCACCGTCGATGGGCATAGTATTGAGCTTTGAGAAGTCCCACTCCAAGCCCCCGAGGTGCACGACGTGGCGTGCCATTACACGGCATGCCTCGTACAGGTCATCGGCCGGGACGAGGTCCCCCGATTCGTTCAACTCCGCGCCCATGTAGACGCCGCTTTCGACCAAAGTGTGAGACATCGCGCGTGTTCCGCCGTGCCCCCTGCCAACAATAGTTATTATCATCTGGTGCAGTCCCTAACTTGCCGTTGTCTTCGAATGAGCGCCGAAACTAAGCTACCCTGTATTATATCGCCTCTACACGATCTGATCAACAAACGTGCAATGGACGAAGAAGGAAACAGTAAGGAGCAAACAGCATTCTATGCCATGGCACTCAACTGATGACTGATGGTCCGGCGTCTCCTTACGCCGGATGATCACATCCTGGGCTCGCCCAAGTTTGACACCCCGAATGGCCCAGCATATAATCTAGTTATGAGCCTGCGGCGGGCATATCGCCGCCCCTTGTCCCGGGGAAACGATCGCGCAATGCGCGGCACTGTTTAGCCGCTTCGGCAATTTTGGGACGAGCCCGGAGCGAACACGGAGGAAACCTCAGTATGGCGCAAGTCGTCCTCAAGAACCTGACCAAGTCATTCAAGAACGTGACAGCGGTCAACAATGTCAGCCTCGACATCAAAGACAAAGAATTCATGGTGCTCGTCGGTCCGTCCGGCTGCGGCAAGACAACTGCCTTAAGAATGGTCGCCGGCCTGGAAGAGGCCACGGACGGTGAGATCTACATCGGCGAAAGGCTGGTCAATGACGTTTCGCCGAAAGACCGCGATATTGCCATGGTCTTCCAGAACTACGCTCTCTACCCGCACATGAGTGTCTACGATAATATGGCGTTCAGCCTCAAACTCAAGGGGATACCGAGGGACGAGATCAAGCGGCGCGTGCAGGAAGCCGCCGATCTGCTGGGTCTTGGAGATCTTTTGAACAGAAAACCGAAGCAGCTCTCCGGCGGCCAGCGACAGCGGGTTGCCCTCGGAAGAGCCATAGTCAGGGAGCCCAAGGTCTTCCTTATGGACGAGCCGCTTTCGAACCTCGATGCCAAGCTTCGAGTTCAGACCCGTGCCGAGCTGATAAAGCTGCACCGCAGGCTTGGTATCACAACCATTTACGTTACCCACGACCAGGTGGAAGCCATGACAATGGGCGACCGGATCGTTGTGATGAGCGCTGGTCTCGTTCAACAGGTCGATACCCCGCTCGGACTCTACAATCGCCCCGCGAACAAGTTCGTGGCCGGCTTCATAGGCACCCCGTCGATGAACTTCCTGAGCGCTAAGATCACCGACGGCTCCGATGGTTACATAATAGACGGCGGCTGCTTCAAGGTGAAGGCTCCCGCGGACAAGGCGGAGCTTCTCAAGGATTATGTGGGAAAGGATGTCGAGTTCGGCATTCGCCCCGAGGATATCTTCGATGCCAGCCTCGCTAACCTGGTCCAGGCTACGCCGGACAACCAGGCGAAGGCGATGGTGGACGTGATCGAGCCGATGGGTCCGATTGTTACGATGTACCTGAGCTGCGGTGGTTTCTCCATGGTAGCCACTATCGACGCCGAGACCGAGGTCAAGGAAGACCAGGAGATCAATATGGTGTTCGATATGGCCAAGACCCACGTCTTCGACAAACAGACGGAGAAAGCGGTCTATTGAATCGGACTTCCTGTGTTGCAGCGAAACGCGGAAGGGGGGCTTGATCTTATGTTATCCGATAATATTCGTAGCCTGCTGCGCTGTCCTGCCTGCGGATCGCTCGTGGAGCCGCGCGAAGAGTCTTTGTTGTGCGCCGACGCCAAGTGTGGAGCGTCATACCCGGTGGTGGATGGAGTCCCGGTTCTAATCAACGAACAATCCAGTGTGTTTGCCATCGACGACTTTGTCGGCCACAAGAATCTGTTCTTCGACCTGTCTCCGAAGGGAAAGCTGAAGAGGGCACTTAAGCGCCTTAAACCCGGGATAAGCGCCAATATCAGCGGCAGGCGCAACTATGCCAGGTTAACTGAATTGCTTCTGGCGGAGTGCGGTTCTCCGCGGGTTCTGATTGTCGGAGGGAGCATACTCGGGATAGGCATGGAACCGCTTGCGACAAATCCGGCCATTGAGTTGGTCGATACGGATGTGTCTTTTGGTCCCCGGACCAAGTTAATCTGCGACGCTCACGATATCCCGTTTGCGGACGAGTCATTTGACTGCGTGATAGTGCAGGCTGTGCTCGAACACGTAGCCGACCCGTGCAAGTGTGTTTCGGAGTTTTGGCGAGTTCTCAAACCTAACGGATTTGCGTATTCAGAGACCGCGTTTATGCAACCGGTGCACGGAGGCCGGTTTGATTTCACGCGCTTTACGCACCTGGGGCATCGCCGGTTGTTCGGAGCGTTTGAGGAGATCGACAGCGGAGCGGTCTGCGGCCCGGGGATGGCTCTCGCTCTGGCCTGGGTGAACTTCATACGGAGCTTTGCCAGGGGAAAAGCCGCTCGAAAGATCGCCGGTAACCTCGCGGAGATCACGGCTTTCGGTTTCAAATACTTCGACTATATTCTCATCAATCGGCCGTCGGCGCTTGATTGCGCCGCGGGAGTCTACTTTCTAGGCCGAAAAAGCGACCGATCTCTTTCTGATCGGGAACTCATCGGGTTATATCGGGGCGCATATTGATGTTCTTGCGGTAAAACCCGAAAGCGGCCCCAGAGTTCCGGGGCCGTTATTGATGAATGCAGGTTACTTGCCGATTATCATCTTCAATGAGATCACAAGCAGCGCTATTCCGAAAACCTTCTGAAGAACGGCATTCGAGAGCCCGGTAGCTACCCTGGCTCCGAGCAGGCCGCCGACAAAGAATCCTGCCGCCATTAATCCTGCGACTTTGATATCCACATAGCCGGATTTGTAGTAAGTCCATGCCGCGAGCAGGCCGATTGGCGGCACCATCATCGCAAGCGTTGTTCCCTGCGCTTTTTGCTGGCTGAACTGCAGACCGAAGACCAGCACGGGAATCACGATAGTCGCTCCTCCGATTCCGATCAGTCCGCTGAAAATTCCTGCCGCCAATCCCAGGAACGAGAAGAGTAATATGTTCATCGCGATTTATACATCCTTTCATGCCGGACTCTGCCAGCCCCGCTAAACGCTGCGCAGACTCCCGAGTATTTCGTGCAAGCTGAAGTCTGCCGCTGCCATCGCCTCATCCGCGGCGCCGTAATATACACTGACCGTATCTCCCTTGACCAGCGCTCCGCACGTGAATACGACGTTATCCTTGAAACCATGCACTTCGTAGGGAGCTTCGGGTTTGAGGAGCGGGCTTGGGCTCTTGGCGATTGCCTTCTCAGGATATTCCTTGTCCAGTAGTACCGCGCCCAGGACGTAATGATCGTCGGGCGTTGCCGCGTGGTAGATCTCCAGCCAGCCCTCCTGCGTCATGAACGGCACAGCTCCGCCGCCGATTCTTCCGCATTCCCACGTTCCTTCGGCGCAGCCCAACAGGAACTTGTGCTCGCCCCAGTGGATAAGGTCGTTGGAATATGCCACCCACATATTGGGCATGCCGATGAACTTCGGATGCGGGCGATGCAGCATAGCGTATCTGCCCCTGATCTTTTCCGGAAACAGAATGCCGTCCATGTTTTCGGGAGCAAGCAAGATGCCGTGTTTTTCCCAATTCACGAAGTCTGAGCTGCTCGCCAGGCACTGTGTGATTCCGGTGGGAGCGACGCCTTTGTAGACGACATAATATGTGTCGCCCAGCCTGGTAATACGCGGGTCCTCGATGCCGTAGGCCTCGTACTCCTGGTCCAGGTTAATAGCGGGCCGTTCATCCACCGTAAAGTGGCGCCCATCTCGGCTGCGAGCCACTCTGAAGTGCGAGATGGAGGTGAGGTATATCTTCCCGGGGAATGCCACGACGCGCGGGTCTTCCAGCAAAATGCCTTCCGTCTTCGAGTCGAACTCCAGTGTTTTCTGTCTTGCCGTGCCAGTCTCGAAGTCGACTATCGGGATCAGCACCTTGTCAGCGTCGTGGTTCGTGGGACGCTCGGCCACGCGCATCAGCATCAGTATTTCGTCGCTATACTCAATGACTCCGGCATTAAACGCGCAGATGACCTCGTAGCCGGGTCTGGACGCTTTGACGTCCGAAGGCTTAACCAGCGGATTCTCCGCATATCGCTCCACTTTCACGAATTGTCCTCCGAGTATGTCGGAATGCCACAAAGTCGCAAGTTCAAAAAGCTGAACCACAGCCCCCGGCGGCTTCGGCCCCTTCGGAACCGAAGCAACAAAAGTCATTATAGGCCCGGTGTATTGGGAAGTTTATTCCCGATACGTGCTCAGGTTTCGGGAACAAGCTTCCCGAAACACCGGTGTACGGTGCTCCGTTGATAGACTCTATCCGCAGGCTGCTAGCGCATTTCCTGGCCGCCGGTTACGTTCAATGCCTGGCCGGTCATGTCGCTTGCGTCATCCGATGCCAGGAACGTGACTACATTCGTCACATCATCATATTCGCAGGCGCGGCCCAGCGGGACCTGGTCCATGTATTTCTG
The DNA here is from genome assembly GCA_963775535.1 of uncultured bacterium. Taxonomy (GTDB): domain Bacteria; phylum Armatimonadota; class UBA5829; order UBA5829; family UBA5829; genus CAVZJH01. Next base: position 23,569 of record CAVZJH010000112.1, on the reverse strand, counting down.
TTTTACCTGTTCCACGGTTATGTTCTGTGTTCGCGCGTACTGCTCAAACAAGCTGTTCTGCCAGAGCGTGCCTTCGAGGAGATTGCCCGGGCACACTGCGTTCACCCGAACTGAATATGGCGCCATCTCCAGAGCCAGGCTCTGGGTCAGACCGATGCCGCCGAACTTGCTGGAGGCGTAGGCCGAATTGCGGAAGCTGCCCTTCTTGCCCGACTTCGAGTTCACCTGGACAATAACGCCGCTCTTTTGCTTCTTCATTATCTGGCAGGCATGCTTCGCGCAGATCATGTAGCCGATCAGATTGACCTCGATCACCTGACGCCATTCGCTTACGGGAAATTCGGTCAGCTCATACGCCTTCAGGATACCCGCGTTCGCTACGAGAATATCCAGCCTGCCGAAGTCCTTCTCGATGGCCTCCATTATGCTGTGAACCTGGAAGTCGTCGGTGACATCCATCCTGACGCCCTGGGTCGTAACATTGTAGTCGCCGGCGATACGCTCGGCTGTCGCCTTGGCCCCGTCCTCGTTGATGTCGGCGACTATTACGGTCGCGCCTTCACTTGCCAGCCGCTTGCTGATGGCTTCTCCCAAGCCCTGGGCTCCGCCTGTAACCAGAGCGATTTTGTTCTTGAAACGTTCATTCTCACACATTGCTTTGTCCTTATGTTGGTGCGCAGGAACCTTCCGAACCCTCATCTCTCCAGGTAGGATACCTGGGGATATAAACCCGTCTTTGCTCCCTAGATCTCCAGCTTACTCGAAAGCAGCTCTTCCTCGGCTTCCTGTGTCCAGAACTTTCCGTCTCTGAGCTTGGCGTGCACATTCGGCATCACCTTGTCGAGGTCGGTAAGTGCGGTCAGAGGCATTGTTATATGCGGGAAGATTACCGTTTTGCCCGGGAACTTGGCCTGCTTTACAGCCCAAACGCCGTCGACCAACGCATCTATGCCGCCGATCGCCGCGAGTGAGTTTTTTGTAGGCAGCTCTCCGGTTTCCGTGTATTCAAGGGTGTCCACCATGTCCTGCGGCCTTGATCCGCTGGAACCGACGAACCTGTTGCCTTTCATGAACGTCACGCTCAGGTCGATTGTGGCGATGGTTCCCCTCGGCACACCCGCGAAGATGTTCATCAGACCACCTTCAGCCAAATGCGGCACGGCTCCCGCGATCAATGCCGGGACCGGAGCCAGCACCACGATATCATTGAACCCTCTGCCGCCGGTCATGTCATCTATCGCCTTTTGCTGGCCGACAGGACCCGCTTCCATCGGGTTCAGGAAGACTATCTCAACGCCATTCTCCTGCGCGGCATCGGCAACGCTTGCTCTCAAATAATCAAGCCGGGAGTTGTCGACATCGGTGCAGAGCATCTTTTTCGGGCCGTTCTTCATCTTTGCCGCGCGCTGAACGTGCATTTGACCCATCGGACCCGCGGCGCCAATGAACCACGCGGTCCCCCCGGAGATGAGTTCGCTGTCGCGGCTGCTTGTGTAGGCATCCGAAACCTTTTTCGATTTGGTCCCGACGAAGTCGATGTAGTCATAATGCACGCGCCCAACGTCTATTTGAAGAGGCCGGGCTATCGGCTTATTCGCAACGATAGCCATAACGCCGTTTCTGGCAACGCTCGCGCCGAGCGCTTCGGCAAGCTCAGGATCGGGTGTGCCAAGGACGACGATGTCATCGAATCCCTTGTCTCCCGTGCGTTCTTCGCGCAGCGCCTTGACTTGTCCCGCGCCCAGCTTGCCGGTGCGAACGATCTCGGCATCGCAGCCGCGGCAGTTGCAGAGTGTCGATTCAAAGAGATCCGACGCTCCCGCCAGAATAAGCTTTGACGGGGCGCCATCAGCGCACAGGGCGCCGTCAATCACATAATCTCCGTCTTCCACCCCGACAAAGAGCGTTATCCCGCCCGGCTTGAGGGCCTTGCGATGGTGGATGCGGTATGATGCGACCACGCACGTCCACGGCTCGACAAGCGCCGCTTCGGCATAGCCGGTTTCCGGTTTGTTGACGGGGATCAGGTAAGATCCCTCGTCGCCGTTGAGTACCGGCTCGCCCACGATGCCATACTGCTGCATGCCGCCCGCGAGGACGTAACCATAGGCGATGTTGACGCCTTTGAAGTATACATCGGCCTGCATTATGAACCGGTCGCCCGGCTTGTATTTGTCCTTGTAGTCATCTCCGGCTTCCACCACGGTGAGTGACACCTCGTGCCCGGGTGTCACAGGGTCGTTTACCAGGTCCCGCCCGGTTATTCGCGGGTGGCTGGCTCCCTGGGTGATCAGTTTCACGTCCGAGAAGCAGACGCCTATCGCATCTACTCGCACCAGCACTTCATCGTGCTTAGGTTTCACCAGAGGCAGTTCGTCCGGCTTTCCGGTCTTACCGAAGTTCTCCACCCCCGCCTCATACACACGCCACGCGAGGTTCTTCGCCGGCAGGGCGTGATCCACTTTCTTGTATCTAACCAGCTTATCGCTCATTGGGATGTACCTTTCAGGAAATGCTGCCAACCCTCAGCCTCGGACCGGCAACTGATGGCAAGTGCTCGCCCTCGATAGTACCCGTCACGCTGATCCTGAATCAAGTTCAGGATGACGAGAATACTGCGCACTTATAACTGATGGCTCTACTTATTGAACTGCTGCATCCTGTAATGCTCGTCCGGTCGAGTGTAGATCCTGCGAACGTTTTCCTCGGTGAAGTAGTGAATGCCGCCGAAGTTGTAGGCGCCCTGGAGAACGCGCGCGGTTTTGACCGCCATTGCGGTAATCGCTTCGCATTCGTGCGCGGTTTTGCCGACGGCTATCAAACCGTGGTTCTGAACCAGGATTTCTTTCGGATTGCAGCCGTTCTTGTCGATGTATTCGCAAACTTTTTCGCGGATCGTTTGTGACAGGACCAGACCGGGATCGGTGTATTCGATATAGATCGGCTCAATGCCGCAGTAGACTATTTCATCCGGGAAAATGCGGCCCTTGATTATCGCTTCCGCATTCTGGCTGCAAAGGATCATGTTCACCGCGGCAGCGTGAGTGTGGGCAATAAAATTGATACCAGGGAGGCTGAGCAGGAATGCGTGGAAAGTGGTCTCGACCGATGGCTTCAACTTGTTGCAGGGGTCCGCGCACACTGCAAACAGGGCATCCTTAATCTCTTCGTCCGTCATCTCGCCCACGTCCATGATCGCGAGGGCGTCCTTCATTTTTACCTTCACGAAGGTGTCGTTGTCGGCGGTGCCAAGGTAATTTCCGCTGGCCTTCACGAAGAAAAAGTCATCGTCGATCCTGGCTGAAGTATTGCCTTCACCCAATATCACATAGTCGTTTTCGGGCTTGCCTATTTCCAGCGACATCCGTACGAGCTGGTCAAGGACCATCTGTTCGTCCATTTACAAATAACCTCCGAGGTGTGTGAGCAAGTGTCTAACCGGCGAACGAGGCGCTGCGGTGGAGCGATTGCTCTTGTGGTTGTGGAAGCGGCGTGCAATCGTACAATAAAGAACGAGCCGGAACTTCCAGGCCCTAAGTATTTTACAGGAAAGGGACGGTACAGTCCAGTCTCAGCATTATCTTTGGGTATATACTCTCGGATTTGCGGATTATCCGAGGGCTTCGCCCCCGAACCCGGGACCAGAGACCGCCGGCCCCAGACCCCTGGCTCGCTTCGCGGATGTCGCACCCACCTGAACGGACATCCGCGAAGCGAGTCGGAAGGTCCGCCAAATGCTTTATCAAAGGCTCCAAGTGGCAAGTCCGGGTTGAACCAGATTATGATTAGGGGTCCCGTGATGCAAAAGAGCCATGGTCAGGAAGCCCTTCAGGGCATTTAATTGTGTTGTTGTAAAAATCGGCGTGCCGTCAGACGTCACATCATCGTGGAAACATTCCTTGAGATACGCTCTGTATCGAGAGCTGAGAGCGCACGGATGGCAGGCTGGCGTAATGCCGGGAAACGTGAATGTTATGTCTGCACCTCTGCCTTCCAAGTACACCTGGGCGGCTAAGCTGGCGACACCAGAATTGATGGCGAGAGTGTTAACTCGTGCTTGGGCAGGAAAGCTATCGGTCAAGCCGCACAACAAGACCGCTTCGGGCTTTTCTCTCCCCTCTGCGGCGTCAAAAAGAATATGGTAGAACTCTTTATCAGTGATTTGCTCAACTGGAAGCTGAAGGTGAGGACCACAGCTTCTGGATTGATGTCGCGAAGTCGTTCAGCCAAGGCCTGGACTTTCGGTCGCCCGACGTTACGTCGATAGACCTGTTGGGTGGCCAAATTAGTTACGAAAACGGTGTCGGGATCGATCAAGACATGCTCGCCGACTCCGGCGCGGACCAAGTCTTCCTCAAAACCTGCTGCCCCTCCGGTATCGACATAAACAACGCGTGACCGCTTCAGCCGTTCGAGGTCGTAGGCCCCTGTTACTCTCTGGAACACGTTCTCCATTTCGACAGCAGGTATTTGCCGCTCAGTCACAGGTCGGCAAGATGTCCCTGACACAGTCTTAGGCTTCACTCTTGCCAGCCGGGATCTAACTGAGTATTCTGATTCGCGAACATATCGCTAGGTCGGAGGAAATTCACCAGGCAAACTTTAACAACACTGGGACAATTGGTTGTATGATCGGGAGACTAGTGTGCAAGTTGCTAAGAGTGAATTGACTGCCAGGAAACCATCCTTTTCGTATGGCGGCGAGAATTCAGCAAATGAAATATAGCGGTACGTTTTTGAGATCTCTGATATGGGGCATCGCTTGCGCACGACGTACTCGCGAACTCGGTGGACCAGCCGTATCGGTATGTAGGACAACTCGGCTATTATAGCAATTGGCAGGAGCCCGAGTTTGGGTTGCTGCAGCTTGGGGTTAGATACTACGAACCCGAGACTGGAATGTTTTCGCAAAGGGATACTCTTCCATCCAACTCGAATTTCGTGTGGTACGCAGAAGGTAACCCATTGGCAAACATCGACCCTAGCGGTTTGGAAGCCGCCCCCATCCTGCAAATAATAACGGTGGGCACGAAGGCAGGCGCGGGCTTGGTCTTGCGGATTATTGGCACGGTGGGCGCCACAATCACTCTTCACGCTGGAAACAGCTTGTGGCCCATCAACGAAAGAGCTACTAGACGAATGCAACAATACGGCCGGAGATTGTCTGAATCATGTCGACGGTCTAAAGATTCCGCCAGGTCAGAAACGATTGTTTAAAGATGAATGCTACTGGTGTCAGATGCAGTGTAGAACTGCAGCCAAAGAAGGAAACGAGACGCCGTGGCCCAATACCCGTCGGTGTACCTTAAATAATTGGCCGAAGGGTCACCTGTTCTGAGTTCGGTGGGTTAAAGGAGCAGAGCAAAATGGTTGGGAATGAAGAATGGCAATTGGAGCGCAAGGAGACCGTTCGGCAGCAGTTGTCAGAAATGGCTGTTGATTTGCAATTGCTTTTACCCACGATTCGTCTGCAGGAGCTTGATGCCTCAGCGCTGTCGCTCGATGGTGATGAGGCACTGTTCTTGTCCTGGGCAATGGTTGATCTTGGCATTGGCCGCATATCGCATGCTTTGTTTGATTTCGAACAGCGTTTGCTTCCGTCTGCCATTCGAAAGAATCCTACGTGGTATTCTTGCGTATTGCTGTGGTCGGCCTTATGCAGGATTTATACCTGCGATGCCCAGGCCGCCCTGTCTCACGTCGCAGTTGCCGAATCAATATGTGCGACAGCGGATCTTATACCCGAGATCATGCTCGCTAAGGGCATGGCTCTTCGCCTTGCCGGATATCTAAGCGAGTCAATGAGTGTTCTGCAAATGGTCGCGAAGCAAGATTCGGGACTGTCACCTTGGGGGCGGCACCAGGCCCTAGGATGGTTATATGAGACTGAAGCCGCAGCGGGACTCAACTGGGATGCCGAGCAGCGCTGCAGTTGGCTGGCGAAAGAAGACAAGCTGCGATACCATGGAACGATGGGGATTTTGTTGGCCGCTTTGTACCGCATTCAACGGACTTCAGAACAACAAGGGGAAAAAGACAAAGTCGCGGACGATATTCTTGCCTGGCTGGATAATGCACCCATTTTTCAGCGTCCTCTGCTCACAATGCTACTGCAAGATATTCTGCCTCGTCCTTTGGCTGGCACCAAACAGAAAGAGCAACCAACTGAGTCAGCGTGGTACTGAGTGAGACCGAGTTTAAAAACCATTAACACAAGCCAGACCGGCAAAAGCCCGGGCTTAGAGCCCGAAAAACAAGTAGATCACGACCTCCGGGGTCAGCACACCGGCCCCGGAGCCTGATTCTTATACCTACGACGACATGAACCGGGTGATAGAGATAGACTACCCGGCTCCACTCGGGAATGAGCAGTTCGGATACGATCAGTATGGCAGGCTCCTGTGGAAGAAAGATGGCAATGGGGCTATTACCGTGAACGAGTATGATTTCCGGGGCCGGTTGATCGATGTTTACTACAACTACACCGGCAGCCTTCCCACATTGCCCGTTTACCAGCACTTTTATGATTCACTCGTGCAGGGCACGAACTACGGCGATGGCGTCACCTATGACTACACTATCGATGGTTACGATTCAGCCAGTACGTCAAGGACCTCCATGACCCACAGCTCGGGAACGAGTTCATACCAATATGATGATGGTGCCGGCAACAGGTCAAATGTTCAACTTGCCAACGGCACATCTACGGCCTATGCCTACGATATGACCGACCCCCGCTACGGGCTTAACACAATAACCCACTATAGCGGCTCAACTACTCTTGCAACAATAGACTATACTTCCATCCCAAGAGACTATGCAGGCAACCCGAAGTCCATGACCGACTGGACCGGCATCTGGAACTATACCTACGATGCCAACAACAGGCTCGCCGGCGCCACTCCTCCTAGTCCGGTTCCTGGTCAGCCAGCAGGTGGAGGCTACGGCTATGACTGGGTTGGCAACAGGCTCAACCCACCGTATGGATCCAATTCTATGCAGTATAACGCCGCCGACCAGCTTGGGAGCTGGCCGGGGATGCATGGACCACTTCAGTTGCGGGTTACGCCTATGACGGCAGCGGGAACCTTACATCAGTTTCAGATGGTTGCGGAAGCTATACCTACACACCTGCAGGTCTTCTGGATACCGCCAGCTACGGCGGCAGAACTTTCAGCAACACCTGGGACGCTGACGGCAACCGAGTTGGAATGAGCGCCAATGGAAGCAGTTACAGCTTCGTATACGATGCGTCGGCAGGTATTCCGGCGGTAGTCGAGGAAGATACGCCCACTGGGACTGATTATTACTACCGAGATCCAGACGGTTTGCTGATAGCCAGACAGGCAGGTCTTGCCACGAGTTACTATCACTTCGATGCCCTTGGCTCTACCAGGTTGTTAACTGATGGGACTGGAACGGTCACGGATAGTACGCGTATGATGCCTATGGATCGTTGCTTTCTCACGATGAACTGATAGCGAACTCGACTGATCAGCCTTATCAGTATGTGGGGCGACTGGGGTATTATACGCACTGGCAGGAGCCGGAGTTTGGGCTGCTGCAGCTTGGGGTGCGGTTCTATGACGCGGAGGCAGGTAGGTTCACGCAAGAAGATCCAGAAGAGTGTGTAACAAGCACATACGTTTATAGCGAAGGGTCTCCGATGGAACTCGTTGATCCTAGTGGTCGATCCGATTATTTGCCGAGTAACCCGGGTTGGAAACCTATCTGGATCGGTGGGAAGCCAGGTTTCCCAGTGATTACACCTAAGATACCAAGTATACCCAAGAAACCAAAGCCAAACGCCGGACGATCAGCCTGGTGTAGCTACTATGCGCAGCAGGCCTACAGGAATTGTCTGTTAGAGAAAACTGATTACTGTGCCCAACTTGCGGGTACTATTCCGGTAGCGCCTGGGTGGACGCCGCCCAGCCCTGCATGTACCAGTAAACCGATCCGGAGGCCCCGAACTTGGCATTGGGGCTGGAGTCAGTGGGAGCTCAGTACCACCGGTATGTGATCTTTATGCTACTTGTGCTAGCAATCCTGGCGTGGTAGATTGCGCTGGAGTACGTAATGGTGTGTACACGAGTTGTATGCAAGGAGCAACAATAAGAGCGCGGCCATAGCTTGATTGGTCGCGTTCTATGCCTGGTGGTCGTTCGCTGAGCCTTGCGGTGACCTCTGTTGGGATGTGCGGCTCAGCGGACAACTGCCAGGTAGGTTAGCACGGGTGAGGAATGTCGGATTTCTTCTAGATAATAGACGTAGCCCTATCTCAAAGGCCTATGGAGGGATTCTTCATGATTCAAGATCTGCGGCGAAGCCGAAACTTGAATGTGGACTGCTCAAAGCAATATCCCCGCCAACCGGCGAAGCCGAGCGCCTGCCCGGTCCTAACAAAACAAATAAGTTGTAAAACAAATAAGTTGGAGGACTATAGATGAGGTATACTCGTATGCTTGCAATCGCAACGCTGGCTTTGTTTACAATAGCGGGTTGCAGTAGTAGTGGTGTTTCGAGGAATACGAAGCGAGAAGACAGTCACACGATATCAAGCAAGCCCCGCAATCCAAGAGATGCATTCTTCAAATGGATAGGCGTTCTATCTAAAGCGCCGCAAGCTCTAGTCGTGCCAGGTATGCCTCATGGGTTTGTCACGGGCCCCTTATACCAAATGAATATTGGCAGCGGTAAAGTGAGGCAAGTTGATGACTCCACTGTCGGTTTCGAAGACGCTGTTACGGACAACACCCTTGGAGAGTTCGTGCTTAGCGGAGTGAGCACAAGTCAGGGTTTATTATCATCTTCGCTTTGGGTGTACAACCTGATGGTGAAAGACTACAACAACTGAAATATCCACGAGGTGGCCAGATATTTGGACTGGCAGTGTCTCCCAATGGCCGATTGCTGGCTGCATCTGTAGTAACTACCTTTGACAGGGACAGACTGATAGATTGGCAAGTCAAGGTGACTCGGGGTGGGCGGGCATCGGCACCCCAAATCTATCCCACAGTTTACGTAGTGGATTTGGTAAAAAAGACAGCTAGCAAGCTTTCACTCGTGGGCTCTCCTCTGTGCTGGAGTCCTGACGGCAAGACCTTTTTGATAAACTCCGGCGGAGTTATGGCCTATGATACGACTACAAGCACAGCCAGAAATGTGAGCAGCCGCCAGGATATCAAATACGCACGTTGGTCTTCAGCACTTAAGATGTTTGTTGTGATTTCTTTCGATCAGTCTCAAAGTGTTCTGGAGGCGTGGGACCAGCAGTTTCAAAAAAAACGCGAGATCGGCAAATATGGTAGTCTGGTGGCACCAGTGTTGTCTCCGGACGGTGCTCATCTGGCTTATCAAAACGGCGATCATTATACTTCGATAGACTTGATGAGCGCTCAGGAGACACAACTGGGAACATTGGCAGGCAATATGGGACCAGCTTGGGTCGATGACAACACTGTGATGGTCGGCACTTCCGAAGGGACGTTTTACCTGGCTGGCTTAGACGGAAAGATTAAGACATCCTATACCATCCCGGATTTGCGCAAGCATTCACGCAAGAACTGAGTGCGACTACGGCATTGCACGCACCAGCTTGGCGACGAAATAGAGAATAACAAGCTCCGGGGCACGGAACGCTGACCCCGGAGCTTTGCCCATTGGACAGGCACGTGGAACTATGGTTGCGATGCCCAACAGGCTAATTGGAGATGCTCGCCTTTCAGTTCCGAGCCAGCCAGCAGGTGGAGGCTACGGCTATGACTGGGTAGGCAACAGGCTCAATCCGCCAAGCGGCGCAAACCAAATGCAGTATAACTCCGCCGACCAGCTTGTCAGTTGGCCTGGGATGCACGGAACCACTTCAGTTGCCGGTTACGCCTATGACGGCAGCGGGAACCTCTCATCTGTTAGAGATTCTTCGGGATATACCACCGTGGAAAGTTATACTTATACGCCTGCAGGTCTTCTGGATACCGCAAGCTATGATAGCAGAACTCTCAGCAACACCTGGGATGCTGATGGCAACCGAATAGGCATGAGCGCCAACGGAAGCAGCTACAGCTTCGTCTATGATGCGTCGGCAGGTATTCCGGCGGTAGTCGAGGAAGATATGCCCGGTGGGACCGTTTATTACTATAGGGAGCCGGATGGCGAGTTATTAGCCAGGCAGCAGAGCTCAACGTGGAACTACTATCACTTCGACGCTCTCGGATCCACAAGGTTGTTGACTGATGGGATTGGAACGGTCACTGACAGGTATGCGTATGATGCCTATGGTGCTCTGATTTCACACGATAAGCTGGCCAATTCGGTGGAGCAGCCGTATCAATATGTTGGTAGACTGGGGTATTACACTCATTACCAGGAGCCTTGTTTTGGGCTAATGCAGCTTGGGGTGAGGTTATATGAGCCGCAGACTGGAAGGTTCACGCAGAGGGACAGGGCCGAGCCGTCCGGAAGTGAAGCATATGCGTATGCAGACGGAAATCCGGTTTTGTATGATGACCCCCAGGGGACGGACAGCATGCCCGCTAATGACCACCCATTGACTCAGGGAGAGTTGCAGAGCTACGAGCAATCGTGTGAGAACACATGCGATAACAGCCTGAACAGCTCAACAGGCGCGAGGTGCACGAGGGTGGTTGTTTCTACCGGGGGTGGTTTCGGCGGGCCGTGGGGCGGATTTGTCGGCGGGCTAGTCAATGAACTGCTGAGTGATGCGACCTCCGCGGATTGTGCCGGATACTGCGCTGCTAAGATCAGCCACTTCTTGGCCGCTTTTCACATGGTGCATAACAGGGCACCTTCTCTTGAGGAGTTCATGAAAGGTTATTTGCCCCCCTTTGACGAAAATGGTTTTGGACACTGGCTGAACTCACAGTACCCATCGGCTCCGCCACTTGACCCGCGGGCTCCTATAACCACAGGTCCTGGTGGTTTACCCCATTTAGGACTGTTGCCTGTGCAGTGAGTCTTTATGAAGAGCATCTTTGTTTGTAAATAACCGAAGGTTAAGGTGGTTGCGTCATGCGGTTGCATTGCGAGCCTAGAATTAGATGGACAATTGCGTTGCTTTTGGCAAGCGCTGTTGTCTGTTTTTCGAAAACAACAACCGTTCCCCCGTCGGATGCGGAGCACATCTTTGCTGCAGTAAAGTGCGCGGATGTGGCTTCTGTGAAAGCATATCTGAAGCGCGGAGGGAACGTAAACCAAAAAAGCATTGTGGAAACCAGCTTACTTCAAGAAGCTGCCGCAGCAGGACAACTGGACATAGTATCCATCTTATGGGCACATGGAGCAAGTCTCGAATACCGTACACCATTTGGTTGGACGGCCTTGCACTACGCTGCTTACTCCAATCGGGGCGGCGTCATAGCCTTTCTTCTGCAGAAAGGGTCCAAACCTGATGTTCAAGATATATTGGGGCGACTACCGCTTCACTACGCAGCTCAGGGCGAAGATTCTCACGGCTTCGAGGCCCTGGTCGGTAAGGGGTACGTGAATCGCCGAGATAAGAACGGGCAAACCCCTCTTGCATTGGCTGCAGAGGCGTGCTGTGAGAGCACAGGTCGAGCATTAGTTTTGCACGGCGCTGATGCCAATTCCAGAGATAAGGCGGGCTACAGTCCGTTGTACGGGTTGTGCGCAACGGGTGGCGCGGCTTGGCTCGCGTAATGATTGAAAAGGGCGGCAGAAGCGACATCTTCGTCGCCTCAGGACTTGGAGATATAGATCAGGTTAAGTTGCAGCTTAGACGCGGAGCAAGCGTCAATGGCAAGGATGGCCTTGGATATACTCCCTTACACTGGGCCAGTGAAAACGCGCATCTGGCCGTTGTTAAGCTCCTGATCTCCCGAGGAGCGGACACAAATACCGTGAACTGCGCACGTATTACTCCTTTAATGATATCGCTGATGGACTTGAGAACACCGCCAGCATTGAAATGGAAAAACTCAGCCGGCGACAATGAGCGGAGAAAAAGTGTTGTAAGATACCTCGTCGCGCACGGCGGAAAGACCGACACTGTCAACGCTTACGGTCGAACTGCTGCGGACTATGCACGTGCCAGGGGGTACAGTGATATTCTCAGCTTGCTTGGTGAACCCGCGAAGTCGCGCATTTGAGTTTTTTCAGACCTATGGTATCTGGTCAATCTGCCTCGATATCATAAAGCCGCTCCGGGGTCAGCATATTGGCCCCGGAGTCTGATTCCTTCACATACCCAACATGAACCGCTTCACGCAGATAGCCTATCCTGCTTCACTCGGGTCTAAGCAGTTCGGATACGATCAGTATGGGAGGCTGCTGTGGAAGAAAGACGGCAATGGGGCGGTTAAAGTAAGGGCCGAGATGAGCAAACTTTACAAGCTGTATATGGACGGAGGGCTGACATCCAAGCGTTTTGCAGAATACAACAGACCGCTTGAGGAGAGGCTTGCTCAGATGGATGAGGGGATACCGGAGTTAGAGGCGGAGATAGATTTTCTGAGATTCAGCATCTATCGTCCGACGAGATCTGCATGAAGCTCGTGATCTCTATGCCCGCTGGCCTAATTTAGCGACTGCGGAGAAACAAGGAATCGTGGAGCACATCACCGAACAGATAACCATAACCGGTGATGAGGTAACGATCACGCTCGCGTATCTTCCCTCACGTTCCGAGATGATTGCAAAAGAGCAAACAAACCACCAGGAAACTCAGTTTCCTGGCGGGTTCCAAGGGCAGCGCCCTTGGTGGGAGATAAGAGGGTGAAACCCTCGGCACTGGAGTATGAACATCCTTAATCAGACACCCTCCGGCGAGAGGGTCCATATATCGATATTCGGAAGGCGCAACTCCGGCAAGTCCAGCCTGATCAACGCGCTCACAAACCAGCGCCTCGCGATAGTCTCGGATGTTCCCGGCACCACTACCGACCCTGTGTCGAAGGCGATGGAGATTCTGCCGATCGGTCCGGTGGTTGTTACGGACACTGCGGGGATCGACGATGTCGGCGAACTCGGCCAAATGCGCGTGGAAAAGACGCTACGCGTGCTGGAGAATACGGATGTCGCCGTCCTGATTGTCGAGAGCGGCCAGGAGCCGGGCGAGTTCGAGACTGACCTGGCAAGCAAGATAAAGGCGCGAGAGATACCGCTCATTATCTGTGCCAGCAAAATGGACATGAACCCGGATTATTCGGCCGTGAAGAAGTGGGCAACCGAGCGCAGCGCAGTGTTTATCCCCGTGAGCGCTGCAAGCCGCGATGGAATCGAGCAGCTCAAGTCAGCTATGGGGCAGATTTCGCCCGCGGGTATTGCCGAGCCCGACCATCATCGGTGACCTGATCAGCGGCGGAGACATCGTGGTCTTGGTCGTGCCCATCGACAAGGCAGCGCCCAAGGGCCGGCTGATCCTGCCGCAGGTGATGACCATCCGTGACGCCCTCGACCACGACGCAATCGCGGTTACAGTCAAGGAGCGCGAGCTTCACGCGTGTCTCGACAGCCTGGGACGCAAGCCGAAGCTCGTGATCACGGACTCGCAGGCCTTTCTGAAGGTCGATGCCGATACTCCGAAGAATATCTGGATGACGAGCTTTTCGATCCTGATGGCGCGGTATAAGGGTGACCTGGCGGCGTTTGTCGCGGGCGCACGCGCGGTGGATAACATCACAAGAGGCGACCGGGTGCTGATATCCGAGGGCTGCACTCACCATCAGCAGGCCGATGACATAGGCAAGGTCAGGAATCCCGAGATGGCTGAGGCAAATGGTTGGCGGCGAGCTCGAGTTCGGGTTTGCCTCCGGCAGAGATTTTCCGCCGGATGTGGCGAGCTACAAACTGATAGTCCACTGCGGCGGATGCATGTCTCAACCCCCGGGAAATGCGCTACCGCCAGCAGGTGGCAGCCGAGGCCGGAATCCCGATGACCAACTACGGCGTGCTCCTCGCGAAGGTCCACGGCATCCTCACGCGAGCCCTGGAACCGTTCCCGCTCGCCAAGCTCGCGCTGGAAGAGGCGGAAGAAGAGACGCTGGGATTAAAGATGGAACGGACGACGATGTAGGAACGGTGGCAGCACCGGGTTAGTCGTCCATCTTCCACACAATGTCGCCATTCGCCCAGTATTCGCTGCCGGCGACCCTCTGCCCGCCATCGTCCGTAAGGTCCTGCCCGATGCTGCAGAGCAGGAAGCCCTTGCCCTGCCGTTTGTAGATAAGTCGCTTTCCTGAAAACGGGTCCTGGGGCAGTTTCCATGTCAGCCGGGCTGCCAACTCGTCCAGATCGGCGGGATACTCCCATATTGGCTGTGATAAGCCGATAGCCCGAGGGCGACCCGGGCCAGTGAAAGGCTGGCAATTCCCCGATCGCGCGCGGCGAAAGACCTGCAGAACGCCGGATCAGCATGTTGCTTACCCCGGCATACCAGGGATCCCTGCTGCGGGTAGTACCTCGCTGCCTTTTGACCGTGAACTCACGGAACGGCAGCGCGCTATCTGCAATAACCTTGTCCATTGATCTGAAGTAAACTAACCGATCCGCATAGAGAAACGGCCTTGCGGGAAGACTTCTTCGCATATCGCCCAGACGCCACCGCCCCACGGGTCACCGCCTGCTGGCCGCATATTGCAGAAATCGATCGGGTGCTTGCGAAAGAACGCGAAGCCGCTCAGCCCTCCCAAGACTCTCGTTCCTTTCATAGCCCTGGTAAGACCTGGTGCCAGATTAATCTCGGAAAGTGTGGTGGAAAGCTGCCTCGCCTGCTGAGGGTCAATAGCGCCGGATTGGAGACAGTAGTGCAGCGATTCACAGGCTGTCTCGATGAGACCTGACCTGACTTGCTTGGAGAAGATCGCGGGCTCTCACTGAGCGAGTCGCTAAGCCTGAACTCCAGTCTCACTGATCGCAGAGCGGCCGTCATGTTGTGATCGTGAGTAGCCAGGAGGGATGTTGCTGAGAGGAAAGACTGCAGCCTCCACAGGCCGGAAATGTGGTTGACTGGTGTTAGCGAGCCCCTTTCCCAGTCGATGGGAAACCGGCACCGTGGACGAGAGGCGGCCTGCTCAATGAGCGGCATCGCGTCAGCGAAGCGACTTGTGGCCTGTCTGATCTTGCTCCAGGGGCATGGGTTTATCCTGTCTATCTCGAACGGACGTCAGAATCTTGAGGGACTCGCCGGCATCTTTGTTCTCCAGAATCTTGAATGCTTTGGCATAGATCAAAGCCGCATTTTGATCGTCCGGGACCTTTGGGATTTCCAGGTCAGCCAGCGAGCTTGGCCCGCCTTTTGCCCGGATCGCCATTCTGGGCGTTCCACCTTCCGGCCAAGCACGAACGATGCGACGCCGGCCGCTGCTGCCAGAAGAAGAATTACAGCCAAAGCCGCCTTCACGGCAGAGGATATATTATTGCCGATCCAATTGCTCATGACGAATTCCTTCGCTTCCGAGCCCGCCACTTGGTGTTGCCCAGTGGTGCCGTTGTTCAATATGGAAGAGTCACGTTGTGGTCTGTTCTCCACACGATATCACCTTTCCGATATGAGTCTTGCTTGCATTTAACCCCGCCATCGTCTTTGAGATTCGGCCCGACGCTGTAGAGCAGGAAACCCTTGCCTGTCCGTTTGTAGATAAAATCTTTGCCGCTGAACGGGTCTTCGGTGCCCAGGTTCCAATTTTCCTTTGCCTTTAACTCAGCCAGTGACGAGGGATAAGACGCAAAACGATGCTTGTAGGTCTGGATTGCCAAGAGAAGCTGGCAGCCGCGTCCGTTTGCAGTTACGACATCTATATAAGAGCGAGAACCAATAAAGCAGGGGCAAACTATCGCGGTCAATGGCCCGGCATTCTGCGCGTCCAGCCATCTGAGATCCAGCCGTCTAGTTTCTCGATAGGTCAGACGGCACAGACGGATCTGTTTGCTCATGTAGCGCAGCGATTCGAGCTGGTCCCGGTAGACAACGGGGCGACAAATATAGGAAGTATATATCCTCGAATATGCGCCCCCCAGTACCTAGTCGAAATCCCGTGTGGATCCCAGGGGATAACGCTGCATCGTATTGAGGAACGTGGTCATAATCAACGCTCGTTCGCCTTGCATTGCTCTGACGAAGCTCGGACCGAATATCTATTTGCAAAACGCCCTGGCAAGAGAGCGTGCCTGGGCATCACTGAACTGACCATAATCCACAGCGGCCTCCAGAGCCGTCACAGACATGCGAATAATGGCGCCCCTGCCGAATACATTAATCAGGACCCTATCATCCTTTGTCGCATAACTCATTTTGACGACCAGCTCAATGGATCCGGCTGCACCAGGCATATCGCCATCTCTGGCTTGCAGTATGGCGCGTATCGCCGCGAGCATGGCCAGCTTACGCAGTGCTGGGTAGTCAGGAAACAATGCCTCGAAGCCATCTTTCCAATCGGTCTGAAAACGACACTCAGGCATTCGGGAAGCCTCCTCCGCCAGGGACAACGCTTGCCCGTACATCTGAATGGTCTTTTCTTGCACTGGCCCATGTCGGGATCTTGCGCTTGTCTGCCGCAAGCAGATTGCTGGCATCCAGATCATCTCGACGTACAGCTCTTGTTCTTCGGTTCGATCATCTTAAAAGCCTTTTCGTATATCACAGCGCCGTTTATATTGTCAGGCAGCGGACGTCCCGCGAGTTCGGCAGCAAATACTGGCTCACCCCTCGCTCTTATTTTCGCAAACTCTGCTTCGACCTGTCGCCCCAGCACAAATGTCGCGACTTCGTGCGCCGCAGCGACGACCAGCACCAGGGCCAGGGCCCATTTCCACGTGCGCTTGAACTGCCACGTAATCGAGCGACAAATAAACCCCGGAAATCGAGCGAACGCTTGCTCCCGACTCGAATCCAAGTAGGAAACTGCACCCCCCAGTCGAATCCACTCAAAGTTGGCCTCCGTTTTTTCCAAACCTGTAGCCATCGTTCGGCAGTTGGACAAGAAGCCTGTCCAGTTCCCGTCTCATCTCCAGCATCTGACGCTTTGAAGCGGCGCTTGCCACCAGGCAGTGCGATCCGCCCCCCGTCATAGCAGAAAGCCGAGCCTGCCGCGCGTGGTCGGATAGGTTAGTGAGCAAGATCACGAGCACCGCGAGAGCAGCCAGCGCGGCTTTCCACCGGCTCACTCCGAATGTTTGCCCGTGGCCCTTGTTTCCGTCAGTTCTTTCTGAGCCTGCCTCATGACGCGTTCCGCATCCCCTGGGGCGGCGTGGCGCGCAGGGTATCGCGCACCAGATCTTCTATGCGATTATCATCCATTGTCGTTCACCTCCAGGGCTTCGCACAGCTTCTCGATGCCGTAGCGATGACGGCTGGCGACTGTGTTGATCGAGGCTCCGACCGTATCGGCTATCTCTTTGAAAGTCATCTCATCGAATATCTTGAGGACCAGCACCTCGCGCTGATCGACCGGCAGCTCATCCAGGGCTTCGCAGAGCGCGCGCGTCTCGATCCCGCCTTCACCGCGTTCGAGCTGCGGGTTCACGTCGAACGCTGCGCAGACGGAATCGTGCAGAGTCTCTCTGCGGCGTTTGCTCCTGAGAATGTTGAAAGCGGCATTGCGGACGGCGGAGAAAAGGTAGGCCTTGACGTTTTCGATCCCGGTCAGCCGCTTCCACTGCCTGGCGACGCGAATGAGGACCACCTGGACGGCATCCTCGGCATCGTCGCGTGAACAGATGAGCGCGAGGGCGTAGCGGAACAGCGGTTTGCTGTAGGTATCATAGAGCTCTTCCAACACAGCGTCACCTGTATCCGCCATCTCTCCTATGACACCTGCTTTCGGCTGGATCGCGATCTCCGCGAATTGGTCTCATATCGTCCTCATTAGTTAAGACGCCGGATGTCGGGTTTTTGTTTAATAAGCGGGTGCTTTGGAGGTTAATTTGTTTGGAGAGCGCCATGATCCACGCGTTATCATCCATGTCGAACGTAGAACCAGACAACTGCGCTGCGTGCCGGAAGCGCGAAAGTGAAGCCGTCGTGAATCAAGTCGCGTCCCTCGATTTCCAATGCTTCACCAGTTTCAGCATTTTCCAATGAGGTACGTTGGAGCTCGGATCGATTCCCTTTGGGTGAATCGTGAACGTCCCTTTCGCAGATGCCGGCAAGCGGATCCCTTGGACAAATCCGTGGCCTTTTTCCGGGCAGTCAAACTGCCAGGCGACCCATTTGTCAGCACTGCGGTGGAACGGCGTGTGAGGATAGTAATCGCCATACAGTATCAGGTCGGATGCCCGGCGCCAGATGGCGATCATTTTCTTGGACGAGGGCATAATCGTAATCGTCCCGCCGGATGTCCAGTCCTAGAACCAACATGGGAGCCATGGCGCAGTGGTAGGAGTAGCTATCGACCTGTTTGTCGAATCGCGCCGGGCCGGCCGAGATCCCAGGAGAGTGTGATCTCCTTGAAATAGGGCAGCCACTCGAACAGCGTCTGGTGAAATGACAGCTTTACCGGATGATCCCCGTATCCGTAGTCGGTATAGTGGAGCGGCACAGAACGGCGCATGGTTTCAAGATCGTTGCGGCGTCCGCCGCTGAGCGCACGAATCGATCCACAGGCCGGGGTTTCTCGCCAGCAAGTCATCCCAGTACTTCAGGTAGCCCTGGACGTGCAGGTTCTCGTTGATTCCCTGGCGGTCCTCCGCCTCATTCTTGCGCCAGTATTCCAGCGGCTCGAAGTTGAGGTCCTGCCGGTAGATCTTGATGCCGTTGTCCTTGATCAAGCTTGCACACATGGTCGGTCAGCCATTGGCGGCATTGGAGGTTGCCGAGGTATCAGCAGGGCATTATCGCCGTCACTGGTCCTGAGCAGCCACTCCGGGTGTTCGGAGTCGAGTCTCGTGCCCGCCTGCACTCGTTCCGGCTCGAACCAAACCAACAGGTCGGCTTCGTTTTGGGCTGCGCGGTCGGATACCGGCTTCAGGCCATTGGGAAACCTTTCGGGATCGGGTTCCCACGTGCCGGTTATCCACCAACGCCTCTCGTGGTCTTTGTTGTAGCAGGGATACCACCCGGCATCGATCCACCAGACATCGGGGCGAATGCCGCGCTCCTTGAATTTCTCGATGTAGCTGAGTCTGGTTTTCTTCGGTCGCGGCGGTGAACTCCTCGCCATCATCGGGGCAGCAGCACGCGAGGAGCGGTTTCATCGGTCCGCCGTTGGGTCGGGGAAGTATGTGCGCGAGATACCACCTTCGCCACAGGTTCACCGCCCTCGAAGCGTCCCCGGACCACGACAGAACGGTCATTCGCGGCGTGCGGATGCTTTCACCGGGCATGAGTCGCAGTTGGGTCTTCTCCTGCCCCGCTCGAACACTTACCCCGTCCGAAAGCCCGGCAAAGCCAGCCGTCCACTGCGCGGGCCATCCGATGGCCATGGACGCTCCCCAATCTTCGAACGCGATGCGGTAGTAGGGGAATGCGCCGTCACAGGGACGGCCTCCGTTGGGGGCAAAATCAAGTGCGGTTCCCGCGTGCAGGGGAGTCTCGCTCGGCGTGTAGCCCTCTGCAAGGCCGATGTCGCCATTACAGTGATATAGAACAGGCGAAGTGCCCGGCAGCGTCGCGTCCATCGCGAGGATATCGCGGATAATCGGTGTGGGCTCATGGCCGTTGTTGGTAAACCACGCGACCCACTCCAGAACCGGGTAATCTTTGTATTGGGTGCACTCGACTCGAAGGTTCAGGCCGGAACCGGGGTCCTGGCCCTCGAAAACCGTCTCGGAAATGTTTGCGTCGATGCGGCGCCTCTTTGAAACTGGACGCCACTCCCGTGGGATGCCGCGTACCGCCTTCTCATCGAGCACGAACGAGACGGGAAGAGCGGCACAGCAGGAAAAGAACCTCTCATTCAACGCCTGGCTTCTGAACATGTCCTCGGGAGTTGTGATATTCACAGAGTATGTAGTGTTCATTGTTACGCCTTCCCGATTGCGCGGTTTGCTTCCTCACAAGACGAAGCCGCTGTCAGAACAACTCCAGCTTAGGTTCCTTCCTGGCTTCCACCACCTTCTTGCGTGCGGATTCGATGTCGGATATCAGGAGCGATTTGCCGCCGTCGTAGGACTGGCCCGCCTGCCGGAGGATGTAGGCGGGGTGCAGGGCGGCTATCGCGTAGCGGGCGTATTTCGTGGGGTAGAAGATGCCGCGCTCCTGGGTCATTTTGAAGTCTTTCTTGATGACGAACTTGGCGGATGGCGCGCCGAGGCACAGGATCACCAGCGGCTTCATTATCGTGATCTGCTGCTCGAGCCAGAACGTGCAGGCTTCAATTTCCTGTGGAGCGGGAGGGCGGTTGCGGGTGCTTCCGTTCTCGGTGATACAGGCCCGGCACTTCAGAACATTGCAGATAAACACGTGCTGCCGTCCGATTTTGCAGGCGGCAAGCGCCTCGTCCAGGAGAGCGCCCGCGCGTCCCACAAACGGCCGACCCGTGGCATCTTCGTGCATCCCCGGTCCTTCACCGATTATCACGAGCGGTGACTCGGGGTTTCCTTCTCCGAAAACAACGCTGCGGCGGGTCTGGGCGAGCTCACATCTGGCGCACTCGAGGCACCGCGCCCGCAAATCATCTATTTGTTGAACTACAGTATCATCCATTTCCTATTCCGTCAGCCGGTCGAAGCGCTCTTTGAGTTTGTCATAAGTCGTCTGCAGCGCTTCCGGTATTACTTTAACGTCGGCGAACACGGGCATGAAGTTGGTGTCGCCGGTCCAGCGCGGCACTATGTGCATGTGGAGGTGGTCGGCGATACCGGCTCCCGCCGCGGTGCCGAGGTTCATTCCGAGGTTGAATCCATCGGGGCGGCACACTTCCGTGAGGGCGTTGCACGAGAGCTGCGCAAGCTGCATCATCTCCAGGTTCTCATCGTCGGTCAGATCCG
The DNA here is from genome assembly GCA_963775535.1 of uncultured bacterium. Lineage (GTDB taxonomy): Bacteria > Armatimonadota > UBA5829 > UBA5829 > UBA5829 > CAVZJH01. The sequence goes on along the minus strand of CAVZJH010000112.1, from coordinate 2,665 downwards.
TCAGGCATGCGATGTGCCTGTAGGGAGCGATCAGCAGGTGGCCGTTTGAATAGGGGAAAGCGTTCATAATAACAAACGCCTGCTTTCCCCTGCGCAGAATATGGTTCTTCGCGTCGTCGTTTTGCTGCGGAAAAACGCAGAAAATGCAGCCCTCAGTCTTCGCGCCAACTATGTATTCAAGGCGCCACGGCGCCCAAAGCCGTTCCATTATCAGCATACCTCACTGCCCAGGATCAGTGATAATCTACACGAATTGAGCCATCTCGTCAATGGGGGCTGAGTTGCGAGAGCGTTCAGTTATGCGGGACAGATCACCCGTTTGCCCTGAGTGGCCGCGTGAAAACGAAGGCATCAAATCCAGTCATTCCGAGCGAAGCCGGAATCTGCTTTGAACCGAACCTCCTGAAAATGCCCTAGGCATTTTCATCCCCTTCGCGGTGAAGCCGACAGCGTTCTTCCGAAGGAAGAATGCGAGAGGCTTCATCCGCGATTCCTTCGAAATGACAGTATTGCCGATGTTCCGGCGCCTCCCTGCGCCGGAATCCCTTCGGGGGTTTCCCAACCCCGACATGCCATGCAAACATCGAATCTAGTTGTCAGAGTTACGCCTGTGGGATCTGCGGGTTATGAAACCCTGGGGAATGGGTCCGGCGTAAGGAGACGCCTGACCATCAAATCTCCAAGCCGGCATCGGCCTTTCCCGCAAAACTGAATTCTCTCGAGGTTCGAGCGGACAAGGGAAGCGATTTTTATCACGAAAGCACGAAAGGGCCAAAACACGAAATGATAGCAGCCAATATGATCTTGCCTGACATATCTACCAGAGCCAGCCAACTATTTCTTCTTTTCGTGCTTTCGTGATTAATGAGCCGGGTAGTTTTCCGTGGATGTGACACCCAACCCGATCTCCGGTTTGGTTTCTGCATTCCCAAGCTGCTATAATAAGGCTTGCATTATTGTCATTGAAGAAGGGTTCATCAGTTGATCCAGGACGACGCGGCAAAAGCGATAAACAAAATTCTCGGGACCACCGAGGTCTCATTTAACGTGCCTCCCAAGCGCGAGTTCGGCGACTTTCCACTGCTGTCTGCCTTGCACAGGCCAAGGTGCAGAAGCGTGCGCCATGCAGATCGCGGAGGAAGTCAAGAACCTCCTTGCGCAGGCAAAGCTGCCTTACATAAAGGAGGTATCGGTCACCCCGCCGGGCTATCTGAACTTCAAGATCGACCACGCGAGATACGTCAAGTCCGTCATGGACCGGGTGATGAAAGAGGGTGGGGACTTCGGCCGCTCGAACGTGGGCCGCAATAAGAAAATCCTCATCGAGCATACCAATGTGAATCCCAACAAGGCCATGCACATCGGCCACCTCAGGAACGCTATTATAGGCGACTCGGTTGTGAGGACACTCGGCAAGTTGAACTACAACGTGGAAGCCTGCAATTACATCGATGACACCGGTGTGCAGGTTGCCGACGTGGTTGTTGCGATGCTCTATATGGATGCGCCGGTTTACGACGGCGTCTCCGAGGATATGAGCGCGGTATGGGCGAAGTATGACGCTGCCCAGCCGTTCGATTACTGGTGTTGGGATGTTTATTCGCGAGTGGCAGTCGAGTATGAGACCAACAAGGAACTCTTCGCGAAGCGGGCCGAGGTTCTTCACTGTGTGGAAGCTCAGGACAGCCCGATTGCCAAGTTCGCCAAACTCGTAGCTGCGCGCATTGTTAATGCGCACCTCGCGACCGTGGCCCGGCTCAACGTGTTCTACGATCTCCTGAACTGGGAGTCCGATATCTTCCTCAGGGGTTTCTGGCAGACAGCATTCGAGCTGCTCAAGGAATCCAGCGCGGTAGTCTTCGAGACCAAGGGACCGAACAAGGGCTGCTGGATCGTGAAGTTCGGACGCGGTGTCTTCCAGACCGAGAACGGCCTCAAGAGTGAGGACAAGGTGACTAGTGCGTTCCAACGGAACCGTCACCTATACGGGCAAAGACATAGCATACCAGATGTGGAAGTTCGGCGTGCTTGGCCGCGACTTTCTTTACAAGCTTTGGGGCGTTCAGTCCAATGGCCAAGAGCTCTGGACTACCTCGCCCGACGGTGTCCGGATGGATCGCTTCGGAAAAGCGGAGAAAGTAATCAACGTGATCGATGTCAGGCAGAGCTATCCGCAGCAGATCGTCTACGACTGCCTCAAAAAGCTCGGGTTCAAGAAAGAGTCCAAGAACTCCGTTCACCTGGATTACGAGGTCGTTGTCCTCTCGAACGCGGCGGCGGCGGAGCTTGGAGTGGATGTGGATGGCGACGAGCCCGGGACTCAGGCCATGTCCGGCAGAAGAGGCCTGGGGGTCAAGGGAGACGACCTGATCGATACGCTGGTAAAACGGCTGTCGGAAAAAGTCATAAAGGAAGAAAACGCCCCCGTCCTGGCTGCCGCCGGAATAAGGTATTTTATGTCCCGCATATCGACCGGGAAGATAATCGTGTTCGATTTCGACGAGGCGCTGCGCACCACCGGCGACACCGGCATCTACTGCGAGTACGCTCACGCGCGCGCCTGCAGCATCCTGAGAAAAGCGGGGATCACAAACTTCGATCGCGTCCAGTTCCCCGAGAACATAACCGTTCCAGCAATACGCTGAACTGAGCCAGTAACAGGCAC
>CAVZJH010000111.1:0-11797 GCA_963775535.1 uncultured bacterium | reverse complement strand
CGGAAGCATTGAAGGCTCGAACGTCAACATTGTCAGTGAAATGGTGGATATGATCACCAACATGCGGATCGTTTGAAGCGAACCAGAAAGTGATCACCTCGGTAGACGAGACGCTGGACAAAGCGGTCAATGAAGCCAGGGCAAGGTCTAGCAACCGTTCCGAACACTTTCGGGAGAGCTAATCGGGTGACCCTGAATAGATTTGTTTAACAATCTGCCTTGTACCTAGACAACTGGAGGACAATCGATGATCCGAAGTCTGCATACGGCAGCCACAGGGATCATGGCTCAGCAAGTCAACATGGACCTTATTGCCAACAACCTGGCAAACGTTAATACCAACGGTTTCAAGGAAAGCAGAGCCGATTTTCAGGACCTGCTGTACCAGACGGTACGAACGGCGGGCACAACTCAGGCCCAGGGCGCCCAGGTCCCGACCGGCATCGAGATAGGCCTTGGAACCCGCCTCGCCGCTACTCAGAGGGTCTTCACTCAGGGTGATTTCCAGGATACAGGCAAAGACCTCGATATGGTCATTCAGGGGAATGGCTTCTTCCAGGTTATGCTTCCATCCGGTGAACTCGCATATACGAGAAACGGCTCGTTCAGCCTGGACGGCAACGGCAAGCTCGTCACATCCGACGGTTATCCGGTTCAGCCCGAGATCACTATTCCCGCCGGATCTTCCAACGTAACGTTAGGCTCAGATGGAACAGTATCGGTCACGACGCCAGGCCAGACTTCTCCACAGCAACTGGGGCAGATCCAACTCGCAAACTTCATCAATCCAGCCGGCCTCGAGAGTTTGGGCGCCAGCCTGTTCCAAAAGCAGGACTCTTCAGGTGAACCCGTTACGGGCACGCCGGGCCAGGACGGACTGGGGAGCGTTGCGCAGGGAATGGTCGAGATGTCGAACGTCTCGGTCGTTGAGGAGATGGTCAACATGATCCTCGCCCAGCGCGCCTATGAAACCAACTCCAAGATCATACAAACATCTGACGATATGCTCAGTATCGCAAACAATATACGCAGGTAAACAGCTATGAAACGAGCTTCTCTGCTCCTTGCAGTGCTATTTATATTGATTCCGGTTTCCGCGGCATACTCGGCGGTGGCTAAGGTCACGCTCAGGGCCGAATCACAGGTCAAGCCGGTCAGCATCGTCAGAATCGGGGACATCGCCGACGTTACTGGACCGAAAGGCCTGGTCAGCAGAATAAGCGACGTAGCCATTGCCACGGCTCCCCTGGCCGGCCAGCGGAAAACAGTGGACTTGGGTTACATAAGACTGAGGCTCAATGCCCTCGATTTGTCGAAGGACGTTGCGCTGAGCGGTCCAAAAACAGCAGCCCTCGTCGGCAAGTGTCGAAATCTGACCTCCCAGGAACTGGGAGAGCAGGCGAAGAGTTTTCTTACCAGCCAACTGCCGCAGGACAACCGGACTTACGAGGTTACGGTTGAACGTGCGCCAAGGAATTTGATTGTTCCGGAGAGCGCGGACGTCCAGATTAAGCCCAGGCTGCTCAATCCCAATCTGCGCCCGGGAGTGAACTCAGTAGCAATTGAGGTAGTCGTTGACGGAAAATCAGTAGCTACGACAAGCGCAGCACTCCAAGTCAAAGCGGTCGCGGATGTTCTGGTTGCCACCGGCGCCATTCGTCAGGGCGATGCATTGACCACGCAAAACACTGCATGGGAGCCACGCGACGTCACGCAGGCTCCAAGCGCCATCGCAATGGCCGCCAACGGTGAGAATCCGAATTGGGTAGCTCGTCGTACCGATCCCTCCGGACACGGTGATCACGGCTTCCGATGTGACCACGCCTCTCACCATTCGTAAGGGAGAAACGGTCACGTTGACAGTGAAGTGTGGAAGTGTGACGCTTCACACAACTGCCCAGGCGGTGCAGGACGGCCGGATGGGCGAGTCAATCAATGTCCGTCCCGCTGTATCGCAGGATTACGTTCAGGCGCGTGTGATCGGGCTCGACGTCGTCGAAGTCGTGAGATAGGAGAGCGTAAACATGTATAAGATTACAGTCATAGCTTTAACCGCAATCGTGCTGGCGACTGCTACAGCAGCCACCGCCGAGTCACTATGGAAACCCGACAGCTCGGAATCCCAGTTCTGTGATAAGCGAGCTGCAAAAGTCGGTGACATCGTGACGATAGTAATCGTCGAGTCAGCAACATCGACAAGTTCGGCTTCCACCGACACCAAGAAAGCCACGAGTCTTCAGGCCGGTCCGGGAATCGGGCCGATTCTGTCGAAGATTCCGGCGCTGGGTTACAGCGATAACGATAGCGTACAGCATCGGGATCGACCACCCGCTCCACGGCTTTCGATGCCACGATGACCGTGACCGTAACCAAAATCGATGATAACGGCAACATGGAGGTCGAGGGCAGCCGTGAGGTGCAGACAAATGCGGAAAAGGAAGAAATGAAACTGACCGGGACAATTCGGAGGCAGGATATAGCTCCGGATAATACGATTCAATCCACCTACCTGGCCGATGCGAAGATCACCCAGTCGGGCACCGGTCCGGTTGGCAACAGGCAAAAAGAAGGATTCATAACCAGGATATTCAGGTTGATCTTCTAAGAGAGTGAATGCAATGATACGCAGCATAAAGCAGTTTTGGATAGCAGTTTTAGTTTTGACAGTTGTAGGAGCCGCCGCTCAGGCGCAGTCAGTGCGCATCAAAGATATCGCGGAGATAGAAGGCGTGCGAGCAAACCAGCTCGTCGGTTACGGGCTGGTGGTAGGACTTGAGGGATCGGGCGACAGCCAGCAGGCCAAGTTCACTCCCCAGTCCATAGCCAACATGCTGAAGACATACGGAGTCGCATTGTCCGCGGACACACTGACCGTGAAAAACGTAGCGGCCGTAATGGTCACGGCCACACTGCCGCCCTTCGCGCGCGCTGGTGCAGCCATAGACGTGGTCGTCTCGTCTGTCGGTGACGCCAGAAGCCTGCAAGGAGGTACGCTGCTGCAGACCCCACTTCGAGCGGCAAACGGAGAGGTTTATGCAGTAGCCCAGGGCCCCGTATCAATCGGAGGCTTCAGCGCAGGCAACGGCGGCTCCTCAGTCACAAAGAACCACCCGACAGCGGGGCGAATTCCCAACGGGGCCTTGGTCGAGAAAGAAACAAAAACGGAACTGGCGCCCCAGGACACAGTAAGCATAGTGCTGCACGAAAACGACTTCACCACGGCTCCAGAACCGCGGACGCCATAAACGATAAACTGGGCAGTCGTTGCGCGAAGGCTGTCGATGGAAACGCCATATCGGTGAGTGTTCCATCGGAGTATCAAGGAAGCATAGTATCGCTGATTGCAGATCTGGAAGCAGTCGAAGTGACGACAGACCAGGTTGCCAAGGTAATCGTCAACGAGCGCACGGGAACGGTGATCATCGGAAGCCACGTTCGGGTATCACCCGTTGCAGTCTCGCACGGGGCGCTTACCGTGGAAGTATCGACCGACTACGATATCTCACAGCCCAAACCTGTAAGTGGCGGCACGACCGTCACTCAGCCCGTGACCGACATGAAAGTGAAGGAGCAGCCGAGCAGCCTTATGGAGATCAGAGGCGGCTCAACTATCGAGGAACTGGTCCGTGCTCTGAACTACCTGCACGTGACCCCGAGAGACCTGATTGCCATTCTTCAGTCCCTCAAGGAAGCCGGAGCGCTGCAAGCTCAATTGGAGATCATATAACGATGAGAATCGAAGGAAACGCCATCTCCGAAGCAGGCGGGATCAACGCTCAGCAGACAGGCGCCGACAAGCAGACGCAGAAACTAAAGAAAGCCTGTCAGGACTTCGAGGCAATCTTTTTGAACAACCTTTTTAAGTCGATGCGCCAGACAGTACCCAAGAGTGATCTATTCGGATCCACCAAGGACGAGGAGTTCTTCACAGAAATGATGGACTCCGAGGTAGCTCAGGCCGCATCAAAGCAGAAATCGATTGGAATTTCGGGACATGCTCTATCGTCAGATGAGTGCGAACGCTCAGGGCGAGGGCAAAAAGGACATTAATGGTTCGCGAGGTAACAACCGATGATTATACCTATAAACAATGCCGATAAGGCTCTGGGGACCCACCTGCAGCAAATCTACAGGAGCAGCCAAACCCCTACCGTAGACCAGATAAGCAGGAATGACATCTGTGACCATATCAAACTTCTCAGCGATGGTTGAGCAGGGCAGAACGGCCGCTACGTCTCTGCCGGATATACGGACTGATCGCGTATCACAGGCCCAGCAGGCGCTTCAGAACAATTCGTTGGCTGGCGCGGACGATATTGCGTCGACGATGATAAACTCGATAGTCGAAGGGCAGGTATAGGAATATGTCCTCTCAACAAGAACTTGGAAAAGCCCTTGTGGAATGCTTGAAGATGATGTCGTCTCTTCTGCGGCAGGCTCACTCTCTGGCCGTCAGACAGCAGCGGGCAATCGTCATCAACGATGCGGAAGAGATCACGATAACCTGCAGGGCGCAAGAAGAAGTAATGCGCAGGATAGGCGAAGCCGATAAGAGGACGACGGATATAGCCGATGATCTTGCCAGATCAGCCGGACTCGACCCGGAAACGGCGGATAACCGTTCTCTGTTGGAAGCCGCAGGCCATCCATACGCAAACGTGGCCAGGCATGAGCTGGAGATATCTCCGTTCTGGCAGCAAACATCAAGGAAACAAACGATATTAACCATCATCTCCTGCAAAACGGCCTGGAGATCATAGCTAACTGCTTGCGCACGGTTGCCGCCGGGTGCAGCCCGACTACATATTCAAAAGATGCCGTTCCCAAAGGCAAAGACGCCTGTGTGATGAGCTTTGACCTGCGAGTGTAGAGTTCAGAGGCTTACCTGAGACATGTCATCAACATTTTTCGGACTAAGTGTAGCGACTTCCGGTTTGAACGCCCAGCAACAGGCAATGGACGTCATCAGCTACAATATCGCCAACGCCAACGACCCCACTTACAAGCGACAGCGCGTTGTGATGACGGAGAACTCCGCGTCGGCGCAGTCTCCGGACGCCTCTGCCGTCGACAGCTCGCCGTCCGGGTCGGGAGCGTCAGCCGGCGATATCCAGCGGGTTCTGGACCAGCTTGTGGATACACAGGTACAGCAGTCCACCCAGACGTCAGCCGAGTGGTCCTATAAGTCGCAGACGATGCAGCAGATCCAGTCGATACTGGGGGAACCAAGTGACACCGGCCTGGAGAACAGTCTCGACACTTTCTTCAACGACTGGCAAAACGTGGCAAACACCCCGAGTGATACTTCGCTGCGAACTACTCTGCTCGACGACGCGTCTTCTCTTTGCCAGCAGTTTCAGTATACCAGCCAACAGTTGCAGAGCACGTCCGATAGTCTAAACTCGTCCGTAGAGGCCGGGGTGAACCAGGTAAACCAGGATGCGGATCAGATCGCGCAACTAAACGGAGAGATCAACTCAGTGCAGCCCAACCAGTTTGGGTCAAATGATCTCGAGAATCAACGTGATGCGCTCGTCCTTGACCTGTCCAACCAAATTGGCATCACCCAGAGCACTGATCCAAATGGCGACGTCACCATTTCCATAGGGGGCCGGGTTCTGGTACAGGGCGCCCAGGCATATCACCTGGAAACTCAGACTGATGCGTCCGGAAACCAGGCTATACAATGGGCCGGTGACGGTCAAGCCGTGACACTGACCGGCGGTCAGCTCAAGGGGATAACCGATATAAGAGACACGTCCATACCGAGCTACATGAGCCAACTGAATGCTATTGCGGGAGACCTGGTGAGCCAGGTCAATGCAATAAGCGTCAAGGGAACGGATCTCAACGGAAACACTGGCAACAACTTCTTCACGCCGGGGACTACGGCCTCCAACATATCTCTGGACAGCAGTGTTGCTGGTAATCCGGCTGCGGTACCTGCATCCGGGGACGGTGAGGTCGGATCCAGCAGCAACGCCCAGGCCATATCCGCGCTAGGGAGCGCAGACATATCGCAAGGACTTACTTTTGATGACATGTACCAGGGTTTGGTAAGCAGTATTGCCGGAGACACATCGACAGCGAATAGTCAATCAACAGCGCAGCAGCTTACGTTGACCCAGTTCACAAGCCAGCAACAATCAGTATCCGGTGTGTCTCTGGATGAGGAAATGACCAATATGGTCCAGTTCCAGCAAGCATACAATGCTTCATCGAGAGTAATCACTGTCATGAATGACATGCTGACCAGCTTGATGGACATGGTCGGGGAGAGTTAAACGATGAGAGTATCACTTAGCCAACAGATGCAAAGTTGTCTGTCGTATATTGACAGCGCAAGCACGAAGCTGCAGGATGCACAGGATCGTGCCGCAAGCGGCAAGCAAATCCTCAGAGCCTCGGATGACATTGCAGGTACAGACCGCGCGTTAAGTTTGCAATCTGCCATAAGTACTACAACTCAATATACCAATAATATAAACGTCAACCAGCCTCTGGTGAATACGACGCAGGATGCGCTGTCCCAGATGGTAAGCTGTGTGCAAAGCATAAGAACCACAGCCCTGGCAGCCGCCAGTGATTCTTCCGGAACGGCATCCGCGACATATGCGTCACAGTTGGACGACGATCTGTCTCAACTGCAGGATGTGGCAAACACTCAATACCTGGGTTGCTACATATTCAGTGGGACGGCTACAAACACGGCGCCGCTGCAGGCAAGCACTGGAGCGCAGCCATTTACTTATGTGGGCGACACCAATGTAAGGCAGACGCAGGTAATGTCGGGGATTGATTTGCCAACGAACATTCCGGGCAGTCAAGTGTTCAACTTCGATGGCAGCGGAGGAGCCGGCTCAACAGATTTGTTTACGATGGTTACGCAGCTCAAGACTGCCATACAGTCGGGGAACACCGCAAGCATCAGTGCGCAAGTAAGCAATATCGACAGCAACCTGAACAATCTTCTGTCGTGCAGTGCACAGGTGGGATCGTGGTCAGACCGAATGACTAGCGCGACTAGTGTGCTTTCCAGCACGAATGACCAACTCCAGCAAATGCTGTCTAATACTGAAGACGTAGATCTTGCACAGGCGTCAATCGATCTGCAGACGCAGCAGAACGTTTATCAAGCGGCTCTGTCAGTAAGTTCAGCATGCTCAACATGTCCCTGGCAAGCACGACGTTGTTAAGTCAAGCTACCGCCTAGTCGCGTTGAGAAGCGCGGAACACTGGCAAGTCATAGAAAAACAGGGGGTTAAGATGAAAGCAAATACAACCCGATTCGGCGTACTGGAAGTGGACGATAGTTCCATAATCAGAATGCCAAAGGGACCGCTCGGATTCGAGGAGCAGACGCAGTATATACTGATCCAACACCGAGAGGACACTAATTTCAGGTGGCTGCAGTCACTCGAGGAACCGAGTCTCGCGTTTGTCGTGCGTTAACCCGTCACACTTCTTTGCACAGTACGAGATCGAGATCCCGGACTCCGAAGCTGAAACTCAGCTTGACGAGTGCTGAGGATGCAATGGTGCTGGTAGTTGTCACCATTGGAAAGGGATGCAAGGATGTCACTGCCAACCTGGCGGCGCCAATCGTTATAAACTCGAGAGCATTGACAGGTTTGCAAGTTGTGCTGCAGGACCCGCAGTATGCAACCAAGCACCCGCTGGTGGAACACACGGAAGACAAGTCCACCAGCGCGGTCGAAACGAATGCTATGGCTAAGGTGGCTTAGCCTGGCACACGAGTGAAAGGATGCACTCATTATGCTCGTTCTAGCGCGAAAAGTGGGGCAGTCGATTGTCATAAATGACAACATCGAACTGCTGGTAATTGAGGTCCGCGGTGACCAGGTGCGTCTCGGTATCGAAGCGCCGAGAGCAATACCGGTACACCGAAAGGAACTGCTCGAGCAAATAAGAGCGGAGAACGTCAAGGCTGCCGATGATGCGGACGTTGAGAACGTTGCCAAGACAATGGGCGCGCTGACGCCGGAATAGGAACCGTGCCCATTGTAGTGCAAGCATTGACGGCAGGCCGTTTCCTACGGTCCTGGAATCGCAGTCGCTTGCGACTTGGAGATTTTCCGGGAGGGATCAGATTGGTAAACGAGCAAGAGACTCGCAAAAGCGGGCTGAGCGACTCATCGGACGCGAATGAATGCGTACGCCAGGCCGGTGGGGACACGACCAGCCTTCTCGAGACAGCGGAACAACTGGCTGGCAGCGGATCCCTTGAAAGGGCGAATGAACTGGCCGACCAGGTAATCCGCCTGGACAGCAATAATTCCGACGCCTATAACATCAAAGGCTTTATCAGTTACACTCAAGAACATTATGAAGAAGCCCTGATGCTCTTTGAAAAAGCGTCCATGCTGGACGAGAACAATGTAGATATCTCCAAGAATCTCGCCGAAGTCTACAGACATCTCGGACGCCACAGGGACGCCCTCAGCGTGTATAATCATCTGCTCAAACTGGCGCCGCGGGATACGCAGTTGCAGTCGCTGTGGCACGCGACCATGGACGAGATAAACAACTCCAAGCCATTGCAGCAGCGCATGCGGCCTGACGCCGCACCGCACAAGGACCTCACATCGCACGAGATTCAAATTCTTTTTTATGGCGCAGGCTGGCCGACCAACATCGGCAACGCTTTCATTGGTCTGGGTGGCATGGCGCTGCTCAAACAGGCATTCCCAAGGGCAAGAATCAGCTTCGCAAGCGGAATGCCCCGATGGTTCTTTGAGCACAGCGCACGCGTGTCGGGCATTCAATCGACCAGCGGCTGGTCGATCGCCGATAATGCTCTCGATATCGCCTCCATAATCAAATGTGATCTGGCGGTATTTGCCGGCATGAGCATGTGCGAAGAGTTCATTCGCGTCAACGGTCCAACCATAAGGACGCTCGCAAGGCGGAACATTCCCATATTGCTTCTGGCTACCGGAGGGTTCGGCTATCATCAGCAGGAGGTGGAACAGTTCAGGAAATTCCTACGGGAGATAGCTCCGGTTGCCTTCATTTCCAGGGATTCACGCTCCTATGAGATGTTTTCGGATGTGGCGCCGATCAATTACAACGGAATCGACTGCGGTTTCTACGTGCCTGAAGCTTACGAGCATCCGGAGATCGCGCTTCCACCTTTTATCGTCTCCACGTTCGATTCCATGCCGGAGCCGCAAATCGATGTTAACGGCAAGCTGCTTCTGCACGCCCATCACGAATGCTGGGGCCCGATCCGCCCGGAGTTTCTGGTGAACGCGAATACTCTCGTCTCGGACATACCTCACGATTACCTCACCCTCTACGCGCACGCCGATGAGACGCACACCGACCGGGTTCACGCCTGCGTCGCCACGCTGGCTTACGGCGGTTTAGCTAAGCTCTACCACCCGACACCGCGCGGTTCTCTCTTCGAATCGGTGGGCGCCGGTAATATTCGCGATCAACTGGTCCGGCTCGATATGGACGCGCTTGCCCAAAAGAAGCAGGCTCAGATCGAGTTTGTCCGGCAGGTCGTGACAGATCAAGTTATCCTCAAACCAAAAGATAAAGCCGCATAGGACTCAGGCAGCAGTCCATTCGTCCCGATACTAATCATAGGTAACAGCCCACGCCGGGCCGACGCAAATCGTCACGCGATCCGGCGTGCCTGCATAAGACACTCGTAATCAACGAGGGAGGACGGATGGCAAACAAGAAAAACCTCAGCACCGGGCCGAAAGTGTCGGTGGTGCTGCCGACTTATAATCAGTTACATTTTCTCCCCAGAGCAATCGATAGTCTGCTCAACCAGACGTTCGGCGATTTTGAACTCATCATAGTGAACGATGGTTCCACCGACGGCACCAAAGACTACCTCAATACGCTGGCGGACCCGAGGATCACCGTCAAACACCAGGACAACGCGCGGCTGCCCAAAGCTCTGAATGCGGGTTTCAGGTCTGCCCGCGGAGAGCTGCTCACGTGGGTTTCTTCGGACAACTACTGCGCGCCGGCATTCTTGGAAACGCTTGTGGGAGCGCTGGATTCATATCCGAACGCCGGCATGGCGTATTCGGGTTTCGCCTGGGTAGACGAGAACGATCAGGTCATCAACGTCATCAAAGACCAGGATATGAGCTTCCACAGCCTGCTCGCGATGAACCCCGGCAACGCGTCGTTTATGTACCGCAAGAAGTGTCAGGATAAGGTCGGATTCTACGATCCCAAGCTTATAGGCGCGGAAGACTGGGACATGTGGATCAGGATAGTCGAGCGTTTCGAGACAGTCTGCGTCCCCGAGACCCTCTATCATTACAGAATTCACGAGCAGACTATGACCCGGCAGATGCGGCCGGAAATCCGTGCCAACGCTCAGGCCGTATTCATGAATGCGATGACGCGCAAGGCCGATACGCTGGACCTTCTAAAACTTACCCGGAAATCCAGCTCTGCAGCGACAAAGGTATGGCGCTTTTCCACGCGGCGCTTGACCTGGGAACTTCATTCCTGCGCTCGCCGTTTGTTCCGGCCGGTGTCGCTTTGAAGACTCTGTCGAACGCATTAACGTATCTATCCCGGCTCCGTTGAAGCCGAGTGCAACCTCGCGGTAGCTCACGGGCGACTGGGACAATGGAAAGATGCGCTGGCCACGGTCCAAAAGCTCGAGTATTCGAGCAATGCGACGGCGCTGGCGATCTGCGACTGCATCAAGAATGCCCATCGCGACTCGGACCCTGACCAGCTTTTGCGGGCGCCGCTGTTCGTTATCGACAAGACGAACTCCGAGCTTTTCCGACTTGAACGCAGTCACAAACAGGTTTACTCCTCTGAAAATGGCCGAAGGTCATTTTCTTCCTTCGCGGCGAACACGACAGCGCCGCGCAGCAGTCAAAAAACAAACCCAGCCTCCGCATTACCTATTTGATAACCTCGATCCAGGGAGTAACGGGCGGCAACCAGACGCTATTGAAGCAGGTGAATGCCCTGGCGGATAGAGGCCACGAATTGAGCGTCGTGACCTACACTGAGCCGCCGGCCTGGTTCGATCTGAAGGCTAACGTTATACGCGTCCCTGCCGGTCGAAAGATGGCGGAGTTCGTTGGGCCCAGCGACGTGGTAATCAGCACATACTTCAGCAATACTCACGAACTGACAGCCGTAGATGCGCCGGTAAAGGTTTACTACGCGCAGGGCGACCAGTATATTTTTGAGGACGACACTCCCGCTGAGAACCAGGAAATAGAGAAACAGCGCCGTCAGATGCTCGAAATGTCGAAGACCTCATATCTCTATCCCGGCATCCGGTTCATCGCCAACTCCGAGAACCTTGCAAACGCTGTAAAAAAGGCATACGGGCGGCGAGCCGATGCAATCCTTCCGGTGTGCACGGACCAGACCATCTTCAGACCCCTGGAGAGACCGCTGACCGGCTCGCGGTGGCGAATACTGGTGGTCGGTCCCGACCTCAAGGGCACAGACACCGAGCCCCTGACATTCAAGGGAATAGAAGATATCAAGAGCGCCCTGCAGATACTGTCACGGCGATTCGATCATTTCACCACAGTGCGGATGTCCAACACCGGGCCCGAAATATTCAGAGACTTCGCGTGCGAATTCTACCTGGCTCCCAACGACGAAATGAAGACCTATCTCTACGGAACAGCCAACATCGCGGTCTATGCGTCGCACTATGACTCCTGCCCGCGGCCGCCGCAGGAGGCAATGGCCGCAGGCGCCGCTGTCGTGTGCACGGCAACCCCCGGCGCAATGGAATATTGTACGGATGGCGAGAATTGCCTGC
>CAVZJH010000110.1:0-21831 GCA_963775535.1 uncultured bacterium | reverse complement strand
ACCGTATCGCTAGAGCGTAACAGGAGACGAGGGTCGGGGACCGCTGCCGGGGCAGATCCCGGGACCGGAAAAACTCAGCCATACATTATTGTGACTCCTGCAAGAGACCAATCGTGAGTCTCATAACCCCAGTTTCCCAAATATCCCGGAGATGGGATGACGTAGCTGCTGACTGTGGGAACTGACGAGGGAGTTGATATGCTTACCTGCAACTGCTGGTATCGGTTCAAGCCGCTGGATGACGGGTTTGGCGCGGCCCAGCAGATATCGGTCATTTGAGGAAAATCTTTATCCGGTGCGCAAGAATAATTCCATCCACCAGTCGTCCACTTTGTAATCGCTGCCGCGGTTGTGGGAGCATACACGTGAAATGATGTAATAAAATCGCTGCTGCCTTCGTCGCACGTGAGAGTGTAAGTATAGGTGGTAAGACCGCCAGCGGAAGTTGTTCCCCCCGGTCACCGTCGTCGCCGTGCAAACTGACGCCAAACACAGCAGGGCCATCACCACTAAGATAAACAGCATTCCCTTCATATACCGACCTCCTGAACATGTGTCGCCCCAGCCGGTATACTTCAGGTGCATAAATCGTGCCAATCAGGCCGATCAGTGATAGGGCCGTTAATAGCCGGTGTTCATATGGCTCAGCTTATTCATACCGCACAACCTCAAAACGGTAGAGCTTGATTGGCTCGTTGTGTTTAATGAATGCTTTGCGTCTAGCAATGTCAATCTGTTGTGCGGCTGTGTCAACGCCGTCCAGATCCGGAAGAAGCAGCCCCCGCCGAGATTCACACTCCACGATAACCCCATATCTCTTGGGATCCAAATCCCTCACGTCGCCTACTACTTCGGCTGGAGCGAGCACATTAACCGAGCACTCGATAGCCGTTAATTCGTGGGCCTCGACTGGTAGAAACCTTGGATCTCGCGTGGCGGCGCTGATCGCGTTGGCCATTATCTCCTCTGCCAGGCTGTCCTGACAGGGTTCTATTGTTCCTATGCACCCGCGCAGACAACCATCGGCCTTGAGGCACACAAAAGCCCCGGCACGGGTATTCAAGAGCTCCGCGGGCGTATACTCCGGCACATCCAGCACCCGGTTTTCCATCACAAACAACCGAATTGTGTCGAAGGCCAAGCGGACGTGTGGACTACACCGATTCATCTGATCTCTCTGTCTCCTTGATTTCCCCTGCATCTACCTTTTGACCGACCTTTGCTTCGGTCCCATTCATCAGTCGTTTTAAATTCGATACGTGCTTTAGAACAATGGCGACGGCCGCGATAGTGGAAAGAATCTGATAAGGCATGGGAACTGCCATCGACTTCCAGAGGTACATCTGCAGCGGAACCGATAGAGACGCTATGATCGACGCAACCGAAATGTACCTGGTCAAGGCGACAATAACTATCCAGAGGGCAAATGCCGTCCCCGCAATCGCAGGGTTTAAACCGATAATGACTCCCAGGCTGGTCGCGACGCCTTTCCCGCCCTTAAAGTTAAGAAACACGGAAAAGGTATGTCCGAGGACGCTGGCAAGCGCGGCGGCAACAACCCAATAGTCGCCCAGACCAAGGTATCTGCATAACCACCGGCAGGAGTCCCTTTGTGGTGTCGAAGAAGAAAACCAGCGCAGCAGGCCCCTTGCCCAGGGTTCGAAGCACGTTCGAGGCGCCAATGTTGCCGCTGCCGAAATCACGTATGTCTATTCCCTTCGTCACTTTTCCTATGATGAGGCCGAAAGGGATGGCTCCCATCAGATAACTGGCCACAATCGCGAGGAGGATAACCACCTATTTCCTCTCCTTTTTCGCTTTCTTTACGATCAATCTGATCGGGGTCCCCTCATAGGGATAACCCTGCCTGATCTTGTTCTCGAGGTGTCGCACGTAAGAAAAATGCGCCAGATCAGGCTCGTTAACAAAGATAACTATGGTCGGAGGCTTAACCTCGGTCATAGTCGCATATCTTATTTTGAGGTCTCTGCCTTTTCTCGAGTATGGATGTTCGTCGACCGCTTCCTGGAGAAGTCTATTCAGTTCTCCCGTCGGAATGCGCATCGCGTGGTTGGCCGCCGTATCCAGGGCGGTGTCGACCGCCGCGCCGACACCCATTCCAGTCAAGGCGGATGTAAAAACAATCGGCGCATAGTGCAAAAATGGCATCTGTCTGCGGATATCGTCCGCGAACTCACGCATGGCTCCTTCGCAAAGATCCCATTTATTGACGACCACGACGCATGCGCGGCCGGCCCCTTGCGCCAAAGCCTGCGACGCGCTTATCCCCGTCTCGAAGCCCGTCAGCAGCGTCTATAACGATCAGGGCAACATCCGCCCGCTCCATCGCTCTGACGGCTCGCAAAACCGTGTAATACTCGACAGAACCCTGAATCTTGCCGGCCTTGCGAATACCAGCGGTATCTATGAGAACGACCGTATTGTCACCACGCTGAAAAACAGTATCCACGGCATCTCGTGTAGTGCCCGGTATCTCTGAGACGATGACCCTCTTTTCCCCAAGGATCGCATTGATCAGAGACGACTTGCCAACGTTCGGCCTGCCGATGATCGCGATTCTGATCGCGTCTTCAGGTATCGCTCTCGGGACCTTCCTCAGGCATCACCCGGACAACCTCATCCAGCACATCAGCCACGCTT
The DNA here is from genome assembly GCA_963775535.1 of uncultured bacterium. Lineage (GTDB taxonomy): Bacteria > Armatimonadota > UBA5829 > UBA5829 > UBA5829 > CAVZJH01. Next base: position 19,170 of record CAVZJH010000110.1, on the reverse strand, counting down.
CTACCGTTTAGCGCGGACATCGGGAAGACATCCCCGAGGCCCATCTGGTAAAACTCCGATGATTCCTGGTCCAGGGCTAGATTGTCCGCCTTGTTGGCGACGACCAGAACCGGCTTAGTTGTACCTCGAAGATGGTCTGCAATCTCCTGATCGATAGGATTTATGCCTGTTGTGGCATCGACCATAAACAGCACTACATCAGCCTCATCCAGCGCCACCTGCGCTTGCACCGTGACTTCGACCTTGAGCGGGTCCGCTTCATTCAGAAGGATTCCGCCGGTGTCGATCATGACCGAATTCCCTGCCGTTCCAGTCGGCCTCCGCGTAAATTCCATCGCGAGTGATGCCGGGAGTGTCCTCCACGATGGCGATCCTTTTGCCTATAATTCTGTTGAAAAGTGTGGACTTACCCACGTTAGGGCGTCCGACAATTGCTACCAGTGGTTTGCTCATACGAGTATATTACCCATCTAATCTGCTGAGGGAGATGGTACCATAAACGGAGTGGTGCGTCAAACAGACGAGGCTGATGGAGAGCGTTCAGTTATGCGGGACAGATCAGCCGTTTGCCCTGAGTGGCCGCGTGAAAACGACGGCATCAAATCCAGTTATTCCGCACGAAGGCGAGGAATCTGCAGTATTGCCGATGTTCCGGCGCCTCCCTGCGCCGGAATCCCTTCGGGGGTTTCCCAACCCCGACATGCCATGCAAACATCGAATCTAGTTGTCTGAGTTACGCCTGTGGGGTCTGCGGGTTATGATACCCTGGGGAATGGGTCCGGCGTAAGGAGACGCCTGACCATCAAATCTCCAAGCCGGCATCGGCCTTTCCCGCAAAACTGAATTCTCTCGGCTGATGCCGATACAAGGGCAGCGCCCTTGGTGGGAGTCCGAGCGTAAAACCCTCGAATACTCACGCCCGGCGGAACTTGCGATCCAGTTCCCAGTTGGACAGGCTTACAATGATCGGACGACCGTGTGGGCACACGAATGGGTTCTCGCACTGCAGAAGATCATCTACCAGCCGGGTCATCTCCTGCATTGTCTGAGGCTCACCCGCCTTAATGGCCATCTTACACGATGCCGTTATCAGCACCTGGTCCGGACGCACGAGCAAATGCTTCGCGATACTCAAGTCCAGCAATTCCTGGATCATATCGCGCAGCACCGGTTCCGCATCCTGCGGACGCAGTGACGCGGGAGCGCCGCGCATGACGTAAGTATCTCCACCGAACTCCTCAAGCTCAAAGCCCGACTTGCGAATTTGCTCAAGTCTCTGCGAGACAACAGCGGATTCCCTGGCGCTCAACGAGAGCGAAACAGGGATCACCAGGCCCTGAATCGTCGATGCACGCTCTTCGCGGGATCTCATCATCTGGTCGAATAGAACCCTCTCGTGAGCCACGTGCTGGTCGATAACCAGGACACCGTCATCGCACTGCGCTATGATGTACGTATTTCTGGCTTGACCAATCACCTTGACGCCGCGCAGTGCGACGGTCCGGGCGGCATCGAAGTCGGCTTCCGGAACCGGAGAATCCTCCACAGGCACCCCCGAGCCGGCTTGCCAGACAAACGGATCGTCCCCAGCCACCTGGGATTCGGCGCCTGTGTCGCCGCCGTTCGATATTGCCTGCTCGCGGCGCTTGGCGAGGGCTTCCTTGAACGCTGTTATGTCTTCATCGGTGGACCCAATCAAAGTATTCTGCCGATACTGAAGTCCGTCGGGCGATGCCGCGATGCCGCCCATACCCGAGTGCTCAGAGACGCCGTGTCCCGATCCTCGGGTCTCGCCGAAGCTCGGCGCCGCGGCTCCCTGCATGAGAGCTTCATTTACCGCACGATGCACCGCGCTGTGAACCTCGTGTTCACTGGAGAACTTGACCTCTGCTTTTGTGGGATGGACGTTCACATCCACAAGCTCAGGAGTGACATTGACAAATATCACGGCAACGGGATAGCGCGCCGGCTGAAGCAGACCTCTGTAAGCCTGATCGATTGCGTGGGTTATGGTCTTACTCCTGATCGGACGGCCGTTCACAAAGAACACCTGATCCCGGCGGTTAATTCGCGTAAGCTCAGGTCTGGAAACAAACCCCTCCACCTGCATCACGGCGGGCTCGAAGTGTATGGGCGTCATCTGTTTGGCCACGTCCTTGCCGAGAACCTGCGCCACCGAGTTCAGCCGAACTCCCGTTGCGGGTGATGCTAGGACCTCCCGATTCCCGTGGATCAACCGGAAATGGATAGATGGGTAAGCCATTGCAAACCACCCGATGATCTCGGTTATGTGGGCGAGCTCGGTCTGGGAGGTTTTCAGAAACTTGAGTCTCGCTGGGGTGTTGAAGAAAAGATTGCGGATATAGATGCTGGTTCCCTGTGGAGCGCCGGCCGATTCCAGGTTTTTGATGGTTCCCGCCTCAACTTCCAGCCGAACTCCGTCGTTTTGCGCCTCATGTTTTGTGACCATCTCGACAACCGACACCGAAGCGATGCTCGGAAGCGCCTCGCCTCTGAAACCCAGCGTGCTTATCGAGTCGAGGTCCTCTGCGTCTCTGATCTTGGAGGTGGCGTGGCGCTGCAGGGAAAGCACCGCGTCCTCGCGCGTCATTCCGCATCCATTGTCCGTTACCTTAATCAGGTTCTTGCCGCCTTCTTCGAGCGCGACGGTGATCTGAGTGGCCCCGGCATCGATGGAGTTTTCCACGAGTTCCTTCACAACCGACGCCGGCCGCTCGACTACCTCTCCAGCCGCGATCCGGTTCGCGGTGTGCTCGTCCAGTAACGTTATGGAGTTTGGCGAAACTGTTCTTTCGGCCATACTACCCGCCGTTCTTTAACCGCTTCTGCATTTCATAAAGCGTGTTCATCGCTTCAATGGGCGACATGACGGACACATCCAGTTTCTCGAGTTCCTCTATCACCGGATGCTTTTCCGCCTCGAAAAGGGTCATTTGCAGCGTTTCACGCCTCGCGCTCACCTTGGCGCCCTTGTTCACGGCCTTAGACCCATTTCCGTTGGATTCCAAATCCTTCAAGATTTCCTTGGCACGCTCGATGGCTTCCTGGGGAAGCCCGGCAAGTCTTGCAACCTCAATGCCGTAGCTCCTGTCCGTTCCGCCGGGCATGATCTTGCGCAGCCACACAATCCGATCCTTTTCCTCTCTTACGGCAATCCGGTAGTTCTTTACCCCGGTGAGCTGCTTTTCGAGGTCGTTCAAGTGATGATAGTGCGTCGCAAAAAGCGTCCTCGCGCCCAGGCGGTTTATCTGCTCCGCCACCGCCCATGCGATTGAAAGACCGTCGTAGGTCGACGTCCCGCGGCCTATCTCGTCGAGGACTATCAGGCTCTTGCGTGTGGCGTTGTTCAGAATACTTGCGGTCTCATTCATCTTAACCATGAATGTGCTCTGCCCGCTTGCAAGCTCGTCGTGAGCCCCCACCCTCGTGAATATTCGATCCACTACACCAATAATCGCTTCATCCGCGGGAACAAAGCTGCCCATCTGAGCAAGCAGCGCGATCAACGCCACCTGCCTGAGGTAGGTTGACTTGCCGGCCATATTCGGACCGGTGATGATGAGAAGCTGATCGGAATCGCAGTTTACAAAAGTGTCGTTGGGAACGAATCTTTCCTGTATGAAGTGCTCCACGACGGGATGGCGACCATTCTTTATCCTTAGTTCGTCCCCATCGCTCACGACCGGCTTGACGAACCCTTTTGCCGCGGCAATCTCCGCAAGGCCGGCCAGCACGTCGACCTCAGCCACCGCGCGGGCTACCTTTGCGACCTTCAGCGCCTCGTCTGCAACCTTGCTTCTTGCCTCGCAGAATATCCGGTATTCCAGCTCTTTGGCCTTATCATCGGCTCCCAGGACTTTCACTTCCATCTCCTTGAGCGAAGGTGTGATGAAGCGCTCGGAGTTGGCTGTCGTTTGCTTGCGAATGTAGTATTCAGGCACCGAACCCAGGTTCGACTTGGTTACTTCCAGATAGTATCCGAAGACATTGTTGTAGCCGACTTTGAGATTCCTTATGCCGGTCTTCTCGCGCTCTTCGGCTTCCAGGCTCGCTATCCAGGCTTTGCCGTCACTGGACGCGGACCGAAGCTCGTCCAACTCCGGGTTGTAACCGGCGGCGATGATGCCGCCGTCTCGCAGGGTGAGAGGCGGGTCCGGTACAACGGCGCTCTCTATGAACTCGGCGAGAGGTTCCGGAAATTCTATCGCACAGCGAAGAGTGACGAGCCTGCGCGTGGATGCATTCACCAGCGCCGCACTGAGGGCCGGAAGCCTTCTCAGAGACTGCGCAAGGCCCACCAGGTCCCGCGCATTGGCACTCTCGGCGACGATGCGCGACATTAGGCGTTCCAAATCCTGCATACCGTTAAGCTGATCTCGCGCTTCCCCACGGATAAGAGGGCCGTTGAGGAGCTCTTCCACGCAGTCGAGGCGCATGTTGATGCGTTCGACGTCCAACAACGGCTGATCGAGCCACTTCCTGAGCAGTCGCCCGCCCATAGCCGTGCGGGTCTTGTCTAAGATCGAAAGAAGACTCGCGCCTTTTGTCTCGGCCGACATCGAGTGAGTAAGCTCCAGATTGCGCCTGGCGGCCCCGTCCATTACCATGAAGGCGCATGTGGAGTAGGTAGACAGCGAGGTGACTGACTGAAGAGCGGCGGCATTTGTGCGCTGCAGATAATGGAGAACCATCGCCGCGGCCTCGATACCCGCGCTCAGTTCCTCCGCGCCGAAACCGCGGAGCGAGTCCGTCTTGAAGTGGCTCGTCAGGGCCTCCCTGGGGCTCTTGCGATAGACACCGTCGTCATCGTACCTGGTGACGGCTGCACTCGTGGTCTGGTTTATCCGTGCGCAGAGGTCTTGATCGATCTCCTTCAAAAGCACTTCCGCCGGTGCAAGCCGTCCTATCTCCTCAAAAAGTTTAGTCGACGCGTCTCTTCCGCGAACCTCGGTCACGGCAAACTCTCCCGTGGATATATCGACTACGGCAATTCCGTAGCACTCCGGCTCGCTCGAGATCGCTGCAAGATAGTTATTTGCCTTGGCATCGAGCATACCGTCTTCGAGGACAGTTCCCGGAGTCACAACCCGCGTAACGCCGCGCTTTACAATCTTCTTGGTAGCCCTGGGGTCTTCAAGCTGGTCGCAGATTGCTACGCGATAGCCTTTGGATATGAGGCGCGCAACGTAGCGTTCTACCGCGTGGTAAGGAAAGCCGCACATCGGAACATCGGCCGCATAGCCCTGGGAGCGCGATGTGAGGACGATCTCTAGCTCTCGCGACGCGACGGCCGCATCCTCACCGAACATCTCGTAGAAGTCGCCGAGCCGGAACATCAGAATGACGTCCGGATATTGTTCCTTTATGGCTTCGGTACTGCGCGACCATCGGGGTTACTTTTTTGGCGTCCAAACTCTATCTCCCTGCCGGTATCATATCCGAAACTTCGACCATCTCGCCGACGAATCCATATAAATGTCCCTCGGTCACGCGAACATCCACAAGCTTCCCCGCGAGGTTCGCGCCGCCCGGGAAGTTCATTGTTTTGTTCTGCGTCGTAAGCCCGGTCACACGCGTCGGGTCCTTGGGGCTCATGCCTTCCACAAGCACTTGGAAAACCGACCCAACCGCCCGATCGTTTATCTCGCACGTAATCGTGTTTTGCAGCTTTATGAGCCGGTTAAGCCGGGCATTGATCTCGGGTTCCGGAACGTGATGCTCCATCTTCTGGGCGGCTGTGTTCGGTATGATATTATACGCGAACATAAACGCGGAATCGAGCCGCACCTCCTGCGCCAGCCGGATCGTGTTCTCGAACTGCGTCTCGGTCTCGCCGGGAAAGCCGACTAGAAAATCCGTGGTAATGGCGATATCCTCAACCGCATTCCTGAGCGCTGCGACTCGTTCCTTGAAGCGCTCAGAAGTGTACTTCCGGTTAATGCGCCGCAGCACCTCGTCATCCCCGGACTGCACCGCCAAATGAATGTGATGACAAACTTTTCCAATGTCGCGTATAGCCTCGATCAGCCGGTCGGAGAGGTCCTTGGGGTGCGAGGTAGTGAACCGGATTCTCTCCAGGCCGTCCACTTCGCTCACCGCTCTCAGAAGGTCGGCAAAATCGACATTCTCGTCAAGTGTGGCTCCATAGGAATTGACATTCTGTCCCAAGAGAGTCACTTCCCTGCGTCCTCTGCGCACGAGGTCCTGCGCTTCAGACACGATATCTCCCAGGCTTCGGCTTCGCTCCCGGCCTCGCACAGACGGCACGACGCAATACGCACAGAAATTATCGCAGCCATACATTACCGGCACAAAACTCTTAAGAGATACTCCCGGACGCTGAGCCCTCTCCGGAATGGTCTTCGCATCCGAAGCCGTCTGGGGAAGCTCGAGCGCAGACGTAAAGCGTCTTCTCTGCTGGACTTGACGAATAAGATCCGGAATCCGCCCAATACTACCTGTTCCGATCACCAGGTCCAGAAAAGGACGGTGCTTGCGGAGCGCATCCCCTTCTTTCTGCGCCATGCATCCGCATACCCCGATGATCATCTCAGGGTTCGCGTCTTTACAGAGACGCAGCTCGCCCAGCTTGCTCTTTGCCTTCTGCTCCGGCTTTTCGCGAACGCAGCAGGTGACAAGAAACGCAACATCCGCTTCCTCCTGGTCCGACGTGGGTGAGTAGCCCATGCCCATAAGGATGCTTGCTATTTGTTCGGAATCATCTTCATTCATCTGGCAGCCCCAGGTGAAAATGATAAACTTGTTCGTTTTAATGCTCAATAGAATATCACTATGCCTGCTCTTCGCACCTCCTGCCTGAAACGCAGAATTGGAAGAAAAAATGCGGGGCGGAAAGCACAATCAGTCTGCTGTCATGGTAGCAAATAGCACCGTTTCACACAAGGCCGGCATTCACATTCGCATTAAGTGGGCTTGACAGACGATTGCTTTGGGCATACATTTAACTAGAGCCTGTCGCGGTGATGGGCTTTACTTGTTTCGGAGGGTTTTATATGAGAAGTTTTTCTGTTGTGCTGTTGCTGCTGTGCGGAGTCCTTGTCGCCGGTTGTGGCGGAGGCGAAGGTGGCGGGGCGACTATAAGCAGCAGTTCTCCGTTCGCGGGAACGTGGTCGGGACCATGGACGGGCGTCATTACGAGCACCGGAGCGGCGGAAAAGGGCACGTTCGATCTGGTCATCGTAACGCAGGGGCTGCAGAATGGCGGTCTGATCACCGGAAGTGGCGTCGATCCGACTGCATCGTTTACCGTCAGTGGCAACATCACATCGGCTGGTGTTGAAACTTGCACGTTCTTCTACCCCGCCGGTGCTTACACAAGCACCGGCACGCTTTCAATAGCAGCGGGCCAGCTCACGGGTACGATCACTGACACAATTTCCGGGGTCACGTATGATACTCGCACAATTAATCTGACGAAGCAGTAAAGTGCGGGGGCCACTTACTCTGCGGCATACGCGGGATAGCTTGGAAAGCCATAAAAGAAAGCATTGAACCGGAGTCCCTGCTGAATCTACAGGGACTCCTGCAGGTCAATTGGATTTATTTCCTGTCCTCTTCCGGTTTCCGGCCACGGCGCCTTTTGTGCCCAAATAAAGAAATGGCGGAGAGACCGAGATTCGAACTCGGGGAGGCTTGCACCTCACTTGTTTTCGAGACAAGCGCCTTCAACCACTCGGCCATCTCTCCGCTAACCCTGATGCTGAAAATCGGAAGCCAGAGCACAGCCCGAACTTCCGACTAATCCAGTGGTGCCCGATGAGGGAATCGAACCCCCTACGCCCTCCTTAGGACGGAGGCGCTCTATCCAGTGAGCTAATCGGGCCGGAATGTGGTGCGCTTGAAGGGAATCGAACCCCCGACCTAATGGTCCGCAACCATTCGCTCTATCCGCTGAGCTACAAGCGCATGATCATAGACATTGACTCCGAAAGTATAGCACGGAGCCTATTGAGTGTCAAATCCGAGGGTAGAGGTAGTGGTGTACTATGTGAGTGTGTAAAATTGGAAAGGGAGTATCCTTTCGGTTGATAAGACCAACGTGCAATGCACGGAAAGGAGACTCCCTTGGGGATAGTAGCACTTGAGAGTATGTTTAAGCAACTGGAGAATTGGGGTCAGGATCCGGAGGACAGCAGGTTCGGAGATCTTTCCAAGCGAGTGACTCAGAATCTATCATACGCACAATCCACGACGTGTTACTTCTCTCGATAACCCGGTGCGCCGGGTGGGACACTGAACTCTTACCCGCTGCACTTCTTCTTGACTTGCCTTATCAAAAGCAACCCTAAGAACTGCAACGGGTTCTAGCTGAACTATACCCCTGGAATGTATGGTTGCCAAGGCCGGAAATCGAGCTATCGAGTCGTTTGCCGCGTAACTAAACACTCTCCCACCCAGCCCTGTCGCTTTGTTGACCAGGAACTCGCACGAGTGGTATAATATTTTCCGTTATGGGCTGGTAACTCAGTGGTAGAGTATCGCCCTTTTAAGGCGAGAGTCGCGGGTTCGAATCCCGCCCGGCTCACCAAGTGGGCAGTCGACATTCGTGTGGACTGCCCTTTTGCGCATTGCCTACTGTGCGGATTTCACCAGCTTCACCACCGCCAGATTCGTGAGCCTGGCAACTTTGACCGTCGCCCATCCCCCGCTTACACTTATCGTTGCTGAACCCTCATCGTCAGGAGAGAGAGTGACGGCTGTGGCTGACTTCCAACCCTGTGGCAGGTGCACTCGGAATGTCAGGTTCGCGGCGGGGTTGACCTGGTCAGCATCGAGGTTGATGTCGTAGTTGACGAGATCAGCGAACACTGCCTTACCGTCCCCGGATTTCCAGGTGGAAACTACCGAGTGTTTCCGGCAGGCTTGTGCCGTCAACAATGTTAGAGGCTCCAACGACTGAAAGCAGGTTCGGGCGCAGCGCGTCGCGTTGAGGTATGTTGTTGTAGTAATCCATGCCAACGCCGGCCGGCATCCAGGTGATCCTGCCCTTGCCAAGGTTTATTTCTTTATTCGCGGCGCCCGTTTGGCCGATCAAGCTTGCAAAGAGCGGCGTGGCCCTCTTTCTGAAGTAGCCGGATGTCGAGTATCTGGTCCCCGTTGGACCGGTGATGATCAGACGCCCGCCGGCCTTAACCCACTTCTTGAGGACCGGCAGCGATGAATCGTCCATACATTCGGCATCCGGAATGATGAACGTGGTGAACTGGGAAAGGTGGGTTAAGTCTATCTCCAATCCGCAAGAGCGAGGTAGGGAATGTGTCCATCGACCAGCGCAGTCGCCCAGCCATAGTATCCGAACATATTAGGCTGTTTGTCCATGTCTGCAAAACCATGAGGAGTCATAAACTGCAACTGGTTATCCGGTGAAAACAGGATGCCGACCTGCACGAGCGGCTTGCGAACTCCCAGAGTTTGCGTGTTCTGCTTTACCCACTTATTGAGCCACGCATGACTCTCCGCGGTACCGCAGCACGTTTGGGTCGCATCTGCTCCACAAACGCTGGTGTTACTCGGCGCGCAGAGCAGGAATGCGGCATTCGAGAAAGCCTCGGATTCAAGAACTTTTGATAACCCAGGCTTGTGCTTATACTTGTCGAATTTCCCGTTGACGTAGTACCCATGCGGAGCAGAATGGTCCCTTTTGCAGAACGTGTGCCGCCTGATAGACGGGGCCCATCTTGCCCTGAGGAGGAGTGTGATGCCCCGGCTGCCTGAGCCCATGTGCCATCCCGCCGTGATTTCGGTATCTACCATGTCCAGATAATCGTCCCGGACCCATCCGAGGCTGAAAAACGGAATGTCGTTGCCCCGAACGCAGAAATCAGGCCGCCCGGCCTTCCTGGCTTCATCGTGAATCGCGTTGTAAAATGCCCGAAGGTCGCGTTGAGCTGCCGTCTGCCTGGATGCTTTGTACATGCCCCAGATCGGCTCATCCAGCCAGCGGCCATCTGTCCACACTTTATCGTCAAGGTTCGACGGGTCCTTTGCTCCGAAAGACGCGGCCTTCTTCTTCAGGTAATCTCGCACATCGAATGTCGCCGGGTCGCTTATCCCCAAAGCTCGAAGTCCGGCATTTGAAAAGTTGCTGCGCAGATACTCTCGAAATCCGTATAAAGACCATTCTCCGAACGCTCCTTTGACGGGGTTATAGCCGAAGTTGTCCCACGGGGAATAGTTATCGCACCACACACCGTCGAAGCCCTGTTTGAGCAGCGCGCGAACGGACAGGCGCACGTAATCTCGCCAGAACGGCGCTGAGAGGTCCTTGTGAACGTTAATTGTGCCGCAATACACCGGATCTCCGTCTTTTAACCCGGGAAAAGTGAGGCCGTTCTTGCCGATGGTTGCTGGGAAAAGACCTTCGATCGGCCCTTTTGGCTTGCCGGTCGTCTTGTCTATCTCGTTGGCGCCCGCGACGATACCCAGTTCGGGCTCGATGTGGCCGCTGATGTCCTTGGCTGCGCACGCGTCATACACGGCTGCATTGAGCGGATATGGCCACTCGGAGTTCTTGAGATATCCGACCGCGGACTTTCCGTCGGGATAGGTCGGGAGCTTTAGCCCAAGCTTCTCGTGGGAGAACGCCGGCACTGTAAAGTCTTCGTCATTCACCACGTTGTGGATACCGACCCAGCGCGCGGTATTGCCGGGCGGGTTCGTAAAGCTTGCCCAATTCCAGGCTGTCCTTTTGATCGATGCAACCGTTGGATCGTCCTTCCTCATGACGAAGGAGCCATCCCCGTTGCGATCGAGCGCGGCTACGTAGAGCATGACATCACCAAAGCCCTCAATCCACGTTATAACTCTTGCTCCGGCTGTCTTGAATTCACGGTAACTGTCGAGTAAGTCCAGCGCGCTGCTGCGCTGAGTGAATGGTCCCCATGTAGGGTCCTGAGCATCGCTGTGCTCGTCCATCATTGCGCAAACCGGAGTGAAATCCTTCAGGGAATCAACACCGGTAAATGTCGGATAACAATACCACCAGTAGTTGGCGGTGGCATCCTTTTGAGCGGCAAATGTCGGGCTTACTCCGACCGGCAGAACTAACGCGAGCAGAAGTATTGTTGCTGTGATGCCGATGCATCGTCTGACGTCCTTGTAGCTTCGTATCACGTGACGTTGTCCTCGTTTCTTTAACTAACTCTACCAATTAGCTATACGACGACAAGCCGATGGGTTCCTTTAGGCACGCGTCGGATTTGCCGGCAGCGATGCTATTCTCTCAAAGACGATATGTAACGAGCAAGCCTGCTTGACGAGATCGTCCGAACGGACTAAACTCTTGGTTATGGGTCCAACCTCATCAGAAGAAATCGCGTCAGTGCAGGTTCAGAGCAAATCCCAGTCGGTATCACGGCTGAGGGCCCACCGCGCCATATTGCTCGGGCTCTTCTTGATCCCTGTCAACACTTATTTTCTTCTATACATGGAGTGTGTAACATTCGGCGGGACGAACGGCATGGGCGGCCCCTACCCGACCACAATCTCCATATTCGCGAACGCGATTTTCTTTTTGTTGGTGCTGACAGGCGCAAACCACCTCTATGCGAGGCGCTTTCCGAAGTCCGCCCTAACGCGCTCGGAACTCCTGATCATCTATGTAATGCTCACGATAAACACGGCCATTGTAAGTATTGACTTCATGGATGTTCTGGTGCCTATGCTGACCTATCCGCTCCACGGCGCGACGCCCCAGAATGAGTGGGCCAAGTACATCCTGCCGCACATTCCCCACTGGTTAATGGTCACCGACCAGGCAGCGATCAAAGGATGGTACGAGGGATACACCAACATGTATCGCTGGGAAATCCTCAGGGCGTGGGTTACGCCGGTGTGTGTCTGGTCCGGCCTGATATTTGTAATGCTCTTCGTGATGTTCTGCATCAACACCATAGTCAGGCAGCAGTGGATGGAACACGACAGGCTGCAGTTTCCGATAGTGGAGCTTCCGATGGCCATCACCGAGCCCGGCCATCACCTGTTCAAGAACAAACTGATGTGGGCTGGTTTCTCGATTTCAGCCAGCATTACTTTGATCAACGGGCTGAGCTTGCTTTTTCCATCGATACCTTACATCAACGTGCATGTGCGCGACATATCCCCCCTGATGGTCTCGCCTCCATGGAACTCGATTGGATACACGCCGATCTCGTTTTATCCCTATGCAATCGGGCTGGGTTTCCTGCTTCCGCTGGATATGCTATTTTCCTGCTGGTTCTTCTTCATTATGTGGAGAGTCCTGCGTATTGCCGGCGCGATCTATGGTGTCAATTCGGCGCTCCCCGACTTTCCGTTTATGAGGGAGCAGGCGTTGGGTGCCTATTACCTGGTTGCCATATTCGCGCTTTGGTCCGGTCGAAAGCATCTCGCCGGGGTGCTGCGCACTGCGTTCAAGGGAGAGAAAAACGACGACGAAGCCAACGGGCGCCATGCGCTACAGAACGGCTGTGATGGGTCTTATCGCCGGAACTCTGGCGATCATGGTGTTCTTTCACTTTGTCGGCCTGCGGTGGTGGCTGTCTGTTGTATGTATGTGCATGTATTTCTTGGTCGCCCTGGCTGTAGCTCGATGCATGCGGAGTTTGGGCCGCCGTCTCACGACCTTGCCGGGATTGCTCCTCAGCAGGTGCTGACCGATTTATTCGGCACCCGCGCGTTCGGGGCCGATCAGATGACCGGTCTGAGTTGGTTCTGGTGGTTTAACCGGGCTTATAGAGCCATACCCATAGCATACCAACTGGACGGAATGAAGATGGCCCAGCGCAGCGGCACTTCGCAGAGGCGCGCCGCTTTCGCGATGGCGGTGGCATCAGTCGCAGCGGTCGTGAGCTGCTTCTGGATCTACCTGCACTTCGGCTACCAGCGCGGAGCGTCCGTTGGTATGTGCAGGCAAGTGCCTGTTTTCGGGGAGGAAGCGTTCGGCTATCAAATGGGTAACTGGATAGCTTACCCCACCAGCGCCAACATCCCGGCGGGGCTCGCCATAGCCTGGGGAATGATCTTCACTTTCTTCCTGTACACAATGAAACTGCAGATCCCGTGGTGGCCGTTCCATCCACTGGGCTTCGCAGTCTCCGCCAGCTACTCGATAGGCCCGCTGTGGCTGCCACTCATGATTGCCTGGGCTGCAAAGCTGGTTTCACTTAAAGTGGGCGGCATGAGGACGTACCGGGTGGCGCAGAGTTTCTTCCTGGGCTTGATTCTAGGCGACTTCGTCATGGGCTACATCTGGCCGCCTGGATCTCGGGATGCTGTTCCACATCACTACCTACAGCTATATGCAGCCATAATCCTGGTCCTCAACTCCGGAACAGGAAGGATAATCCGCGCTTGCCGGATAACTGGATTATGGATAATACGGTTGCGCGCCCTGATGTGCCGCGCTTCCACGAATTGGAGTCTTACAGTTGGACAAGGTCAGATTCGGCGTTATTGGCTGCGGAGCCATCGGCCCGTGGCATGCAAAATAGATTGCGAGCACACAGGAAGCGGAACTGGTCGCCTGCTGCGACCTCGTTCCCGAGAGGGCACAGAAGGTGGCAGCCGAAAATGGTAATGTCGCGGTCTACACGGATTACCATGAGCTTCTCAGACGCGGCGATATCGACGCAGTTTCCGTCTGCGTGCCGAGCGGCATGCACGGAGCGGTCGCAATGGACGCTGCCAGAGCCGGTAAGCACGTCATGTTGCAAAAGCCGTGCGAGATCACCCTGCCAAAAATAGATGAGCTGATCAAAGTCTGTGACGAATCCGGTGTAAAGCTTGGGGCTATTTTTCAGAGGAGGACATCCCGTCTCTGGCACCGGATTAAGCACGTGGTGGACAGCGGTCAACTGGGCAAGATGGTTCTGGGTGATGCCTACATGGAACATTAACAGGGGCAGGGCTATTATGACAGCGGCGATTGGCGCGGAACGTGGCAGTTGGACGGCGGCGGCGCTGATGAACCAGGGCGTCCACATGATCCATATGCTGCGATGGATATGGACCCATTGACACGATATACGCGCAAGCAGACCACCTCGTTCGCAACATTGAAGTAGAAGATACCGCATGCGCGGTGCTTAAGTTCACAAGTGGAGCATTCGGTGTGCTTCAAGGCACAACTTCGGTTTTCCCCGGAATGGACCATCGGATGGAGTTTCACGGCGAGAAGGGCACGATCGCGGTGTATGGGGAAGAGATCACTACTTGGGATGTGAAGGAAGATTCTCAGAGCAGCGAACAGGAAAGTGACATCGGCGGCGCGGATGTCAAGATCGGCAGCGCGGCCAACTCCCCCACCGACATAAGTGTGGACGGCCACCAACTGCAGATACAAGATCTGTGTTATGCTATCAGGGAAAACCGAGACCCGATGATCACGGGCAGGGAAGCAAGGAAGGCCGTAGAGGTCATACTTGCGATTTACAAGTCTGCGCAGACAGGTTTGCCCGTCAAGATGCCGCTGGAGTAGATGCCTTATTTCAAATCTGTGGATTATCCGAGGGTTTCCCTCGGATAATCTCAAGTTCGCCTGTCTTTACGCCTGATGAAGCCCCTCGCCCACCGCTTCCTCAAACACACTGATGGACTCTCGAAGCGCATCGTGAGTTATCGTCAGTGGCGGGGCGATCTTGAGACACTCGCCCGCTATGCCCACCGGCGCAAACATTAGCAGGCCCTTCCGAAGGCAGGCGAGTTGATGCCGAGGGCTGTGGCCGGATCGGGTTCCCTGGTGCCGGGCTTGACGACTTGGATTCCCGCAACGAGGCCTTTTCCGTGCAGGCAGCCGAGGCGATCCGAATGCATTTTTTGGATGCGCTCGAGTTCCGGGATCAGGATTTCGCCCAGCGCCGCAGCTCGCTGGCCAACTTTTCATCTTGGATTATCTTGAGGTTCGCAATCGCCGCTGCGACCGGAAGCGGTGATGCGGAGTGAGTCGAGGTCATCGAGCCCGGCCCGTAAAGCCCCATTATATCGGTCCGGCCGATAACCGCCGAAATGGGAAGTGAAGATGATATGCCCTTGCCGCATGCAATCAGGTCCGGTTGCACTCCGTAGTGCTCAAAACAGAACATCTTTCCAGTCCTGCCGAAGCCGGACTGAACCTCGTCGAATATCGTTACTATGTCGTGCTTCCGGCAGAATTCCTGAAGCTTTTGAGCGTACTCCACCGGCAGGAAATCCGGACCGACCCCCTGGTAGCTTTCTGTCATTACGCCTGCAATCTGCTCGCCGTCTATTCCCTTTTTCGCAAGAGTCGAAAGGAATAAATCGAACGAAGTATCCTCGTTCTTGTAGCCATCCGGGAAAGGCGTCTGAATGAAGGTCTGGTCGCAATCGATCATCCAACTCTTCTGCTTATCCATCCCACCGGCAAGCTGTGCTCCCATCGTCCGGCCGTGAAAAGCATTGTTGAACGAAACAAAATACTTCTTCTCGGGCCCGTGCTTGGCAAGCGCATAGGTCTTAGCTAACTTGATGCAGTTTTCAGTGGCCTCGCTGCCGGTGGAAAGCAGAAAGACGCGATATTCCTCCGGCACGGGCGCCAGGGTCTGCAGCATTCGACAAAGCTGTGCTCGCTGCTCGTGAACGAAGACGTAACTGGCAAGGAGCCCCTGATCGATGATGCTCCTGAGCGCGTCTTTTATTTCGGGCCTGCCGTGACCGACATTGGACACAAGCACACAGCTCGACCAGTCAATCCAGCGGTTCCCCCACCTGTCTTCCACTGTGAAGCCATCCGCCTTGTGCCAGATAACCGGAGGCTGCCCCATCATCGACTGAGGCTCACACTCCTTGAGCGCTTCGAATATCGGTATCGACTCCGGCACGGGAATCCTGGTTCTGATCGTCCGGTGCCTGGTCTGCACCAACGGCACTTCAATTGGGGTCAAGTCGTATTCAGCCATTCGTAATTACCTTAGTTTAATAATCTGTCCCGTTGCTATACTCTCGTGTACCGCGACCGCCATGCGAGTTACCTCCAGAGCGTCGCGGCCTGAGGCCCAGCAGCCTCCGATCTCGTCGATGGTTCCCCCACCCGCGAGGAACGCCACGTTATATGCAAAGTCCTCAATGCTTTCGATGCCGTAGCCCCTCGCAACGCTGCGCCCATACTTGTCACGCCTGACGCGCTTGAAGTTGTTGTTGTAGGTCGCCATCCCTTCGGATGTAAGGCACGACCGTGAGCCGCGGTCCTGAGAGTCACATTCGAAGATGCCTTTGGTTCCGACTATCCTGAGGGCCTGGTTGACAATCGCTTCGAATCCCTTCGGAAGCACCCAACTGGTGTCGAAGACAAAGCTGGCGCCGTTCTCAAAGTTGATTTTTGCGTTCACGCAATCGTAGGTATCCACGCCGTAGCTCTTGAGAAGAGTGTCCTTCGTGCCAGTGGCGTAGACGCTCGTCGCCTCCGACTTTACGATCCATCGAACGAGATCATAGAAGTGAACCCCTAGAAACCACGCGGGGGAAGAATTCCCAGCCCAGTGCGGAAACCACTCGCTTGGCACCTCGATGCGATCTTCCATGTACGCGCTGCCGTAGAGCACGTTGCCCAGTTCACCGGATTTGACCAGGCTTTCCATGGCCTGATGATCGGGATCATAACGCTTATGAAAGTCGACCTGCAGGAGAACGTTAGACATCCTGGCCGCCTCTACGATCTCCTCGCACCCTTCGACGGTCACGTCCAGCGGTTTTTCAACTAGCACGTGCTTTCCTGCCTTGGCCGCAGCCGTGGCTATATCTCTGTGGAGGTGATCCGGAGTAGCTACGCTGACCGCGTCTATGTCGGTCTTTTCGAGCATTTCACGGAAATCGGTGTATACCGGGCAAGCGAGTTGCTTCCGGAGCTCATTGGCGCGATTGGAATTGGCTTCAGCAACGGCGGCAAGCTCCGCGACACCCAAGTATCCGAGCTGCGTGAAAGCGTCCAGATGCATCTGTCCGAACTTCCCGGCACCCACAACGGCGATCTTTACTGACATCGACATCTCCTTAAGTGGTTGTTCCTAATCCCTAACTCCGCACCACCGCATCAGATAGCGAACCAGCACCTCGGCGGCGCGAAGGATATCGGCTATTTTTATCTGCTCATGCAGTGAGTGGGCGTCTCCAAGCTCGCCGGGACCAAACGTTATTGTAGGCATGCCCCCGCGGTGGTAGAAAAGCCGCCCGTCACAGGAAGCAATCCATCCAATGGGCGGTTCATCTCCCACTACCCCAGCTGCCGCCTTGCGGAATTCCACAACGGCAGGATGACCGACAGGCGTTTCGAACGCCTCGTTGTGAAGCCTGGAAAACTCAAACTTGTAGTGTTCTCTCGTCCAATCCGAGGCCTTGCTATCGATCATCGCTCGCACCTCGTCGTAAATCTCGGAGATTCTCTTGTTGGGAAGAAACGCGATTCCACCTTCAATGAAGCATTCCTCTGCCACCGTGGAAGGCCAAGTCTCCTCCGTTCATCTGACCGATGTTCACAATGATCGGGCTCGGAGTGTGTGGAAAGAGTGGCTGCCCCTGCGACTCGCGGCGAAGCAGGGTTTCGTATTCTTTGAGGAGTCCTATCAAAGAGACCATTTCCCCGATTGCGCTCACGCGCTTCCCAGTATTTGCCCATGTGCGCGGACTTGCCCCTGATCGCAAGCTTGTACCAAACGGCGCCGCGGTTCGCGGGATGCATTTGCAGGCCGGTCGGCTCGAGAACGACCGCGACATCGGCCCGTCTTCCTTGCCGGATCAAGGAGAGCGAGCCATTGCCGCCGGATTCCTCTTCGATCACGATTTGAGCCTGCAGATCGCCTTTTAGCTGCACCCCCATATCCTTAAGCGCCCTGAGCGCAAGGACAATCGTCACCAGTTGCCCCTTGGCATCGCACGCTCCGCGGCCGTAGACAATCCCATCCCTGACACTCGGGAAAAACATATCATCAGGCGCAGGCACCACATCGCAGTGGGAGTTAACAATGGCGCTCCTTCCACCGCCCGAGCCGCTGATATTGACCACAACATTGGGGCGGCTTGCGTAGGTGTTGTTTCCTTGCACGCGAGTGTAGTCCGGGTCAGAGACGATGTCCTCTTCCACCGAAGCGTATTCGGCCTGGAACCCGGACCCATTTAGATAATCATAAAGAAACGTCAGAATATCCCGCTCGCGCCCGAGTGTGCTCCGAAAACCGATCAGTTCGCAGAGTAGCTTCGCCGAAGCCTCGGTTTCGCTTTTCAGGTATCCCGGAAGGTCTCTTTCGATGTCCTTCATCAGCGTTCCCTTTCACCTGCATTCATTGCGCATTGACGTCTGCATCTATGCCCTCTTTCATCATCGATATCTCTGCGGCAAGCGTCAAGCCAACAATGTTATACATCGGATTCCACCCGGTTTGCAAGTGCGCTGGCGATTTCTCTGTAAATAATATGACTTTAAGCCTGAGATTGCCATTGACAGTCTGCCAAACCGGGGATACACTGCGTACGAAGCTATGCTCGGCTGAAGCTGCGGTGGGCTTCCGCGTCATTCGCCTTACGGAGGTTTTGCAAGCACTACTGCAATATCTCGGTTAATCACGAATAACGCGGACCGGGCGTCGAATAACCCGGGGCTCGGGTTAACCTGAGGGGACTAGCATCCTATGGGCTGCCGGGCGCAGTTGTGGATTTTAGATCGGTTAATCCTGCCTCTGTCCGCCGGAGAGTGATTCTCATCGCGAGTATTCCAAACCTCTTCAGCGGCAATAATCCAGAAGCTGCCCGCAAACGCGCTTTGCAGATGATAGACCCTCCACGGGTGGTTTCAAACATACGTAGCTGGAGAGGTATGACATGAAACGCCTTGATCTAAGGCCATCTCGAAACATCCCCGAGCAGTTTTGGGGCATATTGGCGATCATTATCGCTGTCCCTTCTCGCAGGCCTCGGAAGCAGTGCGGCTGCGGGCCCGTGGTGGGACTGCCTTCCGCGGTTCGTGGCTACCAGGCGATAATTCCGACCGCCCAAACGTCACTGCGCCAATATGGCGTTGAACGGGGTCGGCAGCGATCCCGGCTGGGGACCGTGGTTCACGTTGGACAATCCCGGCGCTTTCAGCAGTATGGTTTCTCTGAGGCAGGCATTTGACGCCGCCGGAATAATGAGCATGGCCTATGT
>CAVZJH010000109.1:0-25422 GCA_963775535.1 uncultured bacterium | reverse complement strand
CCTGCTCAGGGTGCCTGACATTACGTGTACAGGCCGGCCTCAGGGCGGCGTTCGCGGGCGCACAGGTGGTGGACCTTCGCACGTGCCAGGTGTCGTCGGTCGTCACACTGAGAGAAGGGGTGAAGATTCCCCCGCCCACCCAGAGCGTTCTGGTCAAGACGTTCAAACGCGACGCTCTTCCGAATGCGCTTAAACCCATCCTGGGAAATCCGGGCGTAACGGGCGTCACCATCTCCGGCAGATACGTCGCCATTATCAACACGGGCTTTTCCGACGAGCAGCGGGACATCCTGCGCCATGAGCTTGTGCACGCTTATATCACGCTCGCAAGCCCAAAACCCCTGCCGTTCTGGTTTCAGGAAGGCAGCGCTGTTTACTTCTCAACAGACGAAGGTCCGCAAGTACCTATTACGGCCACTCGTCCAACAGCAGCGCGGAGATGCCGGAGGGCAAAGTTGTAGACCTTACCGACACGTATAAGCAGAAGTTGGAGAGTTTCGATTTTCTCATTGAAAAGGTCGGCAAGGATAGGTTTTACGACTGGTACAGGAAGACGGTAGAAACGGGTAATGTCGATGCGCGAGTGCTGCTGGGCAGCGGGCGCAATGCAGGTGTCCGGAGCGGCCCGGCCAGCCATACTCCGGTTTGGCTGGTTGTTCTGGTCGCGCTTGTGATCATTGTCGTTGTTGTTGTGGGCTTCTACGCAACTCGGCGGGACAGGATCAATATAAGGATATGAACCCGCGGCTTTAGGTCGAAGAAGTATCCTGCGGTCCGTCGACATCCTCTCGCTATGTTTCCTCGTATTGTTAGTCCCGTACAAAAAGAAATCCCGCCTGCAGATTGCGGGCGGGCCGCTTTTGAAGGCGGGGAGCCCTCATCGCGATTAAAGCCACAAAACTTTAAGGAAGGAGAAAAAGATGTGTTTCTAAGCAAGCATGCTGCAAGAAACGTGCCAAACCCGGCATTTGTGCGGGGATTGAAGCGCAGCAAGCTGATTAGACGAAAATATTATGATGCATGGGCGCAACAATAACCTTCTTCCTTTTGTGAAACGCAGTAAAACAACTGGAGCTGTCGGGCTTTTGCAATGTCTAAGGATACGCCTGGCGTCCCGAGGGCGTTCGGCACGAAAAGTAAATAATTGCATTATTTTCAGGGTGGGCCTAAAGACCTTGTCCGGATCTGCCGATAAAGATGATAGCAGTAATATGGACGATAAAGGCAAACTCTTCGAAAGAAGGGGACGCAAAGCCGTTGGGACTAAACGCCGCAGGTTCGGTGCAAGTCAGCCAGGCCGCCGTTTCCAAGCTTCGGAGTTTGCCTTTTTTTGCGCGTGTTGGTGACATTATCCGGGTGCCTCCGAAGCGCCGCAAATCACGGGGGTGAATGGCATGAAGATCTCGAATATTGAGTCCGGTAAAGCGTTCGCGCAGGGAGCCGCGGCGGAAACAAAGATTTTGCCGAAGGACCGGCCCAAAGGGCTTGTCTCATCGAGAACGGATACGTCAAAGCAGATGTCACCGCTCGAAAAGGGAATGGCGGTAGCGGAGGCGGCGCTCGCCGGTGTTCCGGATACCAGAGAAGAATTGGTGAATGAGCTGAAAGAGCGCATCAGCAAAGGCGAATATAAGGTGACCGGTGAAGAGATCGCCGATATGATGCTTAGAAGAAGAGCTGCAGACAAGATAAGATAGACAGATGTCTACTGTAACATCAAGGTCGAAGTCAGGCGGTCGGTTGAGGCTTCGGCCTTTTCACGTACTGGTCGACTATCTTCTAATCAGTGCACATTTGTGGTTTCAGCGGCGCTCGGGGGAGTCGGGTCCTGGCAAGATTGAGGAAAAATGGCGGTTAAGGAGGAGTTGGGTACCTGACTCGCTAAGTCATGGGTGATGATTTGTGAGGCGAGATGTATGGCTATAGCTTTTGCCGTTGTTAACCAAAAGGGCGGTGTTGGGAAAACGACCACCGCCGTGAATGTGGCCGCGTGCCTGGCGACTGCAGGCAAGCGGGCACTACTGGTAGATACTGACCCCCAGGGAAATGCGACCAGCGGGGTGGGTGTCGTGAAGTCAGGAATCAGTCAGTGCATGTAACCATGTACTGATCAATGATGAACCTATAGAAAATGTTATCATCAAAACCGACATTCCAGGGCTGCATTTAGTTCCCGCGAAGCTGGATCTTGCCGGCGCGGACATAGAGCTGATGTCGATGATGTCTCGAGAGACAAAGCTGAAGCAGGCACTCAAACGCATCGACGATAAATATGACTTTATAATAATCGATTGCCCACCGTCGCTGGGTCTTCTTACGGTGAATGTTCTGACTGCTGCTCGATACGTGATTTTGCCGATTCAGTGCGAGTACCACGCCCTGGAAGGGCTGAGTCAGTTATTGAGGACTGTGGAACTGGTGCGGCAGCACCTGAACCCAGGTTTGGATGTGGCAAAAGTACTGCTGACGATGTTCGATTACCGCACCAATTTGTCTCAGCAGGTAGTCGATGAGGTGCGAAGGTTCTTCGGCGAGAAGGTTTCTCCTGTTCTGGTGCCCAGGAATGTGCGGCTCAGCGAAGCGCCTAGTCACGGAAAGCCTATTATTACTTACGACCCGAAATCGAAGGGTGCAGAGGCTTACACAAAGTTTTCTGAAGAGGTGATTATCTTTGGAGAGGAAAAGTCTCGGTAAAGGGCTTGGCGCCCTGATTCCTGGTGCAGAAAACGAGGAAAGAGGCAGCGGCGGCGAGGTCGATGTTGCTCAAATCGCTCTGAACCCATACCAGCCTCGTGTGAATATAGACGAAGAGAGACTGCAGGAGCTTATAAACTCAGTTCGTGTCCACGGGATACTGCAGCCGATAGTGGTCCGGTCCAAGGGCAATGGGCAGTATGAGTTGGTGGCGGGAGAGCGGCGGCTTCGTGCCGCAAAAGCCGCGGGACTGGAGAAGATTCCAGCAGTCATAAGAGAACTCACTAATGAACAGAGCCTGCAAGTAGCACTGATAGAGAACATTCAACGAGAGGACATCAACGCTATAGACGCGGCAGTAGCGTATAAGCGACTGATCGACGAGTTTGGGTTGTCTCAGGAGGACATCGCGTTTGGACTGGGAAAGAGTAGATCGGCGGTGGCAAACACCGTCCGGCTCTTGAACCTGCCCACCGAGATCAGAGAATACGTGAGGCGCGGAAGAATGTCCGAAGGGCACGCGAGAGCTGCGCTGTCTCTTGAAGGTGAAGATCTACAAATTGAGCTGTGCAGGCGAGTGGTTTCTGCCGGCCTTTCCGTTAGAGAAGCCGAGCAGATGGCACGTGAGCTCGCGAAGACTGGCCCCGGGAAACTGGATCGCCGGAATGTTTCACGTGAAACATTCTCATCTGAACCGGATGGCAGAGAAGACCCCAATATTCTCGATATCGAGGCCCGGTTGCGCCAGGTCTTCGGAACCAAGGTCAATATCATCAAGAAGAAGGACCGCGGTCGTGTAGAGATCGAGTTCTATTCAGATGATGACATGGAGCGCATTCTCTTCTTGCTCACCGGAGGCTAACAGGGCAATCGGCAACATGGCTTTGTCGACGCGATGTGGTGGCCTTAAAAGCCTGCGAAGCTGTCTTGACCCCGATTCATCTCGGTAGATTCCACCCACGACGGGAATTGCTCGTGGGTGCTCAGCTATACATCCCGCCCCCGCCCGGAGGCAGGGAGTCAGCGCGTGCAACTCGTCCCCGCGTCTTGCCGCCAACCACTTCCATTTCTTGTGCGTAAACCAGGCATAATAGCTGATCGCATAAGGCTGCCTGTTTTTTCCTCATTATTTTCCGAACTTATGAAACTATTCCGGTGTCTAACCCATGTTAAGCACGTGCGAGGATGCCAGCCATGTCTGACAGAGAACGTGAACTGATTAAGCAGGCGCAGTGTGGTGATATCGAATGCTTTGAGGCGTTGATCCACCCGCACCAGGTGAAGCTGCTTCGGTTCATAGTCGCATTGACAGGTAACTTAGAGGACGCGGAGGATTCATTGCAGGAGACGTTCCTGCAGGCCTATCGCGCTCTGCCCCAATTCCGGGGCGAATCGGAGTTTACGACTTGGCTGCACAGAATCGCGCTGAATACCGCGCGGAACTGGCTGCGTTCGCAGTCGAGGGCTTCATCACTGCGAATTGCCGAACGAATGGCTCGAGTTGGGGCAGAGAGCGCACCCGAATTTGATGATATGCTTCTTGAGCGGGAATCCCGCCGGTTAGTTCGGCAGGCGCTCGCATCTCTGCCGGACAACTACCGCGAGGTGCTGGTCATGCGCCACTATCACGACATGACCTATGAGGAGATCGCGGACATACTTTGTGTGCCGATCGGAACTGTGCGTTCCAGAATAGCTCAGGGACGGCACATTCTGCAGAAGAAGTTGGATGCGCTTGGATTCTTCCACGTATCGAATGGGAGGTAAGATATATGCAGTGCGATAAAGCCAGACGCCTTATGGCTGCACAGGTCGAAGGAGAGCTCGCACGGCGCACGCAGGATGAGATTCGGTCGCATCTCATCTCCTGCACCGCGTGTGCTGAATTCGCCCGCAATATGCGCGCGACGTTTTGCGCCCTGCAGGCCGACGCAGAAATGTGCAGAGCGGAAGCTGGGCTGACTACCGCCTTTGGCGACGAACTGCATCTTAAGCTGCTGCGCGAACGAGATGCGCAGAAGAACAGGCCTATTGTCATGGCTGCACGCTGGATGGGACGATTCCTGTGTGGAAGAACTGCGGCCCGCGCCTTGGTAACCGCCGGAATTGCCGCCGTAATGCTTGCGCTTGCTTACCTCGGATGCGTTTCCCTACCGGATCAATATCCACAAACGGCTGGTTCCCAATACGGCACCAGTCATTTGGCGTACTTTGATGTAAGAAAGGCGGCTGATGGCCGTGTCTATGCATCCCTCGTCGAGCACAGCGTGCCGGGACGATGCTACCAGAAGAGGAACCTGCAATGAAGGCACGTGTCGCATCACTCCTCATTTCTGTCGCCGCGGGATGCGCAGTCGCACTTATTCACGGCATGATGTGGGCGCTCCTGCTCTCGGTATCGAGCAGTCCCCAATTGACCGCCGGGGCTTCCGTTCGCTTGGACTTACTGGGTGCGCTTGTGTTGCTCACGACGCTGGGAATCTGTGCGGCACTTGTCATCTACCTGGCGCCCATTCGGCCGTGTCGGCACAATCTTCTTGCGGCAGTGATCTCTCTTGGCGTTGGAGCCTTCGCGTATGCTTTGATTCACCCGTTCTTTCTCGTGTTTCAACAGTCAGGGCTGTTCGCGATGATTCCGTACATTTACGCATATCCCGTAGTCGCGTCCCTGATGGCGGCAGCTCTTCGCAGGCAAACTCTATGTCTCCTGTGTTTGGCTGCGTCACTTGCCCTCCTGCCTTCCACGCATGCGCTCGACGCAGTGTGCGCTCGCGACCTGGCTGCCGCTGCCCATGCGATGGCCGTACCTGCGTGGGTAGAACACGCCGTGGGCGTTCTTTCGCCGACCATCTTCATAGTAATCACGGCAGCCATAATGTCTCGATGGCTGCTGGGCCAAAAGGAATACCGTGGAATCCTTCCGTGGATGGCGCTGGGGGCGTTCGCATCGGTAGGCGTCGCGGTATCACATGCCGTGGCGTTCCTCGGTACGCTGCAATCGGGCTTCAATCCTGTGTCCGTTTATGCGGGACTGCTCGCATTTTGGGCGGCGCTGTTTGCGGGCGCGTGGCTCGTCTGTACGAGCTTCACATTCCCAAAGATCGTCTGGCCGCTGAGATTGGCAGCGCTCATTGTGATCGCCCTGCCGCTCGCCAAAGTGTGGGTGGCCGGTTTCGCATCAAGCGAGTATGCCTCTATCGGGCTTTTCCATTCGGATGTGACCTATGTTTACATACACTTGTGCTCCGATGGCACGAGGCAACGCACGCTGGATCCCGATGGAAGCGAAACAAAACTGCGCCGCGCGCAGCGTTTCCTCGCGGAGCATCCCCGCTCGGCTTACCGTTGCGGAGCACTTCTGATGACAGCGGATTGCCAGTTCGAGCTGTGGCGTTTTAGGGATGCCGCCCGGACACTTAATGTTCTCCGAAGAGACTATCCGATGCTGCACGGCTACGACGAAGTTCTCGGGGCAATATCTGACCTGGCCGCAGGGCGGCCCGGCGCGCTGCTGGAACATGCCAACGTCGCCCCATCGGTAGATCGATGGCGAAAGGGCCCAGGAGGCTTGGTAGGTGCGCACGCTGCTGAATTGCTCGGTCTGTACGCCCGATCTCTGGGCTTCTACAACGGCTACCTGGATTATATTCACTTGCACGAACCCGGATCATTAACACCGGCGAGCGTGAATTTCGCTGTTGGCAAGGCGGATGCGGCACTACAAATGATGAAGTTGCCGCGCACTTCCCTCGGGCAGAGCACGGTCTCGGTCCGCGTAACAGATGGCAGCAAGCCGATGAGAGCCGCAAGGGTGGCGTTGGTTCAGCCTCATTACGATGTGGCCTTTCCCACCGACTCCAGGCAGTTCACCGGGGCCTGGAGCATACCCGCGTGGGGTGGACTCTGGGCATCGACAGATAAGACCGGTCTGGCCACGATAACACGAGTTCCTTACGGAACGTATGACTTGGTTCTGGGTCTTAACCGGCGGACGACTCCTCACGACCGGGTTGTCGCGACCACTGTTAGAGGGGTGGTGATTAGTCGCGCACAAACCCCGCTTTCGGATATACGACTCGTGCCCTCAATAAAACTACAAGCCCCGGCACATGTGAACGGGGCGCCGAATATGGTTCGGCTTGGCTGGGATGCCTGCCCAGGCGCGGCTTATTACTCAGTGAGCATTATCTCGATCGGACAATCGCGTCCAATCGGCGGCAGTGGGCGTCAGCAGCCTTCAGGTCGCACCTGCTGGGCACGTTCCGGTGTGGTCACTAACTGGACTCTTATTGATCCTCAATTCTTCCTGGACGGTATCGCGAGGCTCGATCCGCGTGGAACTTATTGCTGGATGGTTAATGCTTACGACAAGGGGGGCAACATCAGGTCAACGTCAGAACACTATTATGAAATGCAGGAGCCAAGACTGCAGATATTCCCGGACAACGTGGCCATTCACTAGACACCTAAGTACAAACATTCAAAAGGAGGTCAACGACAATGGAGAAACGAAGAGGCTTTACGCTTATTGAGCTGCTGGTTGTAGTTGCGATTATAGCAATTCTGGCGGCAATCCTTTTTCCGGTGTTTGCCAAGGCGAGAAAGGCAGCTCAGGCATCAAACTGTGAGTCTAACTTAAAACAGATCGGCAGCGCGTTGAAGATGTATCTCGCTGACTGGGAGGATACATATCCGACAAACCGTCCGATAACCCCAGGGACCTCAACAACGGGTCTTCTGTCGCATTTTTGCTACCTGTCTCCGTCCGGAATGAACTCTACGACCGGGGCGCAGTACCGGTTCTGCTACAGCATCAACTGGATCGAAGGTCTGTATAACTTTATGGAGCAGGTAACGCAGCAAACGGATGTCTCGACTGCCTGGAGATGCCAGTCGGCAACGAATGCTGAGATTCCTACCTACTCGCCCACGCAGGGCTGGTTCCCTTCGGTTACCTATGCTTTCAACTTTGCAATGCTTGAGAAGCCAGAGGGTGTGATAAAGAATGCATCGACCCTGATGGTTGCCCGTGAGACCAGCAGAGTTACGGTAGCCGTCTGCAGCGGATATGGCGCTAATGACAATGACCCAGGACTCTATACAACGGACTCGAGTGGTAATCCTGTCCCGACCTATTGCCCGACGGACCCATTCCTGAGCATAAACGATCGAGACGTTACGAGCCCGGCCGTGAGTGCAACCGGAAATATTGTGGGTGAGTACATGCAACACAGCGACGGCTCAATTATTCTGTTCTCGGATGGCCATGTGAAGTTGCTCCCCTCAGTTCTTATGCCTGA
This sequence comes from uncultured bacterium, assembly GCA_963775535.1. Lineage (GTDB taxonomy): Bacteria > Armatimonadota > UBA5829 > UBA5829 > UBA5829 > CAVZJH01. Next base: position 17,428 of record CAVZJH010000109.1, on the reverse strand, counting down.
CATTCCTGATGGCGCACAAGCCAACATTAAGAACCAACTCATAGAAGCGAAGGGCAAGCAATGGGACAACTCGACGGCACAGTGGTATAACTTTGCCGGGACGCCCTCTACTGCGTCGGACAGATCGCATTATGAGACTGTCGCAATTACACCGTAGCGATCATAAGTGCGCCGGGATGTTCCCATCTCGGCGCACTTCCCACAGTCGACACATGTCTACCAGCATTCTCTTTTGGGGAAGGGCTCGCCCCCCTGCGCTTGGAGCTTTCCCTATCTCCGATCTCTCAAATTTGTCCGCGATACAACGACCCTCTTGCCGGAATTACTACGCAACATGCGCGCCATGCGGGTAGACTGGTACGGGATCGGATGCTATAATGCATTCGATTGGCCGTTGGCTTGCCAGTTGATTTGCGAGGAACTGAATAATGGCTATGGTAGAACCGCTGCCGGAGAGTGTGCGCTCTGAACTACGCAGGCTCACGGGTGGCGATGATGCGCAGCTTGCTGTGTCTACAGATATTGATGGCGGCGGGAGATTTGGCGAACGCTGGCTTGTGGCAACCAGGGAGCAGGCCTATGTTTTCCTGCCCAAGGGAGACAAAGCTGAGCTCTTGCTCTCCGTGCCTCTAAAAGATATATCGGACGTAAACGCGGAGTTTTTGGTCGGCAGTGGGGTTCTGGAAGTCGGCATCCACGGCAAGGTCGTCGATCTCCTGCATTACACCCACACACTCGCCCCCAGGTTCACCAGGGTGGCACGCGCTCTTGAGTCGTTGTCCAGAGACGAAGAATTGCCCCAGGATAACGGTGAAGAGGACAAACGCTGCGAAAACTGTGGCCGAATGCTGCCCGATGGTACTAAAGTTTGCCCAGCCTGCCTTAACAAGACAAAAGTCCTCAGACGGCTCCTCGGGCTCACAAGGCCCTACTGGGGCCGGCTGTGCATCGTGGCTGCGCTGATGGTGACCTCCACCGCACTTAACCTGAAGATCCAATGTCTGAACCAACCGTTTTGGGACAACTTGTGGGGAAAGCGGGTGAACCCGCCGTTCATCCTGCCAATCGCGCGATATTCGTTGAAAATTGATATCCTCATCAGCGTAGTTTGTGCCTACGTGGCATTGTGGATCATTGGATGGGCAGTCGCGATTTGCCAGGGGAGGCTTGCTGCATGGCTGGGCAGCCGTCTGACCCTGGACCTCCGAGCGCAGCTTTATCAAGTACTTCAACGTCTTAGCCTGAGTTATTTTGACAAGAGGCAGCTCGGGTCGATAATGGCCCGCGTCACGCAGGATACCAGTGCGCTAAACAGCTTCATGAACAACGGTTTGCAGAGTTACTTTGGCGGGTCCCTGCAGTTGGTCGGATCCTGTGCCACAATGTTTCATCTCAACTGGCGGCTCACACTTTGGGCTCTGGCGCCGAGCCCACTGGTGGCATTGTTCTCCATGGTCTATTTCAAGAGGATGATGAGGCGGTATCACCGATACTGGCACCTGTGGTCACGTGTGGGAGCAGTTCTGCACGACGCTTTGTCGGGCATCCGCGTCATTCGGGCGTTTGCGCAGGAAGAACACGAGGTATCGAGGTTCAACCAGCGAACCAATGCGGTCTACGACGCTGAGGTCCGAGTCGCCGCCGCTTCCAATACGTTCTGGCCCACGGTCGGCTTGTTTATGCAGTTCAGCACCGCCATTATCTGGCTGGTGGGCGGCTACGCCGTTCTGATTCATCCGCATGAAAACAGTCCAGGCACCCTGATGACGTTTTTGGCGCTTATTTCCACATTCTACGCGCAGCTTCAGATGATGTGCCGCAGCGGAGATTTTATGTCGAACAGCCTGACGGCCACAGAGCGGATTTTTGAGGTGCTCGACCAGGATATCGAGGTCGACGACGCCTCCAACGCGGTTGATCTGCCGGATATGCAGGGCGATGTGGAGTTCCGCGGCGTCGACTTCGGCTACGAGACGATCAACCCGGTCTTGAAGGACGTCAGTCTTCACGTTACGAGCGGCGAGATGATCGGCCTTGTCGGGCACAGTGGGGCCGGCAAGACGACGCTTATCAACCTGATCTGCAGGTTCTACGACGTGACCGAAGGCGAAATCCTGGTAGACGGGATAAATGTTCGCAGGATCAAAATGCACGACCTCAGACGTCAGATCGGCGTTGTGCTTCAGGAGCCGTTTCTGTTCAACGGGACCATCATGGAGAACATAACCTATGCGAAGCGCGATGCGACTCGGGAGGAAGTGATCAGGGCAGCCAAGGCCGCTAACGCTCATGAGTTCGTAATGAAGCTTCCGGACGGCTATGATTCCCAGGTGGGTGAGAGAGGTGGACGGCTTTCCGGCGGCGAAAGGCAGAGAATATCCATCGCACGGGCTATTCTTTCCGATCCGAGGATACTCATACTGGATGAAGCCACTTCCTCGGTCGATACGCACGCGGAAAGCCAGATTCAGCAGGCATTGGCCCGACTCGTGAAGAACCGAACTACCTTCGCCATTGCCCACAGGCTTTCGACCCTTCGCCAGGCCGATCGCCTTCTCGTTCTGGATGATGGCAGGATTGCCGAGATGGGAACACATGACGAGCTTATGGAACGTCACGGCGTATACTACAGGCTTGTTGAAATACAGCAGGAACTCTCAAAAATAAAGGCGGTGGACGGGTAATATGCCGGATTGGACGCTGGATTATAAAGAGAATGAGTCAAGCGGAGAACTGGAATACACTGGACCCGCAAAAACTTCACTTTGCCAGGCATGGGGACGCCTTGCGGCTGACCCTGGATGATGACAGGTCTTATCTCAAGGTGCGCGCGGTGCGCGCCTTTCCGCTGACAGAACTCAACGACTACATCGGACTGTTCGATGCCATCGCTGGGCGTGAGATAGGGATGCTGCGGAGTCTGCGCGAACTGGACCCCCAGACCCGGCACCTGATACAGGTGGAGATCAACAAAAGGTATTTCATTCCCAAGATAGCCAGGATCAATCACGCCAAAAGGGAGTTCGGGTCCGTCTATTGGGACGTGGAGACCGATCGCGGACAGCGCGAGTTCGTCATGCGCGGCATCCGCGACAGCATGCACGAGATTGAGCCGGGCAGATATCTGGTAATAGACATCGACGGCAATCGATTCGAGGTCCCGCAGGTCGGCGAACTGGACACCAGGAGCCGGTCGTGGTGGGAGAGATTGGTCTGACCCGAAAAGCTAAGAAAGCCTCCGCTCATCAAGCGGAAGCTTTCTTATGGATCAGGGCTTTGCTTCCGAACCCCCCACCAGGAGCGCTGCCCCAATTACCCCTATCCTCCGGGTCTGTAGACTGCCAGCTTGTCCGGCTCCAATACGCTTTGGAGGAACAATACCGTGTCGGGTGCGCCGGTATTCGCCAGAGCGAAAAGATCGTGGCCGTACACCTGGTAGCCGGTTGGGACGAGGTCGATTGTCTCGGCACTCACGTACTTGCCGGTGAACAACCATTGCCTGCCACCGTAATCGAACTGTCTGTATGGCCCCGATTGTCCCTGGGTGTCACAGCGCTGAGCCTGTTGAGGCAGTGGCAGGGCGGTCCTGGTGACGTCGCCCATCGGAAACATATCGCGCGGCGTAATCGGTTTGATCCCCGCGGTGTTCGACTTGGGTTTGGAAACCGCATTGGGTTTGTCAGGGATAACGGGAGTGATCGACACTGCAGGTCCCGTTCCCAGGCCGGCTGATGTGTCCGGTGCGAATGCCGCGCTTGGCGGAGGATCCGGAGACACAGGCCCCGGCCCTGCAGCCACTTGAGACTCGTGTAGAGGCAGAGGCCCAGGCACTGTGCTGATTTCCGGCTTTGCGCTGCTTGCGGCAGCCCACCAAACAGCCCCGAATATCATTAGCAAAGCGGCGCCCAGGATCACCCATGTCCACTTGGAGACGCCGGAATTGCGATCGGATTCAGCGTTCATATCGAGTACCCCCTAAGGGTAGAACGTTTCTCTGTAGTATTCGTACCCTGGGGAGATGCCGTACAAACTGGGGTCAGGATGCGTAAGTGGTCTGAGGAAGCCTGCAATCCGGTATGCCACGACCAACTCAACGGATTGTTAACGGGTGCTTTCGCGTCCCTCGGGCGGCAGGACGAGGGTGATCTCGCCCGGTTTCACGTAGCCGAGTTTCCGCGCGGCCTGGGCAGCGCCGCGGGAGGTCTGGAGATACTTGATCTGGCGCTCCAGGTCGGAGTTCTCCTTCTTCAGCGCTTCAAGTTGGTTTGCGCATCGCTGCGTTTCGCGGCTTTCGCGGCTGAGCAGATTAAATGGACGGACTATTTTCGCGGTTACCGCAACCAGGATAAAAGCTCCGACAACGCATACGGCGGTCAGTCTGGCAAGAGGCCATACGGTTGTTTGCCACAGCGAGTGTTTGATCTTCCTTCGTCTTGGCGGCACTCGTTCGGTGGTCCTCGTTACAGTGGTGTCAGCGCTCACCTTTCTCCGTCCTCTCTGTCCTCGCCCACTTTCCCGGCTGGCAAACGAACTCTTGTGTCGATTATACTACCTTATCAACAGGCCGCTGTCAATCGAACGTATGATCTTTTTTGTCGGCCGTGCCCCGGAGCTTTGGCCCCGAAACGAAATGCAGCCTGCGCGGCAATCGGGAATGAAGAATTAGCACGGGATAAGTTATAATGTAGTGGTAACCGATTGTCCAAGGAATAATGGCATGAGCCCTCTCCGCGGCGGAGATCTGCCGGGCTTTCGCAGTATCCGGCGATACTACTGTCGCCCCGGGGGGCTTGCCGCGAAGGTAACGAAAATGGCCGAAGGTCATTCTTAAGGGAGGTTTCCAATGGTTTCAAAGCCCAGTGCCGTGGTCCGCAGGGATATCATCGCAAGCACCGGTCCGAGCATCTACGGGATCAAGCGGATGGATAAGGTCCTTTCTGCCAGGGGCGAAGCCGGCACGTTTCTGGGAGTCTGCGACGGCATCGTGTATGTCGAACTGGACGATAAGGCTAAAGGCGATCCGTTCGTGGAGATGGAGAGCGAAGATTTTGCCAGGTGGAAGAAGATATAGAGCCTCGCCGCCGGCCGGTACGCGCCGACGGCGCGCCAACGTCCAGGCTTGCGGTTATGGCTCAAATCTATTGCGAGTCAGCCGCTGATCCCATGTTGCAAAGGCCCAGAAGCGTAGCCTGTCGCATCGCCTGCACCCTGTTCGACACGCGAAGCTTGTCGTAGATTCTCGCCAGATGAAAGTCTACCGTGCGCTTGCTGCAGACGAGAGTATCCGCCACTTCCCTGGACGACATCCCCTCCAAAACAAGGCCCAGTACTTCGATCTCGCGCTTGGTCAGAGAGACTATTCTCTCGCCATTCATGTCCTCGTGCGGTTCGACTTTCACTTTCGTAACTCCTCTGAAAATGGCCGAAGGCTATTTTCATCCCTTCGCGGTGAAACTCCTCGGGGCGACAGTAGTATCGCAAGATACTGCGAAAGCCCGACAGCGTTCTTCCCCAGGAAGAATGCGAGAGGTTTCATCCGCGATTCCTCTGAAAATGGCCGAAGGTCATTTTCTTCCCTTCGCGGCCGACACGACAGCGCTGCGCAGCAGTCGCGAGAGTGTTCAGGTACGAATCCTCTTGGTTCCCTGCATTGCTTGGTTAGAAAACCGACAAGGCGATAGATCACGCTGAGCAGCGCATTTTGGTGTGGTGTGCCATTGACACTCAAGAAAGAGAGTCTGCATTGAGGAAGGCCGGACGCATGGGCGCTGCGACAGCCAATCGGAACCGAAGAAAATTATCAGTGCGGTTATCGGAAATTACGGACAGCCAATACTTGTGAAAAAAACGGACCCCCCATTGGCTCGCGCACTTGTCATGTGCTGTTGGTGCACACTTAGCGACATAAGTGGCCGGCTGCTTTTGCGATATACCGACATTTCGGAGTATACCACCGGTTGAGCTGGTTGTCAAGGCACAATTTGAACTGCCTGCGTCTATAATATTCACACGACATGAACGTTATGCCATTTAGGGTATCAGGGCATGTCTCGCAGGATTTGACGCCCAGGCAGTGGAACTTCTTGTGTGTGGACGAAAAATGTGGAGGAGAGTATGGTCAGCGTTAAGGAGATGCACGAGAAAGAGGGACGCGCCAGGGAACTGATGGAGATAGAGAGATTGGACGCCCTCGCTCTCACATCTGTCGGCAACTTTGCCTGGTTTACCTGCGGAGGCTGCAACTGCGTCAATGCCTCGGCCGAAGCCGGTGTGGCATCGGTCGTGCTGACGAGGGATGCAAAATACCTGGTTACCAACAACAACGAAGCCCGGCGCATGGAAGATGAAGAGGTAACCGACCAGGGCTTCGAGTTTAAGATATGCAACTGGTTCGAGAACAGGAAGAACGACACCATAATGGAGCTTGCCGGGAATGGGGTGCTGGGCTCCGACGTGTCGATGGATGGCGCGAAGAACATCGGCGCGGCGTTGGCTCCGTACAGATACAGCCTGACGCCGGAAGAGATTGAACGCTACAGGTGGATCGGCAGAAACGTCGGTGAGTGTCTGGCACAGGCGGGTCACGATGTAGAGCCCGGCATTAGCGAACACGAGGCCGGCTCTCTTGTAGCGCGCGGCCTGATTGCCCGGGGTCTGCAGCCGATTGTCGCTTTGATTGCCGCCGACGATCGAATCCGCAAGTATCGCCATCCCGTGCCGACAGACCAGACGATAAAGCGATACGTGATGCTCGTCACCTGCGCGAGGAAGTGGGGGTTGATCGCCGCGGCCACGCGGCTGGTGCACTTCGGAGAGATCTCCACTGAAATCAAACGGAAGCACGATGCATTGGCAAGCGTGGACGCGACGTTTATTGCCAATACAAGGGTAGGCGCGGACGTGAGCGCTATATTCAGGCGCGCAATGGAGGTCTACGCCGAAACGGGATTCGCCGATGAGTGGATGATGCACCATCAGGGCGGCGCCACCGGCTACCAATCGCGCGAATACGTAGCGCATCCGGACATAAACGCAGTGGTGCAGGATAGCCAGGCGTTCGCGTGGAACCCGTCGATTACCGGAACGAAGAGCGAAGACACCATCATCGCCACCCCCGACGGCCCCGAGATCATATCCGAGGTTTCGGACTGGCCGGCGATAGAAGTGGACGTCGACGGAGTAAAGGTCAGGCGGCCGGATATACTGGTGAGATGATCTGATGATTCGATAGCGCGAGTTGGGGCGCAGAACGTCTCTCCGCCCCAACTGCGAGCCTCATCAGCCCCCGCGCGTCATGCTCATCACCGTTACCGAGTGTGCGGGGAAAACATAGCTGCCTGCCAGGTCGAGCTTTATTCTGCTCCGGGTGATTTCCACCATCTTCGATGCCGTGAGGAGGTTGACGGAGGATATGTCCGGGCCATCCATCACCGCCAAATCCACGTCACCGGCCGCCGTAAATCCCTTGAGATCCAGCTTTGTCGATATATTCCGCGCAGGGTCGCGGTTTATGACCGCCAGCACGAGCTTCCCGCCGTCATCAGACACGGTCGCCGAAACATCCAGCAGGGGCATTCGACCGGAGGGCGTGTCGAAACTTGAACAATCGCACTTCATTTCGCAGCGGTTGTCCTGGCAGAGGTTCGAATACAGATCGAATGCCTGGTAGATCGGTGTCTCGACCACTTGGGTCATGTTCGTCCGCATGGCGCCAAGGACATTCACGAGCTGTGCGAGGTTTGCCATCGTTACTTTATCGCCCAACCTCTGCATAGCGTTAAGGGTAGCGGCTGCGAAGAGACCGTCTCTCAGGGTGTAACCTGTCGTCTTGCCCGGGGACGGGTGGAGCTCGATATTCCACTCGTCAAGCGCGAGCGGCAGGGGTTTGCCGGCTGCCTTATCGACAATGTTCGCTGTCTCCGACAGTATCCACTCGATCTCCTGCGAGGCGCAGATGAGGTTGAGGTAGTTCATCTCCGGGGGGTCTTTCTCTCGCTGGCTTTTATAATAGTGGACCGAGAGATAATCGTAGTAACTGCCGGCCATCTGCGCGACTGTAGTGTCCCAGTTTCCCCAGCCGTCGAGCGGTACGCCCACGCCCACGAGTTTGATGCTCGGGTCCACCGCCTTCATCGCGCGTGCAAACTCGATGGACTTGAGGGCGTATTTTGTCGCATCCAGGCAGCCGAGCTGCCAGTTTCCGTATATTTCGTTGCCGATGCCCCAATACTTCACGTGGTAGGGCTCGGCATGGCCGTTTTTGGCGCGCAGTTTTCCGTAAGGGGTATTCACCGAGCCGTTGCAGTATTCCACCCATCTTGCGGCTTCGTCGGCCTGGCCTTCGCCGGCGTTTACACAGATGTAGGGCTCGGTCCCAACTATGCGGCAGAAGCGAATATACTCGTCAGTGCCGAAGTCGTTCCACTCCCAGTTGCTCCACGCGCGCTCCCAGCGCGGCATTCTCTTGTCGCGGTTGCCGAGCGCGTCTTCCCAATGGTAACCGGAAACCATATTTCCGCCCGGCCACCTGATGAGCGGGGGCTTGATTGCCTTGATCTCCTCAAGCACATCTCTGCGCATCCCCTCGACGTTGTCCGCGGGCATAAGCGAAAGGCACCCGATCCACAACGTGCCCGGGCCCGTCGCACACAGCGAGAACTGCGCGTCCGGGTCGCGCTCGCTCACATTCAATTCTACCTTATACTCGCTCCATCCCGCCGCCACTTTGGGAATAATCGCGCTTGCGTAGACCTTCTCCCGCTGCCTCAGCGCAATTGTCACCGCTCCGGTGAGTCCGGTCTGCTTAATGATTGCGCGCGCCACATATTTGCCGGGCTTGATTCCAAGGCGAGCGTTCTCCTTGAGAATTCCGGCTTCTTTGCCGGGCGCAAGTTCAATTCGCTGAGATTGGCTCGAAGTGTAAAGACCCGGTTATCTCTGGAGTATTTCGCGCCCTCACCGAACGCGCTCCACCAGTCGATCAGGCCCTGAGCGTTCACTGAGCCCGTAAACTTGCGAGTTCCAGAGCATCTCCGACCAGATGCATTCGGCAATACACGTGCCCAGGTGCTCTATGAAGTGGCCGTAGATGTTGCGGTCAGATTTTGTTGACGATCACTGAGGGGTCGACCTTGATTGCCGCCTGCGTCGACGTATCTGCATGGTCGGGGACAGTGTCGAGCTTGAAGCTGCACGGAAAACGTGACGCCTGGCCCGTCGCCTATGGTTTTGCCCATCAACCCCACGAACCTGGGCGGGAATGCGCCAAGATAATTTCCCACAAGGGTCCTCTCGTCCGTCTCCGCCTTTCTATAATAACACTCGAAAGTGTTGCCGCGCTTGCTCATTTTGAGGTAGACGCTCGAGCAGTCGACTTTAGCCGCGGCGAGGTGAGCCATTCCCGTAGCTTCGACCCAAAGCTCCGGCGCACCCGGAACGCCGACGCCGGCGCCGTGGAACCAGCCGAACGCGCAGACCATAGCGTCGTCGAAACCGGCGATCATGCCGACGTGGAAGGCGCTGTCGGAAGCGAATTCGTTGAGGTCGAGCCTGCACGTGAGGTCCCAGTCGCCCGCCGGCGCATCCATCTTAAGCATCGGCGCGTCTGCTATAGACTCAATCCACTGATTGTAGCCGCCCTTTCTCTGCGGGACGCTGATGCGCAGCACGCCCTCATTTGTCTCGCAGACTGGTCCGGCTATCGGTGCTGTCCAGTTCACTCGTGAATCCTCCTTGTTTGGCTTGAACTCCCCGATCAAATCGACTGATGCGTTCGCGGCCGGCGCCCAAAACACCAAAACAAACGCGAAAAACAGTGTGGTTAGTCGTAAAACACGGTGCATGCTTCTTAATCCTTATTCTAAGTGAATCTCAATGTACAGTTCGATGATGAGAGCGTTTATCCTTCGGGCTCGGGACGGGTCATGGGTGTTAGGTGTTGGCGATGGGCCGGCGTTTCCTTACGCCGGATCCCATGCTCGCCTAAGTTTGACAGGAAGGTTTCCACCTGGACTGCCACGAAGTCATGATTCAAATGCCTTGTTTCGAGGATAAGGAGCCGGAGAAGTGACAGATCAGCGCGCAATACCCGTAATCCTGGACACCGACATTGGGTCGGATATAGATGATGCCCTGTGCCTGGCTTACCTGCTGCGGCAGCCGCGGTGCGAGCTGTTGGGGGTGACGACGGTCACTGGTAAGCCTCGCGAGCGCGCCATGCTGGTGGATCTTGTCTGCCGGGCCGCGGGCAGGTCAGATGTTCCCATACACAGCGGTTCCGGCTGTTCCCTGCTGATGCCCCAGCTTCAACCCGAGGTTCCGCAGGCCGAGGTGCTGGCGCACCTTGCGCACCGTGAAGATTTCGAGCCGAACACAGCGGTGGAGTTTCTTCGCCGGGCCATCCGCGACAGACCCGGTGAGATCACCCTCCTTTCCATTGGCCCGCTTACGAACATTGGGCTTCTCTTCGCAATCGACCCGGAAATCCCCGGTATGTTGAAGCAGCTCGTGATGATGTGCGGCGTGTTTGCCACCGCGGCGCCGGGGGGCGGATGGCGCGAATGGAATGCGATGGTGGACCCGCACGCCACGGCGATTGCCTACAATGCCCCTGTGAAGTGTCACACATCCATAGGGCTCGACGTGACTTTGCGCTGCACGATGGAAGCCGGCGAGTGCCGCGGGAAGTTCACCGGAGACGTGCTGGAAATGGTGGGCGGGATGGCGGAAGTGTGGTTCAGGCACGCCGCGCAGCTCACGTTCCACGATCCGCTTGCGGGCGCGGTGATCTTTGAACCGGAAATATGCCGCTATGAAGCGGGACGCGTCGAAGTTGAACTGCAGAGCCCGCGCCTCCAGGGCATGACCCTCTGGGACCCAGCCTGCTGTGATAAGCCGCATCGGATAGCAGTCGATGTAGACTCCGGCAGGTTCTTTGAGCACTATTTCAGTGTGGCAGGCAAGTAATAGTCTCTCCAGATCAGACCGAAAACTGCCGAAGGTAGTATTAACTAGCGCGCTTTATTCAACTTGGAAAGAAACTGCAGGCACTACTGCAGTGTCTCAGTCTAATAATGCATAATGCGGGCTGGTTGCCTGGCAGTTGACGGGAGACATGCGCTGATGGCAGAGATACTGAGCCAAGAGGAAATAAACGCCCTCATAGAAACATATAAAGCCTCCGGTTCAGCGGAGGAAAGCACGAAGGCCGCGGAGAAACACGTGCGGCTGTACGACTTTGCGCGTCCCGACAAATTCTGCAAGGAGCACCTGCGGTCGTTGAACTTGATTCATACCAAGCATGGCGCTTCTCTTGCGGTTTCGCTTTCCACACTGCTGCGCACTGAAACTCAGGTTAACCTGCTCGCGCTGGATCAGCTCACGTACAGGGAGTACTGCGCATCCGTACCCGACGGCACGTTTTTCGCCGAAGTCAGTCTCGATCCCCTTACGGCCAGTGCTATTTTCGAGTTCAACCCTTCGTTTGTGGGTCCGGCGGTCGAATCTTTTAGCCGGGGGCGAGTGCGTATCCGGGAACTCAGCCGCGAAGATAACGGATATCGACAGAGCTATCATGAAGCCGGTGGTCGAGATGTCTCTGAGGAGGTATGCGGACGCGTGGGCCTCGTGTGTGGAGTTCAAGCCGCGCATCATCGCAACCAGTATCGAGTCCGCTACCCGCCAGGTCATGCTTCCATCCGAGGCTGTTCTGGTCTGCGGATACGAAGTGACCATCGGCGACAACGTGAGCATGATGAGCATCTGCATTCCCGCGTCGGCTGTCGAGGCCGTGCTTCCGGCGCTCACTCTTGGCCGTGCGCTGAACGCATCAAACCAACCCTCCGAGAAGATAAACCAGGCCTTGAGAAATGCGTTCGACGAAGTTGAGCTGGAGTGCCACGCGGTTTTCGGAGGCGCGATGCTTTCGTTGGGCGAGATCTCAGACCTGCAGGTCGGCGACATAATACAACTACCGGCTAAATCAGGCGCGAGTGCCGAGGTTTGGGTCGCGAATTCCCCTGCTTTCGCAGGCGTGCTGGGACGCTCCGGCAAGAACCTGGCCGTGCGCATATCGGAGACTTTGAACTCATCGGAAGCGAAAAGCTAGAGGGTTGGGATATGAACGCAGCCCTGTGCTGCGCATTCACGGCAAATGCGCAATGAATCAGCGGCCAACGCCGGTCCTGCTCCATCACGATTTCTCTCGACAGCTCCGGGTCCTGAAAGCATATTCCCCACCAAAACTCGGGCACCTCACTGCGACAAATCGCCAATTCCACCGGCCGGTCACCAGACACCGTCTCAAGATCGCTGGAAGTATCGTATATCGCAACGGCCTCAAAATACGGCTGTGTTTGTATCATGAATCGTTCTGTTATATCATTATAGTCAAGGCTATACCGTTCTCCTGACGTTCCGATGATCCGGAGCTGCTTGTGCGGGGCACGGGGCCCCTGGTATTCCTGAAGGAACCGCGCGCTCACAAAAAAGGATTACATATCTGCGCGCGTGAGGGAAACGCTTGACTTCGATATCGGCGTATACATTATGGAAGAAGTGATTGATAGAGACTGTGCGGGGCGGCGCGGTTGTGCGGGTCTCGCATTCTTGTATGGAGGAAAACACTTGACCAAGAACCGCGGACTGATTTTGCTGACAATGGTGGCGATTGTTGTGCTCGCCTCCCTGGCGGCCATAAGTTATGCTGCCTTGCCCGGAGTATCGAACGACGACGCGAAGAAGATAATGCCTGTCTCAGAAATCAGGCGAGGCATGAGGGGCTACGGGCTCACAGTGTTCCACGGCACGAAAATAGAGAAATTCGACGTGGAAGTTCTGGGCATCCTTAAGAAAATGAATACCGGCAAAGACCTCATCCTTGTGAGAGTGGGCGGTGGACCGATAACGACCCGCAACACCGGGATCATCGCCGGCATGAGCGGCAGCCCGTGCTACATAGACGGGAGACTCATTGGCGCGATCTCTTATGGAAGTGGGTTCGCCAAGGAGCCGGTGGGAATGATCACGCCCGCGGCGGATATGCTGGAAGCGTGGGACAGCAACCTGCCCAAGCACGCCGACGGCTACAGCTCGCTGCAGAATCTTACGCAGCCGGTAAAGATAAGCGGGAAATCGGTCGACGACGTAGTCATCGATTCGTCCGGCGATGCGCGCGATACGGGCATTGACGACGGAACCCTCCATATGCAGCCTCTGATGACACCTCTCATGGTGAGCGGGCTTTCTGCGCGCAGCATGGAACGGCTGTCTCAGATTCTCAGTCCGTTCCACATACGGCCCACCGCGGGACCGGGCGGCGCTGAGGATTCAAGTGTCGTTTCACCGGACCTGGTGCCGGGGGCGGCGATCGGGATGTCGCTCGTCAGGGGCGATATCGATATGACGGCGATCGGCACGGTGACTTATCGCAGTGGAAACCGGATAGTCGCGTTCGGCCACCCGATGCTTGGAATCGGGGCGATAGACGCCCCGATGACCACCGCGTATGTGGCGGACGTGCTCTCCAGCTACAATGTGTCGACCAAAATGGCGTCGCCGATCAAAATGGTCGGGCGCATTTTCCAGGACAGGCCGTGGTCCATAGCCGGATCCATTGGAAGCATGCCGGCCACAATCCCTGCCACAATTCAGGTCAATGATGAGTCGACCAGACGAAGCAAGACATTCCACGTGCAGGTCATCAATCACCCGCTCCTTGCGTCGAATCTGCTGACCATGGTGACGGGGGAAGCAATATCGGAAATGCATCCTACTCCGGGAGATGCCACTGCCAACGTGTCGTACGAGGTGACCGCGGACCAGATCGGCAAGGTCAAGCGCAGCAATGTCTTCTTTGACCCGGCTTCTATCGACACCGTATCGCTCGGTGACGTCGGAGGCCTCCTGCAGATCATCAGCGCAAACCGGTTCTACCCGCTGGACATCAAGTCCCTCAACGTGAAGGTTGACATCGTCAACAAGCGCAACACGGCCACCATCGACCGGATATTCGTCAAGAAAAGCGAATACCAGCCGGGCGAGACGATGGACGTGGGAGTGGTTCTGCGCCCTTATAAGGGCGACCGGATAACCAAGACGCTCAGCATCAAGATACCCGCGACGGCTACCGACGGAAAGCTGACCCTTGTTGTGCGAGGCGGCGGGACCCGCAGCGCGGTGGCTGCGCCTCCTCCGAGCGCTCCGGGCGCTTCGGCATCGGGTGACGAACCGGAAGTGCCGGTGATAATGCCCACGAGCAATCCGGACCTCGCGAATGCCGACAACGTCAAGCAGCTTGTGGACAAGTATCTGGACCGGGAAAAGAACAACGACCTCGTGGTCCAACTACAGATGCACGGAACAGCCATCAATGTTTCCGGTGAAAAGCTCAACGGTCTTCCCAACGCGATTGCGGACATTATGAAATCGTCCAGAAACTCCGGGTTGAAGATGGAGCGCGACGAGTTCAAGCAGAGGTTCGCACAAGACCTGATAGTCTCCGGGTTAGCCCAAGTGACAATCGACGTCAAGCGCAGCGATCTCAAGGAGAATAAGCAGACGCCGGTTGTCAGCGCACCGGGTTCTGACGGGCCCGACTCATCGGATACTCCCGAGTCAATGGGCGCGCCGGACTTCGATCCCGCCGATTACAGCGGCGACGGGCCTCGCTTTGCGAGAACCGCGACTGATTCGCTGGGCGTTGTTGTAACCGATCAATCGGACGCTCCTGACGAGGATAAATCCGTGCAGGCGGACAACGACTCGGCCCCGGATAAAGACGCGGCAAAGCCTTCAAAGGATAACGGTCCCGGCCCCGTAAAAATCGAGGCCAAGACCGTGGTGCGGCAGCCGAAGTTCTGGTCCCAGAGGTCGCAGAGCGATTTTGCCAAAGGTAAATTCTCCGGGGTCGCGGCATCCAGCGAGAACAAGCTGGAGATGGTGCCTACGCTGCGGAAAGTGGCGGAGACGCCTGAGCAGTTCGTGTGGTCCGTTGTGCCTGCGAGCGACGGGGTGTATGCGGGGACGGGCGAACTCCGGGAAGATCTACCACATCACCAACAGCGGCGACGTAAAAGTGTTCTATGACACGGGCGAGCTCGAGGTCCACTCCCTCGCGCGTGACGCCAAAGGCAATATCTACGCGGGCACTTCTCCGCACGGCAAGATATTCAAGATATCGCCGGACGGCAAGGGAGAAGTGCTTTACAAGACAGCCGAGCGCTATGTTCTCGCGCTGGCTCTCGACGGCGAAGAAAACGTGTATGCCGGAGTCGGTGACGCGGGCAAGGTATACCGGATAACTCCGGACGGCAAGGGAAAAGTCTTCGCCCAGACGAGCGAGCAGCAGATTCTGAGCCTGTATTGGGACCCGCGCGGGTCGCTGGTCGTGGGGACGGGCATCAACGGTGTCGTCTACAGAGTAGACAAGGAAGGCGCCGTCAATCCGATTCTCGATGCGCCCGAGGATTCCATTACTTCCGTCGTGTGCGATGGCGATGGGAATGTGTATGCGGGCACTTCGCCCAAGGGCGTCATTTACAAAATCTCGCCTGACGGCCGCTCTAAATCGGTCTTCACCAAGGCTACCCGCGTCCTGTCGATGGCGGTAGATACGCAAAACGACGTATATGGCGTCTCCGAAGGCACGGTAGTCAAGATAACGCCCAAGGGCGAGGTGATCCAGCTCGATTCCGGGCAGGACAACGTCCAGTTCCTGTGCCTCGCGTTCAATGACCACACGAGCACGCTGTATGCCGGAACCGGCAACATCGGTCCCATCTATACCAGCAAGTGCTGCGACGTTATGGGCACGTTCGAGTCCCCGGTCCACGATGCCGCGATGGTATCCAGGTGGGGAAGACTCAAGTGGATTGCGGAGACTCCCGGTGGAACATCCGTTGAGCTCAGGACGCGTACGGGCAACGTGGCTCTGCCGGACGAGACGTGGAGCGATTGGTCGCAGCCCTACACCAGCGCTGCGGGCGAACAGATAACAAGCAAGGACTCGAGGTTCATTCAGATATCAGGTCACTCTGAAAACCGGCAATGAGAATGTTTCGCCCAGGGTTTCCGGCGTGACGATATCGTATATGACCCCGAATCAGCCGCCTACCGTCAAGATCACCTCGCCGACCGGCTCTGATGCGTTGTCCGGGAAGGAAACGATCAGGTGGAACGGTTCCGATCCGTGACAAGGATAAGCCAGTATAACGTCTACTATTCAAAGGATGGAGCCAACGACTGGAAAGAGCTGACCGGCGCCACGAAGACCAGCGATAACAAGGGCACTGAAGAGAAATCGTCTCCAAGGTGAAGTCCGAGCTTGATAAATCTCCGGATGTGCCTGCGGACATGAAGAAACAGGTCCTGAAAGAACAGCCGGGAGCGCCGAAGCCGGGACCGGACTCGGAGGCCGGTGACCTCTCTGCTCAGTCGAGCAGCACTTCCTACGCGTGGAATACGAGCGACATCCCGGACGGGACCTACGTGGTGAAGGTGGTGGCGAGTGACAAATTGAGCAACCCGACCGGTGCGCTGACGGGTGAAGCGGTATCTGAGCCGTTCGTCGTCTGCAACACTCCGCCGTCGGTTACCGTCTACAGGGGAAGTGGCAGACTGACGCGTCCGGGTCTGCAGTGATAAGCGGTTCGGCTTCCAGTAAGCTGGTGGAGATAGTCGGCGTGCAATATCGTGTGGACGGCGGCGCGTGGGCGGCCGCGGAGTCCAAGGACGGCACGTTCGATTCGCCGAGCGAGGAGTTCACCCTCACCACGGACAAGCTCCCCGCGGGGCCGCACAAGGTCGAAGTCCAGGCCATCGACGCGGCGGGCAATGCGGGCGAGCACCACGGTGGACGTGAGGCGGCATAACCGAACCGGCAGCCGGTGTGCTGTGTCAGGATAATAATAAAGCCCGGGGCATGGAAAGCTGTGCCGGCTTGGGCTGTGGAGCCGGAGGAATAGCGGGGGCCGAGGTCGTTTTAACGGACCGCCGAGCGTTATGAGTAGCCTTGGTGGAGGCCTGTTTGTCCCTGGTCATTAGAGCGGCGACGTTCGTTCCTAGTTTGGCGGTGTAGTTGGCGGCGACGTTGAAAGTTTTCGTGAATATCAGGGCGTTGAACGAGGCTTTGATCGACTGGCTGATGGTAAGCGTGTTATCCCTGAGCGTCCACGTGGAAGTGTCGTCTTTGATCTTGCCGTTCTTGCCGAGTCCGAAAGGCATGTCACTTACACTGATCGATCCGCTCCCCTCGGCCAGGAGCATCCCCGGACCGGTGCTGCTTATGGACTCGATGAGCGCGTGCTGCTGGTTCTTGGGTTTCAAGTCTACGAGCATAATGCCCTGACCGGTGAGCTTGTTGGTTCCTGTGCCGTCCGCATTGATGGTGGTAACCACGGTTGTGACGCCGATGTGGATCGGCTTTCCCCAC
>CAVZJH010000108.1:0-26908 GCA_963775535.1 uncultured bacterium | reverse complement strand
CCAGAAACCGAAGAAAGCGCCGAGCCGGACCCCGATGCTGTTGAGACGGTCGAGAAGCTGCGGGCAATGATAAGAGGGGCTATGGAAAAGGCCGCGCAGGATGTGGCGGACACGGAATACGAGATAACCTGATCGAGCAGGTTGTGAAGGGCTCGTCGTCAGTTTTCCCGACGTGATGGTGCAGGAAACGGTTCAGGATCGCTTTGAGGACCTTTCTAACGATCTAAAGAAACGCAAGGCAACGATAGACGACTACCTGAAATATACCGGGGAAACTCCCGAGAGCATTCGCGCCCATTAGAAGAAGAATCTAAGAGATCAATAGAGATTTCGTTGGTTTTTATGAAGATTAATGGAAAAGGAGAACATCAAAGCCGAAGACGATGATGTGGAAGCTGAGATAGCCTCGATGGCTGAAGAGCAAGGCGTGCCGTCGGAAGCGATGAAGGCTTACGTCGACAGGACCGAGAGCCGATCAACGATCAAGAACAGAGCCGTGCGCAAAAAAGTAGTGGACTTTCTGGTAAATGCTTCCAATATTAAGAACGTGGGGCAGTAGGTCCGCGCGTATCGGCGTGGTGTGAGCGGGCCGATAATCTCACTTTGAGAGGAGTTCAATGTGATGGGTTTGGTTCCATATGTGGTTAAACAAACAGCGCGTGGAGAGCGCACGTATGATATATATTCGAGACTTCTAAAGGACAGGATCATTTTCATTGGCACGCCGGTGGACGATGACATTGCAAATGTGGTCATTGCCCAGATGCTGTTCCTGCAGAAGGAGGATCCCGACAGGGAAATAGAACTCTACATAAACAGTCCGGGTGGATCGGTAATTGCCGGACTGGCGATTTATGATACAATGCAAGTCATCAAGCCGGACGTGGCGACAACGTGTGTCGGTCATGCCATGAGCATGGGCGCCGTGTTGCTGGCGGCTGGAACCAAGGGGAAGAGGCTGGCGCTTCCAAACTCGAGGATTATGATCCATCAAGGCAGCGCCGGGTTCCACGGGACCCCGTCGGACATCGACATCGTGGCTAAGGAAGTCCTTCGCTATAAAGCCCTCCTGGTGGACCTGTTGGTCAAGCACAGCGGGCAGCCGAAGGACAAGGTCGAAAAAGATATCGACCGAGACTTCTATATGTCGCCGGATGAAGCCACGGAATATGGCATCATAGATAAGGTGCTTACTTCTCAATCGGGCTAAACATATTGCAGTGAGTGTTGCTGAATGCAGGATGCGCGGGGCGATAATGGTTCGATCGAACATCGAGCATTCTGCGTTCCGCACTCACAGTTACTCATTTCTGGCTCAGGGGGTTTACGGATTTGGCCAGGATCGGTTATGATCGCACCGGCGAACGGTGCGCTCTATGCGGCAAGAGCCGTGATCAAGTTAAGAAACTTCTAGTGGGCGTCTATGGCGGGATATGCGTAGACTGCGTGGAGTTGTGTAACGATATTATCAAGGGCGGGGCTGCCCAGACGGAGGAGTTCTCCGGACTGGGCTCGGTGCCTAAGCCCAAGGAGATCTACCGGATTCTCAGCCAGTATGTTGTTGGGCAGGAGAAGGCCAAGAGATCGCTCTCCGTCGCGGTTTACAACCACTTCAAGCGTATCAATTCGGCCATGGGCGATGTTGAACTGCAGAAGTCCAATATTCTGTTGATTGGTCCCACCGGATCAGGCAAGACGCTCTTGGCACAGACGCTTGCCAAGATCCTCAACGTTCCGTTTGCAATTGCAGACGCAACGTCGCTGACCGAAGCCGGCTATGTGGGGGAGGATGTCGAGAATATACTGCTCAAGCTCCTCCAGGCAGCGGATACGGGCGATAATATTCAGAACACAGTTAAGGCCGCCCAGCAGGGGATCATCTATATCGACGAGATCGATAAGATCGCTCGCAAATCCGATAACCCGTCGATAACGAGGGATGTATCGGGAGAGGGCGTGCAGCAGGCTCTGCTGAAGATACTCGAAGGCACAGTTGCAAGTGTTCCGCCGCAGGGCGGACGGAAACATCCACAGCAGGAATACGTGCGGATCGACACCACCAATATCCTCTTTATTTGTGGCGGCGCGTTCGAGGGCCTCGACGAGATAATCAACCGGAGGATCTCGGATAACAGCATGGGATTCCGCTCGGAAGCCAGAAGCAAGAAAGACTGCAATGTCGGAGAGATCCTCGCGCAGGTGATGCCGCAGGACTTGCTCAGCCATGGCCTCATACCCGAGTTTGTGGGAAGGCTGCCGGTAGTTGCCACCTTGAACTCTCTCGACCAGCAAGCGTTAGTCAAGATTCTTACTGAGCCCAAGAACGCTTTGGTCAAGCAATACCAGAAGTTCTTTGACTACGATGGTGTTGACCTTGTGTTTACCGAGGATGCGCTGACTGCTATCGCGGCCGATGCCCTCAAAAGAGGTATGGGTGCAAGGGCGCTTAGAGCCATCATCGAGGAAGTTATGCTCAACATTATGTATGAGATACCTTCGGCCAAAGATGTGAAAAAATGCATCGTCACGGAAGACACCATTCTAAAGAAGAAGGAGCCCACGCTTGTAACCTTGAGCGAGGTTAAACAGGCGTCTTAGCCCGCGTTATTCATCATGAGATGGCATTTATCGCAGTAAAGCTTGAGGTAAATGCTAATGTGAATAAACCGGCCTGGGGCAGGATTCAATATGGCTGACTTGGACCAAGCGATTCAGGTGATTTCGCCATGGCCCGGCTTGATCAGGGCGTACCTCGAAGACTCCCTCGTGTTTTGCCGGCGCTGCCGGTTAGAGATACCGTTTATTTTCCGCACATGCTTTTTCCGCTCTTTTTGGGGCGGGAGAAGTCTATACGCGCGCTCGACTGTGCGCTCGACAAGCACAGATATCTGCTCCTGGTGGCCCAGAAGGACGTCTCCGTCGAGGACCCCACGCCTGATGACGTGTACACTGTAGGAACCATTGTGGAAGTCATGCAGGTGCTGCGCGTGCCTGATGGAACCGTGCGAGTGACACTTGAGGGCATTGAACGGGCAAAGATCAGCCAGTTCGTGCACATAGACCCCTTCTTCAAAGTCCGCACGAAAACCCTGAACGTGCCGGTTGTGGATGCGGTTCGAGTGGAAGCGCTGACACGCAGCGTAGTCTCACAGTTCGAACAGGTAGTGCAGAATCAGACCGGTCACAATGGACGTCCCATTCCCCCTGAATTGCTCATGAACGTAGCGAGCATCGAAGATCCGAGCAAGCTCGCTGATACCATCATTCCTCATCTGCCCGGCACGGTCGAGATCAAGCAGGAGTTGCTGGAGACCACGGACGTTGAAGAACGGCTTACGAAGCTTAATGTCATTCTCCAGAAAGAACTGGAAGTCCTGGATGTTCAGCGTAATATTCGCAGCCGTGTTGAGAAAGAGATGGGCGATATGCAGCGGGAGTATATCCTGCGCGAGCAGCTCAAGGCCATCCAGCAGGAACTCGGGGTTCGCGACGGTCATACCAGCGAGATCGAAGACTACAAGGCCAGGATTGCTGAGGTAGGCATGCCTGCTGAAGTAGAGGAAAAATCGCTTAAGGAGTTGGATAGGCTCGACAAAATGCCTTACGCCTCGCCGGAGGGTGTGGTCATACGTAACTACCTGGACTGGATGGTATGCTTACCGTGGAACGCGCGCACCGAGGATTCGATAGATATTGAAGAGGCGATGGCTGTGCTGGAAAAGGATCATTATGGCCTTGCGAAGGTCAAGGAGCGTATAGTCGAGTTCCTGGCTGTTCGCAAGCTGACAAAGGAAATGAAAGGTCCTATCCTGTGCTTCGTCGGACCCCCGGGAGTTGGCAAGACGAGTATTGGAAGGTCCATAGCTAAAGCCCTCGGGCGCAAGTTCTACCGGCTTTCTCTGGGTGGTGTGAGAGACGAGGCGGAGATCCGTGGCCACAGGAGGACATACGTAGGGGCTATGCCCGGAAGAATAATCCAGGGCATAAAGCAGACCGGAAGATTGAACCCCGTGTTCATGCTGGATAGATCGACAAGATCGGGACAGATTTCAGGGGCGATCCGTCCTCAGCTCTTCTGGAGGCGCTCGACCCGGAGCAAAACAACCAGTTTAGCGATCACTACCTCGAGGTGCCGTTTAGCCTGTCCGACGTGATGTTCATCACGACGGCCAATGTTCTGGATACGATCCCGCCGGCGCTGTGCGACAGGATGGAGATCATTCGGTTCCCGGGCTACATCGAAGAAGAAAAAGCGAAGATCAGCAAGCTCTTCCTTATTCCCAAGCAGCTTAGGGAGAACGGACTGAGCTCGAAGCTGCTCTCGATAAGCGATGCTGCTGCGAGGACGATAATCAGGCAGTATACGCGGGAAGCAGGCGTCAGAGGACTTGAACGCGAAATCGCTGGCATCTGCCGAAAGATAGCCAAGAAGGTGGCGAGCGACCAAACTCATGCAACGAAGACAACCGTGAGCGAAGCTAATCTCAAGCAGTATCTGGGCTTGCCGAAATACTACTATGGCAGAGCCGAAGAGAAAGATGACGTCGCGATAGCCACCGGGCTCGTGTATACGGAGTTCGGTGGGGACATAGTTTCCATCGAGGTCGTCCTGATGCCCTCAGAGAAAGGCTCCCTGTTGCTCACCGGACAGTTGGGTGATGTAATGAAGGAGTCGGCCCAGGCGGCTCTGACTTACGTGAGGTCGCGGGCGAAGGAACTGGGTATTGACGAAGGATTCTACTCCCACACAGATATCCACATACACGTTCCGGCGGGCGCTGTTCCAAAGGATGGTCCGTCTGCCGGTGTGACGATGGCAACAGCCATCGCTTCTGCCCTTACAAAACGGCCCATACATAAAGACGTAGCCATGACGGGGGAGATTACCTTAAGAGGCAGGGTTCTACCGGTGGGCGGAATCAAGGAAAAAATTATTGCGGCTCATCGCTCGGGAATCAGGAACGTGATCTTGCCGAAGGAAAACGAAAGCGACCTCGAAGACATCCCGGAGAATGTGCGCGCGGAGATGACTTTCAAGCTTGTGAAGCACGCCGACGAGGTTCTGGAGTCGGCCTTGATCACGAATTCTAAGGGTTAATAAAGCCAGCAGGGTTTTCTGCTGTGTCGTTTTACATGATTTAGTGCCCCGGCTGTTCAGTCGGGGCACTTTCTTGATTACTCGATATAGCAGTTATCTTTAGCCCTGCCTCACCTCACCTGCCTTATTGAGCCGGCGCACATGTGCCACACGGCGGAGCAGCCGGCGCACAGGTGCCACAAGGTGGGGTCGCTGGTGCGCACGTGCCGCACGGAGCCGGACACGGAGCCGGGCATGGTGCCGCGCACGGTGCCGGAGTGCAGGTTAGCCCTGCGCCGGTAGTTCCGACCGGGGTATACTGCACGCCCTTGCTTGCCAGCCACTTCTTGAAAGCACAGGATTCCTTCGTGGATACGTCCGCAACCATCTTCGCCTGGTTGATCAGAGCAGCGGTGACCCCTCTCTGGTATCCCGTCTGAGCGGCCTGAGCTGACTGATCCAGCAGGCCTGCCATCATTGTTGCATACAGAACATCAAAGCTCGAGCAGGCACAGCTTGTCAACTGGTCGATGAGCGCCTGAGTCTTGCTTAGGTCAGGCTTTATCGCACACTGACCCATGCACCTGTAAAACTGCGACAGCTTGGAGTTCATATCCAGCCGTTCGTTTCGGATCTTGCTTGACAGGTCTCTAAGACCCTTGTCACAGAGCTGGTCATAGCCTACAGCCGTTACGTTGATTATGCTCAGGTTCTGCTGATACATCGCCTGAATGTAGGCTTGTTCGAACTGACAGCCACTTAACGAACATGTGCCCAGATCCGGCAAGGGACCCGCACCCAACTGCGCGGGCTGACACACAGATGGGCAGGCGTTGCACGGCGGCGGACACGGCGCCGCCGTCGGGCACGGTGCGGGACACGGTGCGGGACACGGGGCCGCCGTCGGACACGGCGCGGGACAAGGGGCCGGGCATGGCTGCGCCATGGCGGCTGATGCTACAACTGTTAGCACCATTGCAACAAATACGATACTTACGACTCGCATGTCAGTGCCTCCTCCATTTGAGTAATGGTTTTAGTCAAGTATCCTGCAATACACTATTCCCCCAGGGGTGCCTTGGCAAACGACCCTGAGATCAGAATGATCGCAGGAAATATGACCACTAATCCGGCGCGGAACTTACAGGGCAGGAAATACTCCTGGGTTCGCCGAACTGCCATTATGGTTTTGTGATGCCCTGGTACTCATTCAAGCGATTGAGGGTTAGGTCATATATGTATCCGTGACCCGCCCGGTAGGCAATTTCCTGAACCAACTTGACTAAGCGCCAGTTCTTGCACATTCATTTCCCACTTTATGGACTGGTGCAAACGTGGTGAATATTTATGGTCGCTTGCTTGAGCAAACTCTTTCGTGACTGCTGCGCAGCGCGAACGTGTCTGGCTTGGATGGAATGAAAATGAGGAGTTTCTTCTGGGTGGTGTTTCCGAATCCCGGAACTTTATGTTCGGGTATCCGGATTCGGAAATCCTCCCCCAGGGGAGATTCTATTCCGAGGGAATCGCGGATGAAACCTCTCGCATTCTTCCTGCGGAAGAACGCTGTCGGGCTTTCGCAGTATCCAGCGATACTACTGTCGCCCCGAGGGGTTTCACCGCGAAGGGATGAAAATGCCTTCGGCATTTTCAGAGGAATCGCGGATGAAACCTTTCGCGACTGCGCCTGCGGCGAGTCACTGTCGGTTTCACCGCGAAGGGATGAAAATGCCTTCGGCATTTTCAGAGGAGTTGAACGATGGAACGTATAGCGGTTATGACTAGTGGTGGTGACGCGCCCGGGATGAACGCCTGCGTGCGCGCTGTGGCGCGATACGGGATAGCAGCCGGGGCGAAGGTTTACGGAATCCAGCGCGGATACGCCGGGCTTATGGACAATGCGCTCGTCGATTTGGATTCACGGGCGGTGGGCGGCATCATCCGGCAGGGAGGCACTGTGCTTATGAGCGCCCGATCGAAGGAGTTCACGACCCAGCAGGGACAGGCGAAAGCGCTGGACGTGCTGCGCGGATGGGGGATTGAGGGGCTCGTGGTGATCGGTGGAGATGGCAGTCTACACGGGGCAAAGGCTTTGTGCGACCAGGGCTTTCCGGTCGTCGGCGTTCCGGCCTCCATCGACAACGATATAATCGGCACGGACATGGCCATCGGTGTAGACACCGCGCTGAACACCATTCTCGACGCCATGGACAAGATAAAGGATACCGCCAGCGCTCATCAGCGGGCGTTCATAATAGAGGTGATGGGCCGCGAGCATGGGTATCTTGCGCTGATGGCGGGAATTGCCGGGGGCGCTGAATTGGTCATCTTGCCCGGAACCTGTGTGGACAAGGACATGATCGTTCGTGAGGTGAAATCGGCTTTCCTTCGAGGGAAGCCGCACTTTATAATAGTCGCGGCTGAAGGGGCTTCGACTCCTGAGAAGGGAATCACCCAGCTATTGTCGGAATATATATGTGAGTCGGGCCACGACCCAAGGTCGACGGTCCTGGGTCATGTGCAGCGCGGTGGGGCGCCCTCGTGTTTCGACCGGCTTCTGGGCACCAGGTTCGGCGCCGCGGCGGTGGACAGCTTGATGGCCGGAAACTCCGGCGTGATGGTTGGCGTGAGAGGCGAAGATATCGTCAGCGTAGATATCGATGAGGTGCTCTCCGGCCACCCCGCACTCAGCGAAGAAGCGCTTCGGCTGGCAGCCCCACTTT
This sequence comes from uncultured bacterium, assembly GCA_963775535.1. Classification (GTDB taxonomy): domain Bacteria; phylum Armatimonadota; class UBA5829; order UBA5829; family UBA5829; genus CAVZJH01. Next base: position 19,111 of record CAVZJH010000108.1, on the reverse strand, counting down.
CGCACTAGACCTCAAGAGATCAAAGGAGCAGTATGAAGGTAACACCGAGTCCTGGCAATAGTATAGCAATCAAGCTGCGCTATCGAAACGAGATAGGCAGGCTTGCTGAGATAATGGGCGCGATAGCCGGGGCCGGCGGAAGCGTCGGCGCGGTGGAAGTCGTCGAGGCTGACCGGACGCATATCGCACGCGAGATTACCGTAAACACCACGGGCGACGAGCACGCCTCCACGATTGTGAGCGCCGTCAAGTTGCTGGCGGATGTTGAAGTTTTGGACGTTTTCGATTGCACGTTCAAGCTTCACGAGGGCGGCAAGCTGGATGTTGTGTCCAAGACTCCACTCAGGGATTACGTGGATCTCTCGATGGCATACACGCCGGGAGTTGCCAGGGTTTGCCAGGCGATACATAAGAACCCGGAGGCAGCGCGGGACTATACGATCAGGCGCAACACCGTCGGCATCGTGACGGATGGAAGCGCGGTTCTTGGCCTGGGAAACATTGGCGCTGTTGCCGCGCTGCCTGTTATGGAAGGCAAGGCCGTTTTGTTCAAGGAGTTCGGGCACGTGAACGCGTTCCCGGTGTGCGTGGATACCACTGACGCCAACACGCTATTTGAAACCGCGAGGTCGGTTGCGGCCACATTCGGTGGCATCAATCTGGAAGATATCGCTGCGCCGGTGTGCTTCGAGATCGAACGGCGATTGACGGAGGCGGTGGATATACCGGTCTTCCACGATGACCAGCACGGGACCGCCGTAGTGGTCGGCGCGGCATTCATCAACGCGATCAGGCTGACTGGCAAGGAGCCGGCAAAGATGAGAGCCCTCGTGTGCGGCGCCGGCGCGGCTGGAGTCGCGTGCACCCGTGCACTGCTGGACCTGGGGGTTGGCGACATTGTGGTCTGTGACCGTCAGGGAGCGATCTATCGTGGCCGGGAGGGTCTTACTCCATCCAAGGACTGGCTCGCACGCACAACCAACAGGGAGAATATGCGGGGCTCGCTCAGGGACGCGGTGAAGGGCGCTGATATGTTCCTGGGGGTGTCGGGACCCAACCTCCTGACCGGCGAAGACATCCGCACAATGGCTCCCGATCCAATCGTGTTTGCCCTCTCCAACCCGGTCCCAGAGGTTCCGCCGGAGGAGATAATGGATTACGCGAGCGTCGTCGCAACCGGAAGATCCGATTATCCGAACCAGATCAACAACGTGTTGTGCTTCCCGGGCCTATTCAGGGGGATTCTCGAATCGGGAGTAAAGCGAGTCACCAGAGAAATGCTGACGGCAGCCGCCCGAGCCATAGCCTCGGTCATAGAACCCGACGACCTGCGCTCCGACTACATAATCGCAAGCGCCTTCAACGACAGGGTAGGGGACGCCGTCGCAAGCGCCGTCATTCAGGTAGTGAATGATCCAGGAATGCCCAGAACGCCTATTTACTTTGAATTTCTGAGAGGCACGCCTATCTTAGTTGCTTCGGTTCCGCAGGAGCCGAAGCCGGGCCCGAAGGACCCGCTACCTCCGGTGTCAGCATCGGCAGCATACTACCGATGCAACAGCTACCCCACGCTCGGCGCTATCCCATCGCTCCTGTAACTCTCAGGCTGATGCCGAACTATCTCACCCTCGACCATATAGATCACATCCTCAGCAATGTTTGTGGTCTGATCGGCGATGCGTTCCAGGTGGCGGGACGCCAAGAGCAGGTGAATCGCCTCCGCAACGTGGTCGGGATTATTGCGAATGTAATCGTGAATAAGGGTGAACATTTCACGGTTCATCTCGTCCACGGCGTCGTCCGAAGCCCTTACCTGCCGGGCCAGCACCGGATCGCTGTTTACCAGGGCATCGAGGCTGCACTTGAGCATAAGCTGCGTCAGGTCGGCCATTCCACGGAAGTCTAGAAGAAGGTCGATGGGAGAATGCGTTCCCAGATACGCCGCGCGCTCCGCTATGTCCACGGCAAGGTCCCCGATCCTCTCCAGGTCGTTGTTCATCTTGAGCACGGCGATCACATACCTGAGATCGATGGCGACTGGCTGGTGCAAAGCGAGGATCTTCAGACACTCCTCCTTGATCTCGAGCTCGAGTTGGTCTATCTCCTCGTCGTGGTCGATGACTGCCTGAGCCAGTTTGGCGTCCCTTCTAACCAAAGCGTCCACCGACTTGCGCACAATATCCTCGACCTCCGCGCCCATGAATAGGATGCGCTTTTGCAGCTTCTCGATTTCCTTTTGCAGATGCGTGTACATTATCCGAACCTTCCTGTGATGTAGTCTTCGGTCTGCTTGTGTTTCGGCCTGGTGAAGATATCGGTTGTGAGTCCGAACTCCACGATCTCACCCTCGAAGAAGAACGCAGTCAGGTCTGAGACCCTCGCAGCCTGCTGCATGTTGTGGGTAACGATCACTATAGTATAGCGAGTTTTGAGCTCCCCGATAAGGTCCTCTATTTTAGCTGTTCCGACCGGGTCGATGGCGGACGCTGGTTCGTCCATCAAAATGACCTCCGGCTCGACCGCTATCGCGCGCGCAATACACAGCCTCTGCTGCTGGCCGCCGGAAAGATGCGTCCCTGGCTCGTGAAGTTGATTTTCGACTTCCTCCCAGAGCGCGGCATTGCGCAGGGCATCTTCGATTCTGCCTTCCATTTGGCTTCTGCTGTGTCCGCCCTGGAGCCTGAGCCGGTACGCGACGTTGTCATAGATCGACATCGGGAATGGGCTGGGCCGCTGAAAGATCATCCCCACGCGCATTCTGAGTTCGATAAGATCGACCGATGGATCGAGAATGTTGCGATCGTCCAGGAGAATCTCGCCGGAAGCGGACTGCCCTTTATACAGCTCGTAGATGCGATTGTAGCACCTCAGATGCGTAGACTTGCCGCAGCCTGACGGACCGATTATCGCTGTAACACGGTTTTCGGCGATGTCCAGGTTATTGTCCCTGAGCGCGTGGTTGCCTCCGTAGTGGAAGTTGAGGTTCCTGACCGATATTTTAGGCTTGGATCCGTTCAAGTCGTTCACGCGCGGCTCTTTCTCTCCCGGGCTACGTACCTCGCCGCCAGGTTCATGAACAGGTACTCCCGCCGTGATCAGAAATGATGCTCCCCATGCTTTTGCCTGCCAGTCTGAATAAGGTGACATTGCGTAGTTGAATATCGTTACGGTCAAGTTCCCTGTTGGATTGTTGAGCCCGTGGCCCCAGTATGGGCTGTTGAGCGCGGTAAAGAGCAGGGGCGCGGTTTCTCCGCTTACCCTTGCAACCGCCAGCATGACGCCTGTAATAATCCCGCTCTTGGCTGCCCTGAACACCACCTGGAATATCATTTTATACTCCGGGGCGCCGAGCGCGAGCGCGGATTCCCTCAATGTATTAGGCACCAGTTTCAGCATATCTTCGGTGGTTCGCGTGACCACCGGCAGCATAATGATTGCAAGCGCCACAGCACCGGCATAGCCCGAGAAATGCCCCATCCGAAGCACCATCAGGCTGTACACGAAGACCCCGATGATAATGGATGGCGCGCCAATCAATATATTGGAGAAGAACCTCACCACCGCCGGGAAACGCCCTTCCTGGCCGAACTCTGCGAGGTACCGCGCCCGCCAGCATTCCGATCGGGACGCCGATTATCGTCGCCAGGCCGGTTATCATTATCGTGCCTACAATAGCATTTGCCAGCCCGCCGCCAGTGGAACCGGGCGGAGACGGAAGCTGCGTGAAAAACTGCCAGTTGATTGCTGAAAAGCCCCGGGAGGCGATTGCGACCAGAATCCACACCAGCATAAACAGGCCCAAAGCAGCGGCAGCGCCCGCAATGATCGTGATAACCGCGTTCTCGGCTTTGCGTCTCCTTACGTGGTTTGCGCTCATCTTGCGTTTCCTCGCTGTGCCGCGAGATGCAGCCATGTCCGCGCAATCGCCTGGAAGATCGCGGTCATAAGGAACAACACGAGGCCGAGCTGGATGAGAGAGCTCAGATACAGCGGGTCGGAAGCCTCCGTGAACTCATTTGCCAGCGTCGATGCAATCGAGTTGCCGCTCGCAAAGAGTGAAGCCGCCAGCTTGTGGTCGTTGCCTATCACGAACGTGACCGCCATTGTCTCACCGACCGCTCTTCCGAGTCCCAGAAAGACCGCCCCCAGCATTCCTTTTATGCCGTAGGGGATTGAAACGTTCTTGGTCACTTCCCAGGTGGTCGCACCAAGACCGTAAGCCGATTCTTTCAAGACAGGCGGCACCAGCCCCAGAATATCGCGCATGACCGAGGATATGAACGGCAGTATCATAAGCGCCAGGATTATCCCGGCGGTGAGCATTCCAATTCCCATAGGAGGTCCCTGGAAGAGTGGCGTCCTGCCGAGGTACTTGCCCAGGAACGGCTCGACGTAGTTTGCCATGAACGGCGCGAATACGAACAAGCCCCACATTCCGTAGATGATGCTCGGAATCGCCGCGAGAAGCTCAATCGCCGTGCCGAATATTCCGCTCAGCTTCTTTGGAGCCAGCTCGACCAGGAATAACGCGATAACCAGGCTCATCGGCACCGCAATCACGAGTGCGATAGCTGTCGAGACCAGCGTGCCATAGATGCTGCTCAGCGCGCCGAAATGCCCGCTCACGGGGTCCCAGGCTGAAGATGTGAGGAATCCCCAGCCGAACTTTCGCATCGATAGCTGTGAGTTGCGCCACAGCTCGAATATGATTCCGGCCAGAATAAGCACAATCACACAGCAGCACGCGGCCGCGATCGCCCTGAAGGCCTTGTCTATCGGGAACTTGGCCTGCACGGGCCTTGGCTGCTCTTGAGTTGTTGGCTCTAAGTCGACTGCCATAAACTGCTGCTCTACTTCCAGGAAACCGGCTTTCCATCTGCCCTCACGCTCTGCGCCCAGGTAGCCTGAACAAGGCTCACTACGTTGTCAGGCATTGGCACGTAGTTGAGGTCGCTCGCCATTTTTTCACCGTGGTGGTAGCTCCAGTCGAAGAACTCGAGCATCGCTTTCGCCAGTTTGGGATTCTTCTGTTCTTTGTGAATGATGATGTAAGACGCGCCCGTGATCGGCCAACTATCTTTGCCCGGCTGATCGGTCAGCACTACATAGTAGCCCGGAGCGTTTTTCCAATCAGCGCTCGCCGCGGCGGCCTGGAAAGTCTCGGCGGACGGGTTCACGTAGTTCCCCGCTTTATTCTTAAGCTTGACGTGCGTCATCTTGTTCTGCAGGGCATAAGCGTATTCGACGTAACCCACACTGCCGTCTATGCGCTGGACGTAAGCCGAAACTCCCTCATTGCCCTTTCCGCCGACTCCTGTAAGCCAACTAATGGACTTGCCGAAGCCGATCTTGCTGTGCCAGTCCTTGGAAACCTTGTCGAGGTAGTTTGTGAATATCCACGTCGTTCCCGAACCATCCGCCCGGTGGACGACTGTAATGGTCTTGTGAGGCAGTGAAGTGCCCGGGTTTTCCTTGGCGATAGCCGGATCGTTCCATGTCTTTATCCTGCCAAGGAAGATACCTGCCAAGAGCTCAGGTGAAAGGCTCAACTGGCCAGGCTTGATGCCGCTCAGGTTTACGACCGGTACCACTCCGCCCATTATCATCGGGAACTGAATGAGGCCGGACAGATCGAGTTCCTTCTTCAGAAGTGGTGCGTCCGACGCGCCGAAATCAACAGTCCCTTTTTCAATCTGCTGCACCCCGCCGCCGGAGCCGATTGACTGGTAGTTGACTTGCACGCCCGAAATCGAGTTGTATTTGTCAGCCCACTTTGCATATACGGGGTAGGGGAATGTTGCCCCGGCGCCGTTGATTGCGATGCCCGAACTCGGGGCGCCGCTCCCTCCTCTGCTGGACTGCTTGCCGCAGCCGGTGATTATTCCGACAAAAAAGAGAAGAGTCCACAAGGCGAGTGCCCGCGCAAAACGATTGTTCATTCCAGTCTCCTTCCACGCTCGCCGCCGTACACGTAGTTCACCACAGCCGGATACTGTATCTGAATCTGATGCGAATAATGCCCTCTAGCTCACGCGACTTCCTGCTAACAGGTTACTAGTCCACTGTTAAGACTTTGTAAGGATCCCGCAAGGTTTATGCGAACTTATCATTAGCTTCCGCGGGCAGGAACACGGTAAATGTACTTCCCTTGCCCGGGGTGCTCTGAACCTCGATCCTGCCGCGGTGGGTCTGAACTATGTGTTTTACAATGGCCAATCCGAGTCCGGTCCCGCCCAGTTTGCGGCTTCTGGCCTTGTCCACGCGATAGAATCTCTCGAAAAGTCTTGGAATGAACTGCTCGTCGATCCCTATGCCCGTGTCGGCGACGCGGATCGCGACCTGGCGTTTTTCGATTCTGGCGGACATAGTGACACCCGCGCCTGCGGGGCTGTATTTGATGGCGTTGTCCAGGAGATTGGTAATCGCCTGCTCGAGGAGGGGCGCATTTGCTGTGACGCTGAGCCGGTTGTCGCAGTCGATATCTATGCTGACGTTGGCTTCCTGGGCCTTGGTGCGGCAGTTCGTGGCGGCCGCCTGCAGAATATCCATAAGCGGTGACGGCTCCATGGGAACCGCGGTCGTATCAGCGGACTGTTCGATCTTCGAGAGCGTCAGAAGGTCTTCAATAATCGCATTGAGCCTGTCGGCCTGCCTGGCCACTATGACAAGGAATTCCCGAGCCTTATCGTGGTCGTCGATGGCTCCTTCCCTCAGCGTTTCTACAAAGCCTTTAATGGACGTGATCGGGTCTTTAGTTCGTGAGAAACGTTGGCGACGAAATCTTTTCTTATGTTTTCCAGCCGTCTTGTCTGGGTGACGTCATTAAGCACCACCAGCACTCCGATCTTCTTTGCGTCCGCATCGAGTAGAGGAGTTCCTGTGACCTGGACGAGCCTGGCTTCGCCCGCATGAATTTCGATCTCCTGAGTCGGCGGCGTAGGGGCTCGTGTAGGACTGCTCGAAGAAGCGCTGCAAATCGGGGTTTCGGATTGCTTCCTGAAGAGTCTTCCCTTTGTCGATTCCAGCGTGATCCCCAGCAACTGCTCGGCCATTGGATTGAGTATCAGCAGCCTGTCGTTATTGCCGATTGCGATCACGCCTTCTTTCATGCTGGACAGAATGGCCTGCTGCTCACCGGCTTTCTGCGTGGCGGCACGGATCTGCCTGTCAAGTCTGGCCGCCATCTGGTTTAGCGTGTCCGCAAGACTTGCGAACTCCTCGGTGTCGGTTAAAGGAGCTTTTGACGTGAAGTCGCCATTAGCGAAGCGCGACGCGGCCGCCTTGATTCCCAGGAGGGGATCGGTGATTCTTCGGGCGGCAAGGAGACTGGCTAGTCCTGCCATTACGGCGGTAAAGAGCGCACCCAGGAGAACATTGTGGTTTGTGGTCGCGGTTCCGGCATCGATGGCAGTCGCGGCCAGCGATGTGCGCAGGGCACCAACGACGCTGCCGCCGCGCTCAATCGGTACCGCAACGTAGACCATGGTGACTCCGAGGGTCGGACTGAGGCGGCGAGACTTGCCTACTCGGCCGGCGAGCGCCTGGATAAACTCCGGCCTGTCGGAGTGGTTTTCCATGGTCGCGGGGTTCGCCTGGGAATCCGCAACAACTTTGCCATCGGGCAGGATTATGGCGAGGCGTGCGCGGCTTGTTCGCCCGAATCGATCTCACAACCTCTGCAGCTCATCGCCCTGCTGGAGGGGCAGCTTGGAGTCGATAAACTGCTCTCTTATCAGATTAGCGCGAATTTCAAGGTCGAGCTCGATCTGCGAGTGGTAGAAGTCAACCTGGGCTATAAGCGCGTAAATGCTGACGATGAGAACGGATGCGAGCGCAATGACAAAGTAGATTGGAAAAAGCTTCCATACAAGCGCTTTTCTGCGCATAAGACGCTACTCCTTGAACCGATAGCCCACGCCTCTGACGGTTTCGATGTGCTCTCCGGCGACGCCCAGTTTTCTCCGCAGAGAGACTATATGCACATCAACAGAGCGATCGGTGACTTCAGAGTCTTCGCCTCGAGTCGCTTCCACGATCTGATAGCGGGTGAATACCCACCCGGCCGGCGAACGAGGCTGCTGTAGAATGCGGTACTCGGTCAGAGTAAGGTCCACTAGTTCGCCATCTACCTTGACCGAACGCCTCCTGGATCGATCGTAATGCCATGGACGGTAATTGTATCCGTCTCGCCCGCAGGCGCGGTCTTGTTTCGGCGAAGAACAGCCGCACTCTTGCCGATCAAGAACCTTCGGGCTGAAAGGCTTGGTGATGTAATCGTCGCGCGCCCAGTTCCAGCCCGGCCACGATATCCGATTCCTCACCCTTGGCAGTGAGCATTACGATCGGGATTTTGGTGGTAGCAAGGTCCATTCGCATCGACCGACAAACATCGAGCCCGTCTACACCAGGAAGCATCAGGTCGAGGATGATCAGATCGGGCAGTTGAGTCTTTGCCTCGACAAGTGCATCTTCGCCTGTCGTCGCGCACGCTACCCGATACCCCTCTTTGCTGAGGTTATAGTTAACAAGTTCGAGAATGTCTTCTTCGTCGTCTACTATGAGTATTTTTTCTCTTGGCACTGGAATCACTCCCGATTGCTGATGTCACCGCATTATTACACACTATGATTGTTAGGATTGTGTGAACCCCGATATGTGCACATTCGCCCATTCCGATTCTACGACCTTCTCGGGTTTGGGTCAAATGTTCAAGCTCAGTTGCGTGTGCGGGGGCGAAGCCCCTGAACGTTCCCCAGATTTGACATGCGCCCCGCGACTGGTTGCACATTGAACAGACGATGAGGTAGAATTAAATCCCCGGTGTGTTTCGCCAGAGCGTGTTAATAGCCATTGTTCGGCATTTGTACGCGCGGTCGGTTGTTTTCGCGCGGGCTGTGCAGATGACTCACAATCCATCTGCCGATCCGGGGACAGGAGCGTTGATGATGAGATTCACGAGCTATCCGAAATTGTTTGTCTGCGTGGTTGTATTGATTGCCGTCTGCTCGAGTTGTAAGAGCGGATGCGGTCGGCAAGACGGCCAATCAAGTGACCGGGACGGTATTCCTGACCAAAACGCCAGCGAAAAAGGTGGTGGCGAGCGCGGTTTGGAAGGCGTGGCTGTCTCGGATGGATTCAGCGTTGTCCTGACAGACACTCAGGGAAAGTTCACCATTACCTGGGCTGATTTGGCCAAGCCGCACTTTGTGTTTGTTGTAACTCCCGCCGGATATCAGGCCTTTGGCGACTTCTACAAGCGCCTGCCTACGGATAGTGTAGATTTCCACCTGATACCTTCTCCGCAGACCAGCGGCAGAAGCGTCTCATTCGCCCAGATTACAGACATCCACATACAGAATGAAGCGCAAACATTTGTTGACGACCTCCGCGAGATTGCCATGACCAAACCTGCGTTCATTGTGGCCACGGGCGATCTGACCAACACCAATGAGGCGTCCCAGTTTGACCTGTATCGGAAGGCGACCGAGTCCGTCGGGATCCCCGTCATCAATGTCATCGGGAACCACGACTGCAAAGACTGCGCTTCGGCTGAAAACTATGAGAATTGTCTCGGACCGACGTATTACAGCTTCGACTGGGGACCGTGCCACTTCGTCGTCATCAATAGTATGTTCAATCGGCCGCAGCAGATGGATTGGCTTCGTAAAGACGTCTCATTGCTTGGGGACGGAAAGGACGTCATTGTCATGCAGCACTACCCGCCTGATGCCGGGACAATAAGCGTTCTGACTCAGTGCAAAGCCAAGGCCATCATCACCGGCCACTGGCATTCCAACAAGGTGACTGTGTGCGATGGCATTACCTACGTTAATGCTCCTCCGCTGCGGTTCAGCGGCATCGACTTGAGCCCGCGCGGCTTCAAGACCATTACCGTGGCAAATCACAAGTTGAGCGCTACCGACCATTACTCAGGATGCAGGAAGCATCTGGCAATAGTTATTCCAGCAAACGGAACCACCATTGCCGGGCGGAAATTGAATATACGAGCTGATGCTTACGACACAGTCTCCCGCGTTGTTCGCGCGCAGTTTTCGCTGGATGGTTCGTCCTGGACAAAGATGAACAAGTCCGGCAGTTGGGGATGGGAGGCCGGCGTGGCGACGCTGAAACCCGGCCCGCACCGCGTCAAAGTCAAGGTAGTGCTTGAATCCGGCGAAGCGCTAACGAAAACGGCTTCATTCACTGCTTCCGGGGCCAAACCTGCCGCGGTGAAGCCGGGCAGGGACTGGCCTATGTTCAAATATGGGCCCGACAGGACAAGCGCGACCGCGGATGTCGTCAAGGCCCCTCTCATGCTTGCCTGGAGCCGGTGCCTGGGTGGGACAATCAGTTTATCATCGCCGGTAACCGCTCACGGACTGGTGTACGTGGGAGTGGCCGACAACGAGCTTTCGGGAAAATCCGGCGTCTATGCACTGGATGCCAGGACAGGCGCAATCAAATGGATTTGCCGGACCGGCACTGCCATCAAGCATACCGTGGCCCTCTACGGCCAGACTGTATATGCTGTCGAACTCGGCGGCACGGTCCAAGCTCTTGATGCTGAAACCGGCGCTGTGATATGGCGTTACAACCTCGGCAGCAGCGCAGATCGGTGGGTTTATTCCTCACCGCTTGTCAAGGATGGCGTTGTATACGTGGGCACGGTTTCGAACTTCGTCGCGTTGGACGCCGCGACTGGGGCGAAGCTGTGGCAGTCGAAGCTGATGGGAACGGACTGGCTCAGCAGCCTGTCCTCACCCGCGACTGGAGGTTCGGCTATTTATTTGGGGTTCAATTGGGTCGCGGCGGCATTTGCTCTTGAATCCACGAGCGGAAACAAACTATGGAGCCGGAAGGGCACCTGGGCGCAGTCAACGCCCGCGTACTGCGGCGGAGTCCTGTATTTGTGCGCCGATAAAGCGCTGTGTGCGCTGGACGGAAAATCCGGCAAGGAAATATGGACATTCGCAATGCCGATGCCGTTATCGTCCCCGGCTGTAATAGGCTCGAAGCTGATTGTGGGCGCATCCGACGGCAGGCTCCATGCGGTAAACACCAGGACCGGCAAGGAACAGTGGAGCTTCCAGACAGGCAAGCCTATCATTACCTTTGAACCGTATTCGCGCGATGGCAACACGATCATATCTTCACCTGCTGTATCAGGCAGCAGTGTATACTTCGGTTCCAGCGACGGCAAGTTTTACGCCTTGGATACGGAAACCGGCAAGAAAATGTGGAGTTATGACCTTGGCGCACCGGTAAACTCTTCGCCTGCCGTCAGCGGCAATGCAGTATACATTGCATCTTTCGATGGAACCATTTATGCGTTCACAGGCATTGTGGGCAAGTAATAGAGGACCGGTTGCCAGGTTGCAGTTTGGCTCCGGTGGACATCCGCGAAGCGAGTTGGAATGTCCAGGAAACACAGTTTCCTGGCTTCTCTCCAAGGGCAGCGCCCTTGGTAGGGGTTCGGGGGCAAAGCCCCCGTCTGCTCAGTTGCGTGTGCGAATCGGTCCGAGGCTGATCTGGGGCTCGCCGGGCGGCGGAGCAAGTTCGAGGATGCATTCCTGGGGGTTTGTGTCTCTGCTCGGCCTGATGATCGCGCGCGTGCCGACCGGGAAGGACTTCACGTGGTTTTGCGCCCACAGCGCCGCCGTTTTGTTCACCGGGCTCCGAAGGTTGTAACTCTTGTATTGGATCATGTCGCCGATGTGGGCGATGATGTCGACAAGAGTGACGCCAGCGGACCAGTAGTCGCCAATGCACACGTAGTCGCCGATGTTTGGGTGCCAGACCGGTGTTTGCATGATGCATCTTGGAGTTTGCTTGGGATAGCCGAGAGGCAGTGTTATGTCCACAATATGTTCAGTTATCGGCTTTGCAGTGCCCTGAGTTTGGTCCCACGTTATGCCGTTCAGGTGATAAGTGATCAGGTAGTGGTTGGGCGGATCGCCTGCAATTACCTGCACGTTCACGTGCTCGTTATTAGCGAACTCTGCGCTTACCATCTCGTAATCCCTGGTTAGCCTGCGCGTTCTGATGTTCATTGTCGGGTTCCCAGCGTCTTTCGGACCTTGTCGACGACGGTCTTCTGATCCTTTGACAATTGTCGATAGGCGTCGGTTGAGCCGCGGTCACCGCTGTTGCTGCCATAGGCAATCTTTCGCAGGTCCTCTTCCTGAAGCCATTTTACCGACTCATCGAACCAGCGCCGGGTAGAGACGGCGGCACTGCCTTTGCTGAGTTTGTTTCTGATCAGGATGGCTCTCTCGAGTCTTGCTTGGTAGGTTGCGGCAACATAGGGGCTGTTGTATGCATCGAATGCCTGTCTGACCGGGTCAGCTTTGGCCGCCGCGGCGGCGTCCGGGTTCTTGTCGCCCGTGCCCGGCAACTGATCCAGGAGGCTGGTTTTCTCCCAGCCGGTCTTCGTGGCTATCTCATCCGCGGTAATCAGGGTGAAGTTGATCTGATCCAGCCGTATGTTGTCTGAAGCACCTGGCGCAGGATCGGAGATAACCTCGTTTAACCGCCCAAGCTCTCGAAAAGCGTCCGCGTCATCGGGATGGGCGAGAAGCTCCGCGCGCAGATATTGGGCGGCTCCGCTCACATCTGAGACAGACAGGAGTTCCTTTGCCGCGCTGTAGTAATCGGGCTGCCTGCTGCTCGCGTCTTTCGCGCGGACCGCAAGAAATGCCGTGATGATCTGAAAGATAATGAGAAGCCCAATGATCAGCCACAGCGAGGATGCCGGTCTGCGGACCGTCCTGTCCAGCCTGTCCGCCCCAGCGCTTGCCGACCGGGGCGTGGATTGTCTTGAGGTGTTCAGGTTTCGCGCAAAATCCTTAACATGCTTCGCAAGTTTTTTCTCCGCATAGATGTAGAATCCACCGCAGCGGGCAATCGTGCCATCGTTCCACTTGAAGCAGCCCCAGTTGTGGTAGATCGGATCCACGACAATTGCAATATGCCACGGATCAGTAAAAAAGCTCGAATGGATAAACTCGTCTTCCTTCGACATGAATACGCCGAGCCCGGGGTGACTATGGTACCCATCCGACTATCTGCGTATCCGCGCCTCGGTTCGCCTGTTCCGCGTTGATCTGTTCCCACGTCTCATGGGTGAACGTCAGAGATACGTCGGAGCCCTCGGTGTGCCTGGCTTCGATGATCTCGGTGACTTCAAGGAATGAGCCCTGGTCATCGCGATAGAAGCCGCCGAGCAGAATGCCGCCGACCTCCCTGTCCTTGGCGCTGGATACGTGGCGTTCTATGGCGCGCATGGAGCTGTCGGAGATGAACACTGCGAGCGGGCCGGTGTCCGGCTGGTCGTAAGGCGCGGCAGTGAACCCACCGTCCCGCAACGGGCTCTTTTTGTTCTCTATGTGTCTGCGGGATGCTTGTCCCAGTTCTATTTGGAAGTCTTCGCCGTTATTCATTTAGGTAAGTGCCTTCATTATGAGTATTATCACCGTGCCTGCGCCAAGCAGCATAACCACACCCGTGCCGATACAGTTGTCCAGGTAGTTGTGGTCTCCCTTAATCCTGCAGTCCAGGCATACGAGCTGGCCCTTCTTTACGAGTTTGCCGCACTTCATGCAGCGCACTTCCTCGTCAGCCCTGGGCGGGCCGGAATCTTTCGACACTTCCACCGTGGCTTGGGTGACCGGCGCGATCCTTTCGCTGATGTGGCCGCTCCAGACAGCCCAACCATCGCAGCCGTATACGGAACAACTACCGTTGGCCTTCCAGCATTCCGCATGGTGCACCACTCCGCACTTGGGACACCGCACCTTTTCTTCGCCGCTCTCGACTGGACTCAGGCAGAACGGACAGTTCCGATTCTCTTTGTGCGTCATTTGGTGCTCTTACTCCTCGCTTCAGGCTGGATGTAGTGCTGCAAATGATCTGATTCGTGTTCGCCGGCGCCTGCTATCAGCCATGCCGCAATGAGTAGAAGCAGGGCCAATACTATCAGGATTGGACCAAGGTTCTTGGCATCGTGGCTTTCCTGCGGTTCGGGCCTGCAGTCGGGGCAGTGCAGTTGGCCGTTGGGCACCTGTTTGCCGCATCGGATGCACGGGTTACTGCTCCTCGCGGTCTTGTGCCATCTTGCGGCTTCAACAGCCTCACGGGAAAGCACCAGCCTATCGGAGCCTTCCGGCACGATGTCTATATCCATAGTTCGACTAACATTCTTGCAATCCCTTACGCAGCATCCGCCATTTTCGGCCCAGCACTCGCTGTGGTGCACCGCCGCACACGCGCCGCAGGTCACCACCTCGTCGTTCTCCGCTATTGGGTTGAGGCAGAACGGGCAAGTGTTCATTCGACGATTCCTCCGAACACGGTTTCGGAGTCCCGAGATATTTCTATCTGGACCTCGTCCTCACCTGAGCGCGCGGTGATAATCTCAAGAACGCCGAAGCCAAGCTGGGCTAGTGGCATGCGGCCGAAATCAGACCCGCGCGCGCACTCGCTGACCACTTCCGGTACCATTTCATTTCCACAGGACAAACACGCGGCATCCGCCCCGGTTACTTTTGTGATCAGGCGGTTAAGGGGCCTGGTTTCACCGCAGTGATTGCAGTGCACATCCGTGACCATTTCGCACGGCAGTTCGATTACGGGATCACCCCCCAGCGCTTCCCTTGCCAGAGCTAGAACATCCTCAAGAGACGCGAGGTCACTGCGGAGATCTGAGTTTACGATGTTCCCAAACGTCTCGTGGCTGAGGCAGTCATCCCTGTGAACGTAGTCGATTGTGAAGCAGTCGTAGGTGTTTCCATCGAAATAAAAACCCTTGCCAACGAGGTTGGGCAGGTCTGCCTCGCTATGGAGAAGTTTAACAGCTTCCTGAACTTCGATTCCCGCGATCACTGCAGCGGTGGTTGGAGTTGTCGGTGTTCGACCCTGGCGATAGGCCTCACGGGCCAGGAATCCGCAGGAGTTGCGCACGGACATTATTCTGAGGTCCTGTTCGCTCAAGGTGCACTCGTAACATACTCCATGCGGCGGCTTGAATACCCGGGCTATCCCAAGGAACGATTCGGTTGCGCCGTCTACCCAGGGTCGATTGACCTTCCAACACGCCTGGTTTACGGCCAGGCGCGCTTCTCTATTATCCAAACCGCATATTACGACGTCAGCCCAGCGAAAAACCCCCAGACCGATATCGCTGGTGATGTCGGCGTTCAGAGCGTAAATGGCGCACTCCGGGTTCACTTTCCTGGCGGCCTGGGCTGCAATAAGCGCCTTGGGCTTTCCTTCGTCGCAATTGGTGTATAAGATACTGCGGGAAAAGTTGGACATCTCTATACGGTCGAAGTCCACTATCAATATGTTCCCAATCCCCAACAGTGCAATGTTCTTGATAATCTCATTGCCCAGTGCGCCAGCCCCGACCACCATCACTTTGGAGCGCGTGAGGATGTCCTGATTCCACCAGGGAATCATTTTCAGTCTCGAGTAACGGTCCTCTTCAGTCTCGATTGAGATGCCGTGGCTGTTGGGCTGCATTGCGTCAGGTCACTTTCCGCCGGCGGTGATTTCGGGAATCAATCTCAGAATGTCCCCATCGTGGACATCGCACTGGGCCAGCGTGAGGTTATCGAGCAGATGCCGCCCGGTAGCCTTGTGGAGGAACTTATACGTGATGGGAGCGCCCGCTGTGTTGACCGCTGGAAGATATAACGCCTCGACGAGCTTGTCGATGACCTTGCTTATTGTGACATCATCGGGAAGTGTTGCATCTTGCTCCTTACTGCCTGTTGTATCCACAATTACGACGCTGATCTTTCCCATCATTGTTCCTTTCACGTAACCGGATGCTCAATCTCGCTCTGGTGCTTTTACGGCATACAGACGGCGAATGTTCCTTCGGGACAAAGAGAACAAGCGCAGCCCATGAGTAATTATACCTGATTCCGCGATGATTGACAGGGGAAACGAGCCTGCCCTTCGGAACCCGAGGATTTGAGGGGACCATTTTCAGGATTGATAGAAATGTTTTCCTGGGTTAGTGCTATAATAGTGAGATCGATTTTCACTGGGATCGGCGTTTTCAATAGAGAATACGGGTGGCTAGCGAATGAAGTGGTTGGGACGCGCGGTAATAACGGCGGTCGCGGTAGTATTATACCTGCAGGTGTGGGCAGCCGTGTATCCGGCTCACGGGTTGGACTTCGCATGTTACTACATAGCCGCGGAAACAGTGATTAGCCATTAGCCGTTGTACCGGGAGTTCGAGAGACGCGGCAGGTTCGCCCCCGGTCTTACCGACGCTGAGACATCGATGTGGCAGGCGCGAGAGATCGTCGACGATTTATCCAGGCTGCCGTTCCTCTACGGTTACCCGCCGTGCTTCCTGGTGGCGGTCATTCCATTTGCCGGTCTTCCGTTTCAGACGGCGCTTTTGCTGTGGACAATCGTAAACGGGGCCCTGGTCATTCTCGCTGCGCACCGGTTATCAGCTACCGTCGCTCGTTGTGTGCCGAGAGCCGGACGCCTGCGCTGGCCGATTTTCGTTGCGCTTGCGGCAAATGCGCCTATCATTAACGCGCTGCGGCTTGGCAACGCGAGCGTCTTCTTCGCGGTGCTGAGCTGCCTTACGTTAGCGTCGCTGCTGGATGCTCATTCGGGGTTTGCGGGAGTGTTCGTATCACTGGGAACAGCGATCAAGCTCAGTCCGGTAGTGCAGATATTCTCACTGACTGGCCGGGGATGGAAATGTCCACTGGCCGGTTTCGCGGCGACAGCGGTGCTGTGCGCGGTACTTTCCGTTATGGTTTGCGGCAGGGCGCAGAACCAGACGTTTGTGGAGAAGGTAATCCCCGCGCTCGGCAGACGAGTCCCGATGAGGGGCAACATGTCGATGTTGGCGGTTATTGTCCGGCTCACCAACCGTCCGCGCAACTGGGGCCGCGCTTTGACGAACGCTTCGTTTCAGTCGAGGGTCAAGGATCTGACGGTCGGAGCGCTGATCGTGACGCTGATATGCATCTGGCGAGGCAAGAAGACCGCAATACCCCGCAACAGCGTATTCGCGTTTGCGGCACTGAGCTGCATAAGCCTTTTTATGTCACCGATCACGTGGTGGCACCACTATACATTGATTGTGCCGCCCGCAATTGCCATGATCGTTTTCCTGGCTTATGAAACAACTGCAGCGAGGTCGAGGTGCATCATGGGTGTGGTGATCGCCGGCCTGTGCCTCATAAACTTCCCTCACATAGCAGTTATGATCGGCTATGGGGGCGATTGGTTCGGCGCAGACCGGCTGCTCGGCTCCGATCATGATTTGGCTGGCTGCGTGTGGGGCGATGTGGACGCCGTCCATCTGGCAGACCGCCGGCTCCGGGTTAGCCATTACTTCGGATTCCTGTCTTGGAAGTCTCGAAGCAGCCCCAAATTAGCCTATTCTTCGCCCATGTCGCCGGGTTCCGCTTCCTGCCCTTCTTCCATTCCCATACCGGGCATGCCGCCTTTCTTGAACCAGGACATAATCATTTCTTTGACTTTCTTGCGCTGTCCGGGGTTGAGAATTTGCCTTATCTCCTGCATCGCCCGTACCATTGCCAAGCACATGTCGCCCTTGAGTTTCCCGATTTCCCGGATTTTGGTCTCGGCGGTCGGCATGTCGATCTCTTCTCTCATCACGGCGTCCTGGACGTCAATCATATCCATCTTGATTTGGCTGCCAAGCTGGATCATCTGTTTTCGTGCCTCTGCAAATCGCTTCCGTAACGTGTCGACCTGGTCTTCGGTGAGTCCGAGTTCGTCAGCGTGCGTGATGACTTTGCAGGGCATGATCATGAACATTCCCTTCATTCCTCCGCCCATTCTGTGACCGTGACCCATCCCGCAGCCGCATGCCGGGCATGTCGTCCCACCCATACCGTGGTGCATAATTGAATCCTCCTTGTTGTGCCCCATGTTGTTATCGTCTTGAGTACCTTTGGCGTGTTACCCGCGTGAGATGTTCACAAAACGGAGCATATCGCAGGGGAAACCCTCGGACGAGCGGCATCGGCACGCGGAACTATTCACCCGGCACTTCAAGCACCAGCTTCCCCCTGGGGTGGCCTGTCGTCAAGTGGACCCAGGCATCTCGAGCCTGAGCGAGGGGGTAGGTCTTCGTTACCACCGACTTGAGACTCCCTGCTTCAACTAGTTGGGCGATCTGCTGCAGTCCTTTCGTCGACGGCTGCAAGCCCATTACGCGGTATGGCACTTTATGCTTAGCCGCGTCCCCCGGTGACGGCGCCTGCACGGTGCTGATTAGATAGCCGCCGGGCTTGAGTACGTCGAGGAGCGCTCCTGGGTATCGCCACCGATCAGGTCGAGGACCAAATCAACATCCCTCGCGACAGATTCGAACCGCGTTGCCCGGTAATCTATCACTACGTCAGCTCCCAGAGTACGGACATACTCCTCGTCCTCCGAGAAGCAGTAGCCAGCACCCGGGGGCCTCTTTCCAGCGTGCGAACTGGACCGCATAACCCCCGACGCTCCTGCGGCGCCGTAACCAGATCGTCTGTCCGGCCTGCAGTTGCCCATGGTCGAAGATGGCCTGCCATGCCGTCTGCCCAGCCAGCGGCAGCGAAGCGGCTTCGACCGCAGTGAGTTTGGGCGGCTGCGAAGCGATCATGTCCGCCCACGCGGCGACAAGCTCAGCATAGGACCCGCCTGACGGGGTGTCACCGTAGACCTGGTCACCGGTATTTACGTTTGTCACGCCAGGGCCTGACGGCTTCAACCACTCCGGCAAAATCGCCGCCCGGAATCCAGGGCAGCTCGAGCAGGTCTGAACGCTTCGCATTGCTCGACGCCAGCTTCCAATCTATCGGATTAACCGACGCCGCCTTGATGCGCACAAGCACCTGGCCCTCACCCGGTTGTGGAACGGGCGCGTCCCTGACAGCGAAATGGTTCCGGACCACCAACTCGTGAATGCGAATTGCTTTCATCGTCGCAAGACCTCCGCGATTACTCTTATATTCCCTGCACTTCCCGAGAGTCCATCAAACGCGTTCAGAACTATATTCCCTTCTCTGCGCAGATAAACTCGCGCACGGATGATCTTCTTAGCTTATGAGTGGCCAATGTCGCG
>CAVZJH010000107.1:0-37219 GCA_963775535.1 uncultured bacterium | reverse complement strand
TTCTGTCTACTAATTAATTACATTGCTCAGGCAACATAATATGGGCAATGCAGCCCAACTTGATCTGAGCGTCGAAAACGCACAGACCTATGCATGAACCCAGGCCTAGAGCTCGCAGCTCGGGCACATCCTGGCTGGAAATCGCTAATTCGCCCATTCTGGCGATACCGTCGTTCAAGGACAACCTCCCTTGAAAATAACCCAGTTATTTAAGTCCCTTCGCGGTGAAACCGACAGTGACTGGCCGCAGGCGCAGTAGCGAAAGGTTTCATCCCTTCGCAGTCAAGCCCCTCTCGGGTTCATCCGCGGCTAATACGATGTGGCTATTTCGGGAATATAGAGGAAGAACCCTCTTACGGTTCGCCGCGGACCCGCGAACCTCGTCACTATACTGATCGTCTCATCATCGAAGCGGCCCGTGTTGAGCAGCACGCTGTCGATCACCGCTGCTCCCATATCGATTGCCACGCTTGGTGGGCTCGGCGGCATGGAACACTGGTAGAAATCGGACAGAGCCGTAAGATAAAGCAGGTGACTATGTTGCCATTTCCTGGTAGACCGAGCATTCCATCGCGTCCAGCCGTTTGGCGGTACCGATGCTTTGCCCAGAATGACCATGTCGACCAGGTGCAGCGCGCTTTCGTAGGGAACAACAAGCAGCGCGTGGCCGGGGATGTCACCCGTAACTGAGATATAGACGCCGGCCACGAGGTCTTCGGGGTTTCCAGCGATTTCCGATAACCTCGATGTAGGCGCTACTCCGGCTGAGATGACATCCAGCCTCACCGTGCTCGCGGACATTGTGCTTATCGCTTCAGCCGCTTTCTTGACGCCCGCTCTGGCCGCCGTGTGAAAGTTGCTCAACACGCGATCCATTTTAGATTAGGTAATGACTTCCACAGCAATCCTCCTGAGATTCGAAACCAGGGGTCGAATACGGTGTTTACGGCAGCGTCAGCGCGACGTAACCTCTAAACCCTGACTTCGTGGGAATTAAGAGTCTCCGATATCCGGACAGCCAGATTACGGCCTGAGCGTCCTAATACACCTGCAAAGGCCGGCTCATTCGCGACCCAAAGTTGGGCAGTCGAGCTTGATTTCGATGGCAGTTGTATTATGTCGCCAATCTGCAGGTCGGCGATTTCGCCCAATGAAAGCATCGCGCCTCCCAGGACCGCGTGGCACTCCAGCTCCACTTCATCAAACACTTTCCTGAGCGCCGGGTTCGTTTTCTCGGACTGCTGGCTCGAAGGGTTCGCGCCCGACCGAGAGTGAGGGCCGGCAGCACGGCCTCGACAGCCGACGCCGGAAGACAGACGCTCATCATGTGTTCATGCTGTTCCACCGACAGCCACTTCGGTCGCCGCAGACCAGAACAGCTTCCGAAGGGACATGACCTGGCGAGTAGCCGACTCGGTGCTGGCGGCGATGATACGTGGCTTGAACGCCACGCACGAGGTCATGCGTCCCCGCGTACCTCTTCGAGACCTTCAACCACCGGCCTCATGACGGCTCTGTCGATATCCGTGATCTTCGTAGTCGAGGTCGCGGATACACACTCGCCCCCCGCCAAAAGGTCGACCGCCGGACCGACAAATGAAGGGTTAAACTCGAATATTGCGCAGGAGGTCAGCGGATCGAGGCTCACCTCCGCGAAAAACGTGCCATCGGGCACGGAGGCACAATACTCCCTGTAGGTGAGCTGGTCCAGCGCGAGCAGATTCACCTGAGTCTCCGTGTGCAACAGCGTGGAAAGCGAAACCGCAAGGGAAGCGCCGTGCTTCGTATGGATCAAGTTCAACGACCGCAAGTGTTCCTTGCAGAACTTGTCCGGACGCGCAAAGTCATATAGCCGCACGTGCTTCTCGATGATCTTTGTGTTTTCTTCCGCAGACCCGCTGGCCTGATACGTCCTCATGAGGGCATTGATTTCCTCTTGGCTCAGTACGCTTGCCACTAGAATCTTCTCCCATCACCGGTCATCATAGCTAAGCGGCCTTGCTCAGAGTATTCTCCGCGAGGGCCACATTGATCTCGATGCGCCCAAACGGAGTGTTTACGGGAACAGCCAGTGCCGGAGTCTTCGTCGCTACCTCGACATCCATACCCTTGATCACCGAAGGCGGCGTGATATCGAGTTCAAAGCCGTTTTTGGACAGCAGGGTCGCGGCATTGCCTGTGATCATGTTGCCCAGCTCGGAGAGCGCGCTCCACGCCATGTCATCGAGACTCGGCACCTCGCTGCCTATCATGGCTGCCGCGATTTCTGGGCCGTTACCAGCGACATCCCATACAAGGCCATACCGCCTATCTGTCCGTTCACGCCGGCCATTATGGTAACCTGCTGGGTCGTGAAGCGCAGGCTTTTCAGACTGAGCTCGCCGCGAGTAGGCTTCTCACCGGTTACGGACTCAAAGACAGCAAAGGCTGCACTCACAAAAGGATTCACAAACTCGACTTTCATTAATAGTTCTCCCATTCGCAACGATCTCGTCAGGCAGCTCCGATCGCCTTGCTGACTCCCTCAACCACGCGTTCTGCCTGGAAAGGCTTAATGATATAGTCTTTGACCCCGGCCTGGATAGCCTCGATGACCATTTTCTGCTGACCTATTGCCGTGCACATCAGCACGACCGCTGCCGGGTCCGACTTCAGGATGCTTTTGGCGGCCGCTACGCCATCCATAACGGGCATGGTGATATCCATCAGAACCGCATCCGGCTTTAACTTGGCATACGATTCCACTGCCAGTTCCCCATTCTCCGCTTCGCCAACTACTTCGTAGCCGGCCTGCTCCAAGATGCGTTTCACCGTAGCACGCATAAACATCGCATCGTCCACCACAAGAATACGCTTTGCCACACTTGCCTCCCTTGAAAATGCCGCAGGCATTTTCGATACCTTCGCGGTCAGCCCGGCAGCGTTCTTCCGCGGGAAGAATGCGAGAGGGTCCATCCGCGATTCCCTTGAAAATGCCGCAGGCATTTTCTCTTTGGGGGAGGATTTCCGAATCCTCCTCCTACTTCACCCGGATTTCCGAATCCGTATTCACGAACGTCAGTTTCGGGATTCGGAAATCCCGCATTAGTTTCGGGGTGGCGATTCGGAAATCACCACCCAGAAAAAACGCCAGTTTTTCGAAGCCG
Source organism: uncultured bacterium (assembly GCA_963775535.1). Lineage (GTDB taxonomy): Bacteria > Armatimonadota > UBA5829 > UBA5829 > UBA5829 > CAVZJH01. Next base: position 34,073 of record CAVZJH010000107.1, on the reverse strand, counting down.
GCTGCAAAGCAGCCGAACCTGCGCAATTGACCTCAGTGCGTCCGCGGTTTCTCATAGAAAAATGGAAACCTGCTTACATAGCCTATGTCCGCATAATCGTTGATTCGCTCCGTACCGCCAACGAACAGGTATCCGCCTGGACGAAGCGACTGATAGAAACGTTCATACAATACTGATTTAGCCTCATCCGTAAAGTAAATGACTACGTTCCTGCACAGTATCAGATCGATGCCGGAGCGAAAGGCTTCTTTCAGGAGGTCGTGCTTCCGAAAGTTGATCAGGGTTTTGAGCCTGGGAGCAACGACATATCCATCAGGCCGGCGCTCGAAATACTTGAGCAACCGCACCTTGGAAACGCTGCGCACCTCGTGCTCCTGATATTCGCCTTTTTGGGCTCTGGCAAGCATTCTATCGTCGATGTCGGTTGCGTGGATGCTGTGCCGTTTCCCGGGGGACAGCTCATCGAGAAGAATTGCGAGCGTATAGGCTTCAGCGCCGCAGGAGCATCCTGCCGACCACGCTGTGATGGTATTGTTCCTGCTCAGTAACTCCGGAAGCACCTTCGTCCGCAGAACCTCGAACTGCTCCGGGTTTCTGAACAGCTCGGAAACGTTGATGGTCACGCGATCAAGAAAATCATCCAGCATCCCTTTATCTTTTTCTATCATCCCGAAGTATTCCAGGAACGACTTCGCCCCGCATTTGTCCATGTTCGCCCGCAGACGGCGCTCCATTTGAGGACGTTTGTAAGCTTCCAAGTCCAGGCCATAACTCAACTTGACCTTCCGCTTAAACGAAGCAAAATCACGGTCACTGTAAAAATCCTGCTGGCTGAGACTCATTTCACTACCCCCTCACAGCTTCCATGGACGATCGGGGCAGTTTTCGTCTGTTGACGATTCCACCCAGCGAAGCGGCATCCACAATCAGCGCCACCCGGCCGTCACCGAGAATGGTTGCGCCGGCGATGCCCTTGACGTCTCCAAAGAACGAACCCAGCGACTTGATCACGACTTCCTGCTCGCCCACAAGCTTGTCAACCACAAGCCCGACCTTGAGCGAACCGGTCCTCACAACCACAAACGTCAATTTCCGGGCATCTGTCTGATTAGCCGTTTGCGGAATTCCGAACACGGCACCCAGTCTCATGAGATGCAGCACTGAGCCGCGGAAGTTTATTGCGGGCTGCCTGTCTATCGACTGGACTTCGCCGGCATCGCATTGGAATGTCTCCGCGACCGCGCTCAGCGGAATTGCGAAAACATTCTCGCCCACGCTTGTGATGAGGGCCTGGATTATGGCCAATGTAAGCGGAAGATTGATTCTGAACCTGGTGCCGTGTCCGAAGACGGTATGGACCTCGACGTTGCCGGAGAGGTTCTGGATGTTGTTACGCACCACATCCATGCCGACACCGCGTCCGGAAACGTCGGTAACCTTTTCGGCTGTGCTCAGCCCGGAGGCGAATATGAGCTGAAGCGCATCTTCGTCGCTCATTCTGGAGAGAGCATCTTCGCCCGCGATGCCTTTCTTGAGTGCAGCGGCCTTCACCTTATCGAGAGAAATGCCTCTGCCGTCCTCTTCGACCTCGATTATGATGCGGTTTTCTTCCTGTTTGGCGGCAAGCACAATCCTGGCGCGTCTGGGCTTACCCGCCGCCATGCGCTCTTCGGGAGTCTCTATTCCGTGGTCCACTGCATTTCTGAGCAGATGGGTAAGCGGATCGACTATATCCTCCAGAATCGAGCGGTCGAGTTCGGTCTCCTGCCCCTCCAAAACGAAGTCGATTTCCTTGCCTGCTTTATGGGCAAGGTCCCGAACCATCCTCGGAAATCGGTTGAACACCTGTTCCACAGGCAGAAGCCTGACCTTCATGATGTGCTCCTGCAGTTCCGTAACCACCCGGCCGACGTGCATGGCTGTCTCACCAAGGCTTTGAATAAGCTCGTCGTTATGGTCCTTCAGCAAGAGCTCGCTCTCTATCCGCGAAATCCGGGTGCGGTCGATAACGAGCTCAGCCACCAGGTTCATCAGGGTATCGAGGCGGTCGACACCGACTCGCACCGTCTGGATCGGCTTAGGGGCGGTCTCAGTGGAGTTATCCGGCTTTCTGACCGGCTCTACGGCGCTTGGAACGGCATCTGCCCTGGGTTCGGTGGAAACCGAATCTGAGGCCTGTGTGTAAGAGATCAATTCGACTTCGGAGATGCGGCTCATTGCATCGATAACTTCGCCGGGATCTCCACTCGCAGCAAATGTGATATCTATTGTCTGACCTGCTTGCAGGTCGTCCAACTTGTCGTGTGCGGGATTGGCTGAGGCGACGCTGCCCAGGCCCGAGAGGACGTTGTATATCATGAACCCTCTCACCGCGGGCATCAGGCAGTTGTCAACAATTTTCAGCTTGAACGCAATGGCGCCCGGGGTAATATCATCCGTAATCGACTGGGGCGGCGTTTCGTTTACAGGCGCGGAAGGACGCTCGGGAGTCACAGTCTTGGAGGCGAGCTTAAGATTATTGACAAGGTCCTGCGTGTCCGCCTCCATCGGCTCACCGCGGCCGACTTGTCCGACGAGTACGCGCAGCGTGTCCGTGCCTTCGAGCAGGAGATCCGTGAGTGCTGAGTCCAGTGTTAAGGTTCCACTGCGCAGCAAGTCCAGCAGACTTTCCATCGCGTGGGTGAGATCCGCAATGGGCGTGAAACCCATTGTGGCGGACGAACCCTTGAGCGTGTGCGCCGCCCTGAAAATCTCTTTTATCGTCTCGGTGTTGTTTCGGGTCCTTCTCCAATTGAAGAAGCCCGTCATCCAGTCTCTGAAGCTGCTCTTCAGCCTCTTCCAGAAAAAGCGCGATAAGGTCAGACATTTCCATGTCGAAGCCCATTGAATGCCCCTCTATCAACAAGTATCGTGGCCGTCATTCGCAATCGAACACTACCTCCTGCCGCAGCACGAGGTAATATTTGCTTCGGTAGTTTCCGGAGCTATCTGAAGGTGAAAAGACCTCACCTGTGCAGTGAGATTAGAGATGTTGGAGGCGGCTCATTATTTGCCCGTTATGAAGTGTTGGCGGGTCCGGTTGCCGTGCTTGGGGTGCGACCGCAGTGAAGACGATCTGAAAGCTCAGCTTGTATTTTGGGCTGGGGCTGGTTATAATACCACTGGTACAAACCCATTTTTGGGATACTTTCCTTAATGCGAACCCAACACATCGGAGATACTTATTACGATTTTAACCCTCCCTAACATCACGGGGTCAACCTCTACGGAGGCAGGCCGTTTGCTTATTTGCCCTTGTCGTGTCAAGAAAGCACTCTTGGCATTGTCCGCATCATCACCCTCGCACAAAACGCTTTTCATAAGTAACATAGAGGCTGCCTGTGAGCGATAACACTTCCTCGAACGAAATACCGCTTGAAAGTGAGAGCAAAGCAGAACTGCTCGGCTGTCACGTCAACTTTATCCCGCTGGGGGGCATCGGCGAGATCGGCAAGAACATGTATGCCTACGAGTTCGACGGCTCCATTATCGTCGTCGACTGCGGCATGCTCTTCCCCGAGGAAGAGATGTTCGGGGTCGATCTGGTTATCCCGGACATCACCTATCTGCTGGAGAACAAGGATCGGGTCCTGGGAATCGTGCTCACGCACGGCCACGAGGATCACATAGGGGCTCTGCCCTGGGTGGTTGGTGACCTCGGTGTGCCGATTTACGGCACTGGTTTCACCCTCGGTCTGGTCAAAAGGAAACTGGCCGACTACAAGGTTCAGTGCGAGGTGGAACTCAACGAGATCGACGAGGACTCCGTGCTCGAGCTTGGTCCTTTCACCATCCAGTGCTTTGCGGTCACGCACTCCATACCGGATACCGTCGGACTCATTATCGACACTCCGGCAGGCCGCATTATTCACACCGGTGACTACAAGATTGACGTGAACCCTCTTTCCGGCCGGCGAATGGACATAGGCAAGCTGGCTGCGGCGTGCGCCAATGGAGTGCTGGCCCTGGTCAGTGACGTCACAAATGCCGGAGATGAAGGCGCTGGCAGCATTCCGAAGAAGTCGTGATCAGCAACCTCAGGAAAATCCTGGAAGTCGCTGAGGGCCGCGCCATCATATCCTGCTATTCATCGAACATCGACAGGATACAGCAGATTATAGATGTCTCGGTGGAACTGGGCCGCGCTGTGTGTGTGGCCGGACGCCGCATGCTCGGCAACATCGAGGTCGCCGTCGAGACCGGCCACCTGACGCTGCCCGAGGGTGTATGCCTGATCGAACCCCAGGAACTGCCTAACTACGATACCGACCGCGTTACCATCATCGCGACCGGGAGCCAGGGAGAGCCGCTTTCGGTGCTGCGCCTGATATCATCAGGTGAGCAGAAGCATATCCAGCTTCAGGACGATGACCTTGTTATTATATCGGCGGGGATCGTTCCCGGGAACGAATCGCAGGTTTACCGCACGATCAATCAGTTGTGCAGGCAGGGCGTGAGGGTGCTGGTCGACGGGCCGCAGGTGCTGCACGTGTCCGGGCACGGCAATGAAGAAGAACTCAAGATGATGCTTCTGCTAACGAAGCCGAAGTATGTCATCCCAATGCACGGGGAGTTCCGCCACCTGGTCAGATATCAGCATATCGCGGAGTCGATGGGTTATGATAATGTTTTCCTGCTGCATTCCGGGGACGTGCTTGCTCTCTCGGAAGATCGCGCCCAACTGATAGACAAGGTTACCGCGGGCCGGGTGATGATCGACGGTTTGGACCTGGGAGACATCGGAAACGCCATATTGCGCGACCGCAAGCGTCTTTCGGAGGACGGCATAATCGTGGCGATCGTCGCGGTAGACACATCTAATGGTGAGATCGTCAGTGACACAGAGATTGTGACCCGTGGCTTTGTATACGAGGCCGAATCCGGTGACCTGCTCGACGAAATTCGCGATCTTATCGTGAGAACGGTGAACGACCAGACCCTGGAAGTCCGCCGCGACAAAGAAGCGCTTCAGACAAGGCTGAGCAATGCCCTGGGCCGCCGCGTCAGGGAAGCCACCGCCAGAAGACCGATAGTGGTGCCGATGGTAGTGAGCGTTTCTTCGAGCTGGGATGACGAATGCGAGGTTTCAGAGGCTTCGGAGTAGCATTGTTGTGACAGCCGGACCCGCCAATCCATGTTCGGGCGGATTTGCAATCCCCTATTGAACCTATGTTCGGGCAGAAATGGAAGGCAAATCCCGGTCCGCTGAAGAAGCGTAATGTTGCCCGTCCCGAGAAATGGACTAAGCGCAGAGATGACGAGATGCAATACAGGAGAGCTAAGTGAAAACACCCAACTTCGTGATTATATGGACTGATGACCAGGGATACCAGGACCTCGGATGCTATGGATCGCCCGATATCGCCACACCGAATCTCGACCGAATGGCTGCCGAGGGAGTGCGTTTCACCGATTTCTACTGCGCTGCGTCTATCTGCTCGCCTTCGCGCGCCGCGCTGCTGACGGGATGCTATCCTCCCCGCGTGGGCGTAACGACTGTGCTGTTTCCCAACGACGATGTCGGACTGAGCCGGGACTATGCGACGATTGCGGAGGTCCTGAAGACGCGGGGCTATACGAGTGCGTGCATCGGCAAGTGGCACGTGGGGCATAAGCCCGAGTATCTACCGACCCGGCGCGGGTTCGATTACTACTTCGGTATTCCCTACAGCAACGATATGACCATCGACCCCGAAGCAAATCTCGCCGCCGACATCGTGCTGCGGGAAGGCGCGAGCGTGGAATCGGTCCGAAGCGGCAAGGTCGGCGGGACCGATGCTCCGCTGATGCGCAATGAAGAAGTGATCGAGTATCCGGTAGAGCAGTCTACGCTCACCCAGCGCTACACGCAGGAGGCTGTGGACTTCATTGCCGGGAATCGCGATAAGCCATTCTTCCTGTATCTTCCGCACACCATGCCCATGTTCCGCTGGCCGCTTCAGCCGCATTTAAGGGAAAAAGCAAGCGGGGATTGTATGGCGACGCGATCGAGGAAGTCGACTGGAGTGTGGGCAGGATTCTAAATACCCTTAAGGAGTTGGACCTGGACACGAATACGCTGGTCCTGTTCACATCCGACAATGGCCCGTGGCTCGAGTTTAAGGCGGACGGGGGCTCCGCTCTACCGCTGCGGGATGGCAAGTTTACAACCTATGAGGGCGGTATGAGAGAACCGTGCGTAGCGCGGTGGCCCGGGACGATCCCGGCTGGGAGCGTGTGCGGAGAGGTAGCTTCAACGATTGATCTGATGCCGACATTGGCAGGGCTGGCAAACGCGTCGCTGCCTGAAGGGCAGGCGATTGACGGCAAAGACATCCTCGCGCTCTTGACCGCGGCGCCCGGCGCCCAGTCGCCTCACGCCGCGTTTTGCTATTTCCTGGGCGGTCGCGCGGAGGCGGTGCGGTGCGGGAAGTGGAAATTGCGCTGCGCCGAGGGCCAGCCTCCGGAGCTTTACAACCTGCAGGACGATATCGCCGAGACAACTAATCTCGCCCCCGAAATGCCCGATCTGGTGAGCAAGCTGGAGCAGGAGAGGCTGAACTGCCAAAAGCAGATAGGTATGTAAGCAGAACGGAGTTTGGCCCGGCGCGAAAAACTTCGCCTCCGAATGCAAACCAACGAAAGACAGCAGTTGGCGGACGTTATATCAGGCGTCAGAATCCGGATACGCGAACATATAGTTGCGGGATTCGGTAATCCCGCATTAGTCCCAGGGTGGCGATTCGGAAATCACCACCCGGAAAAACTTACTCTCCTGGGGGAGGATTTCCGAATCCGTATTGGTTGGCATCCACGCTCTTGTTGTAGACGCTCTCGACGAGCGGGCTGCCGCGTTCTACCGGAAGTACGATTTCGAAGAACTCACCACCGGTCCACTGCGTCTTTACAAGACGATCAGGGACATCGAGGCGCTGGGTCTTATTGCCGACACGCCCTAAGCTGCTTGAGACTCTATCCGCGCGCGCTATCGAGGCCGAACAGCCCAAAGAGCTCATCCTGGGTGAGCCGGGTATCCAGGTCCATGCAGACGTCGTCCACGTATTCCTCGAACAGGGCTCGCTTTGCCTGCAGGATTTCATGGATGCGTTCTTCTATGGTGTTCTCGGAGATGTATCTGTAAACGCTCACGCCGCGCGTCTGTCCGATCCTGTGTGACCTGTCTTCCGCCTGCGCCTCGCTTGCGGGGTTCCACCATCTGTCGAAGTGAAATACATAAGGCGCCTGCTGCAGGTTCAGCCCCACTCCGCCGGCCCTGAGCGACAGTATAAGAACGCCCGCGCCTGGGTCGTTGGCGAAGAGTTGAAGCGCCTGCAGGCGCTGCCGGGCGCTCATGTCACCGGTATAGACCACCGGGCCCAGCGCGCTCAAGGCCCGCGCGATTCTGCGCACTCCGTGGCGCTCGTTTGTAAACTGCGAGAATATCAGCGCCTTGTGTCCCTCCTGCCTCAAGGCCGCGAGCCTGGGAGCCACGTCGTCCATTTTAGATGAACGCCCGCCCGCCGCCGAAAAATTGCACACCTGTTTTAGGGTATTGATGAGCGCCAGCACGTCGGTAACCGTTACGCTCGCCCCTTTTCTATGCAGTTCATCCACCCCGCCAGCCAGCGCCAGATCGTACTCGTCTCTTTGCTGCCTGCTGAGCGGTATGAATAACTCCGTGACCATCTTCGGAGGCAGATCGACCAGCACCTCCGATTTCTTTCTGCGCAGTTGCACCTCACCCAACGTCGAGATCATGGCCCCGGTGTCGGCGAAGTGACCGGCGGGCTGCAGGAACGAGAGTATGGAGCGCACGTCGTCGATGCTGTTCTCCATCGGTGTGCCCGTCAGAGCCCCATCGGCGTCGCGAGGGAATGCTTCTCACCACGGCGCTGAGAGCCGATTCGCTGTTCTTGATCCGCTGGGCCTCATCCAGGCAGACGAGGTCCCACGGGCCATGTCGCCTAACGGCGCGGACGTGATCCGACCTCAGCGTCTCGTAGCTCACGATCTTGACGTGGACGCGCGCATCCCATTTCCACGCCCGCTGGGCCTGCGAGCCCGTTATTTCGAGGACCCGCAGTTCGGGCGCCCACCTGCCCATCTCCTCGCGCCAGTTTCTGACCACCGCCGCCGGCGTTACGATGAGTATGCTTTCGATCTCGCCTCTGCGAGCAAGAATGCGCATAGCCGCGGCGGCCTGAATGGTTTTGCCGAGGCCCATGTCGTCGGCCAGTAGGACGCACGAGCGCTCGATCAGCACGCGCACGCCGTCCTTCTGAAAACCGAGCAGCTCGCCCGGCCACTCAAGCAGCCCGGCGGCAGACATGCACAGCGACAAGGGCGGTTGAAGAACAACGGACAGCCTCTCGGCCAGGGGGACGGTCGTTGGCGAGGGCTGGGATTCGCTTTCCGAACCTGAGCCGGCAGAGGGCGCGTCACGCCACCATTGCGGCGCCGGGGCCCATTCCTCTCCGCGCAAGCGATCTTTCAACGAGACCGAACCGGTGCTGAGAAATGCGGCCCTGTACCCAGCCATATTGAGGACTCCCGAGGAGGATTGGCCGGGCGAGGGTGGGGTAATCGAGGCGGCGACAGCGGGAGCGATGATCTTTCGTGCGCGTCGCCCGCCTGTCCGAATGATGGCGGCGCTTGGCCGGTACGGGACGCCCGCCATCAGCGCAACAACTCCGGGTAGACCTCTCGCAGGCCCGTCTCCGCTCTTGCGAACGGTTCCGTCAGGAGCCCCCGCTGGGCAAGCGCATCAACGAGTCGCTTTGTGCGGGAATCGGATTCCGGCGGCACACTCCAGTCCACTTCGACATCGGCCGGTTCCCCGGACGCCGGCACCCGTCCCACCGGCACCCCGACGTTCAGGTCTCTGGTATACACGTGGCGACCGACCTCTTCCGCAAGGCAGAGGATCACGAGCGGAGAAACCGGGCAGGCATCGAACATGGAAACGCACATCGACCGCACGCAATAGTCCTGCAGGTCGGCAGGCCGCCACAGCGCTGTCCTGGGGGCTCAAATATTAAGAGTAGGTGAACTCTACCGGCTCGCCCCGCGCGGTCCATGATAAAAAGCCCGCCGAGCCAAACATCACCCGTGGCATACGGCAAAAACTCGAGGTAACCGGCCGTGCCGGGCGGTTCAACATTTCTGTGAGGTCTTTGAAGGGGATGTTCACGTCTACTCTCTCAGCCCGTCTCCTTCGCTTTCCTCTCGCGACAGATCGCTGTCCTCCGGTAATCCGCCACAATGCGATCGACCACCATATCGGGCGGGTAATCCGGTAGAGAAGCGTAATGTTCCACTCCGCGATCCAGAGCTTAACGTGCTCCCTAATGGAGCGTGAAGCAAGAGCTTCGCGTTCGCGCGCGGGCGGAGCTTCCCACCCGAACGCCTTTGAATGAAGCTCCGGATGCGATTCTTGAGTTGGGTAAATTCTTCACCGCGGGCGCTGCGGACGCCTTCGAGCGCTTCATCAGCTTCATTCCGGCTTCCCCGTCGCGAGCGAGTTCGGCATCACCCTGCCTTCCGCGGTCTCGGAGCCATTCCGGGATCTCCGGGTCTTTTTTGTCGTTCTCGGCGGCGTTCCAGAAGTCGTCGGTTATCGAGAATACGGGCAGGAACCCCGTCAGCTTGAAGTCCCTGGTCGCGCCCGCAAGCCTTGCGATCTGGGCATAAGACTTCGCCCTCTGCAGCTTGCTATAGCGCAGCATCAACTCGACCTCGTCTATCAGCACCACCCAGCCGTTGTAGCCCGCCGCCCGAAATAATCTGGGCAGGAACCGCCAGAGATGCATGCCAAGTTCCTTCTGAGGAATCGTGCGCACGCGGAAGTCGTGCTGCCTGCCGATCTCCTTCAGGGCGGCGCGAATCGCGGATACCTTCATCGGATAGCCGGACCACTCCCACGCGATTTCATCGAGGAACTCCTCGCCCGCCGTCTGCCGCTCATCGATAACCTTGAGTAGGGGCGCGATCCTCTCGCCAATCGCCGCATCTTCGCACGCCCATTTGAACAGCATCGCAAATCGCTCCGGGTCGAAGCGGTCGGCGAAGAGAATCTCGGGCACCGCTCGCCCGGCGGTCTCGGAAATGGAAGCGGTTTCCACCGCCGAGCGCACCAGTTTGAGCGGGTCGAAGAGCGGGGTCTCCTTGCTGACGACCACCTCGCTGCAGACAAACCCCCGCTCGATTGCCTCATGCCGAAGGTATTCGAGCAGATGGCTTTTCCCCGAGCCAAAACCGCCGGAGAGCACCATCGACCGGGGCGACACATCGTCCGCCGTCGACTCCTTCACCTCCCACAGCGTCTCCTTGAACTTCTGGGTTATGTCTCCCTGGAATACCGGAAGCTGCCGGACGGCGTCTCTGTTCGGCACGCCCGCGCGCAGTGCTTCAATCGCCCGCCTCGCCATGAGTGTGGAGTCGTTACCCATCCTGCCCTGTCCTTTCAACGCTTCCGTCGCCAAGGTGAATCATTGCCGCCAGCAGGTTCTGGCGATCTGCATCGTGCACCTCGCTCAGGAGCCGGCTCTGCAGCGCATCGTCCTTGAAAATCGATCTCTTCTCGTCGGTTTCGATCTCCGAAGGCGCCGCCGCGCACACCAGGCAGTGAGTGATCTCATCTGTCTCATCGATAAACTGTCTCAGCACTTCATATACATCCAGAAGTGCGGCGCGGCTGTAGTGCAGCTCCTGCTGGAGCGGGGTTTCAGAGCCTTCTTCGGCAGGAAGCGCCGTCGGACGAGTCTGAAGAAGCGCCCGCAGATCGAGGCCGATAACCAGCCCCACTCCCAGCGACTTCGCAAGCCAGTGAGCAAGAGCGATCAGCATTTCCCTTGCATTGTGGTGTCCGATCTTGGAGTAAATCCTGAGGTCCCGCAGCGCCGCCGCGCTCATTTTCTCGCCCCGCATCCAGCCGGTGAGCGTTTCCGCATCGCTGGGAGTCACGTTCCGCGGAAAAAACAGCGCGCTGCGAAGCTGCGAGACCGCAGTGCGGAACTCCTTGCACATGCGGCGGTCGCGGGTTATTTCCTGCTTTGTCGCTCTGCGGATTTCTTTCAGGAGATCTTCCTGGTCGCATCCGTTGGCTTCCGCAATCCCCGCAGTGTCGCCCGGCTCGATGCCCTCGGGGATCTCGTAATCGTGGCTGCGCAGGAAGCTGATTGCGTCCGCTGCGATCAGGGCGCTCCAGTCGATCTGGCGCACGACCGCAAAGAAGAACTGGTCTATGCGGTCTATCCGGGTTTGGGCCGCGCACACCTGCACGTAAACGTAGCCGCGGCACTCGGCCAAAGCTCTGATCTCGTCGAGGACCGCCGGCACGCCCTGGTTTCCCCGGGTGAGCAGCAGTTTGAACGCCGAACCGCCGTTCTCGATGAAATCGCCCAGGTAATATTTGTCGATGACTTCCAGCCAGTCCCTCATCGCCGATTCCATGAACTCTACCTCGCCGCCGCGTCGAAGCGGATCGAACAATACAAACGCTTCTGCCCGTCCCGCGTAATAATCGACAACGTCTTCTTTTCGTCGCGAGTTCCGCTGCTTGCCTCAAATACGGCTAGGTGTCCTCTGACTTCCAGATCCTCACCGGAGGCATCCAGCAGGTAAATGTCTCGCACGAACTCCTGCTCCGTATACTCACTTCCCGGGGCGGAGGAGAGCATCTCGTAAATGTCTCTGAGATACATGGAGTGTCCGGCCCACTGCTCGCCCTTCTTGAGATTGTGCGACCCGAGGGCCCTGTATACCTTGAAAAGCGATGTAAGGAACCTTCCTGCGGGAAACTTGCTGGGGCGGTTTTGCACGTCACGCAGTATGCGGGCGAGCGTTCGCGGCCTCAACCTTGGTTCCTGCTTCTTGTCTATGCGAACGGCCTGCGTGTTGGCGTCGAGCCTTACCAGGGCCGGATAGACATATAAGACTTCGTCCAACTGATGGACGTCCACCCCGAGCTCTTCAAGACAAGAAACAAGCTCGGCCAGGTAAGCGTCCGAACCAAAATACTCGTCCAGGCCAAATCCAGCCCACTCTTCCTTAAACGCGCGAATGCCTTCCAGAGCGCGGGCTAGTTCCTCTTCGGCTTCAGCAAGCTTTCTCGGAATGCTCTTGATTTCGCCATCCGTGAGCATCTTGCCCGAGGCAATCGCGGCAGACGCACCCTTGCGTGCCGCTTTCACGGCCGGCTCCAGGGCCGCAAGGTTATCGGTTACCACATGTTCAAAAGTCATCATTCGGGCTCCCAAGTAGTTATCTCGACAATACTCTTCGACGGGCGCCGCCCGTTGCCCTTCATGACTGCTGAAAATCGCCCGGAAACAGTTACTCCGTTGTCGAAGCGCTGTGCTATAGCAGGCCTCCGATACAGCCTTCCTTCGTCGGGCCACTCAGGACTATCGGAACCAAGCCTACTTTCTTCCGGGTAGTGATTTCCGAATCGCCATTCTGGGACTTATGCGGGATTTCCGAATTCCGGAACCTAACGATCCTCTCCCGGGAGAGATTCCATTTTCGGAGGACACACATCAAAATATGACACGCACCCCGAAGGGATTCCGCTCGTCCTCATCAAAGGTTGTAATGGGGGGAATTCGGGACGGGACTTATACGCCCGCATTATTCTCGATAAGATGGCATTTGCCGCACTAAAGCCCGCGGTAATGGTCTTGTGAATAAAGCGGGTGTGGTCTCGAGCTGAAAGGAATCGAGGAATGAATGATAAAGTAAGGCTTGGTGTAATTGGAGTCGGCGGCATGGGCACTTACCATGCCAGCTACATCAGGGAGGGTCAGGTCAAGCGCTGCGAAGTGACTGCGGTGTGCGATATCGACCCCTCGAGGCTGAAACCCTTCTCTGACATTAAGACGTTCACCGACAGCCGCGAGCTTATCCGCTCCGGCGAAGTCGAGGCTGTTGTGATTGCGACTCCGCACTACTTCCACACGACCATCGGCATAGACGCGCTGGAGCAGGGGCTCCACGTCCTCACAGAGAAGCCGATATCGGTGCACAAGGCCGACTGCGAGCGGCTGATCGCCGCGCACAAGAACCCAAAGCAGGTCTTTTCCGCCATGTTCAACCAGCGCACTGATCCTCATTATCAGCGGATCAAGAAACTCATCGCGGATGGTGAGTTGGGCGAACTGGTCCGCATTACGTGGGTCATCACCGACTGGTTCAGGACTGAGGCCTACTACGCGAGCGGCGGATGGAGAGGCACGTGGAGCGGCGAAGGTGGAGGGGTGTTGATGAACCAGTGCCCGCACCAGCTCGACCTCTGGCAGTGGATGTTCGGAATGCCCTCAAAGATACGCGCCATTTGTGGTCTTGGCGTCAGACACAACATCGAAGTCGAAGACGAAGTCACCGCCTACATGCAGTATGCCAACGGCGCGACGGGCGTCTTCATTACCACAACCGGAGAGGCTCCGGGAAGCAACCGCCTGGAGATCGCAGGAGAGATGGGCAAGGTAGTCATGGAAGCCGGCGGCATCAAGTGGACCAGGAACGAAGTCCCGATGACCACGTTCAGCAAGAACGCCAGGGCGGGCTTTGACTGGCCTCCCATGTGGAACGTTGAGATCCCGATCAACGGCTACGGCAAGCATCATCAGGAGATAATGCAGAACTATATCGACGCGATCCTCGACGGAACCCCGCTTATGGCTCCGGCGGAAGAGGGTATCAAATCAGTCGAGCTTGCCAATTGCATGCTATATTCCAGCTTGACGGATACGACGGTGGATTTGCCGCTCAACAGCGCGGCATTCGAAGCCCAGCTCAAAAAACTGTGCGCCACCTCGAAGTTCGTCAAGACAAACGTCGAAGAGCGCATTCAGGACGTGAGCGGGACCTTCTAGCCTGCTTTATTACGCTCTGTTCGTTTCGGGAACAAGATTCCCGAAACACCGAAATCACTCTTAACCAGGGACGTAAGACCAATGAACATTAAGCAGGTCGCGGCGCAGTTATACACGCTGCGAGACTTCCTGAAAACTCCGGGCGAGATCGGCCAAACGCTCAAGAAGGTCAGGGCAATCGGATACGAGGCGGTTCAATTGAGCGGACTCGGGCCGATTGGTGAAGACGAACTGGTGAAGATGCTCGATGGCGAGGGGCTGATCTGCTGCGCGACCCACGAAGGCAGCGACACTATCATTCTCAGCCCCGGCGCCGTCGTGGACAGGCTGAATAAGCTGAACTGCCGCTTCACAGCCTACCCATGGCCCGCCGGAGTGGATTTCAGCGCCATCGAGAGTGTCAGGGCATTTGCGGCGGCGCTGAACGCGTCGGGCAAAACCCTGCACGACTCCGGAAAGGTGCTTACATACCACAATCATCATATCGAGTTTCGCCGGTTGGAAGGCAGGCCGATACTGGATATAATCTACTCTGAAACCGACGCGCGCTATCTCCAGGGCGAGATAGACACGTACTGGGTTCAGCACGGCGGTGGAAACCCCGTCGAATGGTGCAGGAAGCTGGGTGGAAGACTTCCGCTGTTGCACCTTAAGGACTATGCGATCAATGCTGAGAACACCCCGACTTTTGCGGAAATCGGAAACGGCAATCTGGACTGGCCTCGAATCGTGAAAACCGCCGAAGAATCGGGCTGCGAGTGGTTCATCGTCGAGCAGGATGTCTGCCCGGTGGACCCGTTTGAATCACTGAAGATGAGCTTTGAATACATAAAGGACACGCTCTGCGGTTGACAGCCCCGATGAAGTGGGCTGGCTCAGGGCTCTTATTACGGTCACAGGAGGCACAACTATGTATTTGACAGGATTTGCTGACGAAGCCGCCGGAGATATCGAGGGCCAGATCAAGGCGACCAAGACGCTCGGCTGGGAAAACATCGAGGCCCGAAGTATTGACGGCAAGAACATGCACGATCTAACCGATGAGGAGTTTGACGTGGTCTACGGGAAGCTCCAGGACGCAGGCGTTAAGGTCAACTGCTTTGGATCGGCGATTGCAAACTGGGGCAAGAGGATAGACGCGCCGTTCGATTCTTCGCTGGAAGAAGCCCGGCGGGCCATTCCGCGCATGCAGCGCCTCGGCACGAAGCTCATTCGCATTATGAGCTTCGCTGTTCTGCCGGATCGGTCGGCGGACGATCAGATGGAAGAAGAGCGTTTCAAGCGTCTGCGTGAGCTTCGCAAGATGTTTAACGACGTTGGCATGGAGCCGGTGCACGAAAATTGTATGAATTATGGCGGCATGGGTTCGAAATATACCCTCAGAATGGTAGAGAATGTGCCCGGTCTCAAGCTCGTATATGACACGGGAAATCCGATATTCTCCGATGATCTCGGCAAGGGAGCTCCGTACCCCAAGCAGTCGGCCTGGGAGTTTTACTGCAAGGTCAAGGAGCACGTAGCATACGTTCACATCAAGGACGGCATTTTCAACTACACAGAAAACAGCGGCGGCGTTTTTACCTACCCTGGAGAGGGTGAGGGAGACGTTTATGCCATAGTCAAGGATATGCTGAGCAATGGCTATGACGGCGGATTCTCTATGGAGCCGCATATGGCCGTTGTTTACCACGATCAGGACGTACGCTCGCCCGAGCAGGCGAGGATCGACACTTATGTCGAGTATGGACGGCGGATGATGAGGATAATAGACCAGATTCGCGGCGATCTCGGCGCCTAGCGCTCTACTTATTTGCGACTCATTTGATGACCCAGGGAGATACGATTTGTCAACCTGGGTCAACTTTGTTTGCTTCCATCATGCCCCGATACGCTGATTCTCCCCGTCCGGACAGCTCCGAAGCCCCGTCCCCCCCTGTGCAATGAGCGAACTGACTGTTTTCGCTGATCAACCGGTCAATGTAGTCTTCCAGAAAAAGTCTCACAAAATGCAGCTTGACAATCGCTGTACAGCATGGTAAGTAATAGATGGGCTTAGCTGTATCCACAAACATTCTCATAGAGTGCATCTGTCCGATTGCCGCAAGAGGGTATCAATCAAACCCCGACAGTGGCCAACAATATAAACATTGCGCGTATCCGACTGCCGCATACAGCTTCGTTCACAATATTGGCAATGAGGCACAGATCACGAGGTCAGCGGGCACGGCCCGCAGCACGACAGCGGCCATCAGAAAAGTTACCGTTGCGAGGTTAATTAGAAGCTTCGGCAGCTTTGTGGTGGGTGCTGACTCAACGTTACACTATCATTGTTTACCTGTGAGTTCATAGGGGTGTTGCCGGGCAAACCCGCGTTACACCAGAGGTAAGCTGAAAGTGGAAAGAGGAGAACTAAAGAACATGAACCACAAGCTCAAATGGGGCGTGGTCAGCGTGGTGCTTATCGCACTATTGATGATCGCGCAACTGTCCGGTTTTGCGGCGACATACTATGTCTCCCCGACCGGAAATGATGCCAGCAATGGTTTGACCACGGCAGCAGCCTGGGCAACCATTGACAATGGCGACAGAAACTCTCTGTTGCATGCAGGCGACGTCGTCCTGGTGCAGCCAGGAACCTATAATCCGGCCATTCAAAAGGTCACGACCGATGATCTTCCGGGATGGAATATTTCGTTTAGACACTGCTCCGGAGCAGCCGGTAACCCCATCACATACAAGGCCAATGGCGCTGTCCAGATCAACGGCACTGCCGACTACGGCACCAGCACCGGCTGGGGCACCATTCGCTTCCAGAACGTCAGCTACTGTGTTCTTAACGGCTTCATCATCGATGCTGCCAATCATTCTAACATAGAGCTCGAGCTTGACGATGCCATGGGTCCTGTGAGCAATATCATCGTCGAGAACTGCTCATTCCGAAACTGCGCATTCGGCGCGACGGTCCGCGCGGTCGTTAACTGCCAATTCCACAACAATGTGATTTTCAATTGCGCTGCTTTCGGTCTTTATGCCGATGGCTATTCCAGTGGAGTTTCCACGGGCAACAAGATTTGGAACAACACCCTCGTCAACTGCGCTAACGGAGCCAATGTAGGCGCCGGCGATTCGACCACAGAGTAACAGGAACAACATCTTCGAGAACTGCGGGGCCGCTATGGCCGGTGGCAGTATGGGTACTGTAACCCGCTCGAACAACCTGTTCTGGCCTGCGTCAACGGCCCCTTCGCCGCTTGGTTCGGGTGACATTACTGCGAATCCTAAGCTGGGCAGCAGCCTCGAGCTGCTGGCTGGAAGCCCTGCGATTAACGCAGGTATCAACGTCGGTCTGCCTTATAACGGCTCAGCGCCTGACATGGGCGCATTCGAGTCCGGGACAACCCCGCCGTCCGGCGGCACAGTCACTGGTCAGGTCACCTGCGCCGGCGCCCCGCTTGTCGGCGCGTCTGTAGGTGTTGGAGCTTACGCTACCGCAGTGACGGATGCTAATGGCAATTATACTCTGTCAGCCACCTCGGGCAGCCAGAATGTTACGGCCAGCAAGTCCGCGGCAGGCACTCCCGGTTACACCACAGCCACCCAGGCGGCAACTGTTCCCGCGAACGGTACTGTGACAGTTAACTTCGCCCTTACAGCCAACACGGGCACGACATACTACATCAATCCCGGCTATGAGTACGCTGATGATAGCCTGCAAGACGGCCTGGCTCCTGGCGATGATCCCGTACATGGCCCTTGGGCGACCCTTTCAGGCGGCGCTGGCATACTCCAGCCTGGTGACGTAGTAAAGGTAGTCGGAAGTACTACACCGTATACTGTCACCTCGCAAGGCGTTATATCGGATAATGGAGCCGCTAGCTTCCCGATCACCTATGAGGCTGTTGATTCTGTCCACTACAACTATAGTCCCGGCGCGGTTACCTTCGTTTTCACGAATCAAGGCAGCAGTGCGGGCGTCAACTTCGGTAATAGAAGCTACATCGTAATGGACGGCATCAACTTTGCCCAGACAGGAGCGTCGGGTAGCAACAGTTCACTCATTGCCGGTGGCTACTCGAACAATATCACCGTCAAGAACTGCACTTTCACTTCGGATTCGTGGAACTGGCACGCGGTAGATCTGCCCGGCGCCGGCTACTGCACATTCGAGAACAACGTCGTCGGTCCGTTCCCTTGGGGCAACAGCTCGGGCATTTGCTTAAGCTGGGGCTCGACCTACGACAGGATCATTAACAATACAGTCGTCGGATGCTCCAGCACCGGCATCAGTACCGATGCTTCCAACGGAGCCTTGACCGGCTGTATGATACAGAACAACATCGTCGTTGGCAGCGGTTGGGTTGGTTTCAACAACCCCGGCGGTGTTTTTCACAGTAACAATCTGTACGATAATACTCCCAACACCGACATCTTCCAGACAGTTGCCGGCCCTGGCGACATCGTCGGCCAGAATCCTCTTCTGGATTCCACCAATCACCTGCTCTCCGGAAGCCCTGCTATTGACGCAGGCTGCCTCGTCGGCCTGCCGTTCAATGGCCAGATGCCGGACATAGGCGCATTCGAGAGCGCTTTTGTAGGACCTGTTCCGAACGCGACTCCTCTGGGAACCGTCACAGGTCAGGTAACCAACTTAGCGACGTCCGCTCCCCTCGCCGGGGCACTCGTCAGTGCAGGTACTTTGGGCAGCGCCGTGGCTAATGCAAACGGCAACTACTCGCTGCAGCTAAAGACAGGCAGCACTACGATCAAGGCCTCTGCAACTGGCTACGGTTCTATAAAGCAGACGGTTAACGTCGTCGCCGGAACGCAGAGCGTCAATTTCGGGCTGACCGCGGCAGTTCCGGGCCAGTTCTATATCAGCACCAATGGAGACGACAGCAACGACGGCGTCACGTCCAATTCGGCCTGGGCCACTTTGGACAATGCCACAACGGTAAACGGCGTTGTCGCCAACACCACGGTGAACGTACTGCCTGGCACGTACAATTACAACCACCAGGTCAGCCTCCAGGTCTGGAACGGCAATACTACCGGCCCTGTCACATACAAGGCTCAAGGCAACGTCGTTCTCAACTTCACGGCCTACGGCGACAGTGGCCAGTGCGGTATCAATCTGAACAACTCCAACAACGTCGTCATCGACGGTTTCACTACCGTTCAGGCTGCTCCTACATCCGGTGATCCGAACAACATGGTCATACAGCTGTGGGACTCCAAGAACGTCGTAATCAAGAACTGCCATCTCACGTCGAACGCGTGGAACTGGCGGTACCTGACGATCAACGCAAGCGGAACCGACACAACCGACAACTTCGTGTTCGAGAACAACGTTGTTGGTCCGTTCCCGTGGTCGGGTAATGGATGCTCGTGCATTTACCTAGGTCCCGGGGTGGAGAACTCTCATATCTTGAACAACACGTTCAACGGTCTGGATCCGCATGGGTGGACTAGTGGCATCGATATGAGCACAGCCGGACTGACCGGCTCCGAAGTGAGAAACAACATCTTCGAGAATATGAGCCCAGCTCTGCAGCTGAACACAGACTTGGCCACAGCTCATACCAACAACCTGTACTACCTGTGTGGAACGGCAGTAAGTGGTGTTCCGGCTGGCTCTACCGAGATTATCGGTGAGAATCCGCTGCTGGATGCCAACGACCATCTGACATACGGAAGCCCTGCGATTGACGCTGGTGTCAACGTTGGTCTGCCTTACGTCGGCTCCGCGCCGGACATTGGCGCATTCGAGTTCCAGGGCGCCGGAACGGTTACTGGAACAGTCACGAGCGGTGGCGCGGCAATAGCAGGTGCGACGGTGACCACAGTCAACCAGACCACCACTACCGGTGCTGCCGGAACATACACTCTGTCAAACACCGAAGCGGGACCGTACAATGTGACGGCCAGCGCGGGGGATTACTATACTGCGACTCAATCGACGGTCATTCCGGTTGGCGGATCCGTAACAGTGAACTTCACTCTTACATCCAAGCCTCCGGTCACATACTACGTAGTCGACGGCGGCAGCGACTCCAACGACGGTCTGACGACCGATACCGGGTGGGCGTCGGTCAACAACGGTGACGTAAAGGGTATACTCAATCCTGGCGACACGGTAGTTATAGACAATTACGTACTGACACCTGCCGGTACGGATGGCACCAGCGTCTGCCCTATCGCGAACTGCTCCGGAACAGCCACCAGGCCGATTACCTACACGGGAATCAACTACGGTCAGATCGACACGTGCCAGGGAGGCGATGGTCCTGTCATCACCGCCAACTACATCGTGTTCAACGGGTTGAACATCACCATGGAAGATTCGAATGCCGATACCGTGCCCTATGACACGGCGAATCCTTTCGAACTCCTTAACACAACCGGAAGCGTTGTGAGTAACTGCAGCTTCAGCAGTTCTGACTGGACATGGAAAGGCGTATGGATCAACGGCGCCACCAACTGCAAGCTCTACGATAACCTGATATCGTTCACAGGAACCAAGCCCTCGGGACCGTATGACTCGACGGGTATCAACGACGGCGGTTACGTTGGCGGCAAGGACTACGCGACCGGCTCCGGCAACTGGGTTGTCAACAACACAATCGCCGGCTGCTCGGGATTAGCCTACCAGTCTCCGTTAGACGAGACCGGACGTGTCCTGAAGAACAACATATTCGTCAACTGCGGTTGGGGTATTCAGGCCGGCAACACCGGCATAGCTCACTCCAACAACATGTTCTACGGAGTGCCTTCCAATGCTGGTGGTACTCTGGTGACTGCTGGAACCGACAGCACCTATGTGTTGGCTCCGACAGAGACGACTACTGTTAATCCTATGCTCAATGCTGACTACACTCTGCAGTCCACAAGTCCGGCTATCGACGCCGGCGCTTATGTTGGTCTGCCGTTCCAGGGCAAGGCGCCTGACATCGGTGCCTTCGAGTATCCGGGAACTTTATACACTCTAGAAACGGTTACCGGCCTGGTCAAGAGCACTTCCGGAGCAGGCATTAGCGGTGCACTGGTAACTGCCGGTGCGTATGCGAACTGGTCAACGACAACTAACTCGTCCGGCTACTACACTCTGACCAATGTGGCAGGCGCCGCTATGGTGATGAGTGCTGCCGCGACTAGTTATGCGACCGGCACGCAGACACCGAATCTGGCGAGCACTCAGGTCGTCAACTTCACGTTGTCGCCGGGCTCTCAGGCCACGCAGGTGGCAAGACTGTCAGCTCTCAAGACTATGGCCGACAACAATGTTGTCCAGATAACGGCCGCTAAGGTAGTTACAGTGAGTTCCGGCGTATTCGCCAATAGCGCCGTCTACATCGAAGAGTCCGACAGGACTTGCGGGATCAAGGTCCTGCTTGCCTCCGGTCAGTCTGTTACCGCCGGTAACAACATAAAACTGACTGGAACTCTCAAGACCGATGCTAACGGTGAAAGGTACATTCAGTGCACCTCCATCGACAGCAATGACAATGCAACCACAGCTCCGCTGGCTGTTGGTGTTGCCAACAATGGCATAACCAACATGGTGGGACTGCTGGTTAAGGTCTGGGGTGCAACAACCACAGCAACCGGTGTTGTCAACGTCAATGACGGCAGCGTCTTCGACTCCGATGGTAACAATGACGGAGTCAACGTTACCACAACTGGTATAACCAAGACCATCGGCAGCTTCCTTTCCGTAACCGGAATAGTAAGCAAGACAACCGGTGGAGCACTGATTGTTCAGCCAAGAGGAAACGCTGACCTAAACTAGACGTCTAACGCGAAAGGGCCCCCTTCTGGGGGCCCTTTTTTAGTGTGTGCGCCCGGCAGATTGTTTCGGGACGCCACTGTCCCGCTGCAGTAACGATTCCCGCATAACTGAACTCGCATACAAAAAGCCCCCTTGACAACCGTATCATCGCGTGGTAAGAAATACATGGGCTTGTCCGCGCAAATGAAAACTTCTTGTCCGGCCCGCTTTAACCACAGCTCTAATCACGAACAATGCGGGCTGAGCATCCGGCCGATTACCGCAAAGAGGGCACAACGAAGTTCCGGAAGTGACCGATCTAATACCCGCTTCACACGGCGGCGAAATGACCCAGATGGCGCATTGAATGGCCGCTGCTTTCTGGCGAGACAGCGCCCATCGGCAAGACATTCAAAGCAAGTCAATTTGCAACATCGAGGTGAGCAATGGCTGCCAGTTCAGTGTCACACGATCGCTTGTTTATCTGAAAGTTTGAGGGGCATCGCCGGGCAAATCCCGCGATACCAGAGGTAACCCCAAAGCGGAAAGAGGAGAAAACTACTATGAATCACAAGCTTAAGTGGAGTGTGGTCGCCGCCGCGTGCCTTGCGGCGCTGGTGATTGCGCAGTTGTCGGGTTCTGCCGCGACTTACTACGTCTCTACGACCGGCAGCGACACCCACACTGGTCTGAGCACGTCAGCAGCCTGGGCGACAATTGACAATGGCGACAGAAACTCCGCGCTGCATGCGGGCGACCTGGTCTTGGTGCAGCCCGGAACTTATAATCCGGCTGTTCAAAGCATTCCCACCGACGACTTCGTCGGGTACAACATCGGGTTTAGACATTGTTCCGGCGCATCCGGCAACCCCATCACGTACCTGGCGAATGGGACGGTCCAGATCAACGGTACCGCCCCCTGGTTCGACGTTCGCTTCATGAACGTCAACAACTGCGTCTTCAACGGCTTCGTAATCAGCGGTGGCGAGATAGGGCTCGAACTGGACGGCGAAGAGGGGGCCGTCAGCAATATCGAAGTCAAGAACTGCACGTTCAAGGGCGAGTGGTGCGGCGCGACGGTCCGCGGCGTTACGAACTGCAGTTTCCACAACAACGTCATCCACGACGTGTCGTCGTCCGGTTACGGCTTGTACGACGACAACTACGGGGGAACCCCTACCGGCAACAACATACTGAACAACACTCTCGTCAACTGCGGCACCGGTATCAGTCTCGGTTTCGGCGACGTTACCAACAATTATAAGAACAATATCCTGAGCGGCTGTCTCACCGGCATAGCTGTCGGCAGCAGCACTGCATCGCGCATGTGCAATATGTTCTACAACTGCACGAACACGCTCAGCGGAGCGGTCCTTGCTCCGGGAGAGAGCGTTGCCAATCCGCTTCTGAGTGCCACCTATCATCTGGGGACTGGAAGCCCTGCCATTGATGCGGGTTGTCTGGTTGGTCTGCCGTTCTACGGCGCCTGGCCGGACCTCGGCGCGTTTGAGACGGGCATCCCACCCCAGCCGACTATGTGCACCGTCACAGGCACCATAAGCAGGACCGCTCCCACCGGCGTTGTCTCAGGCGCAATGGTTACTCTGGGCAGCCGCTCCAGCGCGATCAGCGCTGCCAATGGAACGTATACGATGAGCATGCTTCCGAGCACTCAGACGGTGACTGTTGCCAGGGCCGGTTTTCTCACTTTTACTCAAACCGGCGTTGTGATAGGCTCCGGCACCACCACGGTGAACGCCACATTGACGCCCGTTCCTCCGCATTACTATGTCAGTCCAAGTGGCAATGACTCAAACGACGGCCGCTCCACGGCTTCGGCATGGAAGTCCATCTTGAACGGTGATATATTGCACACCCTCCAGGCCGGTGACACCGTTCACGTTGCCCCGGGCTCTTACGCCGCCGCAAATTCAATGAATTTCGTTACCAGTGGAACCGCCGGTTACCCGGTAACCTACCTGGTTGATCCGGCGGCGTTCGGCATGACGGGAGCCGCCACCATCAACTTCACGAACCACGGTGACGGCGGCCAGACGGGCCTCCTTCTGAGCGGGCTCAACTATGTTGTGGTCGATGGTTTCAACGTCACTCAGACTGATCCGGGCCCGAGTAATACAGACAACATCGCCCTGAAGATCACCGGCAGCTCTAACATTACGGTCCGAAACTGCAACTTCTCCGGATCTGCGTGGTGCTGGAAGGCTTGTTCGCTTGGAGACCTGGGCAACAGCGACATTCTGTTTGACAACAATGTCGTCGGCCCGTATACGACGTCTCCCGGGTCGAACGGCACCTGTGGTATTAGCCTGTCGTACGGAGGCACCCGCGTCAAGATCTACAACAATACCGTTGTAGACTGCACCGGCACGGGCCTGCAGGTCGAGTACTCGACGTATAACAACACTACGGATTACCCGCTCGTCGGCTGCGAAGTCAGGAACAATATCCTCACCGGCATGACCACCTGGGTTGGTATGTCCGTTGACGACCCGGCCTGGTCGACACCGGGATGCGTCTGGTCCAACAACCTGTTCTACGACAACAACCTCAATTTGTGGAACACGGATACCGGGACAGCAGTGTCATATGGCCCTGGCGACATGGTCGGCAAGAATCCACTACTGGATTCCACCTATCATCTCCAGGCCGGAAGCCCCGCGATCGATGCCGGCTGCTACGTGGGACTGGCCTTCAACGGCAGTTGGCCTGACATCGGCGCATTCGAAAGTTCAGGCGCTCCCGGGACGCTGCCGGCTGGTGTGGTGACAGGCAATGTCACACTCAACGGAAATCCCGTATCCGGCGCGTCGGTGGCTGCCGGGCCGAACGACAATGTATTTGCGCTGACTGATGCGAACGGCAATTACACTCTGAACAATGTGCCGATCGGGGCGCAGAGTGTAACCGGAAGCAATGGCTTCCTGTCCACAACGGTATCAGCGGTAGTTCCCGCCACCGGTTCCGCAGTAGTAAACATTGCCCTCGCGGGCACGACATACTACATCAATCCCAACTATGAGTTTGCTGATGACGACCTCAACGACGGCCTGGCTCCCGGGGACGATCCGGTCCACGGCCCCTGGGCGACTCTGGCGGCTGGAGCGGGTGTAATCAAGCCTGATGACGTGGTAAAGTTTGTCGGGGGCACTTACAACATCACCTCGCAGCAGACCATAGCCGCCGTTAATGGAACTCTCGGCTACCCTATCACGTACGAAGCGGTTGATCCGGATACTCTTTTGCCCTCTGCCGGCGCAGTCACCTTCAATTTCACCAATTACGGTGATGGCGGCCAGACGGGCATCGATATCGAAAATCGCAGCTACCTCGTGTTGGAAGGTTTCAATACCACTCAGGCCAACGGCGGCGCTCCCGCTAACAATTACCACTTGAAGGTTCATTACTGCACCGGCGTCACGATCCAGGACTGCGACTTTTCCGGTGCAGCCTGGTGCTGGAAAGCCGTTTCGCTCCTTAGTGATACCAACTGCGTTTTTGAGAACAATGTAGTCGGTCCGTATGCCTTCACGGACCCGGTCACCGGCCACAGCTCCACCGGGGTCTCCGCGTGGTCTTACACTCCCCCAGGTGGAACACCAACCGTCAACACCGGCGTTAAGATCTACAACAACACCGTAGTGAACTGCGCGGGTGACGGCCTGGAAAGCGATGGATCGCTCGTAAGCTGCGAAATGAGAAATAATATTCTTGATGGATGCGGCACGGGCATGGATAACGATCCCGCCGTCGCGTGTTCCAACAACCTTTTCTACAAGAACACCACGAACCAGGTGGGCGCGGCAAATCCCGGCGATATCTTTGGTGAGGACCCGCTTCTTGACTCGACCTATCACCTGCAGCTCGGAAGTCCGGCTATCGACGCCGGCTGCTATGTGGGCCTGCCTTACGCGGGCTCCGCTCCGGATATCGGCGCATTCGAATACGGGGCCTGTGCCGCCATAGGTACAGTCACATCCGGTGGCGTCGGATTGGTCGGCGCGACAGTGAGTACCCTCGAACGCTTCTACAACTACGGATGCCGGCGGAGGATATACGCTTCACACGCTGCCAGGCACATACAACCTGACTGCAAAGATGCCGGGCTATGCAACAGCAGTGCAATCGGCAAATATTCCCGCTGATGGGTACGTGACGGTCAACTTCGTGCTTACCCCGATTCCACCGAAGACATACTACGTCGACTCTTTCGCCGGTGATGACAGCAACGACGGTTTATCGACTAATACACCGTGGTTGACTATTACCAACGGTGACGCCAGGGGTATCCTCAATCCCGGTGACACCGTAGTAATATCCGGTTACTTCCTTACATTACTGAGCGGCGACAAGACGGCTGTGTCGATGAACACGTGTTCCGGGACCCCGTCTCTGCCCATCACCTATATGTCCACTCAAGATACGATGATCGACACGGTGCCCTACACCGATCCATCAGACGACAGCGTTCACGGAAGCTGTGTCAAGATCAATGCCGACTACATCGCTCTTAACGGTATATGGGTCAATGGAACCTGCTATCCTCTCACGCTGAACGACACGACCGGCAGCATTGTCGAGAACTGCACGGTTACCAGCAGCGACTGGTCGCTGCATGGCCTCTGGATCAGCGGCGGTATCGATTGCTGCGTCCACAACAACATCATTAATATGACCGCAACGAGTGGCGCGAGCCTCTCTCCGGGTGTGGCGGATGACGATTCCGGCACCGGCAACATGGTTGTCAACAACACAATCTACGCATGCACCGGAGCGGCATACGAGTCTCCGGATGACGAGACCGGCCGCGTCTTCAAGAACAACATACTCTACGAGTGCGGTTACGGTATCCATGCCGGCAATACGGGCATCGACCACGGCCACAATATTCTGTGGGAAGTGCCTGCGGCTAATCTGATAATTCCGGGTACCGACAGCACGTATGTGCTGAATGCGACTGAGGGCGTCATTGATCCCATGCTCGTTGATCCGGATAACCCGAACCAGCTCATGAAGGACTTCAATCTGCAGGCGGGCAGCCCGGCCATCGACGCCGGCGCTTATGTTGGCCTGCCGTTCCAGGGGCTGTGGCCTGACATCGGGGCGTTCGAGTATCCGGGCCCCGTGCAGCCTGCTCTCGTAACGGTCACCGGTTGGGTTAAGAATACCGCCGGGACCGCTATTTCCGGCGCTGCTGTAACCGCCGGCGCGTATTCCAATGCGTCAACGACAACTAACTCATCCGGCAACTACACTCTGGTCAATGTGCCGGGGGTCGCTATGACGATGAGTGCTTCGGCTAATGGATACGGAACTGTTACGCAGACTCCGAATCTAGCCACTGCCCGCGTCGTCAACTTCACGGTGGGTCTCGTGCCCCCGCTAACCAGACTGTCTCAACTCAGGGTTGCTCTCGACAACACCAATTTCTCCATGGCCGGCAGTTCTAAAATAGTGACTGTAAGTTCCGGTGTTCTCGCGGGTAATGTCATCTACATCGAAGAGTCCGACAGGACTTGCGGCATCAAGGTCGCGCTTGCATCCGGTCAGTCTGTTGCTGCCGGTAACGGCATAACACTGACTGGAACTATCAAGACCGATGCTAACGGTGAAAGGTACATCCAGTGCACATCCATCGACAGCAATGACAATGCAACCACTGCTCCCAAAGCTGTTGGCATTGCCAATAACGGCATAACCAACCTGGTGGGAACGCTGGTTAGGGTCTGGGGTTCCACAACCCCGGGATCGGGCGTTGTCACCGTCAATGACGGCGGCCTGTTCCCTGACGGCACAAGTGGAATTAAAGTTTCCACGACCGGTATAACCAAGACCATCGGCAGCTTTCTTTTCCGTAACCGGAATAGTAGGCAAGACGACAGGTGGCGCACTCATTGTCCAGCCAAGAGGAAACCTTGACCTGGACTGAACGGTAATGCGACGGCCCCCTTCACGGGGGCCGTTTTTCAACCGATTTAGTCAACCGGTTCAGTAAGATTTAATAATATTATCTTAAAAAAGGCCCTTGACAACAGTAAAACGGCATGGTATGAATACATGGGCTTAGCCGTATAGATGAAAATTCTTGCCCAAGCATCTGTCCGATTGCCGCACATAGGGCGCAAAGACGCCCCAAAGTGGCCGATAGCAAAATCATTGCGTGTATCCAGCTACCACTTACGGCTGAGTCTTGAAGAACGGCACGCGGCACAGATGACGCAACCAAGTGGACGCTGCTTCTGGCAAAACGGCGTCCATCAGCAAGACCGCAAGTCAATGGCTTGCTTATCTGGGGGGAAAGGCATCACCGGGCAAAGTGCCCGATACCAAAACACCCCCGAAACTGGAAAGAGGAGAAAACTACCATGAATCACAAGCTTAGATGGAGTGTAGTCGCCATAGTGTGTCTTGCACTGCTGGTGATTGCACAGTTGTCCGGTTTCGCGGCGACATACTATGTCTCCACGACCGGCAACGACGCCAACAATGGTCTGACCACGGCAGCAGCCTGGGCAACCATTGACAATGGCGACAGAAACTCCGTGCTGCAAGCAGGCGATGTCGTCCTGGTGCAGCCAGGAACCTATAATCCGGCCATTCAGAAGGTCACGACCGATGATCTTCCGGGATGGAATATCTCGTTTAGAAACTGCTCCGGAACATCCGCGAGCCCCATCACATACAAGGCAAATGGCGCTGTGCAAATCAACGGCACTGCCGACTACGGCACCAGCACCGGCTGGGGCACCATTCGCTTCCAGAACGTCAGCTACTGTGTTCTTAACGGCTTCATCATCGATGCTGCCAATCATTCTAACATAGAGCTCGAGCTTGACGACGCTATGGGTCCTGTGAGCAATATCGTGGTCGAGAACTGCTCATTCCGAAACTGCGCATTCGGCGCGACGATCCGTTCAGTCGTTGACTGCCAGTTCCATAACAATGTGATTTTCAATTGCGCTGCTTTCGGTCTTTATGCCGATGGCTATGCCCACAACAATTCCGTGGGCAACAAGATATGGAACAACACTCTTGTCAACTGCGCTAACGGAGCCAACGTAGGCGCCGGCGACGTAACCACGAATACAGGAACAACATCTTCGAGAACTGCGGGGCCGCTATGGCCGGCGGCAGTTCTGGGTACTGTGACCCGCTCGAACAACCTGTTCTGGCCTGCGTCAACAGCCCCTTCGCCGCTTGCTTCGGCGGACATTACTGCGAATCCGCTGCTGGGCAGCAGCCTCGAGCTGCTGGCTGGAAGCCCTGCGATTAATGCAGGCGTCAACGTCGGCCTGCCTTATAACGGCTCTGCGCCGGACATGGGCGCATTCGAGTCCGGGTCTAACCCGCCATCGGGCGGCACCGTCACCGGGCAGGTCACTCTCAATGGCGCCCCGCTTTCCGGCGCGTCTGTAGGTGTTGGAGCTTACGCTACCGCACTCACAGATTCAAATGGCAATTACACTCTGTCAGCCACCTCGGGCAGCCAGAATGTTACGGCCAGCAAGCCCGCTCCGGGCACCCCCGGTTACACCACAGCCACCCAGGCGGTGACAGTTCCCGCCAACGGCTCTGTGACAGCAAACTTCAATCTTACATCGAACCCGGGCACGACATACTACATCAATCCCAACTATGAGTTTGCTGATGACAGCTTGCAAGACGGCCTCGCTCCTGGCGACGATCCGGTCCATGGTCCTTGGGCGACTCTGTCAGCCGGAGCCGGTATAATACACCCTGGTGACACGATCAAGATCGTCGGGGGAAGCCCCGTCAACTTGGGTTCGGGGATGTCGCTGCCGGTAAGCGGAACTGCGGATTTCCCGATTACGTATGAGACGGTTAATGCAACCACACTCCCTGCCTTCTCCAGGCACACTGACCTACAATTACACCAGCTTTGGTGATGGAGGCCAGGACGGTCTCACGGTGGGAGTCAGCAACATCGTGCTTAATGGTCTCATAACCACTCAAGTCCAAACGTCGCCTGCCAACGGCGGGAACAACTACGTGCTCCATGTTGGTTGGAACAATTGCACCAACGTTACAATCAAGAACTGCCAGTTCTCTTCGCAGGGTTGGAACTGGCGAGCGATTTCTATAGATGCGGCCAGCAACGTTACCTTCGAGAATAACGTTGTCGGACCGTTCGTGTGGCCGAATAATGGCTCTACCCTATTGGCCGCGCAGAATGGTGACTCGAACATCCAAATCATCAACAACGTCTTCTATGCCGGTGATGACGCGCACCACTGGAGCGTTGGTGTAGACTTGAGTCAAACAGGACAAGTCGCATGTGAGGTAAAGAACAGCATCTTCTGGGATTGCGGAACGGGCCTCAACGGTTGTTCAACAATGTTGCACAGCAACAACTGCTTCTACATGTGCCAGAACAATCTGAGTGGAACAACTGTCGGAGCTGGAGAGCTCCTCAATACCAATCCGATGATGGATTCCAACTATCAGCTTCTATCAGGAAGCCCCTGCATTGACGCTGGTTGTCTGGTAGGTCTGCCATTTAATGGTCAGCGACCGGACATTGGCGCCTTTGAAAGCGCATTCGTGGGACCCATTCCTAACACCACTCCTCTTGGCACTGTCAAGGGTCAGGTAACCAACCTGGCGACAGGCGCTCCGTTAGCCGGAGCCAGGTCCGGGTGGACAGCATCAACACTACACTTACCGACACTTCCGGTAATTATTCAATGCAGACGTTTGCAGGCAGCTACCCGATGAGGGCTTCTTACCCCGGCTTCGGCAGCTCTACCCAGACTGTGACTACGACTACCGGAACGCAGACGGTGAACTTCCAGCTCCAGCAGTCAGTTTCAGGCGAGTACTATGTCAGTCCTACGGGAGACGATGGGAACGATGGTACTACGAGCTATTCAGCCTGGGCAACGATTGAGAACGGAGACAAGGCTGGCGTGGTCCAGGCAGGCGCCACGGTGCACGTTCTTCCTGGAACATATACCTATGCCAACGAGTTGCAGTTGACAAAGAGTGGAACCGCCGGTAACCCAATTACCTATCAGGCAGAAGGTCCGGTTACCATCAGCTTCACGAATCCCGGCAATTGCGGTTTCTACCTGTGGCCTGTTAACTATTGTGTGCTCGACGGCTTTACCACCGTCGGATCAAACGGTGTTAACGGGACTAACGGTTCTTCCATTATGTGGAACAACTCCAACAATGGCGTTGTCAAGAACTGCAACTTCTCCTCGACCGCGTGGTGCTGGGGGGCCTGTGCCTTCCGAACCGACGACAGCATGACATTCGAGAACAACGTAGTTGGTCCGTACCCGTGGGGCAATTCTACAGGAATGCAGGTTTCCTGGGGCGGCACCAACACGAAGATCTACAACAACACCTTCGTTGGGTGCAGTGAAAGTGCTATCGATTTCGATGCCACAAACGGTCCCACCACAGGGTCGGAAGTTAAAAACAACATCATCGACAACACTGGCAATCACGGACTGAATGTGGAGAACGGCGCAACGGTCACACACACCAACAACCTGTTCTTCGGGAATGGTAATGACTTCGGCGGCACGACAGCCGACCCGAGTGAGATCGTTGGCAAAGATCCGTTGCTCGACTCGACTTACCACCTGCAGGCCGGAAGCCCGGCTATCGATGCGGGCTGCTATGTCGGTCTGCCGTTCAATGGACTGTGGCCGGACATCGGCGCGTTCGAGTATGGCAGCGGATCTCAGCCTGCATTCTGCACCGTTACCGGTAAGGTTACGGATGGAAATGGGGCCGCTCTTACCGGCGCTTTGGTAACGGCTGGAGTGAACTCCAGTGTTTCAGCGACAACTAACGGATCTGGCATATACACTCTGACCAATGTAACTGTTGGCGCTCAGCCGATGACGGCTTCCTTGTCCGGATACACTCCCACTTCCGGGACAGTTACCCTGGTTGCAGGTTACGAACAGCGGCGTTAACTTCACGTTGTTCGCTGTTCCGCAGGCGACGGTGGTCCGCGACTCTCCGAGCTCAAGGCTATCGCCGATACCACCGGTGTCCAGATAGTCGATGCCAAGATAGTCACAGTGAGCTCCGGTGTGTTCACCGGTAATGCCGTCTACATCGAAGAGTCCGACAGGACTTGCGGCATCAAGGTCGTGCTTGGGCCTAGTCAGTCTGTTACCGTCGGTAACGCCATAGCACTGACGGGAACTCTCGCGACAGATGCTAACGGTGAGAGATACATCGTGTGTACCTCCATCGACAGCAACGACAATGGAACCAACGCTCTCGCGGCTGTTGGTATTGCCAATAATGGCATACCCAACGTGGTGGGACTGCTGGTAAAAGTCTGGGGCGCGACAACCCCGCTGACAGGCATTGTCAACGTCAATGACGGCAGCGTCTTCGACTCTGACGGCAACAATGACGGCGTAAACGTTTCCACTGCTAACATAACCAAGACCATAGGCAGCTTCCTTTCCGTAACAGGAATAGTAAGCAAGACAACCAATGGAGCACTGATTGTGCAGCCCAGAGGAAACGCTGACGCAGACTAGACGTCCAAACTAAACGTCTAATGCAACAGGGCCCCCTCCCGGGGGCCCTGTTTTTGATGGCCCGGCATATGAGTTCATTATCCGGGAATCGTGAGTCCGCTGGCAGCCTGCGGATCAAGCGCAGAACGAGAACTGAACACCGGTGTTTGGGAATCTTTCCCGAAACCTGAGCACGTATCGGAATAAAGTTCCCGATACACCGGGCCTATGGCGACTTATCCGACGGCTGCTGGCACTGAGTAGGCCGCTTCGCACTCAGGGCTATCGTGTTCCATACATCGCACAACTGAACGTTTCATTGCTTCTGTGACTAATGCTTTCTCACGTTGGAAGTCAACCGGTTCAGTAGAACGCAACAATATTATCCCAAAATCGCCCTTGACAACAGTAGAAGCGCATGGTATGAATACATGGGCTTAATCGTAAAATCTCCCTATCGAAACATCTGGCCGATTGCCGCGAAGAGGGCTAATGAAGCCCCGAAAAGTGGCCGATAGTAAAAACATTGCGTGTATCCACTCACCACATACGGTTGAGCCTTGAATAACGGCGACATGGTACAGATGGCAAATCAACGGACGCTTCTTCTGGCGAGATGGCGTTCGTCAACGACCATCAAAGCAAGTCATTTTGCAACATTTGGGGTGAGCATTAGCTGCTAATTCAGTGTTACACCATCGCTTATTAAATCTGAGGGTTGGAAGGCGTCACTAGGCTAAGCCCGTGATACCAGAGGTAACCCGAAAGTGGAAAGAGGAGATAATTTACATGAATCACAAGCTTAAGTGGAGTGTAATCACCGTAGTGTGTCTTGCACTGCTGGTGATTGCACAGTTGTCCGGTTTCGCGGCGACATACTATGTCTCCACGACCGGCAGCGATGCCAACAATGGTACGACCACGGCAACGGCCTGGAAGACCATTGACAATGGCGACAGAAACTCACTGCTGCATGCAGGCGATGTCGTCCTGGTGCAGCCAGGAACCTATAATCCAGCCATTCAGAAGGTCACGACCGATGATCTTCCGGGATGGAATATCTCGTTTAGAAACTGCTCCGGAACATCCGCGAGCCCCATCACATACAAGGCCAATGGTGCTGTCCAGATCAACGGCACTGCCGACTACGGCACCGGCACCGGCTGGGGGACCATTCGCTTCCAGAACGTCAGCTACTGTGTTCTTAACGGCTTCGTGATCAACGCTGCCAATCATTCTAACATAGAGCTTGAGCTGGATGACGTTATGGGCCCGGTGAGCAATATCATCGTCGAGAACTGCTCATTCCAAAACTGCGCATTCGGCGCGACGATCCGCGCGGTCGTTAACTGCCAGTTCCACAACAATGTGCTTTTCAATTGCTCTGCTTTCGGTCTTTATGCCGATGGCTATAAAAGTGGAGTTTCCACGGGCAACAAGATATGGAACAACACTCTGGTCGACTGCGCTGCTGGAGCCAATATAGGCGCCGGCGACGTAACCACAGAGTACAGGAACAACATCTTCGAGAACTGCGGGACCACTATGGCCGGCGGCAATCTGGGTACTGTAACGCGCTCGAACAACCTGTTCTGGCCTGCGTCAACAGCCCCCTCGCCGCTTGGTACTGGCGATATTACCGCGAATCCGCTGCTGGGCAGCAGCCTCGAGCTGCTGGCTGGAAGTCCTGCGATTAATGCGGGCATCAATGTCGGCCTGCCTTATAACGGCTCAGCGCCTACATGGGCGCATT
The DNA here is from genome assembly GCA_963775535.1 of uncultured bacterium. Classification (GTDB taxonomy): domain Bacteria; phylum Armatimonadota; class UBA5829; order UBA5829; family UBA5829; genus CAVZJH01. The sequence goes on along the minus strand of CAVZJH010000107.1, from coordinate 137 downwards.
CGAGTCCGGGTCCAACCCGCCGTCCGGCGGCACAGTCACCGGTCAGGTTACCGCTGCCGGCGTTCCACTTGTCGGCGCGTTTGTAGGTATTGGAGCTTACGCTTCCGGACTCACAGATGCAAACGGCAATTACACTC
>CAVZJH010000106.1:0-10031 GCA_963775535.1 uncultured bacterium | reverse complement strand
TGACCTGCATGTAGCTGAAATCCCCCATCAGCGACTTAACAAGCTTTTCCGAACTCAGGTTTTATGGTCGTCGTATGCGGCATTTTGATCTCCACAATCAGTATAACCCGACAACGATAAAATATTTGTTATTCACCATCAAAAAGTAGTTGACAAATGATTAGTTGTGGGGTAGTATCGTTATAGACCAACAACGATTGATTGGTGGGCGACATATAATATAACAGGGCACTGGTTGCTTCGGACTGCTCAGCGAAGCGGAGTTGCCGGAGGGAGCGCGAAGGTCGCGGCTTCGGCCATATGCAGCCGAAGCAACCAACTATTGATTGACTGGAGGACGTGAGTGAACGCAGCGATCAAGGACTGGCTTATCGCAATCGCGATGTCCGCGGGGATGGTTATGCTCCAGACCTGCGACTACCGCACGGGAGGTTATGAGCATGTGGAGAGTGTTTCTGATTCTCAGATGGCTGGGCGGGATCGAAAACCGGACGAGAGGAGAAGCTCCGTGGAAAAGTCTGTCACGCGAATCTACGCCTGCAGCCGGCCAGAGCGTCCGTTACAAAGGCGAGCCCGGGGAGATAACCAGAACAGGCTGGTTCGAGCGGCCTGACATGCTCGTCGTGAAAACTCTCGAGCATGTCTACTTGTCGAGCGCGCGAGTCCCGCGCTGGAGGACCCTGATGCTCGCCATCCCGGCTAAACTCCAATTCCGCGCGCGTTCCTCGTCCTGGTAGAGGAGCGCAATACCTATTTGGGCGGCAGCGACATAGCCGCGATTTGGGCCTGGACCCATACAGGACAGCTATCGGCGTCTACCACGAGAAGAAGGGCCTTGCCGCTGCACTGGAGATCAATGAACCCATGGTGCACGGACAACCTTGAGCTTTACGTAGCGCGATGCTACCGGGCGGAGACCGGCAGGCAGATTCACAGATCTCGCCTCTACCGCCATAGGGATTTTCCGCATCTCGCCGTAAATCCGGGCTATGAGATCAGGGGCGAGCGCCCGCTGAGGCTTCTGGAATGCAAGACCACCGGCTACTTCGCGGGGCAGATTTTCGGGCAGCCGGGGGAAGTGGTTCCAGAGCAGGACCCTCGTGCAGTGCATGGGCAGCTCGCCATCACCCGTCGCCTGGTCTGCGACCTTGCCGTGTTGATCGGCGGCCAAGACTTCAGAATTTACACCATCGAGCGCGACGAAGAGCTGATAACCGCGCTGATCGAGAGGGCGCACAAGTTCTGGTGCGATTTTGTTCTTGCCGGCTGTCCGCCTCCGCTCACGGGCCGGGAACCCGATTGTCACTGGGTGAAAGACCAGCATCCGGCGTCCACCGAGGAAGTCATCTATGCGTCCCCGGAAATGGACGAGCTTTGTAAGGCGCTCAGAGAAGTTTCCGAAGGCGTCAAAGCTCTCGGAAGAACAAGCCCGCCTCGAAAACGAATGCAAAGCTTACATGCGCGATGCCGCATTGATGAAGACCGGCATCGGCGAAATAACCTGGCGCTCATGCAAGAACGGCACGCGGCCGTTCAGAAAGCACTTCAGGGGATGAGCCGAGTGCTTCGCTCTCGCAGGACACCGGAAAGCAGGACCAATGGAAATCGGACAGGCATTTGCGCCAAGAAACGTATTTGTCGGGAATATTCATCCCTCGCGGATGAACCGGCTTTCCTCGCTGGGAGGCACCGCGAAAAGAATCTTCGGGGTCCTGATGTTCTTTGCCTGCGAGGACCGACCTATGCGTACCCCAGTCACAAGACCATCTGCGAGGAGTGCGGCATAAGCCGAAGGGCCTGCATCGCCGCGCTGCAGGAGCTCGAGAGTGCGGGATTCATCCGGTGCATCGGCCTTTACCATCGCAACAAGATCTGGGAGTTTCTCTGGCACGCCTGTTTTGAGGAAAGTGTGCGAAATACGCACACATCCAAGCGTGACAATGTGCGCGATCAGCACACTACGCCCCAAAGCGTCCCCTTCAACCGGACAGGCAGCGGTTAAGTGTGCAGATTCCGCACATGATAGTGTGCAGAGCTCGCACATGATAGTGTGCACAAAAAGCACTTCGTACATGAACAGAAGGCACTAAGCAGAAAGAAGAATTAGAATTACCCACTCCTTCCGGAATTACGGCCTCAGGCGTTATGGTCGGTGAAGACCCGAAGGAGCTCTTGCAGGCGCTCTTCATCCCCGGGAAACCCGACGAACTTGATTTCACGGACCTTGGTGAATTGATCGACGAATACGGGAGCGATGAAATCCTGTCCGCCCTAAAGGAAGCTCGGATACACCACGTTCGCCGGGGCCGGGCTCTCTTACGCGCGGGGTGTCTGCCGGCGGCGCAGAAAGGAGACCGAAAGTGGATCGGATCACGACAATTCCGGAGACTGGCGATAAGCACAGCCCATTTTTGCGGAAACTGTGCGACGCGATCGACAAGTATCGGATCGCAAGGGCAAACATTACCCCCGAGGAGATCGAACGTGCCCGCCTTGCGGAGATCGAAGCTGACCGCCTCAGCCAGATTGACAGCATCAGAAGGCGAATGCGGGAACTCAGCGGCCTTGATGCCGACATGTGGGAGCGCGGGCTGGAGACATTTCCTGTCCGGGACCCGAGCCAGGCGATGGCGATAAGGCTTGCAGCGTGCCTGGCGGACGCGCTGCCCGGAAGACCAAACAAGCCGATCAAACGTGGCTTTTGCCTCTGGGGTGACACAGGGCGCGGGAAGAGCGGCATACTGCAGGGCTTTGCAATGAGATTGCTCGAAAAGCCGCGGCCCGTGAGCGTGCTCTATGTCTACTGCGGTGACATTACGGACCTCGGCGCGCGAATCGACATCGAGTTTCGCGCAGCCGGCGTGCAGGTGGTCATCCTCGACGATATCGAGAAAGGTCTCGATGATCCCGGCAGCAAGTGGCGCTCAGCGTCCGACAAACTGATCAGGTCGATGGTGACGCGCGCGGATCGCACCGGCAAACCGATCATCTGTGCCAGCAGCAACTTCAGCCTGGAAACTCACAAATCGCGCTTCAGGAGCCCGGCGTGGACATCCAAACTGGGCGGATTGATGTATTGGCACGAGGTCCAGGGGCCGGATTTGCGCTCGGAAAGCGATGAGCCGCCGAACTGGCTGCCTTATGCCGAGAGCTGATGGTCAGGGGCTTCGCCCCCGAGCCCCCACCAAGGGCGCTGCCCTTGGATCCTGCCAGGAAACTGTGTTTCCTGGACCTTCCGACTCGCTTCGCGGATGTCCACCTCAGTAAGGGTGGACATCCGCGAAGCGAGACAGGGGTCTGGGGCCCGCGGCCCCAGCGGAGTCCAGAGGCGGAGCCTCTGGTAGGGGTGCGGGGGCGAAGCCCCTGCAAAAACTAGACAAAAGGAGGGCACGAAGATGGCAAGTCGAACGATAGCGGTGGGAATGGGAGACGACGTGATGCGGCTGGGCACTCCACTGTGGGAGTCTCAGGACCCACGGGATTACATCAGTTGTTTGTGCGATGACCCAAATATCAGCGGGCTGCTTTGGCGCGAGGTCAAGCGAATGATCCGCTGGGCATCGGATTCTCGCAGGGGCAATATGCAGTTGACCGAGCGCCAGGTCATGGTGCTGGAATTATATCTGCTGGGTCACACGGGCCCGGAGATTGCGGACAGGTTCGGCATCACCAGGCAGGCAGTGAACGATGCCAAGCAGGCGGCCATCAACAAAATATCCTGCTACAAGCCCAGGGAGCGCGGGCTGCTGACGGTAATGATCGAGGAAATGGACTGGCGGCAGGTCCGCGAATACCTGGCGGCGATAGCCGATGCAAGGCATTCGTAGGGCTGGAGAGCGATCAGACTTAGATGTTTCGGGATTTGAGTAGCGGCGACCGGCGCGTGGGCAATGGACACGCAGTGCAGGCCGCTATGGAAATCCCGAAACTGCGGCGCAATCTACTCATCCCTAAGCGGGCTGATCAGTACTTCGCCGCCACCGTTCGTGTCGATGGCGTAGGGCTCGCTTGTCGAGGGAACGAGGCACGTAAACGATTGTCTGAGCGTGATATCCCAATCCGGCGTCGGACCACTCAGAGCGCAGTCGCCCATGGTGGCCGTCACCAGGTGCATGTGCTTCGATGATTTGACGGTGATCTTTTTTCCCAAAGCCTTGACCACGCAGAATGTCGGAAACTCGGTGAGGGTTACTACCTCGTCCGCTCCATCTATAGACAGCCCCTGGTCCAATACCGGCAGATTCGGGCGCTCGCTCATCAATGCCTTGCAGCCTTCGTCCAGGTGCAGCGCGCGCCCGCGATTGTAGTCGAAGAGCCGGTAGGTGACCTGCGTTACCTCGCTCACTTCGAACGCAACCAGACCTGGTCCAACCGCGTGCACGGTGCCGGTGGGAACATTGAAGTGCATCCCCGGTCTTATGTTGTCCTCGCGCCGCAGCATAGCCAGGACCTTGGCCTCGTCGGGGTTCGCGGCGTGAATGGCGTCGCACAGCGATTTCTTGTCAACGCCATCAGCCAAACCGCAAAAGAGATAAGCGTCTGCTTCGGCGTAAGAATGTCACCACATCTCATCCTTGTGCACCTCCGCGGAGACGGGGTGAATCTGCACCGACAACTTCTCCGCCGAGTCCAGGAGCTTTACCACCACCGGAACCTCAACTACCTCGTTCAGCATCTTTCCGGCAAGCTTTCCGTTGACGATTCTGGTGACCGTCGCCAGGTTCGGGTTCCCCGGGTCCCTCGGCCACGTGCTTACGTCCCAGGACTCGCCGATGGGTTCTCCCGACTCCACACACGCGCGTTCGTACAACTTGCACACTCGTCCGCCGCCCCACGGTCGCGGGACCGACACCGGCTCAGAAGCAGGGGATAATCAAAATCGCTCAACTCATTTCCTCCAACGGCGACAATGTTTTTTGCCTTGCCCGAAGTATTATAGCAGGCAATCGCGCCTCTTGACAGTGTAAGTGTTTGAGGGCTCTTTCCTGGGTGAGGATTTCCGAATCCGGTTGCAAACACGTGCGCTTGCGGGATTCGGAAATCTGCCATAGTTCCAAGGGCAAGCCCCTGAATATTACCCTTCATCTTCCTGCTGAAATCTACCGATAATCAACGTTGGTGGATGGCCTGCAAACACCGGCGAGCGTGGTAAGAATCAAAGGAACAGCATTGCCTCGCGTGACGTCAATATAGTTGGTGGGCGATTGCTCAGCCAGTAATAAAGCAGACGCCTAAGCTCGCTCATGAGCGCGGGGGAACCAATTATCGCGTTATCCCACTGCGATTGCGGATAACGCGGAAGCCGGGGCGAATTTTCAACGTAATCGCTGTTTTCAGGAGGCGTTGGAAAGGGTAATTTCCTACCCTAGCCCGTCAGCTAACTTCGCAGGCGCGGCAGGAAGAGGTTATAGAATTGCCGAAAGCACAAATCTCCGGTCATCGCATTCACTATCGTCTCTATAGCGGATGTGCGGTAGTGAGGCCCGAGGGGGCATGCAACACCGACACAACCGAAGCGCTGGCCAAGCTAGTCAACTCCTCGTTACTCGAATCCAGGAACCTGATCGTCGACCTCAGCCACTCGCGTTATGTGGAGACTCCCGGTTACAGGTGGATAGTAAGGCAGTTCGAGCAGCTCGAACTTTCGGGGAAGTCGCTCATAGTAACCGGGCTGCCGCCATCGGTGGAGCGCGCATTCAAGCTGCTGGGATTAGATAGAATGGTCCCCGTCGCAAGGGATGTGTCGATAGCCATGGAGATGATTCAGGCGCCCAAGGAAAAAATCGCGGTCTAGCCGCCGCGGCAAGAAGAATAAGCAAAGACACTAACAGGTGACCATGTGAAGCGGCCACCTGTTTTTTTTGAGTAAGCGCACTGAGCGGGGATTACAAATCCCCCAAATTGCCTCCAGCGGGCTAGATTGCAAATCTGCCCGAACAGGAGACATATTTTCGCCGCCTGCGGCGGCGGCTTCGGCAGCTTCGCAATCCGAAGCAACAAGCACGCTGCCACTCGATTACTATGCGGACGGGCGCAGCACATCGCCTGCGCTGCCCGGCTGATCAATCGTGAGGCGAATCGTTATCCTGCGGAGCGTTGTCGCTGGGCGGGCTCTGCTGGGACGGGGCGGGGGCAAGCTCTTGAGTGATCTGCCTGCTGCCGGCATTCATCTCGCTTGCCAACAGCTCAAGATCGAAGCCCTCTTTCCTGATGCGCAGATCGTAGTAGAGAAGAATCACCACAATCGAGTAAAGCGGCACGGTCAGCACGTTCGCCGCGGTCGAAAAAACCGCATCCATAACGTACAGCGCTTCGGGAACCGACTGCTGCTTCAAGACTCTCAAACCGATGACAGCCTCTATCGGCGCACTCAGGACCCCGCTTATCACCAACATCACCATCCCCGCGATCAGCACGAGCACGAACGCCCTGCCCGCGCTCCCGCTCATCAGTATCCAACTTCGCTTTACGGCGTTCCCGATTCCTCTCATCTCTACGATGAACGCCGGTTTAACCAGCATAAACCTCAGCCAAACGTAGGCCATCGCGAATACCACCGCCAGTGAGAACGGGATCGCCAGCAGTAAACCCCAAGTCCCGATCATTGGCACAATGACCAGGATCCCGACCAATATCATAATGCTGGAAAAATAGATGACGCCGATAACCGCATACTTCAGCAGAAACGCGCACAGAAACGGGAAGAACACGTTCCTCCTGAATACTCTGCGATACACCTGCTCTATGGTTATCCTCCTGTCCAGGTATCTTTCGGACAGCGCCATGGTGAGCGCGCCCGTAACCAGCGGGATAATAATGAGCATCAAGAAGAGGGAGATTACGGCGAGGGGCGCCATTGACTTCATTATCTGCAGCGCTTGCTCCGGCCGCATCTTTAGGTCAAAGGAAAGTGGAACCCGGATTTTAAAGACGGAACTGGCCAGTGAAAATGGCACATATACAAGCGCCGTTATGCCGATGAGCAGGGCAAAATTGTTCTTGTATATATCGACGGTTTCGTCGAGAATATCGGCGAGTCCCATCGGACGCAGCCGGTTGTGCATGTCTTTCAGCATATCTACCTCATCGCAGTCGCGGAAAGAGCCGCCGCGCATTCATCGTGGTTGCCTCGGCGAGTTCATCCACGGATATTCCTTTGAGGCGCGCGACTTCCTCAGCCACATACCGCACATACGAAGGTTCGTTGCGCTTGCCTCTAAATGGCGCCGGAGTCAGGTACGGGCAGTCGGTCTCTATTAACAGCCTCTCCAGTGGGCAGATCTGCACGACACTTTTGAGCTTAACTGAAGCCTTATAGGTTATCGGCCCGTCGATGCCTATGTAAAACCCCATATCCAGCACTTCGCGGGCGAAGTCTTCGCCGCCGCTGAAGCAGTGGAAGACGCAACCCGCGATGTTCGCCGCGTGCTTCTTCAACACCAGCATCACTTCGGGGTTCGATTCCCGGCTGTGCACGACAATCGGCAGCCCCAAAGCTCCCGCCAGGTCAATCTGCGACTCGAACGCCGGAAACTGCTCCTGCCGCGGGCTGAAATCGTAGTGGAAGTCCAGGCCGATCTCTCCTATTGCCAGGACTTTTTCGTGCCGTGAAAGCTCCACAAGCTCCTGCTTTGAGCGCTCATCGTAGTCTTTCGCGCCGTGCGGATGAACGCCGACGGTGGCAAACACGCTCGCGCAGCGCGCCGCCATCTCGACCGCGGCCCTGCTCGACGGCATATCGTAACCGCAAACGACAATGCGCTCGACACCAGCCGAGCCCGCCCGCGCAATCAGCTCGTCGGCGTCATTCTCGAGTATAGGATCATTCAGATGAGCGTGTGTATCAATCATCGGGATCAGAACCGGGCGATCTCCTGCTCGAGAAAATCGGACAGGATAGCGTTGAACTGGTCGTGGCGCGTATGGAAGTAAAACTGCTCGGCATCTTCAATGACTTCCAGAGACGAGTTTGCAATACCTTCTTCCAAAACCTGCGCGCCCGCCAATACGTAAGGCCTTTCGGATGAGTCCACGATAATAAGCGTTGGAACCGCGATCGAACTGAGAAGAGGGGTCAAATCCGTCTCCCGGAGCAGTCTCATTTGCGCGCTCAGGGTCGCACGGTCCGTGTTGGCCATGTGCTGCGCGAGGCAACCGAGCGAGCTTCCATTATCTTCCGAATTCTTTTTCGCTTTGAACAGCCTTTTCCACAGCCTGGCCGCAAAGCTCTCAGTGATGATCTTGCCGGGCAAGAGATGATCCTGCATTTCATCGTCCGGGAGATTTGGAAAGGATGGTGTTACGGACGCCAGGACCAGCGCAGGACAATGATCGGGGTGAGACGCGGCGAACTTGAGAGCAACCAGGCCCCCCAGCGAATGCCCGACAACAACGGCACTGTAAATATGGAGAGCGGATAAGAATCGCGAGAGATCGTCTACGAGCAAATCCAGGGAATATCGCGTCCGCCTTCGCGCCCGGCGCAGGTCGTATGTGATCACCCGGTAGCGGTCAGATAATCCTGAGGATTGGTAGCAGAACCAGTCCCCGGAAGCACCCAGTCCCGGCACAAAGACAAGAGGTACGCCACTTCCGGCATCATTATAGTTAACCCGCAGGCCATCGACATCAATAATTGGCAATTAATGCCACCTCGATCCCAGCACTAAAGCCCACCCCAGATGTATCATACTTAAGATTTGGTGAATGTGTCAATAAAAAGGGCGGTCGCACTAAAGTGTGGTAAACCTCTGGGTGGTGATTTCCGAATCCCGGAACCTGGCGTGCGTATGGCCGGATTCGGAAATCCGGGGGGAAAGGGCATCCAGTTAGCTAAAGTTCACTTTTGAGCAACCTTGGGTGTGAACATCTTCCGTGTGTTTGCTCGAACTATTCTCTCTGTTCCGGTGTCTAACTTCTAGATAGAATGAACAAGCAAGCTGTATCATGCCGTCCCGCAGCCATTTTTCTGCCCTTTGGGTAAGATGGCTGTTCTCACTAATCGCAAGAGATGGTAGTTCGTTCTCTCTGAATACAGACACAACAGGTGAAGCCTGGATATTGGGCGAATGAGGAAAGGCACGATGAACAAGTTAACGACATTGGTATATCTCGCAGGGTTGATAGCGTTTGCTCCGACGGCGGCACATGCTGTACAGTATCAGATTGTAGATTTGGGTATAGGCATAGCCAGAGCTACAAACGACAGCGGACAAATTGCGGGTGATTCGTTCATAACGGGTCAAGGTTATGTTGCATGCTTATGGCAAAGTGGTGTTAAAACCGATCTAGGCACACTTGGAACGGCTCTTATAAGTATCAATAACAACGGGCAAATTGCGGGTCAGACAACCGAATCGGGCAACAACTTTTGCAATGCAGTTTTGTGGCAAAATGGAGTTATGACCAACTTAGTAACATTTGGTGGAACCTGGAGCGGTGCAGACGGTATAAACAACAATGGGCAAATTGTAGGTTGGGGTGATACATCTAGTGGTACAGGACGTGCGGTTTTGTGGCAGAATGGAAGTGTAACTGACTTAGGAACACTCGCACGAGGCTTTGGCGGCTGCGCTAACGGCATAAATAACAAAGGGCAAATTGTAGGTTGGGGTGATACATTAAATCAACAGACGCAAAACTACCAGACAGACGCATTTTTGTGGCAGAATGGGAGTATGACCGATTTAGGTACACTTGGGGTGTCAATGGCGGAGTGAAAATGTACCAATTACGGCGGAGTGAAAATGTACCACCCGGCGCCACGACTGTTTCTCAATCACCTCCATTCAACGATTGTATCTGAGGGTCTGATGCGTAACGCGTTACGCATCGGGCAGGTGTGATGGGATTTCCCTGGCCGCTTCGACTATGTCCGCTAACGATTCCATCATCTCGGTGAATGCTTCCCCTCGTTCAGAGTCCTGCCAGGCTTCTGAGCGTTGGTCATGATAGGTTTCCATTTCACAGGCAACCTGTTCGAGGATACTCAAAGCTTGCTTTCGCATTGTCTCCCATCGACGATATGCCGA
>CAVZJH010000105.1:0-11631 GCA_963775535.1 uncultured bacterium | reverse complement strand
TTACGCGCCGCGCTGGATCATATGCGTGACTACGTCCATCACCTGCGGCCCGCCGAGATCGAAAACGAGCCGTTTGTGGCGCTCGTGCGCAGTTACCTCGCGCGATTCGTCCAGCGGACCCGGATAGAAACGAAACTGGAGCTCAAAGATGGCAGCGTGGACCTTCCACCGGCCTGCAGGCTGGTGTTTCTGAGAATCATGCAGGAGGCGCTCACGAACGCGGCGAAGCATTCGGAGGCGACGGAAATCACCCTGACACTCGACAGAAGCGCGGAGGGCGGCATTCAGTGCACTATCGCGGATAACGGCGGTGGTTTCGACGCCGAGGAAATACTTCGCGATCCCGCCAGCCGCCAGGGCTTCGGGCTGAGAAACGATGAAAGACCGCGCCGCCAGTGTGGGCGGAAACCTTGAAGTGAAGTCGGGTCCGGACGAGGGAACCGAGATCAGCGTGCATATACCGGGATAGGTGGAACCAGAGCCAATGGACGAGATCAAGCTGCTTATTGCTGAAGATGAGCCGGTTGCGCGGCAGGCGATGGCGCGCCTGTTTGACCTGGAGACCGACATAGAAGTGGTCGGTGAGGCGGAAAACGGAGAGACCGCGGTAGAGCTTGCGTCGCGCGTAAACCCCAACGTCATTCTAATGGACATCCGGATGCCAAAGCTGGACGGAATAGAGGCAACCCAGATCATCAGGCAGAAAATGCCCGAGACAGCCATCGTGATCCTGACCATCTACGACGACGACACCAACGTTTTCCAGGCGATAAAGGCCGGGGCGATCGGCTATATACTGAAGGACAGTCCCATAGACCAGGCTCTGGAAGCGGTGCGCGCGGCCTATAGAGGGGAAGGCTCGATGCATCCGGCGATCGCCGGACGGGTGATGAAGGAGTTCGCCCGGGTGCACAACGAGCGGGCGGCGGACATGGAAGCGTTCGCTCAGATTACCGACCGCGAACGCGAGGTTCTGAAGCTGGTGGCATCCGGCAAGCGCAACAGGGAGATCGCCGACGCGCTCTTTATCAGCGAGAAGACAGTCAAGAACCACATCTCGAACATCCTCTTCAAGCTCCAGGCAAACGACCGGACCGAGGTCGCGCTTTACGCCGCAAAGCACGGATTGGTAGACTAAAGGCCGCAGCAGCCCGCCTACCAGATGTAGGGAAGAGTCCCGAAGCCCTCGGCCAGCCTCTCGACCATCCAAGTGCCGGAGCCGACGTTAATCGACTTCACGTGACCGTCGAAGTAAGCGACGTTATTGCCAATATTATGCGCCACGTTGGTAACCACGCCGGGCGCGTCCGGCTTGGGCCGCCAGGCCGGCTGATCCCAGAACATCGGGCAGTGAGACGGCGTTACCACATCAGACACCCCCATCGGTGGATATGGCATTGAATTTCCATTTGGCATCAGAGCCGCCACCGGCCAAGTTGTGTTCTTCTATAACTTTTTGACCTGGCCCGGGATTGTCCGTAAGAACTTTCCAAAGGACATTGCGCCACATGTAAGTGGACGGCCCTGAGGTAGGGTATTTGCCGATGCAATCGCCAGGTGTGAACTTCTCGCTCTGAAATGTCCACGGGTATTGTTGATTCGGGTACCACTCACACGATGGGAAGTGCACGCTGAGACTGAATGAGGGACACATCCACACTTCCTGGTTCTTTATATATCTAAAACAAGAGGTCCTGTGCAAACGGACCATAGCCTGCCGCCAACGCTCGGGTCACCGGAGGCCACACCGGCGTGTTCATATAAACCATAAGCTCGCTGTTGGGCGCATTCATTGAACCTGCCGTTGTTGTCGTCCATGTACATCTGGTTGGCGGCCTCGATCTGCTTCAGGTTACTTGCGCACTTCACCGCCCTCGCCGCACCTTTTGCCCGGGCGAACACAGGAAACAGAATAGCTGCCAGGATGGCGATAATGGCTATCACCACCAGCAGTTCGATGAGCGTAAAGCCCTTGACTCCCTTGCGAACCATAAAAGACACCCTCCGACAATCTCTGCCTGCCGCATATGCAGTGCAACATAGTGAATCTCGCTTCGCTCAGAACGACAAATCCGGGAGGTAGTGCGGCGGCTAAAAGCCAATGCCGCAGCCCGCCTACCAGATGTAGGGAAGAGTCCCGAAGCCTTCGGCCAACCTCTCGACCAACCAGGTGCCTGACACCTTTATCGCCTTGACATGGCCGTCGAAATAGACGCAGTTATTGCCGATATTATGGCACACCGCGGTGACATCACCGCTGGGTTTGGGCCTCCAGCATGGCTGGTCCCAGAACATCCCGCACTGCGACGGTGTCACCACATCACCCGCCCCCATAGGTGGATGAGTGCTGTCGCCTCCCAGGTATCGCTGCGGGAACGTTGTACCTGTTGGGGGTGAAAGCGTAGTAACGACGATAAGGTAATTGCGCCACATGTAAGAGCACGGCCCTGAAGTAACTAATCGGCCGATGCAGTCAGCAGGTGTGTATAGCTCACTGCGAAAGCACCAGGGGTACTGTTGGTCGGGGTTACCATTCGCATGTAGGAAAATGCTCGTTCAAAGCGTATGTGGGACACATCCACACTCCCTGGTTCTTTATATATCTAAACAACAGATCCTGAGCAAACGGACCAAAATTCGCTGACATTGCGTGGGTCACCGGCGGCCCTATTCGAGAGCTTGGGCCATTCATATAACTCCAGAGCTCACTCTGCGGCGCATTCATTAACCTGCCGTTGTTGTCGTCCATGTACATCTGGTTGGCGGCCTCGATCTGCTTCAGGTTACTTGCGCACTTCACCGTCCTTGCCGCATCTTTTGCCCGAGCGAACACAGGAAACAGAATAGCTGCCAGAATGGCGATAATGGCTATCACCACCAGCAGCTCAATGAGCGTGAAGCCCTTGACTTCCTTGCGAACCATAAAACACACCCTCCGACAATCTCTGCCTGCCGCATATGCAATGTAACATGAGATTGAGTGCTTGTCAAGGTAATCTCAATGCTGTGAACTCTCAAAGCTGTCTACCAAAATCATTACAAAAGGGCTGGGGCAATTGCCCCAGCCCTCGAGAAAAAGTTCTATATAATAAACTCATACTGATAACTTGGCTCACCAGATGTAGGGTGGGCTATTGAATCCGTCACAACACATCTCAGGCAGGAATTGTCCTGTGGGCAGGATCGCTTTGACGTGACCATCGAAGAAAACGACGTTAGCGCCGACTTTATGTGGCAGATCGGTCGTGTTGGACAAAAGGGCATTTGGATCCTGCAAGGCAGCACTCAGGGTGACCCAGCACGGCATGTCCCAGAACATCGAGCATTTGGAAGGCGTGACTACGTCAGACGATCCCATTGGGGCATCGGTCACAGATGCATTAATAGGGTCAGTGCCGCCGCCCAGATAGTATGTGGGGAACGAAGTGCTTGTTGTGGGTGTGAGAGTGGTGACTTTCGTGTATGAAAATCGCCACATGTAGGTTGTCGGACACGAATTGGTCGCCTGACCAATATCATCACAGACCCTGTAATACTCCGTGTGATGGGCAGCAATTGGATCCCAGGGACACTCCGAGAAATACTCGTTCAGATTTCGCTGGGACACACCCATACCGCATCATTTCTGACGTATTTCTTCAGAAGGTCCTGCGCATAGGGATTCGCCCGCAACGAAGCAGGGATCCCAACGGCTGGGGCCCCGGTGAGTTTCGCGCTGACCAGCCCCGAAGTCGCGGCAGCCCATGCCAGGTTTAAGTTTGCGGCATTCATGAACTTGCCGTTGTTGTCGTCCATATACATCGTATTGGCATCTTGAAGCTGCCTCAGATTGCTCGCGCACTTTACCGTCCTGGCGGCTTCCTTTGCCCGGGCGAACACAGGAAACAGAATAGCTGCCAGTATGGCGATAATGGCTATCACCACCAGCAGCTCAATGAGCGTAAAGCCCTTACCTTCCTTGTGAACCATTCATTGAACCCCCCAAACTCTAACTGCCTGCCTCGCATGCAATGTAACATGGGAGGCAGAACTTGTCAAGTGGATTTGTAGGAGGATTTGTTGGAGGTTGCCCATGTCCAATCTCTTTACCTCAACGAACATGATGTAGCCAGGTTGACAAACAACTTGTCTTCGCTAACACAACAATCCACAACTGTGCGACATCAGTTACGCACAGTACAGAAATATTGATTCGTCGAGAATCAAATACAGCCGGTGATCGAAAAAGTCCGTCGCATTCATTGACTAATTAGTCAATGCTGCGCATAATGCTCGTGATTTAACCAGGCAAGCGAAAGGAGGGATACCGGATGTAAGCTTATTGTTTGCCCCTCAATATCATTTCTGCGGCACAGGATGCCGCCGGCGCAACCGAATGGTTGCAGAAGAAAGGTTAAGGAGGACAGAAAATGATAGGTAATAGAAGAAATCTGCTGGTTTTACTGGCTGTTCTTGGCGCCGTTTTGCTCACACACGGCACGGCATCAGCAGCGACACTTTACGTCAATCCATCGAACCCGAATAATGGGGGCAGTTGGACTACCCCGTACCACACGATTCAAGCCGCAGTCGATGCTGCCAATTCAGGAGACGATATATGGGTAGCGGCAGGAACCTACGGTCCCGTCTCCGTCGTTGACAAGAACGTCAACTTGTACGGCGGGTTCGCGGGAATAGAGACCAGTATGTGCCAACGACCAGGCTTTCCCAGGCCTTCACCGGATGCTTATGAGACGATCATTGACGGTCAAAACATAAGCACGGTCATTGCGGCTGGAGACTATGAATACAGTACGAGCATAGTGATAGACGGCTTTACCATATGCAATGGCTATACCGCTGGAGATGGAGGTGGTATAAGCTGTCTGTTATGTGGTTCGGTTGCGATTACCAATAATAAGATTACTGGAAACCAAGCCGACACGGGTGGTGGAATATTTTCTGTAGCCAACTCGGCCAACATTACATCGAACGTGATCGAGAACAACATCGCAGTTGCTGGGGCCGGCATATCGACTGGATATCCGGAGGACATAGTGTGTATTGTATCGGACAATTTGATTGCCTATAACCAAGCTGTTCCAACAGACAGCGACCCCTACACTGGGGGCTGCGCGATATTCTTCAGCGGCGGTGCCATAGGCCCTAGGCTGGTCAACAATACAATAGTTTACAATACAGTTCAGGAAGGATCTTCAGGTGCCGCCATAGAGTATTGCACCGAGGCCTCAGGTGGGACTTTCGCGAATAACATAGTTGCAGACAACGCAGCCGGGGTAGGCGATTGGATGTGGAACCCGGCAATGCTGTGTCCCAATAACAACTGTTTTTACGGCAACGCAAATGGCGACTGGGCGAACGAATCGTGGTCGAGTCAGCCCGACTACGACCCGACTACATCGTATGCCAATATTACCGGCGCCGATCCCCAATTTGTTGACCCGGCAAACGGCGATTTCCACTTGAGTTCTGCGTCGCCATGCATTGGCGCCGGCGACAACAGCGCAACTGACCTGCCGACTGTCGACCTTGACGGCAATAATATCGGAAGCGCTGTCGATATCGGTGCATACCAATATGTGGACCCGTCTGCTACTTCTGCTGAGCTCAGTGCCGCGAAAAGCGGTGTCGATGGAACACCGTTTGCCGGCTGCGGGCTCATCGTTACTGAAGTTTGGGACAACGAAACGTTTTACGTGGAGACTCAGGACCGAGTGGTCGGCATATTAGTGATAGACCCAGACTACTCGTGCGTGCAGCAAGTCGGCGATAAAGTAAAGGTTGTGGGCGAAATGGCCACAAGCGGCAGCGAACGTTACATTGCCGCTACCTGCATTATTCAGGATGGCACTGGTTCGGTCAGCCCGCTTGCAATGCCCAACAGGGCGATCGGAGGCGGGAACTTCAACTATAACCCATCCACAGGCGCGGGACAACAGGGAATAGCCGGCGTTTATGGATGGAACAACATCGGACTGTTGGTCAGGACTTGTGGCACGGTAACCGCATCGTTCCCGCAATTGGGAGCTTTCTGGATGGACGATGGAAGTGGTTGCTACGGTGACGGAGGCGCCACGGGTGTAGAGGTCTTTGCTCAAGGATTGACGCCTCCTGCAGTCGGCGACGAGGTAATGGCAACTGGTGTCAGCATGTGGACCCCTACATCAGGCGTGCGAACCAATATAATCGCCAGAAGCCAGGCTGATGTCCAGGTTGTGTCGACTGGAACACAGGCGTCGTATGACGTCTACGGCACGTGGAATATGGTCAGTCTGCCGCTTGTGCCGTATGACCCGGATCCTGTCTCGGTTTTCAGCAATCTTCCGGGAGGCGTAGATGGCGGTAACCTTTGGAGATTTGATCCAGTAGGCCAGGGATTCGATGGGTATGATTCTTTCGACCCGGAATCTTTTGGCGGTTGCGTTCTTGGGGATAGCTATAACCTCTACTGCCCGAATGTGGCTCAGGGGCAATACTGTGCCACGGTCAGCTATACCGGATTCCCCGATGGAATGCCCAATGGCAGCACACTTACAGATACTGTCCTTTCACTGCCGGGCAATCAGCTTGATCAATATACTGATCCGCCCAATGGTGGCGGACTCCACTTTATAGGACAGCCATTTAACCACGATACTGCCATCGCAGATGTCCAATTCACTGATGGATTGAACTGCTATAGCTGGGATGATGCCATCAACCAGGGTTGGGTCGACCCTTGTCTGTGGTGCATGGACAACACGACCGGCGGCTTCTACGACATAGGAGATAGCGGTATGAACAGCGACGATCACATTCGTGCATGTCTGGGTTATCAGTTCCACACTTGCAAGGACAACATCGCCATGATCATTCCCGCTGCCGCCGATTAATCAGGACATTCCGTTATAGGCATTTGGACAAATGGGTGGCCGTTCGGCCACCCATCACCTTTTACACGCACAAGATACGGTCTAGTTTGCCGTATTCTCTCGGAGCGCCCTCGGGGCTAACAGTTTGCTAACTCCATAAAACGAAAGGGCCGGGGCAATCGCCCCGGCCCTCTAAAAGGTTTCTATGGAACAGGTCGCTGCCGGTTGCCCGGCTTACCAGATGTAGTCGAGACCAAATCCGTCGCAAATTCTATCGGGGAAGAACTGTCCTGTAGGCATGATCGCTTTTACGTGACCATCGAAGAAGACAACGTTCGCGCCGGTCTTATGCGCTAGATCGGTCGTGTTGGACAAAAGAGCATTTGGATCCTGCAAGGAAGCACTTAGCGTTTCCCAGCACGGCATGTCCCAGAACATCGAGCACTTCGAGGGCCTCAAAATTCTGGACTCTGACCACGGCGGGTCAACTTGGCCGCTGTTGTATGGATCCGGACCGCCTCCCAAGAAAGTGAATTCTGTGTCTGTCAAAGGGGCAGTAGTGTAGCTGTTTACTTTCCAGGTACAACATGGGTACATGTAGCTTGTCGGAGGCGTAATGGATGACATCCCAACGTCGTCACAGACCCTGTAAAGATCTGTGCGATGGGTGGCAGTCGCAGTCCAGGGACACTGCGAGAAATGTTCGTTCAAGTTTAGGCTTGGACACACCCATATCGCTTGATTTCGTATATATTTTGCCAGGAGGTCCTGGGCAAACGGGCCTGCTAATTGCCGTATGGAATCGAGGCCATAGGCCGGCGGTTGAGTGGAATCCAAGGTGGTGCGTGGCGTCCGCTCCATAGCTACCCATATCAAACAGTGGTCCAGAGTAACCAGCATTACCCAGGGCCCCCTGTCCGGTGTGCATAAACATGCCATTATTGTCATCCAGGTACATCAGATTAGCATCTTGAAGCTGCCTGAGATTGCTTGCGCATTTCGTTGCCCTCGCGGCTTCCTTTGCCCGGGCGAACACAGGAAACAGAATAGCTGCCAGAATGGCGATAATGGCTATCACCACCAGCAACTCGATCAGGGTGAACCCCTTACCTTCCTTGCGAACCATCGAATCAACCCTCCGAATTGTATCTGCCTGCCCCCCAATGCAATGTAACATGTGATGATGAACTTGTCAAGCAAATCTTGTAAAAGGCGGCGTCAACTACACGGAAACCCCTCATGCCAACCCTCTGCCGTTGCCATGCCAACCGGACCTGCCAATACTTCCATTTTCCGGTGTTTCCAGGTTTATACCCAACTTTGGGTTTTGGGAACAAGCCAGAGCAGATTAATCGTCGTCGTTCGCGTTCCCAATAATATAATCGGTAAGTGGGATTGTCCGAAATAGGTCGGCACACATCATAATTGCCTGCCCTTTCATGATTTACCAGATATAAGGAAGTCCGTTAAATCCCTGCGCCAGTAGCTGCGGCAGGATAGTTGCCGAGGGGATTACCGCCTTTACGTGGCCGTCGAAGTAGACGACATTGGCGCCGATCTGGTGAGCCAGGCTCTGCTGCACCGACGCGGCAGTAGGGTGCGCGGGCCTCCAGCACGGCTGGTCCCAAAACATCGGACACTTGGACGGTGTCACCACATCTGCATCTCCCATCGGAGGGGTAGTTCCACTGGCGCCCAGGGTCTGCGTATAATCAACCGCGTTCCCTCCCGACGGAGGAGAATCGGTATAAACATGCCAGCGCCAATATCGCCACATGTAAGTTGTCGGCGTCGAAGTTTGGGTCTGACCGATGCTGTCCATCGCCCTGAAATTCTCGCTGTGATGAGCGTCAACGCCGGGCACGTTCCATTCACACGTGGGGTAACGCTCGTTCATTGCCAGGCTCGGGCACATCCATACCGCCTGATTCCTGACGTATTTGAACAGGAGGTCCTGTGCATACGGGCCCCACGATCGAGGAACGTCGAGACCCGCGCCCGGCACATTGGAGGAGAGGTCAGGGAAGATCTTGTTGTTCATAGCGGCCCACATCAGGTTGTAGTCTTCCGCACTCATGAACCTGCAGTTGTTGTCGTCCATATACATCTGATTGGCAGACTCAATCTGCTTCAGATTGCTTGCGCATTTGACTGCCCTCGCGGCTTCCTTTGCTCGAGCAAAAACGGGGAACAGAATAGACGCCAGGATCGCGATAATCGCTATCACCACCAGCAGTTCGATAAGTGTGAAGCCGCCTCGAAACTTGCGAGTCATAGAATAACCCCCTCCGACAAACAGCCGTCTGCCCATACTGCAATGTAACAATTGCTGAGCTACTTGTCAAGCGAGCGTACGCATACCTGCAGGTCGGTGGATTATTAAAAGAGATGTGCGTCATTCCTGTGTCAGTGGATGGGGCGAACGTTGATTGACTGCCCTTCGATACAGCCCTCCTTCGTCGGGCCACTCAGGGCTATCAGGTACCGGGGGGGTGGTTAGGCATCGAGCCTCTACGGACCAGGTTGCAAATCTGCCCGAACGGGCGTTAGCGGGTTGGGAAACTTCGGGGGAGGGGCTCCGGCGTAAGGAGACGCCTGACCATCAGCCATTTGAGCGCCCTAAAACCGCCCCGCGCGCCGCGCTCCTGCCCGACTCGTACGCCTTGATGTTCAAATCGAGGAACTTCGGCTTGACCATTGCCGTTATTGCCTGTCGCCACAGGCCGTCTTCCAGGTCCATATTGCCGGCAAGCGCCCCGATCATTACCACGTTCACCACGCGCATGTTGCCCAGAGCGCGCGCGATTTCGAGCGCGGGGATAAGCTCGAGCCTTGGAAACGCCGATCTGAGCCTGCCGTCGAGGTCCTCCGGCCACCTCGCCTGCCCACTCGACACCGTCACCGGGCGGATTTCCTGGTCGTTGACCATCGCTAACCCACCGGGAGCGAGGAAATGCGCGAACCGCAGCGCTTCGACTTTCTCGAAACTCATCGAGTATATCCGTCCCGCCAATCGCGATGAGAGGCGAATGGACCCTCTCCCCGATCCTGAGCTGGCTCACGACGCTTCCGCCGCGCTGCGCCATTCCGTGGACCTCGCTCTTTTTGACGTCCCTTCCCGCAAGCAGCGCAACCCGGCAAAGGATCTCGCTGGCAAGCAAGGTGCCCTGTCCCCCGACTCCGACCAATGATATATTAAGTATGTCACTCATTACAGCGCCATCTCCTTGATTGCATCGAACTTGCAGACCTGCGCGCACATCCCGCAGCCCACGCACAGCACCCAGTTGACCCGAGCTTTCTTCCCCGTTGCGCCGTCGTTTTCGCCCTCGATGACCTCGATAGCGGGGCACCCAAGCTTCAGGCACGCGCCGCAGGCCCTGCAGGTATCCGCGTCGACCCGGTACTGCCTGACGGTCTTGATGCGACAACCCAGAACGCAGGGGTGCTTGCTGACCACCACCGACGGCTCGTGGGCATCGAGCTCTTCCTTCAGAACGTCGTAGGTTTCCTGGAGATCATATGGATCGCCAACCCGTACGCGCTTGACCCCGACCCCCTTGGCGACGTCCTCGATTGCGGTCACAGCCGTCGCCTCGCCCATAAGGGTCTTGCCCGTGCCCGGGTTGTCCTGGTGACCGGTCATCGCCGTAATTCGATTGTCCAGGACGACGACCGTGCTCGCCCCGCGATTGTAGACGATATTGAGGAGCCCCGTTATGCCGGAGTGGAAAAACGTGCTGTCGCCGAGGACCGCCGCAACGCGTCCCTCGTGATTCGCCTTCTCCAGACCGTGCGCGTTGCCGATGCTCGCCCCCATGCATACGATGGTGTCCATTGCGGAGAGCGGAGCAAACGCGCCCAGGCTGTAACAGCCGATATCCCCGGTCACGAGCGCCTTGAGCCGGTTAAGAGCGTAGAAAACGCCCCTGTGAGAGCACCCGGGACACAGGACCGGAGGCCGCGCCGGAAGATCGCCGATTGCCTCGGCGGGTCTCATCGGCTCCCTTCCCTCGACTTCCGCCGGAGGCGCGCAAGCCGGTCCGGGTTCAATTCCCCTATTCTCAGGCTTATCTTTGGCGCTTCGACCCTGACCCCCAGCGCGAAATTTGTTCTTCGAGGTAAGGATCGCCCTCTTCGACCACGTACAGCTTCTCTACCGAACCCGCAAAGTCCAAGATCAATTTCCCGGGCAGCGGGAAAGTGATCCCCAGCTTCAGGATCGACGCGTTCGGAAACGCCTCGCGCGCGTACTGGTAACTGATGCCGGAGGTTATTATGCCTATGGCGTCGCTGCCGCGTTCCACGCGCTGCAGTGGGCTGGTCTCGGAATAATCGGCGAGCCTCGCAAGTTTTTCCTCGAGAGCGACCCGCATCCTGCGCGCGAAAACCGGCACGGGAACGGTTTTTGTGATGTCCTTTTCGTATTTCCTGCCGCTCCCGGAAATCCGCTCAAAGCTGCCGAGGTCAACGATGCCCGAGGAGTGCGAAACTCAAGTGGTGGTGCGAAGAAGCACGGGCGTGGCGAATTGCTCGGAAAGATCCAAAGCCAGGCGCGACATGTCGTAGCACTCCTGGCTGTCGGATGGCTCCAGCATCGGTATCCTGGCGAACTTCGCGAGGCTGCGGTTGTCCTGCTCGTTCTGAGAGGAATGCATCCCTGGATCGTCCGCGGACACCACCACCAGTCCGCCGTTCGCGCCGAGGTAGGCGAACGTCATCAGCGGGTCCCAGGCCACGTTCAGACCGACATGTTTCATAGCCGTGAGCGACCTCGCGC
>CAVZJH010000104.1:0-8920 GCA_963775535.1 uncultured bacterium | reverse complement strand
TCAGCGAGAGACCGGGAGAATCATCCGGGGGGCAGTCGAACAATTGCCCGAGCGGCAGAAGCTCGTATTTGTATTGAGACATTACAATTTGCTTTCTATAAATGAGATCGGAACAGCCATAGGCTGCACGCCGGGCGCGGTCAAGGCGCACCTGTCCCGCGCCACCGCCCACCTGCGCGACCGGCTGAAAGATACCGTTGTGCTCCGAAGAAAGGAGGTAGAGTAAACGTGAAGTGTGAACAAGTCCAGGAATTAATGGGCGCGTATCTTTATGGCGATCTGTCGCCTGAGGAAATGCGGAAGATCAGGCTGCACGCCCAGGAGTGTGCCGGCTGCAAAAAAGACCTGGAAAGCCAGGGACGCGTCATTGCAGCTCTCGACAATCGCACGCCGGAGTTGAGCGACATGGAAAGGCAGCAAATCGCGTGGTCGGTAAAGAGAGTAGTGGAGACCGATCGAAGCCCCCGCTCGGAGTTCCGGTTTGCTATGCTGTTCGTCCCGGTGTCGGTAGTTGTGATACTGCTGATGGCGGTGCTGGTCGTGATAATGTCTCTCCGGCCCTACAACTCAACCGCCCTTCCGGCAGCGCAGCAGGCCAATGTCAGTCCGGCCGGCGGCAGGACAAAGCCCGCGGATTCCAGCAAAAAGCTATCGAGCGCCGTAGTCAAGATCAGGGAGGAGCCCAAAACCGGCGCGCAGAATAAAGAAAAGACTGCGCAGAATGCCGATGACCCTGCAAAGAGAATCGACCCCAGGGACCTGGCGGCCATCGCGGCGGCAGCCGCCATTCGAGCAGGCAACATAGCAGCGATGACGCAGCCTACGGGGCGAAAGGGGAATACAACGCCGCGCGGTGGATCGATCACCTCTGAAGCTCCGGCACAAGTCGTGACCAGCCCTGATGCAAAAAAGACTGAAATCCCGAATGGAGATGCAAAACTTCCTCAGCCGACAGATAATAATGATGCTCAGAAAATACACACAACTCGATAGGACAGGCAATAGATTACAGGTAGTCGTTCATCACATTGTATCGTGCCCGCGCCGGCATGCCATAGAAGCAGCTCGCTTCGCGCTGGCGGCAGTGCTGGCGCTGGTCTTGTGTTCGTCTGCGAGAGCACAATCTCAGGCGACTGTGACAGTCAGGCCAACCGGCAATGAATCGGCATCGAGTGTTTTGCTCATCGTCGACGGCAAGGTGATCACTGCCGATGCGCTGCAGTTGGTGCGCAGCCAGCAAGTGATGATCTGGGTCCGCGACCTGGAAAAGCTCGGCTGGGGGACAGTGGACCAGAGCCAGCCGGACCGGATTTCATTCAAGGGAAAGAACGTCGTCCTCACATTCACCAAGGGCCAGGATATCGCCATGGTCAACTCCCTCTCGGTAAGGCTCGCCATTGATACATACACTCGGGATGGAAAGTTCATGGTGCCGCTGTCGTTTGTGGCAAAGGCGCTGGGGTATGACTACGACCTTTCCATCAGACCGGTAGCCCTGGTGACGACGTCTCCGGCTGCAGCGCCAGTGAGGGCCGGTAACGCTCTGAACGGCAGGGTAATATATAACGGCTGCGGCGTGGGCGGGGCCGTGGTGCGGGCGGTGACCCCCGATTTCACCATTATCAAGAACGCCAGGACCAAAACGGACGCCGACGGCAATTTCAGGATCGACGGTCTGGCCGATGGCGCGTATAAAGCCTATGTTTACAAGGGAGACAACCCCCGCTACTTCAACCGCGACTCCGAAGTCGTGACCCTAAAGGGCGGGCGGACGGCTCAGCTTGAGGAAATGTCTCTGGGTCAGATCCTTGCGCCTCTCAATCCTAAATCCGGAGCGAAGATCGGCACATGCCCAGGAGGGAAAGATCGGCTTCGCCTGGACGCCCTGCACGGGCGCAACCCTCTACAAGCTCACTGTGAAGAAGTCCGGAAGCGACGCCACAGCCGCTGAAGTCACATCCCGCAAGCCCAGCGCCCAGATTAAGGCAGACGCGCTCATTTCCGGGACCCTGTACGAGGCGCAGGTCAGGGCGTTCGATGCCAAAGGCGAGTTCCTCGGGGGAACCACAGGCGCCGGAGGCCCACCCTGGACATTTACCGTCGAAGGGAAGTAGATTTTGCAGAATGAAGCGGACGCAGCACCCCTGAGCTCCGTCGACCGTGCAGAAGCCTTCTGACTGGTTGACCGCGTGCTTCGACAAGCTCAGCATGCTGCATTAGTATGTGAGCAAGGGGTGTTGGGTTGTTGAGGGAAACCTTTTCCTAATAACCTCCCGGATGCAACATAGTGTCCCAAAACAACCTCTTTCGGCAAGCCCCCGGCCTTGTTCGTCGCCGCTGACTTATTCCCTCACGTATGAAATGTCCTTTATTTCCCACCCGAGGCCCAAATCGCAAAGTCTTTCGCGGAATCGTAATGATGAGATCGGCTCCCGCGCGCCTTAGCGAGGTGAGTATCTCCATCGTGACGCGCTGCTCGTCTATATAGCCCGCGTGCGCCGCGGCCTTTCCATCCGATATATTCACCGGAGACATTATATGCCGCAACCGGGACATCGAAAGACGCGCGGGCGTCGCTTATGATATGTCCATATATGCCAGGGCGGGCTTCACCATTACTATGTCCGCGCCTTCCTCGACATCCAGCGCGATTTCCTTGATCGCCTCGCGCCTGTTCGGCGGGTCCATCTGGTGCTCGCCCGGTCGCCAAACTGCAGGCGCACAGCCCGCCGCATCCCTGAACGGCCCGTAGAAGGCGGAAGCAAACTTCGCGGAATAGGCCATAATGGGGATGTCCGTGAAACCGGTCTCGTCCAGCGACTCTCGAATCGCGAGGGCGCCGTCCGTCCATCATATCCGACGGCGCAACGATGTCAGCACCGGCCTGGGCGTGGGAAACGGCGGTGCGGGCGATGTATTCCAGCGTCTCGTCGTTATCCACTTTTGAGTCCCGGATTATGCCGCAGTGGCCGTGAGAGGTGTATTCGCAAAGGCAGACATCCGTGATAACCAGCAGGTCCGGCGCGGTTTCCTTAAGTGCCCTTATGCCCCGCTGAACGATCCGTCCGGCGCGTAAGGCGTCTGATCCGGTCTCGTCCTTATGCGATGGCAGTCCGAACAGAAGCACCGCGGGAATGCCGAGCTCCTTTACCTCCCTGGCTTCCTCGCACAAAGCGTCCACCGAGTAATGGAACATGCCGGGCATGCTCGGTATTTGAAGCTTTACGTCTAACGCCGGGGACCACGAACAGAGGATATATCAGGTTGTCGACCGACACCACGTTTTCACGCATCGTCCTCCGCGATCGCCTCCGAACTCCGAAGCCTTCTCATACGATTCACAGGAAATGGCATCTCACGCCTCCCATCGCAGCACTTGACCTGAGTATATTATATCAACATCGGGCGTTTTCCAAAGGGGGCATGCACAAATATAATGAGGCTTCAAGGGGCGCCGCCCGAGCCGGTGTTCAGTTCTGCGGAGACTAATCACCCGATAGCCCTGGTGCGAACGGAGTAACCAGCGAGCGAGGCAGCTTCCTTGACCATTTGAGCTCAGAACACTATAATAATAAGGTAAACAAAAAATACGAGAGGACGCTAAGCTTGAGCAGTATTGCGCGGGAAGTCATCCCTATCAATATCGAAGACGAGTTAAAAAGCTCGTATATGGCTTACGCGATGAGCGTAATCATATCACGAGCATTCCCCGATGTCAAAGACGGTCTAAAGCCGGTCCAGAGGCGAATTCTGGCGGCAATGAACGATCTGCACCTCGGGCCGTCTTCGCAGCACAGAAAGTCCGCAAAAATCGCGGGTGATACATCCGGTAACTACCATCCCCACGGAGAACAGGTTATCTATCCGACCATGGTCAGGATGGCGCAGGACTTCAGTTCGCGCTATCCGATGATAGACGGACAGGGTAAACATGGGTTCCATCGACCCTGATCCGCCCGCCGCCATGCGATATACGGAAATGCGTATGTCGCCGTTTGCGACAGAAATGCTCGAAGACCTCGAGAAAGACACGGTCGATTGGCAGGACAACTACGATCAGACCAGATTAGAGCCTCTGGCGCTGCCGGGCAAGTTCCCGAACCTGCTCGCGAACGGCACAGAAGGCATCGGCGTCGGCATGGCTACGAAAATCCCGCCGCACAACCTCACTGAGCTGTGCGACGGCCTGATATATCTCGCGGACAACCCGGATGCGACAATTGATGACCTGACGCAGTTCATCAAGGGCCCGGATTTCCCGACCTCCGGCCTGATCTTGGGCACCAAGGGGATTAAGTCGGCTTACGAGACAGGACGCGGCCAGGTGATCATCCAGGCCCAGACCAACATCGAGCCGCTGGAAAACGGCAAGTCCGCTATTGTCATCACGGAACTGCCTTACCAGGTCTGGAAGAAGCCTCTTATCGATAAGATAGCCCAGTTGGCGAAAGAGAAAAAAGTCGACGGCATCACCGACATATTCGACTACTCGGACCGCCATGGGATTCGTATCCAGATCGAACTCAGGCGCGACGTTCAGCCGAAGAAGGTTCTGAACTTCCTGTTCAAGCACACCGAGCTCAGAAAGACCTTCGGCGTCATTATGCTCGTGGTTGTGGACCAGGCGCCGCGAGTTCTGAACCTGCGGCAGTTGATGCAGCATTACATCGATCACCGCATCAACGTGGTCGTGCGCAGGACAAAGTATGACCTCCAGAAGGCGTTGTATCGCGCTCATATTCTTGAGGGCTTGCGGATCGCGCTGGAGTTTATGGATAATATCATCCAGCTAATCCGAAGATCGGCCAACAGCGATATCGCTCGTACCGAGATGATGAAGCGTTTCGGTCTTTCCCAACTCCAGGCGGATGCCATCCTGAACATGCAACTCAGGCAGCTCACTGCCCTGGAACGAGAGAAGATCGAGGACGAATATAAGGCCCTGCTCAGGAAGATCGCCGCGCTCGAAGACCTGCTCGCCGATCCGCTGAAGATTCTGGCGGTCATCAAGGACGAGCTCAAGTTTTTGAAGGACAAGTACGGAGACGAACGCAGGACGCGTATCATTGCGTTCGAGGCAAGCGAGATCGGTGAGGAGGATATGATCCCCGAAGAGGAGACCATTATCACCATCACTCGCGACGGCTACATAAAGCGCGTGCCGGTCGATACCTATCGCTCGCAAAAACGCGGCGGCAGGGGTGTTATCGGGGCCACCGCGAAAGAAGAGGACAAGCTGGCGCATTTGTTTGTCGCGACCACGCACCATTATATTCTCTTCTTTACGGACAGAGGCCGCGTATACCGACTGAAGGTCTACGAGATTGCGCAGACCTCTCGGCAGGCGATGGGCTCAGCGGTCATTAACCTGATCAACATCGAACCCGGGGACAAGATCACGGCGGTAGTAGCGGTCAAGGACATGGATCAGGACGGGTTTATGGTTATGGCGACGGAGATGGGCGAGGTAAAGAAGACCAGCCTGTCCGAGTTCCACAACCTGCGCTCCAACGGCCTGCGCGCCTTCGATATCGAAGATGGCGATGCGCTGAAGTGGGTGGCGCTCTCTCGCGGGAACGATGACGTGATCATGGTCACTCGCTGTGGCATGTCCATTCGCTTCAACGAGAAGAACCTGCGCAGCGCAGGAAGAGCCTCCGGCGGAGTTCGAGGGATCAAGCTGGAAAGCGGTGATCGGGTCGTCGGAATGACCCTGGCCCGCAGCGACTGTGAGCTGCTTGTGGCGACCGAGAAGGGTTTCGGCAAGAGGACCACCCTCTCCAGCTACAAGACCCAGACCAGAGGCGGCAAAGGCCTCAAAACGATGAACCTGAACGACAAGACAGGCAAGATCATCGAGACAGCCGTAGTGGATGACACCGACAAGATCGTCATCATCACCTCGGGCGGCATTATGCTGAAGATCCGAGTGAAAGAGATTCGGTCCTGCGGCAGGAGTACCCAGGGAGTGAGACTCATCAACCTTGGCTCAGGCGACGCCGTGGGAAGCCTGGCGCGAATCCCCAAGGCCGAAGCGCCTGTGGAGTTGCTTGGGGCAAAGGCAAAGCCCAAACCCAGGACAGTGCTGGTTGACGAAGATGACGTCGAGGAAGATGAGATCGACGAGACCCAAGAGGAACTCGAAGAACTCGACGAGACCGAAGAAGATACCGAGGATGCTTCCGAAGAATAGACTACACTAACAAAACCAAGCCCCCGCGGCGACATGCCGTGGGGGCTTTTTTTTGATTATCCAGTTATGATCTGACCGGGCAGCCGAGGCGACGCGCCGGCCTCTCTTCGCGGGTATCCTTGGTCCGCAATCTCGTGTTAGTCGATGTCTGAATCGCCTCTAGGCATTACGCATAGGGGCTCTGGCCCGTCGTCTTGCCGACAATCCCCGTTACGGAGAGGAACGCGCCGATGGTCTTGGTCGTGGACGCGGTAGACACTCTCACTCCGAACCCGTTGCCCGTGCCATCATCGGTCATGCTCCCGTCATCGACATAGACAAAGCCGGTCCCTGTGGTCGCCACCTTTCCCCAAACCTTTACCAGGGTCCCTAAGCGGCCGTCGATTGCCTTATTAGCAATGCCGAGGGCACTGGGAGCGGTAGTCGAACCGTCATTCGAGTCGATAGTGTCACACTGAATGTATCTCTCGCCATTGGCATCCGTCAAAATTGTTCCGGTCAAAGTAATGCCGTTGCCCGCGGTGACGCTCTGACCCGCCTGAAGCATCACTTTGATCCCGCTGGTCCTGTCGGACTCCTGGATATAAATGGCGTTGCCTGCGAATATACCGGAGTTGACCGAGACTACCTTTGCATCAGGAAGGGCGATTACTGTCTTGTCGCTGAGCAATTGGATCTCAGAAAGACGCGTCCAAGAGAGAACGCCAACGCCTCCGTTGAAGTTGACAGTGTTGGCTCCTGCGACCAGAGTAACGCTCTTCGTGGAATTAATAATGCCGGACTCGAACGCTTTCATGGTCATAGAGCCGGCAGGCATCTGCAGGGTATAGTCGCCCGAAGCGTCAGTGAGAGCCGAACCCTGCGCGTTGGGACCGGCGGTAACAAGTCTCCGCTTACTCCCGCTCCACCAGCGGTCACGTTGCCGGTGACGGTGGCGATGGGAGTTGTGTTGGGTGTGCCAGGATACTCGAAAGCGCCTATGTCCGGCCAATTCCCGTTAAACGGCAGGCCGACATAAGCTCCGGCATCGATAGCGGGAGAAGTGGGCTGGAGATTATAGTTTCTCAGGAGTGGATCGGCATTGGTCGGATCGACGAAGACGGGATCGATGGTCGTCGTTTCCGTCGAAGCAAGTGTCATCGTGCCCGTATTCCCGGCAACTACAACGCTGCCAGTGGTGTCGAAGAACATATTGTGCGAGTGATCCAGGTTCGTCCCGCTGGCCTGAACGCCATTGCCGCAGTTGTAGGCTATGTTGTTCTTGAAAACACGTCCGGGCAGGTCCTTGGCAAACATGAACGCTATCCCGGCGGTATCGTGAACCGTGTTGTTGACAATCCAACTGCCGCTGCCAAAATTATTGTTGGTGCCGTTCCAACCGTCATCGGTGATGCCCCAGGACTGGTTGGGCGGTGTTGAAGAGTCCGAGGCAGGCATGGATACGACGTTGTTGTAGAGTTTGCAGTTAACGCCGCCGTTGATCCACAGGCCCCGCCAAGCCCACACGCTGCTCGACACCGAGCAGTTCCTGACGGTGCTGCCGTTGGTCTCGAAGAGTTCCACCGGATATCCGCTGTTGATAATATCAAAGCCGTCGATGACGATGTAGTTGGCTAAAATCCTGAGCCCGTGCGTCGCGAAGTATTGATCGATGGTCACGTCACCATTCGCCGTGTAGGTGATAGGCTTGTCGGCTGTGCCGGAGCAGTTGGCCATGATCAACGCATACTCTGCTTGAGGCAGCATATAATAACCGGGCTCTACCTCTACCGTATCGCCGGGCAAGAGAACGCCGGTTTTGTCGCCGTTGTCTATCGATGCCCAGGGGCCGTGTGTTCCGTCATAGGCCGCAGCCAAACCATCATAAGAATCATCGCCGGCGTCGGTCACGTAGTACGTTTGCGGTGGAGCAAGCGCAAGGGCGAAGTTGACTGTCGCGGTACCGCCGGCGGGAATGCTCGCTGACTGTGTAAGAGTGGTATAGAGCCTCTTGGCGGCAGTAATGCTTTGCGCGCCGGTCAATACGTTGCTCAGAGTGTAATTACCGTTCGCAGCGGTCTGGGTCTCGCAGTTATTTTGCCCGATAGAAACTGTAACCCCGGAAAGCCCGATACCGCCCAGGGTGACCGTGCCTGTAACCGCGCCCGGAGTGCCCCCGGGATGAGGACTTCCGTCGGTTTCAAAAGCGCCGATGTCCGGCCAACTGTTGTTGTAAGGAAGACCGACGAACGCCCCTGCATCAACGGCGGGGCTATTGTAGCACAAGCTGTAGTCGCCGTCAGCCTGGTCCGTAAGCATGGGGTCGATGTCGGTAGTCTCGGTATATGGGTCCGGCAGAATCTGCTGAGTGATGGTACGGGAGCTGGTATGCGTCCCCCAGGGTCATGCCCGAGAATGCCCAGTCCGATCTGGACGTATTGAAGACCATGTTGTTGCAGTGTTGAAGGGCGTTGCTTGCGCCCACTCCGAACATGCAGCTCGTAACTATGTTGTTCTTGAACTGGCGCGGGGCGTTGTCAGGACCGCCGCTCTTTGTAACATCGAAGTCGACACCCCATCCATCACAACTGACGACCGTGTTGTTGTAGTAGCAATTTCCGCCCTGAGCTGTGGCCCAGTCTTCACAAATGCCTTCACCGCCGGCCGGGCCGACCACGTTGTTGTGGACGAAGCAACTGGCGGTCTCCCGGAGGCAGAAACTCTTCCAGACATAGTTCCCATCTGGTT
>CAVZJH010000103.1:0-8741 GCA_963775535.1 uncultured bacterium | reverse complement strand
CTCCGCGCGATGTGTGTCCACGCCTGCATCAGTTTGCCTGGAGCCTCCCCCGGTTGTTTCACAGCCCGAATCTTTATTCGTATCTGTCGATTTTGCATAGTCATTCTCCGTCCCACAGATGCTATGTGCAACTCCCGTGCCAGAGTACCAGGCACAATTAGCAGGAAACGAACCGGGCGATGGCTAAATTGACCTATATCGAACAACAGGCGGATAAGCTGCTGAACCTATATGGGGGGACTGCCATGCACCACAATGCTCGTGTATTGTGTCTGGAGAGGGACTGCGACATCGTTCGAGAGATGAAGCTGGTCAATCCGGAGGAAGCCGGAATCCGGCATATGCTGCCGAAAGCCCGGCATTACCTTGTCAAGCTCGACCACGTTCGCCGTCCGATCGTGCACATATTTAAAGGAGACGTTCCTGGCGAATGGCGGAGATGCCGTTGTCAGCCGCGATGTCATCACCGCGGCTGTTACGCACAGCAGCGTGATCCTGATAGGCACGCGCAAGCAGTATCAGCGTGCGTTTGCGGCACTCCTGGAGCAGGGGTTTGGCTGCAATATACTCGCCGCAGAGATAGAATCCGCGATCCGCCATTTCGATTCGCCCGCAGTTACACCAGATCCTGATCTGGTCCCAGACTCCCGGCTCAAGGGCTTTTACAGCGAGATTGGCCGCCGCACACTGGTGATGGGCATCTTGAATGTAACTCCCGATTATTTTCCGATGGCGGTCGCTATAGCGACAAACTGGAGGCAATCAATCACGCGGTGAGCATGGCCAACTCCGGTGCGGACGTCGTTGACGTCGGTGGAGAATCTACCCGACCAGGTTCCGAACCCGTATCTGCGCAGGAGGAAATCACAAGGGTCGTACCGGTTATCCGCGAGCTTTCCGCGACAGTTGGGATTCCCATTTCCATAGATACGTGCAAAGCTGAAGTGGCCCGCGCGGCGTTAAACGCTGGAGCCGCGATTGTCAACGACATCAGCGGCGCTTCGTTCGATCCGGAAATGCTTCGTTGATTGCTGAGCGTCAGTGCCCGGCAATCTTAATGCACACGAAAGGCGCTCCGAAGGACATGCAGACTCAAGCTGTTTATGCTGACCTCGTGGGAGAGGTGTGCGCTTTCCTGAGGGAACGGATTCAGGCAGTGGTCGCCGCAGGAGCCGACGAGAAAGCCCTTATTATTGACCCCGGAATTGGTTTTGCGAAGAGCGTGGAGCACAACCTGGAACTGATAGGCAGGCTTCGCGAACTCAAATCCATCGGGCGTCCGATTTTGATGGGCACGTCACGCAAATCCACAATCGGAACGGTGCTGGGAGGTCTGCCACCTGAGGAAGATTGGAAGGTACCGCAGCCACAGTAGCGCTGTCTATCGCAAATGGCGCGGACATCGTGCGCGTGCACGATGTCAAAGAAATGGTGCGAGTGGCACGGATAACGGATGCAATAATCCGGAGTTAGCAGATAAGAAACAGGGACCTCGGCATACGTGAGGCGCGTCGAAAGGTCCGGGAAACTCGGTTTCCCGGACCTTTCGGAACGCTTCATCCTCGTTTAACGCAGATCCAATAGTAACCCGCGAGCCATTACCCTACTTTGCGACAGTGCTCTCAAGCTTATCCTGAAGGAACGCGTCATACGCTCCAAGGTCGAGAAAGCCGTGTCCACTCAAATTGAACAGAATAACCGTCTCTTTGCCTTCGTCTCTGGCACGGTTTGCTTCAGTGATGGCCTGGCAGATCGCGTGGGATAACTCCGGCGCAGGGAGGATTCCTTCAGTTCTCGCAAACAACTGAGCCGCTTCGAACACATCTATTTGGTCGACGGCGACTGCTTCAGCAAGTCCTTTCTTGACGAGCAGGCTCACCAACGGAGCCATTCCGTGGTAGCGCAGCCCTCCGGCATGAATGCTGGGAGGGATAAAATCGGCGCCCAGACTATGCATTTTCAGGAGCGGCGTCATCTGCGCAGTGTCACCGAAATCATATTTATATGGCCCCTGGGTCAGCGTTGGAAATGCCGTCGGCTCTACTGCCACGCCGCGCACTTCCTTGCCGGCGCATTTATCCGCCATAAAAGGCATCACGATCCCACCGAAATTACTGCCTCCGCCCACGCACCCGATGACCACATCAGGATATACGCCGGCCATGGCCATCTGCTTCTTCGCTTCCAGGCCGATGACAGTCTGGTGCAGAACTACATGGTTCAAGACACTGCCGAGTGAATACTTCACATCCTTGTGAGTCACCGTGTCCTCGAGCGCTTCGCTAATGGCTATCCCGAGGCTCCCGGGACAATCCGGGTCCTGAGAAGAAATCTTGCGTCCAAATGCCGTCTGGTCGCTGGGGCTTGGAAAGACCTCCGCACCATATACGTGCATGAGGGACTTGCGATAAGGCTTCTGTTCATAACTGCACCTCACCATATAGACGGTGCACCCGATGCCGAAGAAGCTGCAGGCCATCGAAAGTGCGCTTCCCCACTGGCCCGCTCCCGTTTCAGTGGCAATACGCTTCGTTCCTTCGATCTTATTGTAGTAGGCCTGAGCGATCGCGGTATTGAGTTTGTGACTTCCCGCGGGGCTGGCGCCTTCGTATTTGAAGAATATCTTCGCCGGAGTCTTCAGAGCTTTCTCGAGCGCGATAGCCCTGTACCAGTGGACTCGGACGCCACTGTGCAAGGACTTCGAGCACTTCTTCCGGAATCTTGATCCAGCGCTGTGTGCTCATTTCCTGCTCGAGAACGTGCATTGGGAAGATCGGAGCCAGATCCTCAGGCCCGCACGGCTGCTGCGTTGCCGGGTGAAGAGGTGGCGGCGGCGGCTCATCCAGATCGGCCGCAATGTTATACCATTCAGTAGGGATGTCGTTTTGAGAAAGGATAAACTGACGTTGTTCCATTGAACCTCCTTCGCGAACGCGTCTTGAGACAGCTCGACTCACGACTTAAGTGCTGAGCTACATTATAATCTGGATTCCAGCCTTAAGCAAGTGTGACAATGAGTTTGACGCCGAATCACTGCGAAAATGGGGAATGTGAAGAATCGCCGGTGGTTATCCGATAATGAAGTCCGGAGGGAAAGGAAATGTGGATAGCAATCTCTGCCGCATGGATCGCGGCCAGCGCGGCGCTCTATATTTACCTGGTCGCTACGGCGCGTGACCCCAAGCACCAGGAATGCATGGACTGCAATTTTGATAATTGTCTGACATGTCCCCGTGCCAGTGCTGGCGAAGATCTTTCGGCGCTAAAACGAGCCGCCTGATATGGCGCAGAAAAAATCATCCGCCTACGCTTTGTAAACGGATGATCTTTCTAAACTCTTGATCGCCGGCAGATTATCTGACTACGTAAGCCAGTATCGCGCTCGTCACAAGGAAACCCCAGGCGCACCACTTGGTGATCTCATCGAGTTTTTCTTCAAAACCAGGCTTCCCCTGGAACACCGATTCAGCCTTGCCGCCAATTGTCCCCGTCAAGCCCTCGCTTTTCGTGGCTTGAGACATTACAATACCGATCAAGGCAAGCGCGCTTACAACCTGCAAAGCTATAAAGAATACTCTGAACACAGTTTATCCACCTCGGAACTTCGGCATGCGCAGTCCAGCCGCACCGGTAACTGATATATCATAACAGATCAGCGCCTCGCAGTCAATGCTTTGGCGGGACCTGTGGCAGCAGGCGACCAGGGCCTGCCTACGTATGCCGCCCATGCCGCCATGCCGCCCATGCCGCCCATGCCGCCATACCGCCCATGCCCCGGCATGCCGCCCATGCCGCCGGGAGGCATAGCAGGGCCAGGCTGTTTCTTTTCAGGCTTTTCGGACACAACCGCTTCAGTGGTTAACAGGAGTGACGCGATGCTGGCGGCGTTTTCCAGAGCCGCTCGGGCGACCTTTGCAGGATCGACAATCCCCGCCTTTACCATATCCTCATATTCTCCGGTAACTGCATTGAAGCCATGGCCCTTTGGCATCTGCATGATCTTCCGGACTACGACGGAACCTTCCGCGCCCGCGTTTGTTGCGATCTTTCGCGTAGGCTCCTCAAGCGCCTTCTTGACGATGCGCACACCTATAAGCTCATCATGTTCAGCTTCGACAGCCTCAAGCGCAGAAATAATGTTGAGCATCGTCACACCGCCGCCCGGCACTATGCCTTCCTCGACCGCAGCCTTAGTGGCCGAAAGAGCGTCTTCAATGCGTGATTTCTTCTCTTTCAGCTCAGTTTCCGTAGCAGCCCCAACCTGAACAATTCCGACACCACCGGAGAGCTTGGCAAGTCTCTCCTGCAGCTTTTCTCGATCGTAGCTGGACTCGCTTTTTTCGAGCTCGTTCTTTATCTGGGTAATTCTGCCCTTAACTGCATCGTGGCTGCCCTTGCCTTCGATTATGGTAGTGTTCTCCTTGGTGACAACGACTTTCTTCGCCTGCCCAAGCATATTGACGTCAACGTTCTCCAGCTTCATGCCCAGATCTTCGGTAACGAACGTGCCTCCCGTGAGAACTGCGATGTCTTGCATCATAGCCTTCCGCCTGTCACCAAATCCCGGCGCTTTAACGGCTACTGCGTTGAGTGAACCTCTCAGCTTGTTGACCACCAGAGTTGCGAGAGCCTCTCCCTCAACATCCTCTGCAATAATGACTATCGGCCTGCCCATTTGGATGATTTTCTCCAGCACAGGCACCAGATCCTGGATCGAGGATACCTTCTTCTCATAGAGAAGAATGAACGGGTCCTCCAACACGGCTTCCATTCGCTCGGGGTCGGTGACCATGTAGGGCGAGATGTATCCCTTGTCGAACTGCATTCCCTCGACCCACTCGAGCGTCGTGGCAGTGCCCTTAGACTCCTCGACTGTGATCACGCCATCCTTGCCGGACTTATCCATCGCGTCAGCGATCAACTCGCCGATCTCCTTGTCATTGGCCGATATGCTGGCTACCTGCGCAATGTCTTTTCTCGTATCGATCGGCGTGCTCATCTTCTTGATCTCGCCAACCGCGATCTGTACAGCCTTGTCAATGCCTCTCTTCAAGGCCATCGGGTTTGCGCCGGCGGCAACATTCATAAAGCCTTCGTGAACAATTGCCTGTGCCAGAATGGTCGCAGTGGTCGTCCCGTCACCGGCGACGTCGTTGGTTTTTGACGCGACTTCGCGAACGAGTTGAGCTCCGATATTCTCGAAGCGGTCCTCGACTTCGATCTCTTTGGCTATAGTCACGCCATCGTTAATCACGCTGGGGCTGCCGAACTTTCTCTCCAGCATCACAAAACGACCTCTCGGTCCCAGTGTGACGCCGACGGCATCCGCCAGCTTGTTAACGCCCTTCTCAAGCGCCCTGCGCGCCTCTTCGTTGAATTTCAAATCTTTAGCTGCCAAGCTAATCGTCACCTCCTCGCGTTTTTATTTTTCGAGTATTGCAAGAACATCATCCTGGCGCAGAATCATATAATCCTGGCTTTCCACCTTGACTTCAGTTCCTGCGTATTTACCGTAGATGATACGGTCGCCAATCTTGACGTCCATCGGCGCCCTTTTGCCGGAGTCGAGCTGAGTTCCGGGTCCAACGGCGATAACTTCACCCTCGAGCGGTTTCTCTTTTGCCGTGTCCGGCAGGTACTATTCCTCCTGCCGTCACCTTCTCCGCCTCGATTGCCTTGGCGATTATCCTGTCTCCAAGTGGCTTAAGCACTATGTGCACCTCCTCCAGAATTTGCTCATCATTAGCACTCGCATCTCGCGAGTGCTAACTCATGCCCGTGGCATTCTACTAGTTTTTGGGCATGACCTGCAAGGCGCGATAATGGCGCATATTGGTCTTTGGCGGACGATGCGGGCATATATAGCCAACCACCTGTATATTACGCCGATTTAATGCAGCAGTGGGTCACCAAGCACATGCCTGGTGACCCACTGGGATGGCTGTGTCATTGCGTTATAGGAAAGTCTACTTGCCTTGCGCGCCTTGTTCGGCCTTTATCTCTTCCATTACCGCTTGCGAGTCCTCCTGAAGCATCTGCTGCTGCTCCGGTGTGAACATGCTCCCCATTTGCATCTGCATCTTTATTATCGCGCGGCGCTGATCCTGGCTCATATCGAAGAGGAAATCAGTCTGCTTCGACATGATCTGCCTTAGCGCGTCGGGATCAGACATCAATGATTGCATGACATCGCTCATGTATTGGGGACTGACCTGGTCCATCATGTTGAGGCTGTCCATTATGGCCTGTTCCCTTTCCTCCGGACTCATGTCCATGAACGCGTCCATTTGTTGTTTTTGCAGATCAGCATACTTACTCACTTTTTTCGACTTCTCATCCGCGAGCGCCTTTGCAGCCAGCGCGACATCGTCGGTTATCAGATAAACCCGCACCATTCCCAGTTCCTTGGCAAGGCTTGTTTCCGACTTCAGAACGGAGGCTTTGTCGTTGAAGTGAGTGGCATACCTGTCCATCGATGACCCTGCCACCAGCATATCCGGAAAGCTGAGACCAAGCATAAGCCGAACAGTCGAAGCAAGCTTGTCCGGTTGTTCGAGCAGCTTAGAATCAGAACCGATGTAGACCTTGCGCCATTCCCATTTGCCGGCCTTGCAGACCGCGGTCAGCGCGGATTCCAGCGATACGTCAGTTAGCGAGACGGACTTGACGTCGCCCTTCACGCTCGATTCCACGATAATCTTTTCCTGGGTCTGCTTTGCGAGTGACTCGAAAACATCCTTTGCCTTGGACCCGTCGGCCGGAGCAGCGATGGTCACTTTGGCATCGGCCTTCGCTGTTGTAGCCACTGCGGCCGGAGCCTTGCCGGGCGCCGGATCCGCTGCGAATGCGCCGCTCGCAGCCAGAAGAGCTACTGCCAGAGGCAGGACACCTTTCAAAACGCTCAGTTTCATCCTCGGAACTCCTCTCATAGATAGCTGCGCTCTATAGCTGCGCAATTGATAGTTTCGCCGCAGCGAAACAGATTCCTCTAAGCAATTCTTAATGATCTTCGCATGTTCTTCTTTTATTGCCCCGCTCTGCCTTGCTCAAGTCTCTCCAATTTGGCAGTCATATCTTGTAGCTGAAGCTGCAGCTTGAGGAATTGCTCCTCACCTTGAAGTGATGACTGTGCTACAGAGTTCGTTATAAGGTAACATGCACCTATCAACAGATATCCAAGGGCATCGATCATTCCTACTGTGGCAGTGTAATGGTGTCTGGACTGTGGCGCGATCACAGAAAACATGATGAACACCACGAGCGTGAGTCCCCAGACCCAACCTGCTATCAGTATCGGATGGCGGTTTCTAATGATTCGCCCACTCCTCACGATTGAGTATGCTATGGCGACCCAGACTACTCCAAACAGCGACCCGACTGCTAGTCC
The DNA here is from genome assembly GCA_963775535.1 of uncultured bacterium. Classification (GTDB taxonomy): domain Bacteria; phylum Armatimonadota; class UBA5829; order UBA5829; family UBA5829; genus CAVZJH01. Next base: position 1,354 of record CAVZJH010000103.1, on the reverse strand, counting down.
GGCCGTTGCTTGCCACGGAAGAGTGTTTCTGTGCGATACTGCTACGAATCCGATCAGAATGGTGTTCACAAGACCAACAATTCCCGATACCAGCCACGCGATTCTGCGTGTGGGGCTCAGTCGTGTTTCCAGCATACCCTTAATCCTCCTAGCAAGCTCAGCCTCAAACTCAGAATCCATCCGGTCCTGCGCCAACAGCTCATCTCTCAAGTTTCTATCTTCCATTGCTAGCGCGCCTCCGTTTCCAGGATAGCCCTGAGGTTTTGCTTTGCTCGCTTCATTCTCGATTTTACCGTTCCAAGGGGCGCATCGGTGATTTGCGCGATCTCGTTTATCTGGTAACCCTCCAGGAAATGGAGGGTCAGCACTTCTCGCTCGGCGAGCTGAAGTTGGCCAAGCGCATCGTGAATATCCTTTGCTGACAGCCCCAAAAACACATCATCCGCTGGGGGGTCAGTGAGAGCATCATCCTCGATGTCCTCATGACTCTCCTGCCAACTCCTGACCTTATGCAGGTGAGTCAGGGCAGCGTTGTGAGCGATCTTATACAGCCAAGCCGGCATAGCATCGGCGCTCTGCAGCGAACTGATGCCTCGGAACACCCGCAGCCAGACTTCCTGCATCACATCCAGCGCGTCGTCCTCTCTTTCCACCATCCGCCTGATGTAGTAGAGAAGCGGTTTTTGCCACGTCTCTACCAGGGTCTCGAGCCCCTCACGCTTCCCCTGCCGGCATTGCAGCAGGATCAGGCGGTTCAGTATGTCGCGTCGCGTGTCTGTCATTGCACTCCTGTTGATCGGCTTTCTATGTATAAGACCATCCTGCACGGGGAAAAGGACGAAAATCCAGGAGAATATTGTGAGAATCAGAAACCTTCACCAAAACCCAGTTGCTCGCCTGGCGCAGTGTCACCCGGCGGCACGTGCAGATCCAGCATTTGCGCGAATAGCCTCGCGTTCGTCGCCGCCTTGCCGTGGTAGTGATTGTTGAAGTAGATGAACACATCCTGAGTTTCCGCAGCCAGGCTTTCAACTTTTGGAACCCACGCGGCAAGCTCTTCCTCTGAATACAGGTAATCGTACCGCTCGTGCGAGAGCTCGTGCTTCCACCACTTTGCGGCATTGCGGCCGTGGAAACGAACATATCCGACATTCGACGTTGCTGCAGCGACCCTTGGCATAAGTCCTTTAAGCTCAGGTTCGTCCACCGAACAGAAACCAAGATTGACCTCGCGAAGCAAGTCAAATGTATCTTCGTTAACCCAGTCAGCGTTTCTGAACTCTACCACCGCAGGCAGGTCCCCCAACCGCTCCTTGAAATCGCGCAGCCTGATTAGATTATCCAGCAATGCGTC
>CAVZJH010000102.1:0-27029 GCA_963775535.1 uncultured bacterium | reverse complement strand
GTGTGCTTGTCGGGTTGACCTTCGAAACCGGAAAGGCTGCTAACACGGCCTCGAACTGGTTCGACTTAATGATGACTCCGGTGAATGAACCGATTCGCCTGCGGCTGTCTGCCCAGAGATCGTTTCCGGGTGCCGCTGGAGGCCAACCCCGCAGGCACGTTTCTCTCACCGGGGCAGTAAACACCCCGCAGCCTCTCCTCCTCCACCTGGCTCCATAGCAATGACGGCGTCTGCGTCTTTTACAACCTCGCGCAGCCTTGAAATGATCTCAGATTCCACGTCGCCCGGAAGCGGGACATGGTTCTTGGTGTTGTAGCGCTCGCGCTCTCCATCGAGGCCGATGGTGCTCGTGTCGCGCGGCTTAAGGTAGGTCGGGGTCAAGCGGTCGGACGCCGTGAGCACGTGGTCCATAACACAGCCGAGGTTCTTGAGATTGTGCCTAAGATCGTAACCCTCGCCATCATCGCCTGTGAAGCCGATTGGGATAATAGTGCCCGCGCCGAGAGCCGCGAGGTTGCAGACCACCGTGCCCGCCGCGCCGGGACTGTGGCGCACGTTCACTACCTGGTTCGCGATCTTTCCCGTCTCAAGCGATATCTCGGCCAGGCTCGGGTCGAACTCCAGGTATTTGTCCAGAAAGAAATCGCCGACCACAACAATCTTTCGGCTCCCGAACGCAGCGAGTATCTCTTCAAGCCTGTCTTGAGTCATCATGAGCGATTCCTCAGTTTCTTCAGCTCTCGGTAAAGAGCCAGGAGGAACAGGCGGTTGTCCAGACAGACATAATCCAGCATGCCGCCCATCCGGTAGAATGTCTTGCAGAAGCGCAGGTAGTATGCGGGGCTCTCCATCGGCGGCTCGCCTTTGCTCCAGTCCCAATCGCCGCCGTCCTGGACGTCGACCACAACCAGATAATAGTCCGAAAGCGGTCTGCCTCTCTCCTGCAGGGATAAATTGTTCGCCATGGACAGCGATTTCTCGAAGATCATTGGTGCCATTATCGCAGAGCCGATTGCGAGGTGCACCCCGCCCTCGAGTTGGCTGATGCTCTGGGTATAGGTCAGAAAGTCCCGGACGGCCCCTCGCCCTATCGCGCCCCCGCAGTTCAGGGGATGAGTGTAAATGATGTCATAGCCAATTCCGGGGTGGACGGTAAATGGAACCCCGCGCGTGTATGCGGCGTGCTGCACACTGTATTCCCTGAACGGGTGCTCGATCTTTACGGGGCCCTCGCGCACATCGAACTTCGATATCAGGTAGAGCAAGTCAGAGAAGGCGCCGAGCTCCTCACCCGGATTATCCACCGATGCGATCTCAGAGATGAGCTGCCGGAGCTGGTCGCGCCGAATGACCTGCAGACCGTCCTCGGCGATCATCTTTCCGACCGACCAGCCGTAGCCGAGTCCCTGCGCGCCGCCGACGGCGACCGCGAGGTTGATAAACCGGCCGGTCTCCTCCCACGTTCCGAACTGGCCTTTGGCAGTGTTGGCGCGGACATCCTCAGTGCTCAGCCCCAGGTGCGCGAACTCCCAGTCGTGGATTGATCCCGCGCCGTTTGTGGCCAGATGAGTCACCCATCCCTCTTCAACGAGCCGGATGATGACCGGAGCCAGGCCGTTTTTTATAAGGTGCGCGCCGAATGTGATGACGACAGCTTTCCCGGCATCCCGCGCGGCTACGATGCGTTCGGCGGCGCTTTCGATCTGAGCCATCCTGGCCAGGGGCAACGGCGATAGGATGGCGTCCGGCGACTGCGCAATTTGCCGGATGTTGAGCTTGTGATCGCGCTGGGAAAGCGGCTTGATCAGGAGTCTGGTTCTGTCGAACATAAGCACCTCAGCTTGTAAACAGGTAATCGAGAAGGACGCCGCATTCGCGGTAGTCGGGGACGATGATGTCGGCGCCCACACCAACCAGGCGTTCGCGTTTCCACGGATCCGGTCTGCCGCTGCGGAGCGCTTCGTCGCTAGCGACCCCCACGGCTGCCCCCCCGGCGGTCTTCACGTTGTCTATCTCGACGTAGGCATCGCCGAAACCCAGCAGGTAAGCACCCTCGACCTTGTTCTCGCGCAGGAGTCGCTCGATCACCATCGCCTTGGAGAAGCTTCGGTAGTCATCTATCGCGCCGTAGATGTGAGCCTCGAAATATGGCGTGAGGTGCAGGAGCTCAGCCTCTTCTTTTACGAAAAATTCCGTCTGTTCCACTGGCCAGATACAACGATAGCCCGCGCGCCTTTAGAGTCTTCAGCAGTTCGAAAGCGTGCGGGACCAGCATATCCTCCGGCTCACGCGCCCGCTCTTCAGGTCTTCTCTTCGGCTTCGAATGCGCTCCATCAGGGCGTCGTGGTATACGCGCTTGTAATAAGATGGCTCCTCGGGCGCTGAACCGCGTTTGGCGACTTCTTGGGCCAGCCGGATCATCTGGTAGATGGTCTGCTTTCCGGTCAGCCGCGCAACGTAGTCGCGAACCACATCCTGCAGTTCTTCCTTGGGCTCGTGGCATGGGGTCTGAAGCAAAATCTCGACCATCATCTCGACCATGACCTCGGGCCAGCCTTCGCGAACAAGGCTGAGAGTGCCGTCGAAGTCAAAGAGAACGTGTTTGTAGCCGCCGCGGCCCGCGGGCTCGCGAATGATCTCTATGCTCGTCCCGGGCAGGAAACTACCGCGCACGCCGGCGTCAAAGAGCGCAGCGTAGTCGGATTCGCCGACGAAACCTTGATCTTGAGTTTCTTCCATAAATACTACTTGATTAAGCGGGTGTTCGGCTCCTTCTTCATTGTGACAGGAGGATATTTGAACTTCGGAAGTCCGGCTTTCAGCCCCGCAACCGGTTTGTCTCTTTACGCTTATCGGTTCTTGCAGTATAATGTCAATCGTGACAACAGCCACATATCCGAGGACCACAATTGTCCGTCAAGTATAATCCGGAGCAAAAAAAGAGAGTTACCCTGGCACAGATCGCAGAGGTAGCCGGCGTTTCCAAGTCTGCCGTATCTTACGTCTTGAGTGAAAAACCCAGCAATGTGATTATCAGCAAGGCAACGCGCCAGCGTATTGCGGATGCAGCCAGGCAGTTGGGCTATCGGCCAAATGCGGCTGCAAAATCACTGGCGACCGGCCGGACGCAGATAATCTTGTTGGCGATATTCCAGACTGTGTTTGATGAAAACCTTTACGCTTGCCGTCTGGGGGCGGAACGGTACCTGGCCGAGCAAGGTTACTCGCTTCAAATATGCACTATCGATTCCGACGGAAAATATGATACTTACGCCAACATCATTCGTTCCGGAGGAGTTGACGGTGTGCTGCACGTGGGCAGCGCTGACCCGGACTTGGTTCCGGCTTCCCACAGAATCAGGGAGATTGCCAACGAAGCCGGCGTCCCGGTGTGGGCGTTCGAAAACGAACTGCCGGCAGACTCACAGGAATATTATGTTGACGCAGACCATGAATCGGTCGGCAAGCTGGCCACGAGCCACCTGCTGGAGCACGGCCACAAGCGGATTCTATTCGTAGGAGTGCGAGATCAACGCTGGTCGATTAGCCGGATGCAGGGCTATGAAGCCGCCTTGGAGAGCGCTGGTGTTGCAGTATCTCCTGACCTCGAGGTCATTCTCGAGGAACACGATCAGCAGGTCGCATACGACACCGTGCTGAAAGTTGCACGATCCAAGGACTTCACTGCAATGTTCATCATTTCGGACAAGATGGCGATGGCTGCTTTGCTCGCGCTTAAGACCTCGGGAATGAAAGTCCCACAGGACTGTGCGATTGTAAGCTGCGATGACATCGAGACACTGGTGAGTTACTCCGATCCACCGCTCACGAGCGTGAGCATTCCCTGTATTGAGCTGGGCAGGGAAGCTGCAAAGTCCCTTATAATGATTATGGACGGCAAGACCGTATCCCCTGTCTTGCTTCCGGTTTCGCTTTCCATCAGAGAGTCCTGCGGATGCAAACCTGCCGGACTAAAGGGCCGCGGGCCTCAAAGTAGCGCCCTACTCTAACCCCATGCCGCTTCCAGCGGCATCCTCCTGCTTGAACTGCTTCATCGGCGTTTCGGACACCTTCCGGTGCGAGCTAACGAAAATTCTCGGACATTCCAACTCTGATTTCACTAACCATTCCATCTCTTTACGCTGATCCTCTTCTCGCAGTATAATGTCAATTGCGACTAACTACTATATATCCGAGGACCACAGTTGTCCATCAATCATAATCCGGAGCAAAAAAAGAGAGTTACCCTGGCACAGATTGCAGAGGTAGCCGGCGTTTCCAAGTCTGCGGTATCTTACGTCTTGAGCGACAAACCCAGCAATGTGATTATCAGCACGGCGACGCGCGAGCGTATTGCGGATGCAGCCAGGCAGCTCGGCTATCGACCAAATGCAGCCGCAAAGTCACTCGCCACCGGCCGCACACAGACAATCCTTCTAGCGGTATTCCAGACTGTGTTCGATGAGAACATTTACGGGTGTCGTGTGGGAGCGGAGCAGGTACCCTGCCGAGCAAGGTTACTCGCTTCAAATATGCACCATCGATTCGGACGACGAATTTCGATACTTACTCCAATGTCATTCGTTCCGGGAGCGTCGACGGTGTGCTGCACGTGGGTTCCACTGACCCGGACTCAGAGCAGGATTCCCGCAGAATCAGGCAGATTGCCGACGAAGCCGGCGTCCCGGTTTGGGCATTCGAAAACAATCTGCCCGCATCGTCGCGGGAATATTTTGTAGACGTGGACGATGAATCGGTCGGCAGGCTGGCAACGAGCCACCTTCTGGAGCACGGCCACGAGCGGATTCTATTCCTGGGAGTGCGAGATCAACGGTGGTCGGTAAGCCGGATGCGGGGCTACGAAGCCGTAATGAAGAGCGCCGGGGTTGCAGTGTCCCCGGACCTCGAGGTCCTTCTCGATGAGCACGATCCGCGACTGGCATACGAAACCGCTCTGGATTTTGCACGTTCCAAAGACTTCACGGCAATGTTCGTCGTTTCGGACAAGCTGGCAATGGCTGCATTGCTGGCACTCAAGACCTCCGGAAAGAACGTCCCCAGGGATTGCGCGATGATAGGCTGTGATGACATCGAGGCACTGGTGAGTTACTCCGATCCGCCACTCACGAGCGTGCGCATTCCCTCCGTTGAACTGGGCAGGGAAGCTGCAAAGTCCTTAGTGGATATTATAAACGGCAGGCCGGTATCCCAGATCCTCTTTCCCGCCACGCTCTCGATCAGGGAGTCCTGCGGATGCAAACCTGCCAGGCTCAGGGGCCGCGGGCTTGCAGAGTAGCGCTGTGCCCTGGCCGCACACCCTGTCTAAATGCGAGGAAGGAGAAAGCTCATGGCCGGAGACTTGGTGATACCTTGGAGCAGCGATTACGAAGATTACCTCAGCGACGAATCCCGCCGCGTAGGAACAGCGGACTCGATATCATTTCCCACATCAGAGGCGGAAGTGATCGGGGTCGTAGACAGCATTCGAGCGGTCGGCGGGGCTATCACAGTGCAGGGCGCTCGCACTGGGATCGTCGCCGGCGCGGTGCCGCAGGGCGGTCACATCCTCAACCTGAGCCGAATGAAGGCAATCGGCGAGATACGCGCCGGCCAGGAAATCGGAAAAAGTTCTCTCACAGTTCAGCCGGGGGCGCTCTTGAGCGAGGTTCGCGAGGCCCTCGCAAAAGACAAGCTCTTCTTTCCACCAGATCCCACCGAAACTTCGGCATCGCTGGGCGGCATGGTCGCGTGCAACGCGTCAGGAGCAATGTCGTTCTTCTACGGTCCCACTCGCAAATGGATCACCGCCCTGCGCGCTGTCCTGAGCGACGGATCGACGGTATCGTTGCGGAGAGGCGAAAACCGGGCGCAGGGAAGAGCTTTCTCGATTACGACCGAAAACGGCCGGGTGATCGCGGGGAAACTGCCGGGTTACTGCGTGCCGGGCATCAAGACTGCCGCAGGCTACTACGTGGCGGATGACATGGACATGATCGATTTGTTCGTCGGAATGGAATGCACCTGGCAGTAATAACCGAGATCGAGCTTCGGCTCATCGGGAAGCCGGAAGCGGTCGTAGGTCTGATGGTTTTCGTGGAGTCGGAGGAAGCGGCGCTCAAGCTGGTTCGAGTCGCGCGCGGGGAGGCGGTCGATGGCTTCGAGCCTTTAACCACTCGCCCGGTTGCAATCGAGTTCTTCAATTCCGATGCGCTCGATCTTTTGCGCGCGATGAAGACTCAGTCTTCGGCATTCGAGAAGATCCCGGCCCTTAAACCGCACTACCACACCGCAATCTACCTCGAGTTCCACGGCAGCGACGAAGAGACCCTGGAAGAATCCGTGATGCAGATAATGGATGTTATCACGCAGCTCGGAGGAAGCGACGAAGACACCTGGTACGCAACCACGGAGCGCGAACTGGAGCCTCTGAAGGCGTTCCGCCACGCGGTTCCCGAGGCAGTGAACCTGTTGATCGGAGAGCGAAAGAGGATGTGCCCGGAACTCACGAAACTGGGAACCGATATGTCCGTGCCCGATGCCCACATGGAATCGGTTCTGGCCATGTATGATGCCGGGCTTACGGACGAAAAACTCGAGTCGGTCATATTCGGCCATATCGGGAACAACCACGTGCATGTGAACATTCTCCCGCACAGCCTGGAGGAATACCAGCGCGGCAAGTTGCTGTATATGTCCTGGGCGCGGCAGATAACCTCGCTCGGCGGGTCAGTCTCAGCCGAACACGGCATCGGCAAGATCAAGGCGCCGTTCCTGGGAATGATGTATGGCGATGAGGGAATCGCCGAGATGCGGGCACTCAGGTCGCTTTTCGACCCGGAGATGATGTTGAATCCGGGGGATTTATTCCTTTGATCTTGCTATGTTATTACAACACGACCTGCCGGTATTGTCATTTCGAGCAAAGCGAGGAATCTGGTTTTCACGTTACGCTAAAAGCAAATTTCGAGTCGTTTTTCATCGGCGGATCCCCCAAGTCCCCGCGATTACACTCTCGGGAGGCGGTTAGGTATGCTTAAGAGGACGATCACTATTCTATGGCTTATTCTGGTCGCCGCCGCAGTGCTTGGCTCCTGCTGGTGGGCACATCGTTCAGTAGGTGAACAGAGCTTGCGAGTCATTGCCCGCTTGCCATCGCATCCAGTAGGTTGGCAACTCGTGTGGGCTGGCGGACCTGTATGTGTGAGCATCTCCTCTGGTGTCGAGTATATTCGTTTTAACAATCGCGGAAATGTGGTAGGAAAAATCAGGGATAAGGCACACTTCGCGTGTTTGCCGCTGTCCATTGAGTGTAACCAAAGGCTGGTGCTATCCCAATACTTATCGCCCCTCGTTACCGGTATCTTTGACTTAAGGTCCGGGCGGTTCGAATGTGCGGAATCGACCGGAAAGGCGGCATGGTCGGTGACCTCAGCTTACAACCTCGGCAGGTTCTGGAACGCTGACTGCACTCGGTTCGTAGCGTATAGCCTCCCCGACCGGCATTACCTGAAACAGTTGATGCTGATCGACAGAAAGACTCGAACGACTACGACCTGGCGCCTGCCGGCTGGCAGCATGATCCATGGCATTCGGGGCGATTCGGATTCCCGGCCTTGGATACTGACGCGAGATCCAGGCTTCCTGTACCGCATGGGTTCGTCTGAACCCAGGAAGCGAATTCCCGCCCTCGACGGCATGAGGTCTGGACTGCTGTCCCCTGGTCTGGACAGAGCCGTTGCGTGGTTCGCATTCGGAACGAAAGAACCGCGACTGTTTTATGTTGACTTCTCTAGCCCCAACAACATACGACCAATCCGAGTTCAGGATACGCGCAGCATCTCTGGCGCTCGCGTGGATTGGGCTACTCGGTCACCTACGGGTCGAGCTATCGCACTGCTGCTTGAAGACCAGGGAAGCGCCGAATTGTACGTCGGCGATCCAGCTCAGAAACTGCACAGAATTAACTGTCCAAACGGGTTTAGATTTCCCAGTCTCGGGTGGTCGAGCAATGATGAGTTGCTGGAAGCCTACAACACGTTGCCCAGTGGAACTGTTGTATGGAACCAAGATGGGAGCGTGCTGTACCTGTCTCCTGGAACAGCAGCATCCAAAGCCAAACGTCCCCCAGCACTGCTTTCTCGCGCGAGTGGGGATGTAGACTGGTGATGACCACAAGTAGCGGGAACTTATTGCGTTATGGTTAGCTTGTTTCGGATATCCCGAAACCGCCGGGCACTCCATTCGCGCTTCCCCCATTTCGCGATAAAAAATCCCCTTCACGCGGCCTTCGTATCTTCCCCAGAGTCTGCCTTGCGCTCCTCTATCATCAGGTTGAACACTTCTTTGAGCCGCTTCGGGTCGTCGACTATCCAGCGTTCGTCCAGCAGCTTTGACTCGTGTATCGCGTCCCTGGTGAACTCCGTGGTTACGGCGATGCACCAGGCTCCGGAAGCGGTCGCCGCCGTAACGCCCGCGGGCGAGTCTTCGATTGCGAGTGATTCGCGTGCAGAAACCTCGAACTTTTTGAAAATCAACTGATAGATCTCGGGGTCGGGCTTGTTGTTGGTCACGTCATCCGCCGTTGCTATGACATCGAACTCGTCGACTATTCCAAGCTCTTCCAGGACTCGCAGAGCGGCGTCGCGAGCCGAAGTGGTGGCAAGCGCCGTCTTATAACCCTGCCTGCGGACATGACGAAGCAGATCGACATTGTGCGCGAGCTGATGGCTGCGTATAAGGTTGGGGTCCGCGAGCATCTTGTCGTAAATCCGCATCCGCATCTCGGCGAATGCCTCCCATGGTTCGCTTACCCCCATCTCCTGCATTCGCTTCCGGGCGGCGTCCTCCAGCTTGAACTGTTTCATCAGCGTCTCGGACACCTCCCGGCGCGACCTGCCGACGACATCCTTGAACGCAGCCGTTACCTCCTGTTCGGTCCCGCAGGCCGGACACAATTCCACGGAAGCTTTCCCGTATGAAGCTGCTTTGAGCGTTTCCGTCTGAACGAGCGTTCCATCCAAATCGAAGATAACTGCCTTGATCATTGCGATATACCCCATTGGCAGAACTACTGTCATTCATGTAATTTCCCGTTTCACAACCGAGGGTAAGCCTTCGCAATGATGGGGGTCCAGGGGCCACTCGGCTCCCGGCGGGTTCTAAGGGCAGCGCCCTTGGTCAGTGGTTCGGGGGCGAAGCCCCCGACACTACCTGCCGGCCAGATGCGCAACAACCTGCCTCAGCCCGTCTTCCAGGCTGGTCTGCGGTGTGAACCCCAACACTTCGTGCGCCCTGGTCGTATCGCTTTCGGAATACTTGATCTCTCCCAGGATCGGCGCATCGTGAATGACTTCGACGCGCTTCTCGATGATGTCCATCAGGCGTTCGGTCAGTTCGTTGATGCTCACAGTTCTGCCGCCGGCGATGTTGAAAACCTCGCCTCCGATGCCCTCGTGGAAGCTTGCAAGATAGTTTGCCCGCGCAACATCGCTCACAAATACAAAGTCACGCGTCTGCTCGCCATCGCCGTAAATGTGAATGTCCTGCCCGGCGAGGATGCGATCTATAAACTTGGGAATCACTGCCGCGTACTGCGATTTGGGATTCTGCCGGGGTCCGAAAACGTTGAAATACCTCAGGCGCACGGTTTCCAGGGCGTAGACCTCGTTAAAAACCGTACAGTAGTGCTCGCCGCATATCTTGGTTGCGCCGTAGGGAGAGAGCGGCTTCGGGAGGTTCCGCTCGCTCTGAGGAACGCGGCCGGTGTCGCCATAGATCGCGCTGGAGGAAGCCATTGTCAGCCGCCTTGCGCCGTTGTCCCTGGCGCTGCGCAGCACGTTCAGGGTTCCGGTAACATTTACATCGTGCGCGAACAGCGGGTCCTCCAGCGACTTGATTGCTGAAACCTCGGCAGCGTGATGGATAACGAACTCGACGCCTTTCATTGCATCATCGAGGCGCCTGGGGTCCCTGATATCGCCCCTCACGATGGAAATGCGGCCGGCAAAAGGCTCGAGGTTGCTCTCCCGGCCCGTGGAAAAATCGTCATAGACCACCACATCGTGTCCTTCGGCAAGCAAAAGCTCAACGATATGACTTCCGATAAAACCCGCGCCCCCGGTAACCATGAACTTTGACATTCATCCAGCTCCTCTTATGCGAGATTTCTTCCAGTAACGTCCGGAATCATTATGAGACTTCGTTGAATATACCCGTCTCCCCTCCGGCTTTTTGTCCGATTTATGGGATGCAGGCAGCCAAGGTAGCCCAAGACGAATTGGATTTTATGAAGACGCTGCATTTCCGGCGTCTTCAGCGTTTCCGGAGGAACTGCGATAGGAACGAAAGAGATAGAGAATGGCACATGAAGAAAGCCGGAGGACAAGAGCGCCCCCCGGCTCAAAAGTTCCGCGAAAATCAGTCTAACTTCTCTTCCTGAACCAGAACCCAAGTCCGAGGAAGCTGCTTGCCAGCGCAAGGAGACTCGCAGGCTCAGGCGCAACGGCTGTATCCGTAGGATACGTGGTGATGGAAAACAGACTGTTCTCCTGTGCGGTGTTGTCGGTGTATACCTTGAACCACACGAGGTTTCCCGTATCTGAAGCTACTGGATCCGAAGGGAAGTAGAGGTCGACCTCTCTGTTGTCCGGCGATAGCGCCCAAGTCAATCCCGATTGACTGCTGCTCACTTGACCGGCAGCGCCACCAAAATACACCTCCAGGTTGCTCGGCAACTCGAAGTGGAAATCTGTCCACGCCAGCCCGGTGTAATTCTCGGTATACACCGTGTAATACCCCTTGTATATCTGTAGAGGATTGTTCAGGGTCTCATCGTGAACGGTGGTTATGGAGTCGGCCTGACCCACTCCGGCATAAGTCGGTGCATAGGGTTCGTAAAGGTTAGCGCTTCCGTCATGCGCCAGGGCAGCCGTGGCTCCTGCCACGAGGACGAGCGATATCAGGACTGCCATAAAGATTCGTCTATCCAATCTTTCATCTCCTCTCTTCTTTCAAATGGCTATTAGGGCTACTGGTCTATGGATTGCCAGCTTTCCTCGATGGCAGCTTACCATGCGTTTCTGCCGTTGTCAACGGCTCAACTGACGGAATTGGATAATTATTTTCAGACATGTCGGCAAGGTCTCCCCAGAACACTTATTAGTCGCTTTAGTTGCACGTGGTTCGCAGCGACGAAGAGAACCTACCCTTTGGCCAAAGTGCTCATCCGCTGCTCAGAAATTTCTGAAAGGGGTATTGACTCCACGGCTCAGGTATCCTATAATAGATCGAACCATCGAGATGTGGAGATATATCGACGGAGTGATATGCGATGAGCGAGAAGAAATCCGAGGTCAGTATGCTGTCGATGGATGCGCTGTCGGATGCGGCGGCGTGCCTGAAAGTGATGGCGCACCCGGTCAGGCTGCGGATTGTGGAAATCCTGATGCAGGGGGATTTCCAGGTCCGGGAAATCGCCGCGATGTGCGGAGTCAAACAGCACCAGGCCTGTGAGCATCTGCGCCTCATGCAGAGCTGCGGCCTGCTGAAAAGTGAGCGCCGCGGACAGTCCGTGTTCTACAAGATCGCATCAGAGCAGTTGCCCGCGCTGCTGAATTGCGTGAGACAGCACTGCGGAGTAACGAAATTGCACAAAGAAGCATCGGAGGAATGAGCGAATGAGCGATGGGCCTCGAATAGTAATAATCGGTGGGGTTGCCGGAGGAGCTTCGGCAGCGGCGCGCGCGCGGCGTCTATCCGAAGATGCCGAGATCATCCTTATCGAGCGCGGAGAATACGTATCATTTGCCAACTGCGGTCTGCCGTATCACATAGGTGGGACCATAGCGGATAGGGATCGGCTGCTTGTGCAGACTCCGGCAATGCTTTACGCAAACCTCCGCATTGACGTGCGCACAAAGACCGAGGCTGTGGCAATCGATCGTGAGCGTAAGGAAGTCACCGTTCGCAGCACTCCGGACGGCTCCCAACAGAAGATTTCTTACGACAAGCTCATTCTGAGTCCGGGCGCGGAACCGATCAGGCCGCCGATTTCGGGCAGCGGCGATCCCAGGGTTCTAACCCTCAGGTCGTTATCCGACATGGACGCCATCATCGAGGTCCTCGATTCCATGAAGCCGGCTCATTCCATCATTGTGGGCGGCGGCTACATCGGGCTCGAAATGGCTGAGGCGCTGCGCCAGAGGAATATCGGCGTCACCCTGGTGGAACTCTCTTCGCAGGTTATGGGACCGGTCGACCCCGAAATGGCGGCTCCGCTTCACCAGCATCTCACACTCCACGGCGTGGACTTGCGACTCGAGACATCAGTTACCGGATTCATCGATGCCGGCGGTCAACTCCAGGCTCAGCTCAGCACGGGCGAGAACGTGGACTGCGGAATTGCGATTATGGCTGTCGGCGTGAAACCCGAGATAAAGCTTGCCAAAGACGCCGGAATCACTATCGGCGAACGCGGTGGCATAGCAGTGGATGAGCACATGCGCACCAGCGATCCGGACGTGTTCGCCGTTGGCGACGCGGTCGAGGTGAAGGATTTTGTCGGCGGTTTCGCCACATTGATCCCATTGGCGGGTCCGGCAAACCGGCAGGGCCGCATAGCCGCGGACAACGCGATGGGCAGGGACACTCTCTACAAGAACACCCAGGGAACCGGCATTTGCAAAGTTTTTGACATGGCCGTTGGAATGACGGGGATGAGCGAAAAGTCACTGAAGCGGGCCGGGATGTCCTACGAAAAGGTTTACATCCATCCGGCCAGCCACGCGAGCTACTATCCCGGCGCAAGCCCCATCAGTCTAAAGCTGCTCTTCGACCCGAAAGACGGCAAAGTGCTCGGCGCGCAGGCGGTCGGCTCAGATGGCGTGGACAAACGTATCGATGTTCTCGCCGTTGCCATTCGCGCGGGGCTCACGGTCTTTGATCTCGAAGAAATGGAGCTTTCCTACGCTCCGCCATACGGCTCAGCCAAGGACCCGGTGAACTACGCCGGTTTCGTCGCCGCTAATGTGCTGCGTGGAGACGTCAGGATATGCCACACCGAGGATATGGTCGATCCGCGGGAGGACCGGATCATTCTCGACGTCAGGAAGCCGTTCGAGGTCGAGATGGGAACCATACCAGGCGCGGTGCACATTCCGTTGGACGAGCTTCGGGACCGAATCGACGAGCTTCCGAAAGACAAGGAAATCCTCGTCTACTGCCAGGTAGGACTGCGCGGTTACCTCGCCAGCAGAATCCTGACTCAGAAAGGCTACAAGTGCCTGAACTACACCGGCGGCATAAAGACCTACACCGCGGTCACGGGTAAGGCGCCCCGCAACCCGGAACCGCCAAAGGCCGACGCATGCGACGACTCCGGGATAAGCTGCAGGGTGGCTCAGGAAGACAAGTCGCGGCCCGTGACACTGGTAAAAAAGGTCGATGCCTGCGGGCTCCAGTGCCCGGGGCCTATCATGCAGGTTGCTCAGGAGCTTGCCGGCATCAAAAACGGGGAAGCAATCGCGGTTACGGCCACCGATCCTGCCTTTGCCTCCGACATCGAGGCATGGTGCCACAGCACGGGCAACCGGCTCGTCGAAGTCGCTTCCGAGGATGGACGTTACAGAGCAGTGGTCGCAAAGGGCGACGGGCTCTCTCAAAATATGGCAGGTTTGCCGACGGGCAAGAACAAGACGCTGGTGGTCTTCAGCAGCGATTTCGACCGGCTCGTGGCTGCGTTTGTTATAGCAAACGGCGCAGTCGCGATGGGCAGCGACGTCACGATGTTCTTTACGTTCTGGGGACTCAACGCGCTCCGCAAGCCAAAACGCGTGGCTGTTCACAAGAATCTCATCGAGAAAATGTTCGGCTGGATGATGCCGCGCGGCGCCGGCAAGCTCAAGCTCTCGCAGATGAACATGGGCGGAATGGGCCTGGCGATGATCAAGGGGATTATGAAGAAGAAGAACGTGCAGTCGCTGCCGGAGCTAATCGAGTCGGCTCAGAAATCGGGAGTGCGGCTTATTGCCTGCGCGATGTCGATGGATCTGATGGGTATTAAGCGCGAGGAACTGATCGAGGGCGTTGAAGAAGGCGGGGTCGCGATGTATCTGGACCGAGCGGAAGCGGGTAACGTTAACCTCTTTATCTGAGATATAATAGGATGTGACGGGGGCTTTGCCCCCGAACCCCCACCAAGGTGGACAGCCGCTAAGCGAGGCAGGGGTCTGGGGCCGGCGGCCCCAGCGGAGTCCAGAGGCGGAGGCCTCTGGTGGGAGCGCGAGGGCAAAGCCCTCGCACGAAAGGATGACTGCGTGGTGGGAAGTTCATCGAAACACTCGAGCGGGCAGGGACGCCCGTCAGCCGGTTCCACTGTGCCGGGGCTTGCCGTTTGTATTTTAATCTCCCTTGTCGCGATGTGGCTGGGAAGCCTGGTCCCGGTGGTCGGCGGACCGGTTTTCGGAATCATTATAGGAATACTCGCGGGCAATTTGCTCCCGCTGCCTGTCGGGGTGAAGCCTGGAGTATCGTTCTGCAGCAAGAAGGTTCTGCAGATGGCGATCATCGTCCTCGGCGCCAGCTTGAGCCTGACCGAGGTCTGGAGAACCGGGCGCGAGTCTGCCGGCGTGATGCTGATATCTCTTACGATAGCGCTCTTGGGCGCCTGGATCATCGGCTCCAGACTGGGCGTGACGCGCAAACTCAGCAGCTTGATCGGCGTCGGAACGGGTATCTGCGGAGGGTCGGCGATTGCCGCCATTGCCCCGATCATAAGCGCGGACGACGACGATATAGCGTTTTCCATATCCACCATCTTTATGTTCAACGTGGTCGCGGTGCTGATCTTCCCGCTGCTGGGGCACTTGCTTCATCTGCAGGACAAAGGCTTCGGACTGTGGGCGGGCACGGCGATCAACGACACGTCTTCGGTTGTCGCGGCGGGATATTCCTTCAGCAAAGCTGCCGGTGACTGCGCGGCAATCACCAAGCTCGCCCGCACCACTATGATCATCCCTATCTCGCTGGCGTTCGCCGCGCTCGTAAGACGCAGGTCCGGTTCGAGCAGCTACGATATCAAGGCCATCCTGCCCTGGTTGACCTGGGTTTTCTTGCCGCCTCGCTCTTGAACACGACTGGGGTGCTCGGGAGTTACCTGCCGACCTTCGCCAGTTCCGCGGGCAAGTATCTCATAATAGTTGCGCTGGCGGGAGTGGGACTCGGCGCCAACCTCTCGAAAATGGTAAAGACGGGTCCGCGTCCGATTGCGCTGGGGCTGATGGTCTGGGCGCTTGTCGCTGTCTCCAGCCTCGCGGCGCAGATGGTTTTTCACCAGTTCTGAGCATACACGCGGCCTTGAGCAACCCGCAGGGAGTTCCAAGCGGACCCATCACCGGCAACAAAGCCGTCAAAGGGGTTAAGAAGAAGGGTGCGATCATCGGCGGCGCTATCGGAGTGCTGGCCGGCGGGTTCGAAGGTCTGCTGCTCGGAGGCGCTTCCGGCTACGGCGCAGGCGCGGTAGCCCAGGGAAAGACCACTGATGTCAACATGAGAGCAGGCACTGCATATCATATAGTGCTGACACAGCAGGCCGCGCTCCCCGCACCATCATTACAGGTAAAGCGGATGTTAGACAGGGTGACGATTTCTTGGATCGCCACCCAAACATGGCGGTTCCGGGAAAGGGTTTCCAGAAACAACGGGGGCGTCACCTTAATCGAGTGGCTAAATAACGTTGTTAACGCGCCACGTGCGGCCATCTTTAACAAGCTGAATGATGACGTCGCGGCCGACACCACGTGTCGCATACTTCATCGAGACCGTTACTTCAGCACCACCTGGGTTGTCGGGAGTGCCGAAGCGCGGCTTGCCCACGGCGTAGGTAGCCTGATTATCGCTGATCATTGAGACATAGTCATCAGACATCGCCTGCAAGCTCCATGATTTGTTTGCCAGCACCTGTTCCATTTGGGGGGTAACGTATGTCTCGGCCAGCCCGATCTGGCGGTTAGCCATTGCATCAAACCATTCCTTGGCGACCACATCCGGTGGAATCGTGCGCATGGCCTGGTGCAATAAGAACAACGATGATCAGCAGTGACCATGCCCGCTGCGGCGTAGATATGACCGCGCGTGAGCTGCCAGTGCTTCTCCTCGCCATAATCGAATCCGCCGCCCGCAGGCGTTGGGCTCCGCATTCTATGCACACCTTCTGATCAGGATGCAGTTCCGCTCCGCATTTTCGACAGTTCAAGGGTTATCACCTCTCCAGGCAACGCGCTCCGTCTTCCGCGGTGCAGATGTAAACCGACGGAGTCACGCTTGTTTGCTTCTTATACTCTACTTTTACCACTTCCAGGAACCGATCCACATATTCTGATTCCACAAGGCTCAGGCTGCATCCCCCGAAACCGGCCCCGGTCTACCCTGGAACCCAGAACCCCGGGCGCAGCGCGGCAGATGTCGACCATAGTATTCAACTCCGTGCAACTGACTTCGTAAAGGTCCCTGGAGGAGTTGTGGCTTTCGTTCAGGAGGTTGCCGAACGCCACAAAATCGCCGGCCAGCAGCACTTCCCTGCTCTTCAAGACCCGCTCATTCTCATAGATTACGTGCTGGGCGCGTTTTCTCACGACCTCGGGAAGTCTGTCCCGGTAAGCCTCGAAGATCTCCACACTTACGTCCCGCAGGGCCTTTACATCTGGAATCCATCTCGCAAACATACGAGCAGCTTCCTCGCACTGGCTCCGGCGAAGGCCATACTCGCTGTCCACAAGCCCGCGGCGCTTCATCGTATCGCACACGACGAGTTTGGCTGATGACGTATCCAGCGGAAGAAGCTCGTAGCCCAAGCTCCGGCAATCGAGGAACAGAGCGTGATCCTTCTTGCCGAGCCGTGAGGTGAACTGGTCAAGGATGCCTGTGTTCACTCCGACGAAGAGGTTCTCCGCTTTCTGGCCGGTGAGCGCCATATCCGGACCGCTCATTTCGAAGCCGACCATGCTCTGGAAAAGGACGCCGATGGCCATTTCGATAGCGGCTGAACTCGACAACCCCGAGCCGACCGGCACATTCCCGCTGAGCGCGATGTTCGCGCCCCTCAGTTCGATGCCTGACTTCTGGATGAAGTGGATAACGCCTCTAACGTAATTGCTCCATTTGTTGACGCAGTCTGCTTCAATCGCATCCAGAGGGAACTCTACCAGCGTATCGAAGTTGGCCGAGTAGACGGCGACGTTCCTGTCCTGGCGCAGGCTCCCCGCCGCGAGCACATCCACATTCACCGCAACCGGGAGGGCAAATCCTTCGTTATAGTCCGTGTGGTTCCCCAGCAACTCAACTCTGCCCGGCCCTTTGACTATGGTCTCCGGAGCCGAGCCGAAAAGCTCCTCAAACTTGTCTTTCAGTTCGCCGATTCTCTCAGGCATCTATCCTGCTTTCCCCTGGCGCCGGCTGTTTTCTTTTGTTCGCGCTCAGTTCCCGCGCCTTCACAGCCAGTGCCTTGATCCTTTCCGCAAAGTCCTTGTTTGCGGCCTCAAAACGCCTTACCAGGAAATGTCCGTAAAAACGATAACCCCAATTGCGCGCCCGGGCTCCAACCCGCCATTTTGCCGAGCGCCATCTTCCAGCCAGCAGATCGTAATTGAACCTCGTGAGAAACTTCAGGAAGTCCAACCCGCAGAGCATTCTCACGCACTCCATCAGGTTGTAGAAACGTTTCATTCCCTTGAACGTTTCCTTTTGAAGCTCGTAAGGGCTCATTTTGTTGGGCTGATACACGACATGCTGCCCGTCGTATAAGTGCCATTCCCTTGTGAGCAGCCGTCCCTGCCGCTCCATTTCATTAAAATAAGTAGTGCCCGGCAGTGGCATCAATACCATGAACTGCACTGTGTCGACGTGGTTCTTGAATGCGAAGTCCACCGTGGCGCGCAGGCTCGCGGCATCGTCGTTCTCGGCGCCAAACACGAACATTCCGTGCGTTAGAATGTCATATTCGTGCAATATACGCACGGCATCGGCTATCTCTTCCGGGCTCTGCCGCTTGTTATATTCCTCAAGCGTAGCCGGATTGACCGATTCCAAGCCGAGGTACAGCACCATAGCAGTTACTACGCTGCATCAACTTGAGGAGTTCCTTGTCCTTGACCACGTCTACCCGCGCCTGGGCGGACCACGAGGCGGTCAAACCTTTGGAAAGCATCGTATCCAGGAGCACTTTTGTGCGCTCACGGTTTGCGGTAAAGTTATCGTCGTAAAAGAACGTGACGCGCGGCTCCAGCCTCTGCATTTCCTCGACCACGCTGTCCACACTGCGCTCTCTGAAGCCTCGGCCAAACATCTTTGTCACGCTGCAAAAGCTGCAGTCGAAGGGGCATCCGCGCGACGTGGCAATGGGAGTGATCTTGATCTGTTCACGCCCCTTTATAAGCGATAGGTCGGCAAACGGCAGCGCGTCGAGATTCTCCACCAAACCTCTGTCGGGATTGTGCCGAATCTCGTCGCCCACTCTGTAAGACAGTCCCTTTATAGTGCTGAACCCCGAACCCGATTTCCATGGCGTCCACGAGTTCGAGGATCGTATATTCGCCTTCTCCCCTGATGCAGAAGTCTGCGTGCATAAGCGCTTCATCCGCCATAAAACTGACGTGTGAGCCTCCCATTACAACGGGCACCCCCGCGTCTCTGACCTGCTGGGCTATCCTGTAGCCTTCCGGCGCGGTCGATGTGGTTGTGGATATCCCGACCAGATCGGAACTGAACAGATCGGCGTAATGTATTGGATGGAAATTCTGGCAGTAAATCGACACTTCAATGCCCCGTTGTTTGAGCATTGCGCCGAGTATCGGCAGCCCGAGTCTCGGCAGGGCAAACCGGCTGTAGACATGATATCCGGGAAATCGAGGCTCAATTAGCGCGACTTTCCTGATCTTGGACAATGGTCTGGTTCTCCTCTTCCTCTTTTGACGTGAAGACATTTTTTGAGAACTGCGATATTATCATTCGCAGTTCCGCCTTTGTTTTGGTGATTCCCGCTGTAGAGCGCTCTTATTCCGAAATCTTCAAATAAATGCTGCTCGTCGTACTCGGTTCGGAGTTACGCAGTTCTTCGGCTTTTTCCTCCCGCGGCTGTGTCATTAATGTATGACCCAGCGCCAGTCTCGCAGCCGGCCAGGTATTTGAGCTTCTTTTGGGTGCGGTTCGGCGGGTGGAACTCTATGTGGAAATGATAATACCCATAATCCCGGCCGTCCGTCGGAGCCTGGTGCATTATCATCATGTAGGGCATCGAAATACCCCAGAGGTTGTCGTATTTTTTCAGCACGACCTTCAGTATATTGGCGAGATCATCCCTCTCGGCTTCGCTGAAGGTCAGCATGTGCTGGTGATGGCTGCGCGAGAGGATATAGACCTCGTAAGGGTATCGCGCGAAGAACGGAATCACAGCAACGAACGAATCGTTTTCGACGACTATCCTGCGGCCATCTTTCTTTTCTTCCTCGATGATGTCGCAAAAGAGGCATCGTCCCGTTCGGGACATATGCTTATTCGCGGAGTCCAACTCGCGCTGGAGCTTTGGAGGAATAAATGGAAACGCGTAAATCTGACCGTGCGGGTGGTTCAGGGTGACACCGATATCCCTGCCCTTGTTCTCGAAAATCAGCACATATTCGACGAAATCCCTGCCGCCCAGCTCCTCGAACCTGTCGCTCCAGACATCGATCAGATTTCGCATCTCCCGGAGGCTGACGTCCGTCAGAGTGCCGTTGTGCCTTGGGTTGTAGCAGACCACCTCGCAAATGCCATCGGCCGGCCGCACCTTGTAGAGCTCTGTCTCCTCCACGATCGGTTCCGGCGCCGGGTGCTGGAAGGAAGGGAACTTGTTCTCGAAGGTAACTATCTCGTATTCCTCGGCCGGTATCTCGGTCGGAAAAGCTCCCGGTTTTGTGGGACACAGAGGACAATAATCATCGGGAGGAAGGAAAGTCCGGTCCTGGCGATGTGTTGCGGTAATGACCCACTCCTCAAGGATTGGGTGCCATCTGAGTTCGGACACTACTTCTTACCTCCGCAGCACATCTTCTCGCGGCGGTCTTCCTTATCGCCTTCCTGGGACTCGCCTGTATCCCCTTCAGTGAAGCTGAAGTAAATGAGATACCTCCCGTCTTCCAGGACGATCTTCTTCTTGGTCATTATCTCTGTCTTTCCTCTGTGGAGTCAGTTCTACGTCAGGGATGTCTCCATATAGAGACCTAGGTTGATATAGAACGCTTTAATGTATCCTCAACTATTCTTAGCTGATCCGGTGTGTTGACTCCAAGCAGTTCTTCCGGAGCACACCGCACAGCCGAAACTGTTCTCTTCTGCTCGACAGCCACCCGCACCATGTCAGTCAGATTATACTCACCGGCAACGTTTAATGCCATCGCGTCGATGCTGCCGAACAGCCATTTCGCATCGAATGCGTATGCGCCGCCGTTCACTTCCTTGATTTTGCGTTCCTCGGCAGACGCGCACTTCTCCTCGACCACGCCGGCGATGCGCCCCCCGCCATCGCGCAGTATTCGCCCGTAGCCGAATGGGTCACTCAATACCGCGGCCGCCAGGGTCGCTGCGGCGCCAGTTTCGACGTGCGTTCGCATCATCTCGCGCACCGTCTCACCGGCAAACAACGGGCTGTCGCCGCACTTCACGACCAGATGACCGTCGAAGTCCCCGTACTTATCCCTCGCGCAGGCGACTGCGTGCCCCGAGCCCCGCTGCTCGTCCTGCAGAACATAATCGCACTTGTCGCCAATTGCGCTCATTACCTCCGCCGCGCGGTAACCGACCACAAGGGTCACATCGCTTATTCCGGCCGAAGCAAGCGTGTCCAGAACGTAAAACACCATCGGCCTGCCCAAAATCGGGCGCAGGACCTTGGGCAGCTCTTCACCGGTCTCGCTTCTGAACCGGCTTCCCTCACCCGCCGCCAATACCAGGGCGGCGAATGCATTACTACGACTTACGGACTGACCCAAGCTACCGCCTCGGCAAAATGTCCTGCTTCTTGGAGCCATCTTTGTCGATCACCCTTATGTCAATCTCCCCAGCAGACACCGACACTGAGGTATAGCTGCCATCCTTTCGCTGGTACAATCGACCGTCCCTGACCTGGCTGCGCCAACTATCATCCGATTTCTCCAGTTTGGTAAGGTCCATGATCTGCCTGGTCTTCGCGGTCGCCAGGTCGAAGTCGTAACCGCCGGAATAGGAGATGAACATCATATTCTTCGGGGCATCCGGCCAACTCTTTGCCACGTCGACACTGCCGGCCTTGCCGGCCTCTTCCATCTTGCCGGAGGTCAGGTTATATATCATCTCGTGGAACTTGTCGCGCTCGGAGCAGACCACCAGCACGCCCGCCGGAGAAACCCACAGCCCGTCCAAACGTCCGGGCAGATCAGCCGACGCGAATATGCGTTTGGAGGTGCCGGCCCTGGTATCGGCCAGGTAGTATGTGTCGTTCCCCGTCACTCCTTTTTCCGCCACAGAGAAGACGAACAGGCTGCCATCCCCACTGATGGTCCCAATCCGGTCAAACTTCGCGTTATCCCCAACGCCAAGCTTTACTTCCTTGCTCGCGGTTCCTCCGGAGAGCAAGACCACCCTCCCTGCCGCGGAGCCTATCGGCTCGGCAATCTTATCCGACCCGTTCGGCCACGCAAGCGCGGTCGCAGTAAGCTCAGCCGACCTAACGATCTGCTTTTGTTTGCCGGTGGCGGCATCTATGCTGACAACTTCCGGCTCCCCTGAGTTGCGCGCAACCAGTGCGCGTACCGTATTGTCGTCGGCCCAACTAATCCCGGAGGTTTGCGAGCCCTCTTTCATCAGGGTGTTCGTCGCCTCTCCACTCTCGAGATCTATCACCCACACCGCGGAGCGCAGTTTCCCGCCAGTAGTCGTCTGGTTCCAGGCGCCTGCCCACATAGATCCTGACGGATTCATCGCCCATGGGCCCATATCGCCAAGCTTGGAAGCGCTTGTCCAATGCGGCGCATGTCCCGCGGGTCCCGGCGCGATCGGGGCCGGAGGATTGATTACTCGCCATATTATGGCCACGAGTACTAGCGCTCCTAGGATATAAGCTGGGAACCGGTTATTCATGATTTTTCTGTATACCTCCAGGTAAGCCACCAACGGCGGAAAAGTGAAGTCCTTATTGACTTAGACATATTCGACGCTGTGCCGGCGTTTGGCGCTGAAACCCTTTTCCGAACGGAAACGATGACCGCGCAGCCGCCAGCAGCTATATTATAGTCCTTTAGGCGCGTCCGCGCATAGCCCTGCCTGAGAGCGGCAGGGGCCTTGTTTCCGGCGTACCTTCCGACCCAAATGTGACTTTCTGGCTCTTTGACTTTTTGACCTGCTTGCCAGTGGGTAAATGAGCATAGACTGCTTCTTTGGGGAGGCCTGTAGTGATGTCAGAGTCTAGGAAACTTTCGCTCGATAAACTAACTAATACATGTGATCCGGATAACCTGGGATTCGATACCACCGCGGATATCACGGCGATTCAGGGCACAGTGGGCCAGGAACGCGCGGTAGCCTCGGTGGACTTCGGGCTGGGCATCCGAATTCAGGGCTTCAATATCTATGTTGCAGGCCGCCCCGGCACTGGAAGGAACTCCACAGTGCTGGCAGAGGTTACCGCAAAATCCGGAAATGAAAGCGCGCCGTCCGACTGGTGCTACGTGAACAACTTTCGCGATCCGTACCGTCCCAGGGCGATCAGACTCTCCTCGGGCAAAGGCCCGGAGTTCGGGCAGGATATGGAGGAATTCATAAAGGTCGCGCGAGCTGAACTGCCTCGTGCATTTGAAAGCGAAAACTACACCAAGCGAAAGAATGAGACGCTGGAAGCGGTGCAGCACAGACGAGAAGCGCTCTTGAGTGAACTCCAACAGCAGGCATCGGAGCTGGGATTTTCCATTGAAGCCACGCCGGTCGGGATCGCTTCGGTCCCTCTGACCCGAGACGGAAAGCCGTTTACCCGCGAGGAATATGACGGCCTTCCTGACGAAGAGCGAGAGGAAATCAAGCAGCGCGGCGCGAGCTTGCAGGACAGCATAAACCAGTTCATTTCCAGGTCACGCGCGCTGGAAAAAGAGACTCAGGACAAGCTGCGTGAACTCGACAGGGAGATTGCCTTGTTCGCGGTCGGACACCTGCTGGAGGACCTGCGGGCAAAGTATATCCGCTGCGAAGGGCTTGGTGATTGCGGAACGATACTGGAATATCTTACCCTCGTCGAAAACGACATAGTCGAGCGCCTCGACGATTTCCGAACCCCGGACAAGCACCAGCAGGGCGTGCCCCGGGCATGGCGCCGATGCTGGAGGAAGCGGCGGAATCCTCGTTCGATCGTTACAAGGTGAATGTCTTTATCACCCGAAGCAACGGCGACGGCGCTCCGGTCATCCAGGAAAACAACCCGACTTATAACAACCTGATCGGCAAGATCGACTTCAAAGCTCGATTCGGGTTCATGAGCACCGACCATAACATGATCAAGGCCGGCGCCATACACCGCGCAAATGGCGGCTACCTGATACTCCAGGCGTTGCAGGTTCTGACCTCGCCGTTTTCGTGGGACGCGCTGAAGCGGGTCCTGCGCGCCAGGGAGGCTGCTCCCGAAAACCTGGCCGATCAGTATGGACTTGTGTCTGTCGCCACGCTCAAGCCACAGCCGATTCCGCTGGACGTCAAGGTTGTGCTGGTCGGCAGCCCCTACATCTATTATCTGCTCTATTACCTCGACGACGAGTTTCGCAAGCTGTTTAAGGTAAAGGCTGATTTCGATATCGAAATGAACCGCAGCGAGGCGCATATCGCGCAGTATGCGGCATTCATCGCGGACCGATGCAAGCAGTTCAATCTCAAAGCATTCCACAAGAGCGCGGTGGCGAAAGTAATAGATTACGGCTCGCGTCTCATAGAAGACAAAGACAGACTCTCGACGCGGTTCATCGAAGTTTCCGACCTCGTAAGCGAAGCCGCGTATTGGGCTGATAAAGACGGCAGTGAGACCATCATGGCGGAACACGTCGAGCAGGCCATCGAGCAAAAGACGTATCGATCCAGAATGATCGAAGACAAGATTCAGGCGCTCATCGAGCAGGGCACGATAATGATCGACGTGCATCACTCGGTCACAGGCCAGGCAAACGGTCTGTCGGTTTACGATCTCGGGGACTACTCGTTCGGCAGGCCGTCGCGCCTGACCGCCAGGATCGCAGCCGGAAGAGGCAAAGTGGTAGACATTCAACGGGAAAGCGAAATGGGCGGAAGGATTCACAGTAAGGGCGTGATGACCCTCGCGGGATATCTTGGAGGGAAATACGGCGCAAAGAAGCCGATCGCCATGACCGCGACACTGGCCTTTGAGCAGTTGTATGAGGAGGTCGAAGGTGATTCCGCATCGAGCACGGAGCTTTACGTGCTCCTTTCCGCGCTGGCAAACCTGCCGATCAAGCAGGGCATAGCCGTCACCGGCTCAATAGACCAGTACGGTCACATCCAGCCGATAGGTGGTGTAAACCGCAAGATCGAGGGCTTCTATGAAGTCTGCAAGGCCAAGGGGTTTACAGGCGAGCAGGGGGTGATGATCCCCGCTTCCAACGTCCGGCACCTGATGCTGAAGCAGGAAGTAATCGACGCGGTCCGCGATGGGAAGTTCAGTATATGGACGGTAGAAAGCGTCGACCAGGGAATCGAAATCCTGACCGGAGTTCCAGCCGGAGAAGAATTGCCCGATGGCGGATATCCGGAGGGAACGGTTCATTACCTGGTCAGCAAGCGAGTGAACGAGCTGGCTGAATCGGCGAAAGAATACGCCATTTCTGCCGCATTGCCCGAATCCGCCCGAGACAAAGAACCGGCGTCCAGCGTGTGAAGGAAACCCAGTTTGACGCTCCGGCCCCTGCATGCCGGGCCGGAGCAATCTGCCGGCGCAGAAAAGTGTTTACTGCCCCAGCATCGATCGCGCATTCTCCAGACCCTCCCGGCATTGTTCATCGTCAGGGTCCAGTTGCACTGCCTTCGAGCACTGTGCGAGGCCTTCTTTTGCTTTCCCTTCCTGGGTTAGAAGGACGCCGAGATTACCGTATGCTTCCGCATAGGTCGGATCTATGCGTATTGCCCTGGCCAGGCAAGCGGCTGCTTCGCGGTTGCGTCCAAGCTGCATCAGTATAACAGCCACATTGGTAAGTGCGGCGGGATCGTGCGGTTGCTTTTTCAGCAGGTATTTGGACTGTTCGAGAGCCTCGTTCAGCTTTCCCATGTGCATCAGCACCACCAGGTAGTTGCTTCGCGCAAGAGCGAAGTCCGGATCAGTTTGCAGAGCTTTTTGAAAATGCTCCGCCGCGCTCTCTGGGTCGCCCGAAGCCGCGTCGAACCAGCCCATATTGTTCTGAGCGAACTGGTTATGCTCATCAATGCTAAGCACGTGATTCCACATTGTCTTGTCGCCCTCCCAGGTGCCTGCCAGGGAATGGCTTACGGCGATACACGGGACCAATAGCGCTGCGGCGAGCGCTGTGAGAATCGCGCTTTGAAGTCGAGGCTTCGCGGGAAGAGCATATTGCAGCAGGTCGTGAACTCCCCAGGAGATAATGACAAATAACCCGATCAAGGGAACGTATGTGAAGTGGTCCGCTGTCAGGGATATGCCCTGCGGGACCAGACCGTTCACAGGAAAGAGGGTTACCACATACCACAGCCAGCCTACCGCCAAATAGGGTTTCGACTTTACAAAACGGATTGCCAGCGCTGTTATCAGGATCAACACTGCGCCCGACGCTAATACCTGCCACATTGGCAGCGAGCCGCCGGGGTGCGGATATACTGGATACAGGCGCGCCGGCCAGAACATCCTGTAGATGTAGGTGGCGTGCGCCACCACACAGTCCGCGACTCGGACGCCGAGCGGATAACGCTTGAGCGTGCCCAGTTCCCCTCCTGTTTTCATCGCGATTATCGTGACTGCGCTCGATGCAGCCGCAAGGGCAAACAGCGGGAGCTTCTCTTTTATCAGCATCCACATTCTGCTCTTCCGGGCGTCTGTGATAACCAGTCTGCCCAGGGGCCAGTAGTCGAGCAGGAGCAGCGACACAGGCAGCGTAACCAGCAGCGCCTTGCTCATAAGGCCGAGCGCAAAGCTAATGGCAGTGAGAGTGGCCATCGGTTTGCTCTGCCGCCTGGCGTATCCGATGTATAACCAGATAGTCAGCAGCCAGAAGAACGTGCTAAGCACGTCCTTGCGCTCAGCCACCCATGCCACCGATTCCACGTGAAGCGGGTGAACAGCGAACAGCGCCGCGACAAATGCGCTGCGGCCCCTGCAGCCCATCAGGCCGCTCAAAAGAGCGTACAGCAGGAGTGTGTTCGCGAGGTGCAGGACCAGGTTCGTCAGGTGATACATTCCCGAATTGCCGTTCCCGAGGTCCGCGCCAAGTCCATTGACTGCCCATTTTGCAAGGTTCGTGTCGGCAAAGTAAGACAGCCAGACCATCGGCTGCCACATGCCCCACTCGAACGAAGTCATGGCCCAGTGGAGATTAGCGGAAGTCATGCCATAGGGAACGTGGGCATTGTCGTAAGTGTAACGGTTGTCGTCCAGGTTCAGGAAATCGAATTCCACCACCTGCCGGAAAACGGTCAGCGTTAGGACGACTAGGAACGCATATACCAGAAGCTGGGTTCGTTTGCTGTTGCGCTTGCACATAAACGGAGCTGCCTTCGACACCTGATCTATAATCTATGATTATATCACAGAGGCAGCCTGCAAGTCTGAACACGATTGAAAAGATTGGGCGATGAACAAGATAGCTGCAGCGTTACTGTCCCAGCGTCTCCCGCGCGCGCTTGAGGTAATCCTGGCATTCTTCATCGTAAGGCTTCAGTTGCACTGCCTTCGAAAACTGGGCGACTGCTTCCTTGACCTTTCCCTGTTGGATGAGAAGAACGCCTAAGTTGCTGTACGCGTCTACGTA
>CAVZJH010000101.1:0-42355 GCA_963775535.1 uncultured bacterium | reverse complement strand
GACTGAACACGATTGAGGGGATGGAATGGCGGCAGTGCCGCAGCGCGAGCATCAAGTCAGCATACGGACATCGGCAGACCTCACGTTTCACTGATTCATACCGTCATCCGCACTCATGCAGGCCGCCGAATAAACCGATACTCAAAGTGTCCGAACTATCAATACCAGTGGGAGCACTCCGGCATTTGGTTGATTTTTTCAAAACTCAAATGGACTACATGCTGTTCACCTACGCCGTGTGCTTTACTCTCCTGGGCCTCGTGTGTTTTGCGTTAAGAGGGGTGGGCAAGCCCCGCCTGCCGTGGGAATGGATGGGCTTGTTCGGCCTGATACACAGCAGTGCCGAATGGTATGCCTTGCTCAGCAATAACTTTGGCGGGAGTAGTTGCCGCGACGCCGTAACTGCTTTTGCGGACCTGTTATCGGGCATCTGCTTGATTGAATTCTCGCGCCGCGCAACGATCGTCCTAAGGGGCAGAGGGCCTTCCGCGTGGGTGCTCGCGCCATTGCTTGCCCTGGCCGCGTTGGGCAACTCCGCCGGCTGGAACGGGCTGAACGCTACCTCCCGCTACTTCGTTCTCATTCCCGGTGGAATCTGGCTTTCCGCGGTGTTCCGGATGTTCGCCAGGGCCACGAGCGGCAAAGTCCGCCGGTTGCTGCTGCTGGGTTCCATCCTTGCGGGGTTGTATTGTATCGTTGCTGCTCCGTGTGTTCCCAAGGCGCCGTTTTTTCCCGCAAACTACTACAACCAGGACACTTTCGTTCAACTGACAGGCTTCCCGATGCGGTTGGTCCAGAGCATCTTTGCTATGCTCATAGCAATGTATTCGTGGACTCTGTATCGCATCGTCAGGCGCACGCAGCTTGGACCGGAAGATAAGTCCCGCCTCGGAATACCTGCTGCAGTGATCGTCCCTTCGATATTGATCTTCGGCTGGGTAATGGCCACGGTTGCGGAAAAGGACTGTGACCGCAGATTTCGCCACGACCTGCTGGCGAGAGCCAGGACAGCGGCTGTCGCTTTCGACCCAACAGTGGTGGAATCGCTCAGGGGTACAAAGCAGACGAAGGCGCCCCGGCCTACAAAACTCTCCGCACGCGTCTAATGGCATTGCACAAGCTCAACAGTGACTGCCGGTACGTCTATCTCGTCGGTGTGCGGCGGGGCAAGACCGTGTTTCTTGCAGACGCCGAACCCGTCAATTCCAGCGACCACTCGCCGCCGGGCCGTGTATACAGCGCCCAAACAAGAACGCTCACAGAGGGCCGCGGACTTGTGATAGGACCGGCGACACATGCCTGGGGAGCTTCGGTTTCCGGGATAGTGCCGATCTGCGACCCCGCAACAAACCGGGCTGCCGCGGTTCTCGGGATGGATGTGGACGCAGATTACTGGCTCAACGAGCTTGCCGCGCGACGTCGTACCTGCATCCTCATCGTCTTTCTGGCCTGCTGCGGCACGGTGGCATTTCTCGCTGCATTGCAGAGCAAGGAAGATTCCAGCGCTCAAGTTGCCGCCTCGGAGCGCCGCTACCGCTCTCTGGTGGAAAACGCAGCGGATATGCTCTTGTTGCACGACACCGCAGGCAAAATCATAGATGTGAACCAGGCTGCCTGCGACTGTCTTGGGTATACGCGCGAGGAACTGCTCGGGATGTCCATTTCGGAAATTGAGACGCACTTCAACTATGAGTATCTCATTGGGCTGTGGCAGAGGTTGACCTCAGATAGATCGACTACTGTTTACGGCATTCAGCGGCGCAAGGACGGATCGACGTTCGCGGTTGAGGTGCACCTCGGCCGCTACGAATCGAATGAGAGCGGTTACGTTATCGCCCTGGCGCGAGATATCACAGAGCGCAAGCTCACTCAAAAAGCCCTCAAGGAGAGTGAGGAGAAATATCGAGCCCTGTTTGAGTGCGTAGCTGACCCCGTCTTCCTGGTCGACACGATTTCCGGAGAGATCGTAGACATGAACGGCGCGGCTGTGCGAGTCTATGGCTACAGCCGCGATGAAATGCTTCAGATGAAGAAGTCGGAGCTGTCCGTGGAGCCCAACGGGAAAACATACCCCGCCCTGGCCGACACCAGGTATGCGCCGATTCGGTGTCACAGGAAAAAGGACTCCACGATATTTGTGGTTGAAATCTCGACCGGTTATACCGTGCTTGGCGGCCGCGAGGTCCAGGTCAGCGCTGTCCGAGACATAACAGAGAGAAAGCACGCGGAAGCCAACCTGCGTCTGCAGGCATCCGCGATCAATGCGGCGAGCGACCAGATCGTGATAACTAACACCGATGGAGAAATCGAGTTCGTCAACGCCGCCTTTGAACGTGAAACAGGCTACCTCGCGAAGGAAGTGCTTGGCCGCAACCCACGCGTTCTGAAATCCGGCAAGCACGATGAAGAGTACTACCACGACCTTTGGAACACGATTCAGGCCGGGCTCACTTGGCACGGCGAAGTGGTCAACTGCAACAAAGATGGAACTCTCAGTGTGGAAGACATGACCATCACTCCCGTCAGAGACGAAGCGGGGACAATAGAACATTTCGTCGCCATAAAGCGCAACATCACCGAAAAGAAGATTTACGAGGAGCGGCTCGATCATCTGGCCCATCATGATTCTCTGACCGGACTGCCCAACCGCCTGCTTTTCAGTAACCGGCTGAGCCAAAACCTTGCCGAATCGAGCCGGCGAGGCAGCCTGCTTGCCGTAATGTTCATTGACCTTGATTGCTTCAAGCTTATCAACGATACCCTGGGTCATAACTCGGGCGATATATTGCTGAGAGAGGTGGCCGGGCGACTGACGGGCTACCTGCGCGAGGTCGACACCATTGCCCGCATGGGTGGCGATGAGTTCACTGTCATACTTTCGGATGTTGCCGGCTCGCAGGGCGCGGCTAACGTAGCCCAGAGGATACTGGAGACACTCGCCGCGCCATTCAATGTGAGCGGCCACGAGTTGTTTGTTTCCGGCAGCATCGGGATTAGCATGTATCCCGAAGACGGCACCGATGTGGAAACCCTGGTCAAAAATGCGGACACCGCGATGTACCGCGCCAAGGAGCACGGGAGGAACAACTACCAGTTCTACACCAAGGCGCTGAACACTGCGGCAATGGCCAGAATGACCCTGGAAAGCAGCCTTCGAAAGGCGCTCGACCGGGAAGAATTCCTGGTTCATTACCAGCCTCTCGTAGACATAAAGTCGGGAGAGATCCTGGGTGTCGAAGCGCTTGTTCGCTGGCAGCATCCGGACGTGGGACTGGTTTCTCCGGCGCAGTTCATACCGCTGGCTGAGGAAACAGGGTTAATAATACCTATCAGTGAGTGGGTGCTCCATGAGGCTTGTGCCCAGAACAAAGCCTGGCAGGATGCCGGTCTTCCGCCGATCGACGTGGCAGTCAATATCTCCGCGCGACACTTCGAGCAGAAAGGCCTGCTGGAGACGGTCAGCACGACTTTGACGCAGACCGGACTTCACCCGGAGTACCTGGGCCTGGAACTGACGGAAAGCGCCCTGATGCAGAGCCCCTGAACTGGCCGCAGAGGTCCTGGAGGAGCTGAAGGCGATGGGGGTCCGAATACTTATCGACGACTTCGGGACTGGCTACTCGTCACTAAACTACCTGAAACGTCTGCCGATAGACACGGTGAAGATAGACCGGTCGTTTGTAAGGGACATTACCACCAACTCCGACGACGCCGCAATCGCCGGAGCCGTAGTCGCGATGGCCCACAGCCTCAAGCTGACAGTTATCGCCGAGGGAGTTGAAACGCTGGAGCAGTTGAAGTTTCTCCGTTCCCTGAAGTGCGATGAAGTGCAGGGCTACTTCATCAGTCGTCCCGTGCCTGCCGGTGAACTGACCGACATCCTCAAGTCAGCACGGCAAGAATCGACCACCCACCAGAAACGCGCGGCCTGAGCGTCCTGTTCGGGGGCTTTGCCCCCGAACCCCCACCAAGGGCTCTGCCCTTAAATCCCGCCAGGAGCCGAGTGGCCCCTGGACCCCCATTATTGCGCGAAGCGAGCCAGGGATCTGGGGCCCTCGGCCCCAGCAGAGTCCGTCTTTGGTGGAAGCCCTCGGATAATACCGCCCATTTCTGATATAATAGTGCGCGAAGATTTCCCTGTAAGGAGCGCGCATTGAGTAGAAGATTTGCGGCTGTTATAATGGCTGCGGGCAAAAGCACGAGGATGAAGTCCGCGCTGCCTAAGGCAGCCCACCTGATTTGCGGTAAACCTATGACCCGCCACGTTGTCGACGCCTGCCTGGAAGCAGGCATCGCGGATGTGGTCGTGGTTGTCGGGCACGAGGCCGAAAAGGTCAAGTCGGCCCTGGGCAGCGACGTTGTCTATGCCTACCAGACCGAACAACGCGGGACCGGCCACGCCTGTATGCAGGCCGTCCCTCACCTGGCCGGCGAAGTGAGCGATGTGGTCGTCCTTCCCGGTGACACACCTCCTATCACCGCCGCAGTCCTTTCCCGGCTCGTGACGGAGCATTCGTCCGAGGGCAACGCGGCTACACTGCTGACCGCCGTTCTCGATGATGCCTCGCACTATGGCCGCGTTATTCGAGACGCAGCCGGAGCCGTGCTGAGAGTGGTCGAGGCGAAGGACGCAGACCCGGCTACCCTCGACATAATGGAGATCAATACCTCCATCTACTGCTTCCGCAAGGATGCCCTCGCGCGAACTCTGGCGCTGCTAAAGACCGATAACGCGCAGGGAGAATACTATCTCACGGATGTAATAGGGCTGTTCAATGCCTCGGGTGAGCGAGTCGGCGCGGTGATCGCGGATAATTCGGCAGATACCCTGGGAATCAACAACAGGGTTGAGCTTGCCACCGCGGCCGCCATCAAAAGGCAGCGCATTCTTACAGCTCTTATGCTTTCCGGGGTTACGATTGTCGACCCGGCGACCACGTATATCGACTGCGACGTAGAGATAGGCCGGGACTGCGTGGTGCACCCGTGCACTATTATTGAGCGGGGATCCCGGATTGGCGAAAACTGCGAAGTGGGGCCGTTCGCGCGCCTGAAGAGCGTCAAAATGGCTGACGGCACAAGGGAGGCGACCGCATAATGAACGATCTAATGCTTTTCACAGGGACGGGCAATCCGGAACTGGGTCAGAAGATAGCCCAGCGGCTCGGCATTCCTTTGGGCAGCATATCCATCCAACGCTTCGCCGACGGTGAAATATACGTTCAGGTCGAGGAGAGCGTCCGGGGCGATGACATCTTCATCGTGCAGTCTGCCGCCGCGCCCGTTAACGAGTACCCTGATGGAGTTGCTGATCACAATAGACGCCTTCAAACGCGCGTCCGCCCGGCGGATCAATGTGGTCGCTCCATACTACTTCTACGCGCGACAGGACAAGAAAGTGAAGCCCAGGGAGCCGATCACCGCGAAGCTGGTCGCGAACCTGATAAGCGTCGCGGGAGCCGGCAGGCTTCTGACAATCGACCTGCACACCGGCCAGATCGTCGGATTTTTCGATGTGCCGGTGGATCATCTCTATGCAGGGCCGATCATCGCGGATTACCTCGTGCAACACATGCCTCTGGGCGACGAAGTGGTGGTGGTCTCCCCCGATGTCGGCGGAGTTGCCAGGGCAAGGGCGCTCGCTGTTACCCTCGGAAGGCCGCTCGCGATTATCGCGAAAAGAAGACCGGAGCCCAATAGGTCCGAGGTCATGGAAGTGATCGGCGACGTGAACGGAAAGACCGCCATTATGATTGACGACATAATAGATACCGGCGGGTCGATCACCAACGGCGCGAACGCGCTCCTCGACCGTGGGGCGAAAGAAGTCTATGCCGCCTGCACTCACCCCGTGCTCTCGGGCAACGCCGTCGAAAGGCTGGCGGCGTCCCGCATAAAAAAAGTGATCATTACCGACACGATCCCGCTGGATGAAAACAAGAGGGACTCCAAGATCGTGGTGGTCTCCGTAGCGGGGCTGCTGGCGGATGCGATAAGCCGGATTCACGCCGAGGGCAGCGTGAGCGAGATATTCAGCGAACGGTGGAAGGGCCAGTCGTGAGACTTATAGTGGGCCTGGGCAACCCCGACCGGCAGTACGCTCACACCCGGCACAATGTGGGGTTCGACGCGCTGGACATCTTCGCGAAAAGGCACAAATCCGCACACGCAATCTCCAGTGCCGGGCGCTTGTGGGCAGCTTCGAGCACGGCGGCGAGAAGATAATGCTCGCAAAACCCCAGACTTATATGAACGAGAGCGGCGCGTCGGTTGGTGAACTGGTGCGCCGCTATAAGCTCGATGCCGATTCTATCTTGGTTGTATATGACGACATGGACCTTCCGCTCGGCAAGCTCCGGATAAGGATGCAAGGCTCGTCGGGCGGGCATAAGGGTATGCAGTCGATTATCCAACACCTCCATTCCAACGACTTTCCTCGAATAAGAATCGGCATTGGCCGCCAGGGCGACGCCATCGACCACGTTCTCTCCCGCTTCAACCGTAAAGACCGGGAAGCGATTGACGTAACCCTGGAACAGAGTGCAGACGCACTGGATATGATCCTCGAAGAAGGCATCGACGCCGCGATGAATGTGTATAACCGCGCGGAAGAATAGACGCCGCCGCAGGCGAGCTCAGTCATACGAAATGCAGCCCGTTAGTCGAAGTGAAGCGACGGGTGTCGAAGGACAGTTAGCCTCAACACAGCCTCAATTCAGCGTCCATCCCCGAATAACTGCAATCACACGCTCCGGCTTGGTCGGTTGGCCTTTGCGACCTGAACGTTAACCTCGATCGCGATATAAGACTCCGAAATATTTGCCCTTATTCTAATGCACAGTTGCGCTTTGGCACGATTTCTGCAGATCTTGTACCTGAAGCATCGCAGTGTTCCTCACTGTATGGCGGTTCGACTGATCAGCACAGCGATCGATCTGTGGGCCGATAGCGGATTGCCAGGTGAGAAAAGTGCATGTTTTATTGAATTGCTGAGACAAACTCAGTTTACGAGGCAGACTCCGAACCGATAGGTGGCTGGACGCCATGCGCAAGCCGTCTGCCTGGATGGATGATGGGGGAGTCCTGCGAAGGAGGAACAGTGAATGGCAAGAAGGCGTCTTGGTTTCTTTATTCTAAGTTTGGTGGTGCTGCAGATATGCATCGTTGGAGCTGTTAGCGCAGATAGTTTTTGGACGCTGCCTGACGTATCAACTGGGCCTGCAGCGCAGACGGACTGGGCGCAGAATCTTCCGATCGCCAAGTTCGACCCATCGACCATACCTGGTTCCGTGCTGCAGGGCGTAGACATCGTGCTGACAGGTCAACTTCAAAACTGCCTGATGATGTACGAGAATCTTTCACCCAGCCCGAGCACGGTAACAATGAACTTATCAGCTAATGTAACGCTGGATCGGCCGGATGGCACATCACTGCTTACTGCCACACCGCTTGTAACCAATTCAGTATCGTTACCGAAGTTCGATGGCAATTGGGACTGGGCTGGCACGTCCGGCGGGGCAATTTCGAACATAAACAAAAACGAAGTTGAGACATTGGATTTCACCTCGCAGGCGGACCTTGCTTTATTTACTGGATCAGGTAACATATTGTTGCCTGTGTCGGCTACGGGCAGTTCCAGCGCAACCGGGTCGGGTAACGTCACAACCTGGTTTAACACGCTGGCTTCGGCCGACGTCCAAGTAACTTACGACTACAAGGTGAGCAGTCCTGCAACACCGGAGCCTGGTTCGCTGCTTGCATTAGCTACAGGTTTGGCTGGCTTAGTGGGGTTGAGACGGCGTCGACTATAGAGTGAGCCGCTTCTGTATTCAGGCGATACGAATTGGCATAATTGCGGGCTGGAAAACTCGCTCCCGACTCCTCTGCAAATGGCCCGGAAATGATGGGCTTGTCGGCAGCGCCCAGATGCTTCCTCGTCCTTTTCGTGGAATACTCACTAAAGAAGAGTCGCGTGAGTTACCGATTCAAGGAGGTAGATTTCGAATGAGATTATTTCTGCTGGTCATTATTATTCTTGTATCAATAACCACAATGGTTGGCTGCGGTGGAGGTGGGGCCTCATCTTCTTCCAACCCGTCCTCTAACGACCCCGGCGCGACCGTCACACTTGCTACGTCGAACGACCGCTCGATCAGTCTGATGGGTTCGCAAACATCGGTTCCAACGGGAGTTACCCCGTCAGTGCAGTCTGCCAGTGTTTCAACCCCGGGCTTAGTCCTTGTGGCTGTTGCTCAATGTGAACCGGTCGGCGCTACTTTCAGCCAGCCTGTGTCGCTCGTATTCAAACTGGCAGCACCGATAGCCCCAAACTCGACCGTAAGGCTCTATGAATACGTCTCGGGCACGCCGACTGCTGTTACTAAAAGTAGTCCCGATTCTACTCCTGTTACGGCGACTACCACTGACAATGGGCAGACGTGGACAGTGCCGATCAATGGCTTTAACAATAATTCGGCGTTTCCATATTACCTGCTGGTTACCGATTAGGGACGCTCCAAAAAACCGGCGACAGAATTGCGGTGCCGGCCACACGCTGATATCAAATTTCAGCGTGTGGCCGGCACTTGTTTTTGCAGAGACCTGAACCAACCCAATTCGACGCAAAATAGAGCCGTCTTATTGGAACCGCCGCCAGCCACGAGCGTCTAAGCTATTGAAGGACAAATGGTCAATGCGGTCTGATGTAAGGAAGTGATCACAGTGAAGAACAAAATGCTTATCATCGCAGTTCTCGCCGTCCTGGTATTATCGGCAAGTGGTTTTGTGGGCGGGTCATCGGGCTGGGCTGCTACCGATCAATCGCCTATTGTAAACATTGAGCTAAGCAAAACAACTGTGACTGATGCCATAAAAGCTTTATTCGCCGGCACGGGCTTAAACTATCTCTTGTCAGGGGATCTCGACTCAAAGATTATAGCACTCAGGCTGAAGGGTGTATCTCTGGACTCAGCACTGAAGACCATAGCCCAGGTGGCGGGTTTCACATATACTGTTGAGAATGGGGTGTATGTGATTACCCAGCAACGGGCGGAGGCGTCCGCGGCTCCCAAGCAAGAAACGCCGTCACCCAGGAGCGCCCCGGTCGCTCAGCCAGCCGAAGACGTGGTGCAACTGCCACAAGTCCAGGAAGCAGCCGGGCTGCCGGCGCAGACGGATAACCCCCAGGCTTACCCTGATATGCAGCCACCTCCGGGATACTACGGTCAATACGGACCGCAGCCATATCCATACTATGACCCCTATGGGCCTTACATGCCACCAGCCTACCACGTAGGCCAGGTGACGGTGCTCGGCCGCTGGCCCGCGACCACGTTTGGCGGCTCGGGCACGTATACGCTGTCGCCTTCACCACTGGCTTGGCCATATAACGGATATTAGCCCGATCACTTGTTCTGGGTGGCGATTTCCGGATCGCCACCATTCTTGTTGCTTCCGTTCCGAAGGGGCCGAAGCCGGCGCCTGAGCGATGCAAACGCGTTTCTATCCTGAACCGACGTCTGGTTAGCACTGGTATGTCTGCACCGCGGCTCCTGCGGAGCCGGCTTCGGCTGCGTGCAACCGAAGCAACTGAAGCCGCCGCCTGAGCGATGCAAACGCGTTTTTATCCTGAACCGACGTCTGGTTAGCACTGGTATGTCTGCACTGCGGCTCCTGCGGAGCCGGCTTCGGCTGCGTGCAACCGAAGCAACTGAACCTGGAGACATGAATTTCGAACCCCCGCTATAACCCCCCAATCCAAGGTGGTATAATAATGCCGCTATGCCAAATGCTGAAGAAATATTGTTCGGTCACGATAGCACGGAAGGGATTGTTGCGGTGGAGGCGGGTCCCGAGAGCGTGCGGCTGTATCGCCGCGTGGGTCCGGCCGTCGTAACCGAAGATCACCCGTTTCGCAGGTGGATACTCACAGCGGAAGAACATGCCGTGGCGGATGCCCAGTGGACTGAGCTCGAAGGGGAAGGGCTGAGATACCTCGCCGAGTTTCCCAACCGAACCGCATACGAAAATGCCCGCTACTGGCTGCGCGACTCGCACGCGCTGCACATCGCTCTTCCCAGCGCCGCAAGGCAGTATCTCATTCGTTCGGGCCGGACTCTTTTCGGGAAGATGGCATTTGACGATCTCGTGCGCATGCAGCTCGACATCGAGACCATGGGCCTCGATCCCGAAAAGCCGCATAATATAGTATTCCTGGTCTCCATCAGCGACAACCGAGGCTTCGAGGCTCAGATCTCCGGCGATGAGCCCCACTTGCTGAAGGAGACTATTGCCTGCATCAGGGAGCGCGACCCGGATGTGATCGAGGGCCACAATATATATGATTTCGACCTGCCTTACCTGGCGAAGCGCGCAAAGAGGCACTCCGTCAGGCTGAAGTTCGGCCGGGACGGCTCGGAAATGAGTTTCGCGTCACACCAGAGCTGCGCCATCGGGTATTTCTCCAGGCCGTTCACTCCCGTTCACATTCACGGCAGGCATGTGATCGACACACTCCTTACGGTCCAACGGTATGACGCAGCGAAAGCCAGCTTGTCCAGCCATTCTCTCAAGTCGGTCGCGCAGGCATTCGGAATTGCCGATGACGATCGCGAGATACATTCCCGGTCACCTGATCGGAATCGAGTGGAAGAAAAATCCTGAACGCGTAAAGAAGTATGCCCTGCAGGATGTTCGGGAAACCAGGGCGCTCGCGCAGATTGTCTGCCCGCCGGAGTTCTACGTGACCCAGATGGTACCGGACACCTATTCCCGCGCTGCCACAACGGGCACCGGCGAAAAGATCAACTCGATCTTCCTGCGCGAATACCTCAGGCAGGGGCACGCAATTCCCGATCAGTCGCTGCCCAAGCCCCTGCCCGGCGGATACACCGACGTCCGCATGACAGGGGTGATCGAGACGATTGTTAAGTGCGACGTCGAGAGCCTGTATCCCAGCATAATGCTCGTCAACCGGATCAAGCCGGCAAGCGACGCCCTCGATGTATTTCCTTCCCGCGCTGGAAGAACTAACCCACAGGCGTCTTGACGCCAAGCGGAAGTCGAAAGAGACCGCCGGAGCCCAGCACGCGTCACTGGGACGGCATACAGAACGCATTTAAGATACTCATAAACTCGTTCTATGGATATCTGGCCGGTCCGTTCAACTTCAATGATTACGACGCAGCCGCGCAGGTCACTACAACGGGCCAGAGGATAGTCAAGAAGATAGTGGAGATCCTTGAGGAGACCGGCAGCGCGGTGATCGAAATCGATACGGACGGTGTATACTTCAAGCCCCCGCCGGAAATCGATACCGAGGTAAAGGAGATTGATTACATCGACAAGATCGGCTCGGCGCTCCCTGAAGGAATTCGCCTGGCGCACGATGGCCGCTACAAAGCGATGATCTCGCTTAAGATGAAGAATTATGTGCTGGCCACTTACGAAGGGAACAAGGTATTCAGAGGTTCGTCGCTGAGGTCGCGCGCCGATGAGCGCTTTGGCATTGAGTTCATATCAAAGGCTGCCGATTACCTGCTTCAGGGAAAGAGCGGCGAGGTAAAGGAACTCTATCAATCGCTCGCCCGGCAGATCGACATGAGTCAGCTCGGAATCGATATGTTCACGCGGCGCGAGAGAGTGACCGACAAGACATTCGTCAGCGCGAGCAAGAGACGAGTGGCGCAGGCTGCCGCCGATGCCAAGATCGGCGAGCATATTCTTGTCTACCAGCGAAACGACGGCACAATTGCGCTTGCGAGAGACTATAATCACGACGAAGACAGGGATTATCTACTGGACAAGCTCTACAAGTTCGCCAGCCGTCTCAAGGAGGCATTTGGAGATGAGTTCGAAGTACTGTTCCCAAAACCGTCGGCCCAGTCACGCTCGGAAGCCGCGGGGCAGCAGAGTCTGGGGTTGTTTGAGTGAGCGCTGTCTATCCGTCAACCGGTTCTTCTTCCACGTTCTGGGAGGGACGCCTCGGCATCCGCCCGGCATTGCTGGCGGCGAAGTAGAGCTGAATCCCGCGGCCGGCGAGAAGAGAACCTACAATGGTCATTACAATCAAGAGCCCAATGCGAACCAGGAGGACAAGCGCGGACTGGCTGATCTGACTGGTGGCCGCCGCCGCGGCTCCTTTTATCGGCGCGCCCTGGATCTGACCTGCGGCCGAGTTAAAGAACTGGTAGGTAGTGGAGAACACAAAGGCCAGCAGCCCCACTCCTCCCAGAAAAACAAGCATTCCCAGTATCCGGCCGACAAGTTCGTCTCTGCGCATCAATCTCTCCATCTGTCCGTTTTCAAAGCACTGCCTTCTTATACCCCGTTCGATTGTATTCCTGCAACGAAGGGCCAGATCTGCGGAAACCCGTTTTTTATCGCGAAAGCGCGAATGGGCGAAAACGCGAAATTGGACAAACGCCCGCGAAGCATATAATAACCTGCCGGCCTTCCCTTTCGCGTCTTGAACCGGGGCGGGCATTCTGATAGAATGCCATAGTTCAAAGCGACCACAATGGATGTCCAAAATGCCAAAAACACACACAAGATACGTCTGCCAATCGTGCGGATATGAGTCACCGAAGTGGATCGGCAGATGCCCCGACTGTGATGAATGGGCTACACTTGTCGAGGAAATCGTTGAGGTGGCCTCATCTCAAAAACCGTCGCTGAGCTCCGGCCTTTTCGCCGTTCCCACTCCGATCACCGAGCTCACGGCAAACGGAGCCGCTCGGACAAGCAGCGGATTATCCGAGTTCGACCGGGTGTTGGGCGGCGGAGTCGTCGACGGCTCGCTGGTGCTCATCGGCGGCGACCCCGGGATCGGGAAATCGACGATCCTCATCCAGGTAGCGAACAATCTGAGCGTGGGCGCGGGCAAAGTGCTGTATATTTCGGGTGAGGAATCCGCCGAGCAAATCAAACTCCGCAGCAACCGCATAGGCATTGCCGCGCCGGAGCTGCTGCTTGCCTCGGAGACCAACATCCAAGCCGTGGAGCATTATGTCGAGAGCGTAAGGCCCAGGTTCGTGATTATCGACTCCATTCAGGCGATGTATGACCCCGAATTGTCCTCTGCGTCAGGCACTGTCAGCCAGGTTCGAAGCTGCACGAACGTGCTGGCGAAAGTGGCGAAAACGGGCGGAATTCCGATCTTCATAGTCGGCCACGTCACCAAGGAAGGCGCGCTCGCAGGTCCCAGAGTCCTGGAACACATGGTGGATACCGTCCTCTATTTTGAAGGCGAAAGGCATCAGTCATACAGGATACTGAGGGCCGTCAAGAACAGGTTCGGGTCGACCGATGAGCTGGGAATCTTCGAGATGCGGGAAACGGGGCTGGAGGAAGTCGCCAATCCGTCGGAAGCGCTTCTCGCGGAGCGTCCTTCGCACGGGACCGGCTCGGTCGTCACCTCCACGATGGAAGGCTCGCGGCCTATTTTGGTCGAGATCCAGGCGCTGGTGGCGCCGTCATATTTCACCTCTCCACGCAGGACCTGCACCGGCGTCGACTATAACAAAATGCTGATGATACTTGCGGTACTCGAAAAGCGCGTCGGGCTCAGCCTTGGCAATAAGGATGTCTACGTGAACGTTGCGGGCGGGGTCAAGATAGTCGAGCCGGCGGCGGACCTCGCGGTTGCGC
Organism: uncultured bacterium; assembly: GCA_963775535.1. Lineage (GTDB taxonomy): Bacteria > Armatimonadota > UBA5829 > UBA5829 > UBA5829 > CAVZJH01. The sequence continues at coordinate 28,708 of CAVZJH010000101.1, read as the reverse complement.
TGGCCGTGGCATCGAGTCTTTTGGACTGTGGAGTGGACTCGAGCGCGATAGCCCTCGGGGAGATAGGCCTGGCGGGGAAGTCCGCGCCGTCACCCAGGTCGAAAAGCGTCTCAAGGAAGCCGCAAGGCTGGGATTCAAACGCGCGATAGTCGCGGGCAGGAGCGCCGCGAGGCTGGGGAATGAGATCAAGATACAGTCGGTAGGTGTGAACTCGGTGCGCGACGCCATCGACGCCGGACTTTCAGGAGCCACCGGAAGCCACGAATAAACCCGAAAGAGCGCTTGATCGATGGGCCGGCGCAAGGAGACGCCGACCCGATCAAGCACCCAGCAATGGCCAATCAAATCGTTACTTCTGCTTCTTGATGTACTTTTCCGGGTTCTTGTCGAAGAGTGGTTTGCACATCGGACAGCAGAAATAGTATGTCTTGCCTTTGTAGACAGACTTTCCGGCGGCCTTCGTGATATCAGGAATCTTCGTTCCCATCACGGGGCAGACGGCGGAGACCACTTTGTGAGAGGCCGCAGGTTTAACCGGCGCTTTCCCGCTGCCGGTGGCTGCGAAGGCCGGCGTAACCGAAAGAGCGAGTGATGCGGCAAGAGCGATTGCGATAATGGTTTTCTTCATTAATATACCTCCAGTATGTTGCATTATCTCTGACCTATTGCCCGGGTAAGCGCCTCCCGGGCTACGTTTTGTTCGTAGAGCGCGTCGGCATACATTGTTTGCGCCCGCGTCAGCGAGGTGAGAGCATCCAGCACCTCGACGTTGGTCGACTTTCCGGCCTCATACCTCAGCCTGATGGTTCGGTAGTCTTCTTCCGATTGAGTGACAGACGCGTCTGCGAGACCGACGTTCTTCGTCGCGGCGTCGAACTGAGCGCAGGCGGTTGCGACGCTCCTGGAAACGTTAATAATGGCCTCGCGCTCATCGGCCTGCATCTGTCCGAGCGCCGCCTGGGCTTCGTTTACCGACGATTTGCGAAGACCGCCGTCGAAGACGGGGAGCGCGGCGGTGACTCCTACCAGGTAACCGGTGTCGGTACCTGCCGTTCGTCGAATCGCCGCTCATAACCGAGAGATCAACCATCCCGGTTGCGTACACCTGCGGCTTATAGGCGCTCCTGGCGACACCGATATCGGCCTGCGCCGAACGCACTCGCGCCTGCGCCGCCTGCACTTCGGGCCGCTGTCTGAGCGCCCTCGCCAGCAGTTCGTCGAGAACCGGTGGGGCCGGCTGGACCGCCAGGTCCTGCGTAAGGGACAGTTGAGAGCACTGCGAAATGCCCATGATGCTCTTTAGATCGACCTGCGCAGTTTCGAGGTCACGCTGGGCGTTGTTAAGCTGCTGCTGCGCCTCGGCAAGGTCCGTCTGGTTTCTCAGAAGATCGTATTTTGCAATACGGCCTCCGGCGAATGCTTCTTCGGCGATTCTCACTCGCTCCGTCGCCTCGTCCACGCGCCCTTTATACGCGTCCACATATCGCTTCGCCAGGAGCACCTCATAATACGCGTCTTTGACCGCGAGGGCTGTATCGAGTTCGGTTGTCGTCACGTCATAAGACGACGCCGACTGCAGCGCCTGAGCGCTGTCCGTGTGCCCCCTGAGGTTCCCGCTCGTGTAGAGAGGATACATCGCCATCAGATTCTGATCCACGCGCGGCTTGTCGCCGGTGAGGCTGAAGTTCTGCGGCTGGACATCCGACGGCCCCGGGAAGACCATGGGCATATTGCCGAGCGTTCCAAAAGTCGAGGTCGATACCTGCGGCCTGGTCATCGCCTTCGCCATGCCGACTCTTGCGGCCGCTTCGGCGAGCGCCGCCCTGCGCGAGGCGACGGTCGGGTTGTTCCTGAGGGCGATATCGACCGCGTCGGCCGGGGTTATCGCCTGCGAAACTACCGGCTCGCCGGACGCGTCGCTGTGGGACTCGGCGACACAGGGAAGTCCTGCCAGCAGGCCGCATACAATTGCTGTGGAGATGATGGCTCCTCGCATGCTGCGCAATATCATTTCGAAACCTCCACTACATCAGGTTCATCGTCCCCGAAGTGCTCGGTCACGGGCCATCGCCATTTGCGCTTCAGAAACCTGCGGTTCAGCCACACGATCAGGTCATCGACGTAGGTGTGCATGATCGGGATGTCGAAAAGGCTCAGGATCGTACCGATTATCAAGCCTCCAAGGATAACCGTTCCGAGCGGTTGATATGCGTCCATTCCGGTCTTAGGGAAGAACGCGACCGGGATCATGACGATGATCGTGATCATCGAAGTCATCAGGATCGGCCGCAGCCTCTGCGGGCACGCCTCGGCCACAGCCCTGTCTCTGGGCATTCCCCGATCCCTGTAGCGCCCTATCATATCGATCAGCAGAATGGCCGTGGTGATGTCCATACCAGTGAGGACGATAACCGCCATAATGGAGACCGTCGAAAACGCCTGATGTGCCAGGAACAGCGCCACGAACACCCCCGCAAGCTCCAGCGGCAGGCTGAAAACCATCTGCAGCGGCTGGAGGAACCCTCTGAACTGGGCCACCAGGACCAGGAATATGAATATCAGCGCGATACCGAGGCCCCTCATGAGCCTTGCAAAGCTGTCCATCATCTGGGTCATATCGCCGCGCGCTTCAATGCCGTAGCCGGGAGGGAAGTTCACCTTGGCCATCGCGTTCATCATCAGGTCCATAGTCACATCCATGGACGGCCTGCCACCGGGCCCTTTGCGGTAGTAACCGTTGATCGAGACAACCCTGCGAACGCCGTCGTGCTCGATAAGGGTCGGCGCATTTTCCCTGCTGATGTTCGCCACGCTCTTCAAGGGCACCTGCCGGCCATCGGGAGTCGTGATATACATGCTCCCGAGGTCCGAGGCGCTGCGCCAGTCCCGCTGCTCGTAGCGGACAAGGACCGTATCCTGTCGGACGTTCGGGAGGCGGTACCATTCGTTCGTGAGTCCGCCTTTCGTGGCATAATAGACCTGCTGCGAAATATCTTCAGGACTGAGTCCCAGGGCCTGAGCGCGTTCGGGAATCACATCTAGTTTATATGACGGCTGCATCATGTCCCAACTTGCCGCCGCCTGATACATTCCCCTGGTGTGCTTTGCCGCGTCAAGGACCTGCTGTCCGATCCGGTTAAGCACGTGCATGTCCTTGCCGTAGACCAGGACCGAGACCGGGGCAAGCGAGCTCGCCATGACGTCGGAGCCCATCTCCTTGATCTGCAGCCTCCGGATGCCCGGAATCGTCGCGGTGGCCTCGCGCTGCACGGCGTCCATTATCTGCCAGATGTCCCGCCTGCGCGCATCCTTGTCAGAGAACGTGATCATCATTGCGGACGCGTTTACCTGCGGCATCGCATAACCCGTATACATCGGGCTGAAAGATTCAAACATAGTCTCGGCGCCTATCTCGGTAGAGACTTTCTCAATCTCCGGATACTTCGCCATTATCTTCTCGACGGCGGTTGTGGCGCGCTCGGTTTCGGCAAAGCCCGTGCCCGGAGCCATTTCCAGCACGCCGTAGGCCTGCCCCACGTCCGCCAGCGGCATCATTTCGGAGCCTATAAAGTGGTAGAACGTAAAGCCTATGATCACCGTTGCCAGGATTCTGGCCATGTTGGAGAACCTGTGCTTGAGCATCCAGCGGATGACCCCGCCGTAGCCGTTCTCCATTCGCTCCAGAGCATTTTGAACCGGCCCGAGGACCATGCGGTAGAACCAACTCCTGCGCTCTTTCTCAAGCTCGGAATGCGGGCGCAGGAGATTTGCGCACAAGAGCGCCGTCAGCGTAAACGACACCAGCATCGAGGCAAGCAGCGCCAGTATTATCGGCCAGACCAGTTCAACGAACATAAGCTGGACGATCCCGCCCGAAAAGAGCAGTGGGGCCAGCGCGAGCACGAGGACGATGGTCGATGCGATGACCGCAAGGCGGACCTCAGCGATGCCGTCGATGGTCGCGGTCTTGGGGTCCTTTCCCATTCGCATGTGCCGTTCCACCGCGTGGATGTCGATTATCGAGTCGTCCACAAGCCGCCCGATGGCCAGCAACAGCCCGATCAGGGTGCCCGAGTTGAGCGACATTCCCAGTGCGGCGAGCCCGGCAATCGCCATAGCAAGGGAAACTGGGATGGTGATGAGCGCGATGATCGTCCCGCGCCACTCACCCAGGAACAGCAGCACTGCGACAGCCGTGAGCAGGATTGCCACGCCCAGTTCCTCGAACATGTCTTAAAGAGGATGTTGACGAAGTGGGCGTTGTTGTAGGCGACCTCGAAGTGGACGCCCGGGTTCTCCTGTTCGAGCTGTGTCAATATCTTCCGGACGGCGGGCACGACCTGTGCCGAGCTCGCGCCCGGGTCCTGGATCACCGTGGCCTCGATCGATTCCCTGATCTTTCCGTGGTCTACGAAGTGATATGCGCTCCTGCGCTCCCAGTGCGTGTCGAGCACCCGCGCAACGTCACGGACGTAGACTATCTTCGGCTGGTCCGGCGTACCAGGTCCCGACGATTCCCTCGCCTCCTGGGGGAGTGGGTCTGGTTGAGGGGGCAGGCCCTCTGCTCATTCCCATTCCTGTGTCGGAAGCGACCGGAGTAACACCACCGCCGGCGACGCTTGCAATCGGGTAGTTTAGGACCGCCTGTGGACCGGCGGCGTGCGTGTCGACGCGCACTATCGCCTCGTTCGCTCCGCTTGTGAGCGTGCCGCCTGACCGTGAGACGTTGTATCGGTCGATTGCGTTCTTAACGTCCAGGATAGAAAACTTATAGGCCGCCAGCTTGTCTCTGTCCACGATCACCTGAAGCTGGCGCTTGTATCCTCCGAAAGGGACAACCGAATACACCTGCGGGATAGTCTTGACGCGGTTGACCACTTCATTATCTACAAACTCCCGCAGCCTGGTCTTGTCCCAGCGGCTGTCGCCGGTCACGGACATCGACAGGATCGGCAGGTTCAGCGGGTCTATCAAAAGGACCCACGAGGGCTTAACGTTCGCGCCGGTTGCCGGCAGGTTCGCCTGGACCACGTTCATCAGGCTCTGCACGTCGAAAAGCGCCTTCTTCATATCGGTCCCGTAGTTGAACTCGAGACTGACCATCGAAAAGCCGTCCTGCGAGGTCGACCGGATGTAATGCAGGTTCTTCACGTTGACCATCTGCTCCTCGACGGGCTTGGAGACATAGGTCTCCATTTCCTGAGAAGACAGCCCCGGCATCATCGTGACGACCCCGATCATCGGGCTTTCCACGTAGGGCATGAACCGCCTGGGCATGTAGAAGCCGATGGTCAGCACCGAGGTGACAATAACCGCCAGAAAGAACGCGACGACGATATACGGATGCTCGATAGACCACTTGTGGATCATATGCAGCATGTTCGCCGCGCGTTTTTCGATGCGAGGTCTGGGGCCACGTGTATCGTGTTCGTTCATATTGCTTCTCCCTGAAACGCAGACCTCAGCGGCCCATTCCCGGCATGTCGTCCATATTCCCGGAGTCGGACTTCATCGCCGGCATGCCTTCCATTCCCGGAGCATCCGGCATCTTCTGTGGTCCATCCGAACCCCAGCGGGTCGGGAAGACGGTATCGCCTTCCTTCAAGTAGGTATTGCCCTGGTAGATAACCTCATCGCCATCCCTGAGGCCTCGGGTTATCTCCACGCGGTCCCCCGAGGTCGAGCCCGCGGTCACCATCACCAGGTGGGCTTTTTTGCTGCCGCCGCTCGTCTTTGGCACGAGCTTCATGCCGCACTTGGGACAGAAGCCCGGTGTGTCGCTTATCACCTCGGGGTGCATCGTGCAGGTATAGAGCATCTTGCCCCTGTGCGCTTCGCTTCGCGCGACCCACACAGCGTCCATTGAGTCCTCGGAGACAACAGCGCTCGAGGGAACGGTGATGGCGTCAGTGTCGCCCGATACGGCAATGTCAAGCGTCACGGCATCGCCGGGCAAAAGCTTGCGGCCGATGTTCGACACTACAGCCTCGACGACCGCAGTCCGGCTTGACTGGTCGGAAAGCGGCGAGATGGATGTAATCTTCGCGCTTATGACGAGATTTGGGTCCTTTGTAAAATGCGCGAGAACCGGCGCTCCGACCCTGATGCCGGCCAGATCTTTGTCGGACACGTTCGCCTGCAGCCGCACAGAGCTTATCTGGACTATGCTCGCAATGGCGGTGCCTGGAGTCACGAACTGGCCGGGGCTGACGTAGCGTTTGGTGACGGCGCCCGCGAATGGGGCGCGGATATAGCGGTATTGATCTACTGCAGCGGCGGTGGCGACCATCGCGCCGGCCTGCCGGGACATTGCGGCTTTCTGCCGGACCTCGAAGCCCGCTCCCGCGAGGGCAGCCGACGCCCCGGATGCCCTCTGGAGCGCGACATTTATCATCGATTGCTTGCTCGCGACATCCGCCCGCGCGGCTTCCACATTAGCTTGAGCCTCCTGCAGGGTTGCCTGCTTGTTCGCCAGGTCGGCCTGGGCGGCGGCCGCCTGAGCCTTTTCGGACTGATATTCCTGCACGGATACCGCGCCGGAGCGGAGCAACTTTTCTTCGCGGGCAATCTCGGCATTCCAGTATTCGAGGTTGGCTTTGGAGCTTTTTATCTCCTGCTGTTTCTGTGTGACGCCATTGCGGGCAGCCGCGACCATCGCTTTCGCACGAGCGAGTTCATTCCTGGCGGATTGGACCTCGCCCTGCGCTGCCGCGCGTTCGGCAGACATTCGAGCCGCATTATATTGGGCGGCCGGCACTTCGCTTGCCGCGGCAGCGCGTCCGGCGGCGGCTTCAGCTACTTTGCTTTGGAGATCCGGCGAATCCACCACTGCTATCAACTGGTTTTCTGAGACGCGGTCGCCGTTGTAGACAGACAACTTCGTCAGGCAGCCTTCCACGCGCGGGTAAAGGACCTGCTCCTGCATAGGCGCGACGGAGCCGGTGTAAGTCACCCTGGCCATGAACTTTCCCGAATGAACTACTTCGGTGGCCACCGGAGATGAGCCAACCGGGGGCTTCATCGCGGTCATGTCCATTGCCTGGGATTCCATGACGCTCATCGACCCAGGGTGTTTTGCTTTCCATGCCCGGACGGTAACACCGGAGGTGATGAGAATCGCCGTTAGAAACAGGACCCCCCAGAAGTGTTTTTTCACTGACCCGATCAGACTGTCCATGCCTTTCTCTCCCTGGAAAATACCGCAGGCATTTTCATCGGCGATTGCTTCTCACCCGGTGAATTGTCGAGCGCTATCACTGCCCAAGACGTTCGCCGCTGATTGCTGGTTGCAGTGTTTTTACAAAGGAATTCGCAGTGTCGGTTCGCAAGTTGTTCGTGTAGGGGCCTTGACCCCAAAAAGCTGGCAGCCGAAAAGAGGAATAGCTTAGCATGAATTCGAGAGAGCGTTGGTTGGCTTGTATGCACTTTCAGCCGGTGGACCATGTGCCGGATCAGGAGTTCGGTTACTGGGAAGAGACACTTCCCGTCTGGCACGCGCAAGGCTTGCCTGAGTATGTAGACAGCGACTGGAAGGCCGATGTGTTCTTCGGCTTCGAAAGCCAGGTCGGCTTCCCTGTTAACCTCGGGATAATCCCGGCTTTTGAACCCAGGGTGCTGGAAGAGGACGATGAACACAAGGTCATCATTGATGGAGAAGGGGCTACAAAGATAATTCAGCGCAGCGGCGCGTCCACCATACCGCGATATCTGAAATTTCCGATCGAGACCAGGACGGACTGGGAGGAGTTCAAAAAGCGCCTGGACCCGGCCGACGCAGGGCGGTGCGCAGCGGGTGATGACTGGGAAAAGTGGAAGACCTGGGCGCCGACCTGCGATAAGCCGTTGGTGATCTTCACAGGCAGCCTGTTTGGAGCCATTCGCAACTGGATGGGGTTCGAGAATGTTGCCATCGCCGGCATGGACCAGCCGGATTGGATCGAGGAAATGGTCGACTATCTGGCTGAGTTCTGCTGCCAGGTGATAAGACGAGCCGTGACCGAAGTTAAGCCCGACTACGCCGCTTTCTGGGAAGATATCGCATTTAACCACGGCCCGATAATCTCTCCCGCTCTGTTCAGAAGATTCGTCACCCCGCGCTACAAGCGCATCACCGACCTGCTGCGCTCCAACGGCTGCGACCTGGCCGTTGTAGATTGCGACGGCAACATAAACTCGCTGGTAGAGCCCTGGCTCGCGGGGGGAGTGAACATAATGTTTCCACTGGAGGTTCGCGGCGGCACTGATGCGTTCTGGATGCGCGAAAAGTTCGGCCACGAAGTCCGGCTGGCCGGCGGCGTGGATAAGATCCAGCTCGCCCGGGGCAGGGAAGCAATAGACGCTGAGATCGAGCGGATCAGGCCGCTGGTTGAAGACGGCGGCTGCATACCGCACGTCGACCACCGCTGCCCACCGGACGTCAGCTACGAGAACTATCTCTACTATCTCAAGCGCAAACGCGAGGTCTTCGGCATCCCTGAACCGGCGCCGTGGGAAGAGCGCAGGGAACTGTACGAATGGGCGAAGGCTTAGCTTTTTTTAATTCGTTGCTTCACCGGGATAACCGGCCCAACGAGATTCGGATCACGTAAGGCGTCCAATGTCGGTATCGAACGAACAATTCAATAAGCCGGGCGCGCGAACAGGCGAGCTTGTTCCCGTCCTCGCAGCGATGGCCGCGGCGATTGTCGCGTACATCCCATCGCTGCGGTCCTACTTCCAGTGGGACGACTGGACCCATCTCCTGCACATCGCTAATCCGCGTTTCAATGCGTGGGGATTCGGCAACTGGTTCTACCGGCCTATGTTTCTGGAATTGTTCCGCGCGATGTATCGCGCGTTTGGGTCGAATGCGGTGCTTTGGCACGCCGCCGAACTAGCCCTTTACCTGGCATGTATCGCGTTGCTTTACTTCTTCATCCGTCGGATAGGACTGGGAAGACTGGCTGCGTTTGCGGGGGCTGCTGCTTTCGCGGTCCACCCGATGCATCCGGAGGCGGTGTACTGGCTGTCGGCGCTCTCGGGAGTTGCGGCTGGGTTCTTTGGGCTTGCGGCGGCCCATGTTGCGATCACAAGGCGCATACCCGGGTTCGCGCGCGGAACATTATGTGTGCTCTTGTGGATGATCGCTGTGTTGTTCAAAGAGGAAGCCGCCAGCCTCATATTCGTCCTGCCGTGTCTGCCCTTTTTCGTCCAGGGCAAAAAGAGCCGCGGCGAAACCATTGGGTGGGGGATATCGTGCCTTTTCTTCATCGCCGGGCTTGTCGTTTTCCAACTTCTGGAGTCACAATGCCATGTGAAGACCGGAAATCCCACTGGACACATGAGCGTTGATTTGCTTCGCAGGTCGGCGATGTTTACCTTGTGGCTCACGGACGGCGCAGTCCCACTCTTGACCACGTCGAGCTACCTCGGGGGCCTGATACTGTCCATCATCCCGCTGCTGCTGTGGAAACGGTATCCGTGTCTTCGCCTGGGGCTGCTCTGGTTCTTCGGCACGGCGATGGCTTTGGGTGTTACCTTGGCCTATCTTTCTCCGGCGGACCGCTACGCCTACATCCCGAGCATAGGCATATCTCTGGCAGTCGCTGCCTTAGTCGATCGTGTGGCGAAGCGCGGTGAGCGGATCGGCTGTGAAACGTGGATCCCCGCCGCTCTTCTCCTGGTTTGCCTGGTGGACATAAAATGGTGTCCAGCTTCCCAGGCTGCCGCTGTGGCATTGATCGCGTTTTTTCTGTCCGATCCAATCGACGAGTTGGGCAGCCACGATACGTATATCGCTGTTGGGGTGCTGTCGATTGCATACTTAGCGATACAGAATGTCGCTGGTTATCTGCTCATAGATATTCTTGAGTCGGCGTGGTCTGACCTTATCCTGCCGTTGATAGTCGCGGCGGGAATGCTTATAGCAAGGTCAATCCGAAAAAGACCTCTGGGTAGTTGGGCGGAACTGGTAGTGTTCTGCTGCCTCGCGTTCTGGCTGGATACCCACGACTCCGTCTTGGTCATCGCGTCGTGCGCGCTGATCTACTTCATTCGCAGTCGGCAGTGGATCATGCCCAATCTTCGCAATCCTCTTGCCGGTGCCGGCGCGTGGGTGAGAATACCCATAGGGCCTACATCATCACTGGACTTCTCATTATCCCGTGGTTGGCGTCGTCATTCCAGCAGAATGTGGAGTGGCTGAGGACCGGGATAGAATCCCAAACAGCCGTGCGGACTATGACGTCGCTTGCCCCGCGGATTGAGCAGGGAGCGAGTGTAATGGTCGATGACAATGCCGGGCTCTCCAGACGTTCTGTGGATGTGTTCGCCGCCGCCGCGAATGTAATCGCCCACCGCCCCGACCTGCGCATTCTTTTATCACCGGACAATTTGCGCCCCGGCATCGTCAACAAAAGAACCGATTATATCATCGTTTTCCAGGCTGTCGACCGTGCGCAGTTGATGCGCGCGCCGGCGGAAAAATCCCAGCCGCCTGGATCAGAAAACTGATTGCCATCTTTGTGTCAGGCTAAACAGCGCTTGCTGCCAGGAATACATACAGTTGACGTTTCGGCCTCAACGGCCCGGGGGTAATTGCATCCCAGGGGTACGTAACTTGAGCAACAGCGTCACAACGCCTCGCGCCGACTGGACTCCGGAGCGGGTCGCGGCACTTGTCAGGAACATCGCGGCAATCGCAGCAATCGGGGTTACCCTCGGCGTTTTTGCCGCCTCAGTCAACTTATACTATGTAGGTGCGGGCGTGGCTGCGGCCGCTCTCATAATCATGGCGTCGTGGCAGTTCGAGGCCGCGCTGGTGCTCTATGCGCTGCTGGCTTTCGTGCCGTGGGGACAGACGCCGAACCTCGCTGTAGGTGGGTCCGGCATGGGCAAGGGGGTGTTTGTCAGCGAGCTCATGCTCGCGTTCCTCCTGGTAATCTGGTGGGGCAAATACCTTTTCGGAGCGCTCGCTAAGGACCGAATCCCAAGCGGATTCCACATTCCAATAATTCTGTATGTCGCCTACGGCATCCTCAACGTGGTGAACTCATATATATTTTGGGACCCCCACATCAACAAGATGTACCAGTATCCCCAGGTCAACGCCATTGAGATCGGTTTCCGCGTTCTAAGCGCCGGGGCGTTTGCAATGATGGCCACTTCGATCAGCAGCGAGCGATGGCTCAAGTGGACGACTGCATTCATCCTGATACCCGGAGCTTACAACCTGTTCAATTCTTTGGCCAGCCACGCAATTCCACTGACCGCGCCCTGGTGGCCGCTGTTGACGGTGCTGCCCGCGTCATATTGCCTGGCGATCATGCTGGACTCGGAAAGAAGCCCGATCACACGGGCGGCCGCCGGAGCTTTTGTGGTTCTGGCAATGGGCGACATCTTTATAGGAGGGATTGGGTGGGTATCCGGTTGGCTTGCCCTCTTGCCGGCGCTGGCCGTAGTCGCATTCATTAAGAATCGGAAGTTTTGCGTGATAGTCCTTGCCGCGGCGTTGATCGTGGTTGTGGCAGCCTGGCCCTACTTCTATAAGAACGTGGTAGTCGACTCTGAGGAAGGCGGTGACTTTGATCGCTTCTCTCTCGCCAGCGGGGCGCTCAAGTACGCGACGACTTTCCCTCTCGGTGTGGGGCTGGAAACTACCGCTCATACAACTCCTTCTATTACGGCGAGAAGTGGGGCACCACCACTTATACGTCGGCTCATAGGCACATATTCGCAGCACCTTTCCGAAACAGGCGTCCCGGGTCTTGCGCTGTTTGCTTCCATCCTGGTCGGCGGCTTTTTGTGGCTGCTCAGGAGCTACCGGGAGATGGAAGACCGGGGATCAAAGACATTTCTGCTGGCGGTGATCGGCCAATTGGCAGGAATCGCCTGTGCTGCATCTATCGGTGATTACATCATTCCAACGTATCACAACGGGGGCATATTCACCTTTTCCGCAACCGTGTATTCATGGCTGATCTGGGGCCTGGCGGTCGCGCACGTAAGACTGCGACGTCAGCAAAGCGTCGAGGCAAGCGAGGGTGCGATGTGAGAATAGCCATCGACGCGCGCGAAATATCGGTGGCGCGACCCGGGGGGCTTCGCAGCTACGCCGAGTCGATAATCGACAGCCTTTCCGGCTATGTGGACGGCAGCAATCGACTTGACATGTCGATATACCTCGATCGCCCGATATCACGATGCTCCGGTCTGACTGAGTGTGATTTTCGTGTTTGTCCGCCCTCACAGCTCGTCCTGCGCGAGCAGATTTACCTGCCCAGAAGACTGCGGGACGACGGTGCCCACCTCTGTCATTTTCCGGCGAACACCGCTGCGCTGCGTTGCCCTGTGCCTTACGTGTTGACTCTGCACGATACATTCTGCATGGAGCGGTCCCTGGTCGACACACTCAGCAAGGGCAGCGCGCATCGCAAGGCACTCAGCCTTTACAGTAAAGTAGTCCCGTTCTGGGCCGCTCGCAGAGCGCGAAAGATAGTCACCGTTTCCTGCTACTCGGCGAGCAGGATCGCAAAGCTCCTCCGGATAGACAGCCGGGACATCGCAGTGATCCCACAAGCCATTCGATCCCCGGTTTCGGCCGGTGGATGCAGGCGGCTCCGGGCTCCGTGCTGAGTGTGCTGGGAGTCTCCAAGCTCGTGTTAGCCGTCGGTTCTCCGGAGCCGCGAAAGAACATCATCCGCGTGCTTCAGGCGTTCGAAAATCTTGCGCGGCAAGATGAGAAAATCGGATCGGTAATTGTATGGTCGAGCGGTATCAGCTTTGATGAGTGGGTAAAACAAAGCGTCGGCGTTAACATGCGGCGCCTTCAGCGTAATGACAAATGTCGGCGACGATGACCTTGTTCGCTTGTACTTCCGCCGTTGATGCGTTGTTGTTCCCATCCCTGGAGGAAGGTTTTGGACTGCCGGTGGTGGAGGCAATGGCGTGCGGCTGTCCGGTTATCACTTCAAACGTGAGTTGCCTGCCGGAGACCGCGGGCGGCGCGGGGCTGATGGTCGACCCGATGGACGCCGCCGATATCGCGGAAAAGGTGAATGATTTGATGTCCGATCCCAAGCTCAGGGATTCGCTTATAACCGCGGGATTCGCGCGGGCGAAGGAGTTCGTGCCGAAGCGGACCGCACGCGAGCTGATAGAGGTATACGAGAACTGCTTGTCATCCAGAGGTGCCCGGATTTGAACGCACGGCCCCGAAGCTTGATATTAGCTACTTCCTACGCGCCGGAACTGCGCCGGCCGGAGAAAAGACCACCTGAGTACCCCCGCACCGATTATGTCGAGCTTGCCGGACTTCTTGAGAGCGATATACTGGACTACTCGACCTATGACGACGGGTCGGGCCAGCCGTTTTACCGAAAGTTCGAGAAGAAGGTCCGGCTGGACTTCCACCTCGCGATTTCAGGTTACAGGCGCGCCCGCGGATACGACACGGTAGTGCTCATGTCGGAAAGAGTCGCCATTCCGTATATGATGCTTCAGAGGGCATCAGGCAAAAGGGCGGCGACGGTGTTTGTGAGCGCGCACTCGTCCAGCAGGCAGGCGAACCTCGTTCGTTCGATGAAGCTTTTCAGCGGACTCGATGCCGCAGTCAGCAACACGCATGCTCAGAGCGCTTTTATGGTCAACGAGATGCAGATCCCGATGAACCGCATTCACTACGTCCTGTACACCGTGGACGAAAGCTTCTACACACCCGGCGAGGGCGGCGACTACGTGTTTAGCGCGGGCGGAGTTGGCGGGCGAGACTACGCCACACTCTTTGAGGCGGTGGCGGATATGCCGTTTCGGGTAAAGGTCGCGGCGGGTGGACGCGGTGACGGGCTGAAGTCGAGAGGCGATATTCCTCCTCCTACGGATAATGTGGAATTGATGGAGCCTATGAACAATGCGGCGATGAGGGCGATGTACCGGGAAGCCGCAGTGGTCGTCGTGCCGTTGAAGTCGGATCGCAAGGATGCTGCGGGCTGCTCGGTGGTGCTTGAAGGGCTGTGCTGCGGGCGGCCGACCGTGGCAAGCCACACGGCAGGAATGGAAGACTACATCGTCAACTACCGGAGCGGACTTCTGGTCGAGCCGGCAAATCCACCGGCTCTGCGAGCCTGCATAATGCAGATGTACTCCGACCGCGAGACAGCGCAGTCCCTGGGCAGAAGCGGCCGCGCGGAAGCGGAGGGCCGTTTGTCGCTTTCGCGCCTGGTGAACGGGTTGCAGGAAACAGTATTGGAAGTCAGCTAGTTCCAAATCTGTGCGGCGCTGTCGCGTTCGGCTCGAAGGAAACGAGAATAGCAAAAGCGCTAATCTCAAGGGACGGAGAATTGGCTGAAGTCACCGTTATAATTGTCAATTGGAACGCGAAAAACTTGTTGAGAGAGTGCCTGGGCTCGATCAAGGACTCCGTAAGCAGCGGGCTGAGCGTTATTGATGTGATTGATAATGGTTCCCGCGATGGCAGTCGGGAAATGGTAAAAAGCGAGTTTCCGCAGGTCAATCTGGTCGAATCAGACAGCAACCTCGGGTTCGCCAGGGCAAATAACATAGCCATTCGCTCTGCCGATTCTCCTTTTGTTCTGCTTCTCAACAGCGATACCCTGGCATCCACACAAGCACTCTCAACGATGGTGCGTGCAATGCGCGCTCGTCCCGAGTTTTGGATCTGCACCTGCCAACATCTGGATGGATCGGGAATGCCATCCAACCCATTCGGCAGCTTTCCCACGCTGAAGCGGGAGTTTTTGACGTTGACCGGGCTCTTCAAGTGGCCGGGGATTCGGTGGCTGATGGATGCGCGCAGGAAGCGCCGGCTCAAGGCGGTGGCGAATGCCGGGCCGGACGATGGGACAAACGCCGAAGCTATGGTGAGCGTCGACTGGGTGAACGGGGCGTGCATGATGATTCGAACGGATTTTGCCCAGCGCATGGGGGGGTTGGACGAGAGGTTTTTTTTCTACGGCGAGGATATCGATATCTGCTGGACGGCGTCGAAGCAGGGCGGCTGTGTCGGCTTTTTGCCGGCTGTGTCGATTACCCACTTCGGCGGCGGCAGCACTCGTGACAATTATCTTCCGCTGCTCCGGCAATATATGCTGGCCCAGACTCAGTTGTTCGCGAAGCACCTGGGTTTGTTCTTCGCCATTTGCCTGCGAGGGGTGTATCTTTCGGCAGGGCTTCTAAGCCTGGGAAAGTGGTCTATTATGCTGGTCGCTTCGCCGCGACAACGCCGGTGCGCTAGGGAGTGGCTCCAATTCTGGGGCCGAGTGATACTGGACGGTGCTCTACTAAGTAAGAGTCAATAACTGGATAATGGCCAATGAAATCTCGACAGAATGGCCGCCTGGATGATAAGTATGCAAGCCGATAGTTACTATATCTTTAACAGCGTCGACAATTGGTATCACACGCGGTATACTGTATGCATGAGGCTCACTTGAGCGTTAGTATTAAGCAAGGAGTGCGAATCATGCGAAGGATTGCCTTACTGTTTCTACTGATAAGTGTCGCGTTGACCGCGGCGGCACAGGCGTCACCTACGGTCAGTGGTTTAACCGACACCGGAAGCACACCCCAATACGGAAAGTTCGAAGCTACCTTTAATGTGTCGACGGCCGCTACGAACGTCTATTGGCCATACGACGCAGCGCCCAATACCGGCGTTCCGGCGCAAGTCGGCGTGAGCGTGGATGGGCTTTTCTCAAACGACAATTGGCAGACAACTATAATCCAACCGGGGTTCTATTTCCAGGATTTTTCAACCGGACTTGACAGCTCCGGCGCGACTCGCCTCCTCAGCAACGGCAGGACATGGGTTCTCCCAAACGGCAATCCCTGCTGGAAAGTGAGGTTCGCGCCTACCTCGGCCGGGCAATGGAATTATAAAATACGCGTGACGGATGCCGGTGGTAGTTACACCTCTTCTCAGCAAACGTTTACGTGCACACCGAGCCAGAGCCATGGCTTCGTGCGCGTCTCGCCCAAGGATTCACGATACTTTGAGCTCAGCGATGGAACATTCGTGCCGATGATCGGCCTCTCTTATGACAGTGGCAGCATCGCAGACCTCGACGCAAAATATGAGCAGATGAACGACATGGGCATAAACCTGGTGCGGTCCTGGTGGCAGAGCAGCGATCCTCCGTTGGCCCTGTTTGGGGCCGGCGGTCAGGGCGGCGATGGGGTGTGGACGCTCCCGGCATATTCGACCGATTACCTTGTCCCAGGACACATTGTGGTGGTAAAAATCACTCAGAATGGCGGTGCGGGAAACCTTTCCACCACAATCGGGGTAAACCCCAACACCAGCTATCTGTTCACCGCGCGAGTAAAGCTTGTCGGTTTGACTGGAACCGGCACCTACGGACTTCACCTTGGCGCCTGGCCTGCTGCCGTGGGGACCGACGTCAACGCGACCAGCGACTGGCAGACTGTCTCGCTCCCTTTCACCACGCCGGGCAATTGCTATGAGATGACATGGCTGTCGGTATCGCTCGAAAACGTAACCGGCGGGGCGGCGTATGTCTCGGATGTGTCCTTGAAACAGGACCTCGGAGGCGGTCAGGTACGGCCCGGAGATGCTGACCCGCCCGGACCTCCAGGCGCATACGAACTATTCTGAGGGTATTTCCTGGATCATCGATCACCAGCTTGACCTTGCAGCGAGCCACAGTGTGTATATAAAGTCTGTTATAGAGGAAAAAAGCGACAGCTTCTACGACTGTATTCAGCCCGATGGCACCTGGGGCGCGTCGAGTAATGAAAATCTGTATGCCAGCCAGACAAGTGCCAATCGAACATTCCAGACCTATTTCTGGCGGTATCTGATAGCCAGATGGAGCTACAGCACAGCACTGCACAGCGTGGAATTTGTGAATGAAGGCGATCCGTTCGACGGCAATCATCAGGCAGCAGTAGCGGCTCTGGGGAGTTACTTCGAGAGTAACGATCCGAACAAACACCTGGTAACCACATCCAACTGGCACAGCTTTCCGCCCAGCATGTGGCGGCAGCCGCAAGCTGACTACGCGGATCTGCATATGTATATGGGCTGGGGCGTAGCGTCCGGTGGAAATCGACTCACACCGGGTTGGGATGGCGGTTGGACCGGGCCAAATAACGTTTCGGATCCCGGCCCGGGATTCCAAATCGATAATACCGTCGCTCACACCGGCAATGCATCACTTAAGATGACGGTTCCTGCAAGCCCAGGGGCTTGTCCAACTTCCACCCAGTCCAATCTCGTCTTCCAATGCGGATTGATACCCGGTCACCAGGTGAGTGTCAGCGCGTGGGTAAAGAGCCAGAATACCTACGGTTATTCTGAATCACCGTGGAAGAACCAGGGGCTATATCTGTGGTTCTCGCAGAACGGCGGCGACTTCGCGGGGTATCCCTCTACCGGTGACCTGACGGGACCGCAAGGCACCTACGATTGGCAGCAGGTTCAAGTCACATTCACTGTGCCGGCCAATGCCAACTTACTCGGGGTACAGCCGCGCTACTGGTTTAACAACAACTCGGCTAATGGTTACTTCTGGATCGATGATATTGTCGTTCAAGACCTGACGACCGGAGCCATACTAAACTACAATGGCGGTTTCGAGTACCAGGATTCCGAGAGTTATGACGTAGCCGGCGGCCACCAGGCCTACTCTATTCTCACCCACAGCTTTGAGAATGGCAAGCCCAGCGTCAGAGGCGAAGTCGGTTTCTGCTATCCACAGCGCTTCACGAATCCGTACAAGGGCTACAGTTATACCGGTGAAGACCAGTCGCTTGTGGATAACACGGCCGGAATCTGGTGGAAGAAATGGGTCTGGTCGAACGTGGACGCCGGCGGCCTTTATGAAATCTACTGGTGGAACCAGGTGCTTTTGACGGGCAATTTCCTCTACGGCAAGGCTTACCAGAACTTTATGGCTGGTATACCGCTCTCAAACGGTAATTATGTCGAAGCAGCCGCGGCAGTGTCCAATCCTCAACTCAGGGTAATGGGTCAGAAGGATCTGGTCAACAACCGCGCTCACCTCTGGATCGACAATGTGAAGTGCACCTGGTACAACATCGTCAGTGGGGTCAATATTCCGCCGGTAAATGGCACTCTGACGCTCTCCGGCCTGAAGACCGGCACCTACACAGTAGAGTGGTGGGATACCACCGCGGGGGCAATCACTCAGACCCAACAGGTACCAGCACAGGTGGCAACCTCATATTGCCTATCCAGAATCTGCAATCGGATACAGCGTGCAAGATCTACGCCAGTTCCGCAACAATCGATGTGAGCGTCAGCCTTCCGTCTTCAACCGCCATTTCCGGGCAAACGGTGACCATCACGGTCAACTACTCCAATGACAGTGGTTCGGATGCCAGCAATGTAGCGGTTACCGCCGGAGTTCCTTCTGCGATGAACTATGTCGCCGGCAGCGGCGAAGCAAGCGGCGGGGTCTGGGATTCGACCGCGCGCACCGTTAGCTGGACCATTCCGACGCTTGCGGCTCACCAGTCCGGAACCGAGACATTCCAGGCTCAGGTAAAATAAAAGTCCAGCGAAGTCGGGGTCCGGGGTCAAGGGCCAAACCCCGACAGTTCAATATCGAACTGATGTTTGGTACAAGTTTCATGTCACGCTCCCTGAAATAAAAGGAGGACTGGACGCAGCGGCGAAGAATAAATAAGGAATAGACTTGATTAGCGGTCTACCCAGGGAATTGATGGGAGGGTTTGCTATGGAAACATTCCCGGGAAGTGCCTCTAAAGAAGAGGGTCTCCGCCTGCTGAAGAGCGGCCAGGTCAAAGAGGCCATACAGGCCCTGAAGAGTGTCCTGGAAAGCGACGGCGACGACGCGCAGGTTCACTCCTACCTCGGCGTCGCTTACCATCAGAACAATGACAGACTCCACAGTGTCTACCACATGGAGGAGTCGCTCCGGCTGCACGAGACCCCTAGTGCCTGCTACAACCTCGGGCTTGCGTACGAAGAATGTCACCGGATAGACGAAGCCGTCAGGCAGTACCGAAGGGCTCTGGCATTGGACCCGAACTACGCGAATGCGCAAGCCGCCATGCAAAAGCTCCAGGAAAAGTTCCTGGCAGCGCAAGCGGCGGTAGCCGGCGTCGCAGCGCCCGAACTATCACAAACCCAGGCGGTTTCTGACGAGGCGCAGGCTGTTCCCGCCTCCGCTCACGGACCCAGTCTCGCACCCCCGTATGGACAGACAGCTCCGCCCAGCGGCCCGCCGGACTTCCTGGCCATGCAGATACAAAAGGATATGGAGATTGCCGAACAACATCGCAAGTTGATGAAGGCCGGGCTCATTTACGGAATCATCTGTGGCGCCATCTTCATCACCCTGGCCTCTTTTGCGTCAAGCGCGCTTATGGGGTTGATGCTGGTCGCCAAGTACGGCATTCTCAACTTCATTCTGATAGTTGCGGGCATCGGAGCAGTCTACGGCGGGATGATTGGGTTCTGGGTCGGGAACACCTGCGGCGGCGAAGGCGCGGGTATGCAGGCCGGTGCGGTGCTTGGAGCTGTATTTGGCCTGACAACCGGCCTCATCGGGCGGGCAGGAGTCTTCAGCATCATCTTTATGGTGTTCTATGGCGTAATAAGCGGCATCCTCGGGATGTTCATCGGCCGAATGGTGGATTCGAGCATAGGCTGGGACTAGTTCAGCCGGACCCTCAGCCATTCTTGAACTTGCGAAACCGGCGGAAGGTAAAATAGATCCGTCCCGCCAGCTTGCGAGCGAGCCTGGGCAGGAGACGGAGCCTTTCGATGGGCCCGGCGCCCTGCCAGTAACGCCAGATAAGCGCGGTGAGAAGGCGATTGTCGTTGAGCCGGTCTACCGAGTAGTTCACATTGCTCGAGTGCAGGCGATACCTCGCCAGCTTCTCCGGAATGTGGACGACCGGCGCATTTATCAGGAGCTTGAGCCAGGCGTCGAAGTCATCGCAGGTGGAATAGCGAGGGTCGAACAAGCCGATGTCGATCATCGCCTGCTTCCTGACCATGCACGCGCTTGCTGATATGGTGAAGTTCCCGTGCGCCACGAACCAGTAAAAGCTCGGCCTTTCCGGGATGATGCTCTGATCGATGCTCAGCCTGTTCACAGTGCGAGCCGAACTGCTCCACGTCACAAAATACCATCGCGGCATCGGGGTTTGCCTCGAGCACCTCCAACTGCCGGGCCAGTTTTTCCGGCAGCCAGACGTCATCGTGGTCCAGAAACGCAATGAGATCGCCCCGGGCGGCCCTTATCCCGACGTTGCGAGACTGGGCATGCCCGATATTCACGGCATTGCGCAGTATCCTGCAGTTGGGGAGACCTTCGACAGCCTCCACAAGCGCTGTAATGTCGATGGGCGAAAGATCGTCTACCACGATCACTTCAAACTCCCGAACCTCTGTGCCGCGACCGATTGCAGCGCTTCCCTGAGAAAGAGCTTGTGATCCTGGGTGTGGCAGTAGACAGGGACGACCACTGAGATGCGCGGTGTGAGTTCTACCTGAGTTGTCATGTTTGTTCTCCCGCACCATTTTACAGCGTCTGTCGCCGACAGACAACATTCAGGGGCTTCGCCCCCGAAGCCCGACCAAGGGCGCTGCCCTTAAAACCCGCCAGGAAACTGTGTTTCTGGACCCTGAGAGCACGACATTCGACCGGGAGCATAAATGGTTTGTCCAAACAAACAAAAAGCTCGGCACCAAAGTCACAGGCTCGACGAAGCGCTCGTCACCTGAGCACACAATGGCTCACGTAGCCTCCGTGCCAACACGACGAAGTCCAACAATTCTTAAACAAACGCGAACAAACGCCAACATCCCTTGCATGTAAGCACATTGTGGGATATACTCCAGATACGTCCAAGCAATCCAGGAAATGCGGATCAGCAGTTCACAAAGCGCTCGGGCCCTCGCAGTATCTAGCGATACTGCTGTCGCCCCGAGGGGTTTCACCGCGAAGGGATGAAAATGCCTTCGGCTATTTTCGAAGGAATCGCGGATAAACCCTCTCGCATTCTTCCTGCGGAAGACGCTGTCGGGCTTTCGCAGTATCTGGCGATACTACTGTCGCCCCGAGGGGTTTCATCGCGAAGGGGATGAAAATGCCTTCGGCATTTTCAGAGGAGAATGGAGATATGAGGTTACTACGAACGGGAATGATTGGCTGCGCTTTGATAGTGCAGTGCGTTGCTTGCTGGGCAGTGTATGGGGTGCGGATATCGGATCTGGGCAATACGCCGCTACCGCCGAACCCTATCGAGGTTTGGGGCCAGGTGACGGGCGAGTCTCCAGTTACGATTAGCGATGGTCGTGGGCAGATTCAGGTGAGTGGGTTAACCGCGGCACTTGGTGATTTTGTGGTTTTGACAGGGAATTGGAGCGCTGGTGTTTTGACGGTAAACGGAACTCCACAAGCTTACATAGGCGAGATGATCTACATTCCCGCCGGCTCTTTCCTGATGGGAAACTCCGGCGTTGGCGATGACGCGATATATTCTCTCGCATGGGAATTCCCTCAGCACTCAGTGACTCTTTCCGGCTACTACATCGGCAAGTATGAGGTAACTCGGGGGGAGTATGCTGAGTTCATGAATGCTGGTGGATACTCCACCCGCTCCTATTGGTCCACGGATGGCTGGAGTTGGAAAGTAAGCAACAACGCCACACAGCCTTGTGATTGGGCCGCGGTGCAGAACTGGGGTTCCCCGGGGAGCTTTACCCAGACCGATAGCAGCCCGGTGGTGGGAGTCACCTACTATGAGGCTGAGGCATTCTGCAATTGGGCTGGGGGGCATCTGCCTACTGAGGCCCAATGGGAGAAGGCCGCTCGTTGGACTGGGAGCCATCCAAACGTATACCCATGGGGAGACACATGGGACGCTGAGAAGTGCAACAACTGGTATGATACGCTGTATCCGGGTAACCAGACTTCGCCTGTCGGCAGTTATCCATCCGGAGCCAGTCCTTATGGCTGCATGGATATGGCAGGTAATGTCTGGGAGTGGTGTCAGGACTGGTTTGGCGGCACTTACTATTCTACCGCCAAGCGACCCACAGGGGCCTGCGTGCACGGGAGGTCGTGTTCTGCGCGGCGGTAGTTATGACAGTTATGACTCCGTCAACTTCTCCCGGTGCGCTTACCGCAACGGCGGCGCCCCGGACGGCTACGGGATCGGCTGGCCCGGCGACATCGGGTTTCGCCTGGCGCGCTAGTCAAGGTTGGGTATTGCAGCATGCACTTTGGCTGTGTTGCCGTTTGACGGGGGATGCGCGTGTATTGCAACGGGAGCACATTGCACGCATTATGCATTACCGCAGCGACGGCAGCCTCGGGTGTGGGCGCGGGGTCGAAACCTCTGAATTAACAAGAAAAGAGGATATGCCGGCGACTTGGACAAAAACTATAGTAAGTAACCAAGTGGAGGAACGGGACTTTGACCTCTCTAACACCCAAAGAGCGAGTGAAGATGGCTGTCTCGCACGTGCAGCCGGACCGCCCGCCTATTCAGACATATCTCACTCCCGAGATGCATCAGGCGCTGACAACATACTTCGCCGGCGCATCGATAGATGACGTTTTCCAAGTCGATCTCAGGTGCGTGTGGCCGACCGGGTCGCCCGCATCCAAATTTTCCGGTGACTCGCAGTTTTACGACGAGTTCGGCACCGGTTACACAAGCATTCGCAATGACGCCGGTGGCGTATACATGGAAGCCACCGACCGGACCCTCGAACGCATCACCACTATGGAGCAGGTCAGAGCCCATCCCTGGCCGAGCGCGGACGAGTTCGATTACTCCGGCATTCCCGATATGATCGAGAGTGTAAAGGATTACGCGGTGGCCGTAGGCAGCGCGGGTATGCCTGATATAATCAATGGAGTCGGCCGCGGGCGCGGGATGGAGCAGGTCCTGGTCGACATCGCCACGCAGGATGAGGTCGGGGTCGCGATCATCGACGCGCGGGTGAACTACTTCTACGATTGGTGCAAAGATGCCTCGAGGCTGGAGGTGGAAAGGTCGATATCCTCCAACTGGGGGAAGACCTGGGCTGCCAGAACGGTCCGACAGATAGCCCGGCGTGTTTCGATTCTTTCTTCAGACCCCGGCTGGAACGGTTCTTCAAGCTCGCCCATGACTATGGCGCGCTGGTCATGATGCACTCGTGCGGCTCGACCCGCGCGCTGCAACCCAGGCTTATCGACATGGGGCTGGACATCCTCGACGCGGTGCAGCCTGAGCCTGTGGGAATGGACCCGGCGGCGTTGAAGAACGATTTCGGCGACAGGCTCACTTTCTGCGGCATGATCAGCACTCAGGATACGCTGCCGCATGGCTCGGTTGAACGGTGCCGCGCGGAGGCGAGACATCGGATCGATGTGGTGGGAAAGGGAGGCGGTTACATATTTGCCCCCGCACACTGCGTGCAGCCCGATACCCCAATCGAGAACTTGCTGGCGGTCTACGAGGAAGTGCTCGAAAAAAAGCTGATCAAAGACTAAACCTGACAAAGCAGACGGGCTCGGATTCCCGAGCCAGTCTGCATGTTACTATTCACTTTTTCAATCTTCAATTGGGCTTGACCTCACCCTGCCGCGCCCAACGAAGAATGATAATACCTTCTTGCACCTGCGCGGCATTATATGCGGTCACATCTTCTACGTTAGAATTATACCCTGAAAAACCCCTGAGCCTATTCACCCATTAGGTCTAAATTTTCAGTAGTACTTTCGTATTATCGGTTGGCTGATGAGCTTAGCTGGAGGGTGACATTTCACGCAGGGCACTTTGTCGGAGGATAGCAGCGTAGTAAAAACTGCAGAGGCGAGAAACTCCGCACGAAACAATATCGGGGTTTGCCGCGTCCGAATACATGTGCTCGATCTATTGCGTTTGAATGGAAAGGAACATCCGGTTTGGGACTGAAGACACTTTTTATTATTACCATCACCACCGCGAGGATGATATTCCCCGGTGTTTCCGCTGTCATGCCTTCCTCAGGCGATGCCACGCAGCCTGTTGTGATTCCTGCCGTTAGATCGTTGACGCTGGATTTGATGAGTAACGCCAAAGCCGGTCCCAACGCCACGGCCCAGGTGTCCCTGCCTCCGGGACTAAAGGCCGACGGCCCTGCCTCTGTCACTATCAATCGCAGCAAGAAAGCCGCCCAGACGTCTGTGAGCAAAGGCGGCAGTGGGGCGAAATATGTATACAAGTCCTACTGGGGCTGCGCGGATGCTGTCCCGGCAGGCCAGCCGAAAAGCATCGACAGCAGTTCGATTGCAAACTCCGGCGCAGCAAAGACCCCGTCGGCACAAGCCTCTCCTTATGCGTCTTATGCGTCCTGGCAGGGCGGCGCCAAGCCAGTAGCCGAGGAAGCGGCAGCACAGGGCGCGTATACCCTCACCACCAACTACTGCGGCAGCACGTCCATTAACTTGGACAAAGAACAGAACTTCCTTGATCCCATCAGACTGATCGGAATGGGAGATAAAATCGACCTAACAAAACCCGTGACAATCAAGTGGAAACCGATCCCCCACGCGGTGGCATACCTGGTAACTGCTGTCGGGGGCAGCGAAAAAGAGTCGATCGCGTGGACTTCCAGTTCCGATCCGCAGATGTCCGCCGGTTTTGGATACAAGCCTGTCAGCAAGGATGACCTGGCCACCTACACTGGAAAAAAGATCCTTCTGCCTGCGGATGCAACATCCTGCACAATACCCGCGGGCATTTTCAAGTCAGTGGATAGTGCGTTTTTGACGGTAACTGCGCTAGGCATAGACAAGACTCAGGAGCAATCCGGGGTCACCACCGAAGTTATTGTCCGTTCGGTCGCCAGCGTTCCGATAGCCGGTATGCAGGGCCATTATCCGTTCAAGGGTGCGGACCAGGACTCGAATTAGCACAGAGTTCACGCAGGAAAAAAGCGATTATCCTGAAATCAAACAAGTTCATACAATTGACACTTGACAACGCCCCGGCAATGATGTACATTTCATCTACTGACGCAAGACCTGGTTGACGACTGTGCTGTGACCGACCTGTTTGAGCTATGTGAAGAGGCCCTGCACTGCCGGTTGGTCTCCACGCTAGACATAGCGCTTGCCCAGCGTTTTACCTGCACCAAACTGCAACGCTACCCATGGGAGGGGGTATCCCTGGATGTATCGGAAGTCAGTGCTGGTGGTTTCCGGATGTGATGAGAAGAAGAGATTGACTCGTCTGCTGGCCGATGCAGGGTTCAACATCGAAGAGATCTCATCGCGCGCCGACGTTACGCTGGACCCCACGGGGTACGATTGCTGTGTGCGCGTCCTTACGCCCGAACCCCCTGGCAAGCCGGTCGATGAGCCTTCAGGACTAAGCAAGAGCGACCTCTTTGATGCATTAAACAGCCTCGCCGAACAAGTCACGGCCTGTCTAGCCTATATCGACACAAACTTCAATATCATCTGGGTCAACAACTCCTGCGCCCAGTTGCTGCGGCGTCGGCCTGAAGAAACCCGGGGACAGAAATTCCCCGACCTGCTTGCGTGCCCCGATTACGGAAGTATTCTTGAGAACGTTCTCGCTGCCCAGGAGACTTGGGCGAGCGTATGCGAGCCTCTCGCGTTCAGCGGGCAGCGCGAGGACGATGTGACATTCTGGAATACGATTGTTTCGCCGGTAAAGGACGATTCGGGAACAATCAAAGGCCTGGTTGTCTTGCTGGCCGATGTTACTGAATACACGCGGGCGGAGAAAGCGCTGCACCAGAGCGAAGAGACGAGCAGAGCCATTCTTAAAGCCCTGCCGGACCTGGTGTTCCGCGTCAGCGGGGATGGCACTATTCTTGGTGTGAACAAAGATACTGATCCGCTTTTGCAGGACGCTCCGATAAAATGTTTGGGGAAGCCCATTCGCAGCCTGCTGCCCAGAGACGTCGCTCGAGTGGCCATGCATAAGATCACAAAAGCCCTCCAGAGACAGGAAGTGCAGACCCTCAACTTCGACCTCAACATCGATGGGGTGCTCCGATGCTACGAGAGCCGCATGGTCCCCGCCGCCAAAGACGAGGTTTTGGCGCTTGTGCGCAACGAAACGCACCGCAGACAGGCCGAGCGCGAATTGGTGCGGGCTCGAAAAGCGCTGGAAGCGGCTTATCATCGAGAGCACCGCATTGCCGAGGTGCTCCAGCACGCGCTGGTATCCGAAGTGATGACCACCGCGCCCGGCTGCAAAATCGCCGCAAGATATCAGCCCGCGCTAAAGGAGGCCGAGGTCGGCGGCGACTTCTATGATGTTTTCCGGCTGGCGAATGGTGGCCTGGCGCTTGTCATTGGAGACGTGTCCGGGAAAGGGCTTGCGGCTGCTTCTCATACAGCGATGGCGAAATATACATGCTCAGGGCTTATGTGCATGAAAATCCCGAACCGGCGTGTGTGTTGGAGAGGCTGAACAGCGCAGTCTGCACGTATGCGCCGGAAGACTTGTTCGTGACGGTGTTTTATGCTGTGCTCGATCCCATTGCGGGGACCTTGACCTACGCCGGCGCCGGGCACGACCAGCCGCTTCTTCACTGCGGCGCCCTTGGCTCTACGGTTCCACTGGACATCACCGGTTCCGCTTTTGGGATTTTCCGTGGACAGCAAATACGAGCAGAGAATGCGCCGGATGGACCCGGGCGATGTGCTTTTGCTCTACACCGACGGTATAACCGACGCGCGCTGCCACGGCGACTTCTTCGGTATCGAAGGCCTTTCTGAGGTGCTCACGGCTAACGCCGGGCGCAACGAATGGCACATCATAGATGCCGTTCTTCAGGCTGCATCAGCCGCCGGTGGAGGCGAGCTCAGAGACGACGCCGCAGCCCTGGTAGTGAAGACGTGAGCTTATAAAAGGGCTTTGCCGTCTTGTCTCCCACCAGAGGCTCTGACTGCGCTGGGGGCGAAGCCCCCGGGATGATTCCTCGTTCTGATGCTCGGCAATCGGGATAAGCAGCCTGCGCGCGAATCTCGATGTCCCCAACCGACTTCCCTGTGCCATCCACATTTCGGCAGGCGAGCACGATTGCCTCTTCGTAGTCCACCATTTCCTCGGGCGTCCGAATATTGGCTGAGGCGATCATTGCCAGTTCGTAATCCGCGATGCCCTCTCTAAGTTGCTCCCAGCGAAGACTCGACACGGGACCATTCTCACCGGGATAGACGAAGAACGTGTCGCCGGTCGGCCTCGGTTTCGATTCGGGATGCTGATATGGGTCGTGAGACCAGTTGTTGTAGGACCACCTCAGCAAACCATCGTACCCGCCCTGCACCGCGAGGACCGGCAGGCATTTTCGGGAGCTCCACGAGCGGCGAATGGACGAATGTGTTCGGAGATCAGGCGCGTGCCAATGTAAAAAGTGGTCGTGGCCTTGTATGGACATTTCGGGTGGCGGCGCAGACGTTATCCGGGTCCAGCAGCTCGATGACTCCCATGGCAGAGCGCTCAGGCGGGAGCTACCTCGACTATGCCGTGCTCATCGAACTCGAGCATTCAGGGCTGAGGTCGGAAAGCGTATTATAGAGATCGCTTCTCGTGTTTGCGGCCAGCGCGGACTCGAGATCGGGCGCGTACCGGCTAAGGAACGTTATGAGCTGGTCCATGACCGCGGGCGGCTTTTCATCGAAGCCGATATAGGTCTTGTCAGAGCCATCCGTTCTCGGAGAATGCCGCCCGAAAGCCTCGAAAAATGGCCCCCACGCTTTGACGTACTCCTGATCGCCGACTCGGATCACAATCCGCTCTTCAGTTACCTGTCCCGGTATTTAGATAGGTGATCGTGCTTTCTTCGCGGTCACCGGTCCCTGCACAATGGAGTAGCAGTGGATCGCGCGGTCTATTCCGCAGCGCTCGTGCATTCGCACGTATCGGTCGAAAATAGAGAAGTCGAACTCGTAGCTATCGCCGCGCTTTTTCCAGATGACGGTGTTCGGGAACGGATCGTAAGTCTGAGTTCCCCAGGGCTATGGCTGATCCGACGACGGCTGTCTTCTGACCGTGCCCGGCCAAGTCCTTGATATAGGGCGGCGTTCTCGAAATGCTTGTCGGAGACAATTCGACCTTGTGCCAGCGGGCAATCGACGCGGGGTTCATCCACACGTCCAAGAAGAAAATCCAGGTAGTGCGGGCGTCCGGCAGGCTCACGTTTGCCACTCGATCCGAGGCTGCTTGTGGCGGCTTTTTTTCCGTCCGCCATGAGATCAGTGTGCCACAGTAGACTCCGGCGGGTGGTTATGTGGCGGGGAGGCGCCATTCACGCTCACGTGCAGCGCGACCGCGTTTGCGATCGGGAAGTGTAGCCCGCCCTCATTGCAGGATCGCAAATCAGCCCGGCTTCCGGGGTAGGCGCCGCGCCGACAAGTCGGGTGGAATATGCATCGGCTGGGATCTTTGCGCTCCCGGATACCAGATCGCTGAAAGCGAGCCTGGCTGAAGTCACAGGCTCCGCCGACGTAACAAGCGCCATCACGGATGTAACCTGGTTGCGGCAGGCGAGAGTTTTCAGCGGGATATCGAGCGGGCTCAGCTTCACGAATGGTCTCTCGCCCGGAGGCGTCGGACGCAACAGCGGATGCCAGGCAAATATGGCGTGTCTGGACAATGTTCTTCCTTTCGCGAACGAAGTTTTGTACCAGCACATTTTGGACTAATATGCGGCTGTTGTCAATGGCGTGTGCGTGAGAGA
>CAVZJH010000100.1:0-15946 GCA_963775535.1 uncultured bacterium | reverse complement strand
TGGAGTCGGCGAACCAGTAATTGAGCTTTGCTCCTACTTCCGATCCTCCGACCACGGGCTACATCAAGATAGCCCAGGTGCTGAAGAATGTGGGCGGCGGCAGCTATCAGGCTACCATGTATTGGGACACGGGAAGCGGGCTGGTTCAGTTAGGAAACAGCGTAACGATTCCTGAGTCCCAGGTAAGCTCCTTCGGCCAGTACAACACCAACGACCTGGTGAGCGCTTCTGCCGGCAAGCGCTATGACGGCTTCGGCATAATGGACCTCACCAGCACCGTTCCCGCTTCCATGGGCAGCATCTACTTTGAAGAGGTAAGGCTGTATGCGGGGGCCATGGGGATGGGTGAGATAAACGCTCTGGCGCCTACAGGACCATAGTTTCGAGAACATAAACGCCTAGAGAAAAACCCATCGGCTAACGGCTCCAGCGCTCGCCTGATCCGTGATGGCGGCGGCAGCCTTGCAGACGCCACGCGCTCAGTTTATGACTGTATGCCGGCAGGGTATACAGTTGCGGAAAAAAGTAAGAAATATGCTCTTGACAAAGCAGATAAACGTAGCTAGACTGCGCATGTGCTGGAAAAATGAGCTGATTCAGGTCACAGGAAAGGAGGTGATATTTGTGCTTAGAAGAATATCCTACATTCTTTTAGCAGCAGTTGTTCTCATCGCCTTCGGAACCCTTTCCTTTGCGCAGACTGCGTTGACGCCGCAACCTGATTCGGCCGTGCGCGGCAGCGGGGCCATCGTAACTAGCCAAGGGAACGCCGGGCTTTTCGACATCAATGTCGCTAAGTCTGGTCCCGCCACTATCTGGTGGGTTCCAATACAAGGAAGTAGCCGCGAGCAATTCTGCTCCTGTTTGTGTCATCTACTCGACGAATGTGGAAAGCCTTCAGATTACCGGCCCAGGTGCAGCGACGGTCGTCGCCACCGGCGTCCTGAATGGGAAGGCTGCCCAACTAACATTCGAAGCATTAGAAGACAACGTTAATGGTGACTGGATTCGCATAACCGCCAGAGCGTCCGGATTACTAACCATTATCTATCAGCAGGCTGGGAAGTTGGTCAAGGGTGACATCACCGTGATCGGAAGTCCTTTGACGACAGCGTATGCCAGGGGCTGTGGCACAATCCGTGTCAATGCAGAGTTGGGTACGTTCAACTTCTCTGCTCAGGAGGTAGGGAGCGTTGTCAAGGGAACTATTGACTATGCGGTGTATGGTGCCAGTAACTCGTCAGTGTTGGCGCGTCCGGCAGTAAGGATCTGCGGAGCGGTAACTGTGCTGACTGTAACGGGCAATACCGCTACTCTGCTAGGCAAAGGGACCCTTAATGGTTCAACCGGCCCAGATAGAGGTCGATGTCGTAGACAATTCGGTATTGATGACGCCGGCGACTGGCACGCCAGTTGCCACGCCAAGCGTCTTCAACATTAAGGCCAGCCCGATATCCGCTACTGCCTTAACGCAGTTGAGCTATCAAGCAGGCGGCCCTCTTACATCCGGCTATATTGCCGTAGGTTACCTGTAAGTTCTTATGGGGCTGGCGCATGTCGCGGGAGAATGGGCCAGCCCTTTTTGCATAGCAATACTGCAGAGGTGAACGAAATGAAACGCTCGCTTGTAATTCTGGTCATCGCAGCGACCTTTGCCGCCGTAGCCCCTGTGTACGCGGCATATTGGGACGTTGATCTGGTCTATGGCGGAGGTTTTCCCTCGGGAGACACATCGCTGGCGGTGGCAAGCGACAACATCCCATGGATTCAGCTATGCTGCCGACGGTAACTTGTATCTGAGCAGCAAAGTTGTGGGTGGATGGGACCCGGACCCCGAGATTGTGGCTTCGGTGGGCTATTGGGGAGGCTTGTCGTCACTTCAGTTCAATAGCCTTGGCCAGGCATGTGTCGCGTTTGTCGACGCGACCGATATGACCGGCAATCTGCTGGACTACGCGTGCAAGACATCCCAGGGCTGGACCACGCAGACAGTGGATGCGGTAGGATGGCAACCCGATTTTGTTTCCCTTGCATTTGGGACCGACGGCCAGCCGCGCATTGCTTACTGTAAGATAAGCGGGGACTATCCCGACATGCAAACTTATTTGTCCTCGCTCAACGTTCGGCTTCCGGCACGTGGACTACGCAGAGCATTGCGACGCTTTCCGGAGTTACTGGTCCGTCGATGGCGATAGACAGCCACAACGTGACCTACATAGCTTTTCCTGATGCCGCTAGTGGACAGGTGAATGTAGCATCAGAGTCCTCCACCGGGCATTGGAGCACTGCCGGTATAGATGGAGGATTGCCACCCCTGGCGTGGGTTATCTTTCTTTGGCACTGGGGCCGACCGGCAGTCCGGTTGTCTCGTATTTCCTTACTTCCGGCGATTCAACGCTGCTGAAATATGCGACGTGTAGCAAGGGCTCGTGGCAAAGCGAACAGGTCGCTGTTCTCGGCAGCAGCAGCAACGACTACTACTGCTCTACCTGTGTCACACCGGGCGGAGGAATTCCTCTCATCGTGTACCTTGACCCGATTAATGGATTCTCGGACGCGTGGAAATCAGGGGGGTGTGTTGGCGAACGGAGGTAGATCGATAACGCGCGGGAGTTCGGCACGCGGCCTTGCCTGAAGCTTGACTCCCTGGGGAATATGGATGCGAGCTATCTGGACGAGTGGAACGGTTTTGTCAAGTTTGCGTGGGCGCTCGTTACCATATTCATCGCACGACATCAAAGCACTGGCCGATGGACAAGTGGCGCAGGCGTCGGTGTTGATCGCCTCCAGCGCGGCTGGCGAGCTGGGATCGAGTATATATGTTCAGGAAGCAGACCGAACCTCTGGCGTTCAACTTAACTTCACCGGGACCGTGCCGTCTGTGTCAAGGAGGCATGGTGCTCGATATCCAGGGCACAACCGCTACAATAAACGGGGAACAGGTGCTGAGTAACCCGACGCTCAACCAGATCGATACCTCGCCGCAACCCACGCCCATGGGAGCCACGAACTCCTCGTTGGGTGGCGGAGGCTCTTCCGCTGGGTCCAATGGGCAGCAAGGCGTATACGGCGGGTCAGGCCTGAACAACATTGGGCTCCTTATGACCACTTGGGGAATCTACTCTAAGACCGGAGCGCAGACATTCACTGTCGACGACGGGAGTGGCGCGCCGGTCACATGTGTCGTTCCGTCCAGTGTCACTCTTGGGGCAGGTTGGAAGTTCGTTGCTGTAACCGGTATCAGTTCGTGCCAGGTCGTGGGCGAACAGGTTCAGCGGCTGCTCCGGGTGCGAACTAGCGCGGATATCGTCGTTGTGAAGTAGAGCGTGTTAGTCTATGTCGGAATTGCTCTCGGCTGAACGATGGCGGCGCCACCGGTCGTCTTCTGAACGATTCCTGTCAGGCTCTGGAATGTGCCGGCGCTCATGGACTTCGTTATACCGACGGTAGACACCCTTAATAGAGCGTAGCTGCCGTCACTATCGAGGCTTCCATCACGCAGATTCACATAATTGCTTCCTGTGGAATCCACCTGTCCCCAAACCTTGGCTAGCACGCCCACGCGGCTGGCCGCATCTGAGTCGCGCGTGCCTAATTGGCCAAGGGCCGTAGTGCTTCCATCGTTCGCGTCGACATGGCCGGCATCAATGTATCTCTCGCCGTTGGCATCCGTCCTCAGAGTACCCGGACACATTGATTCCGTTGCCGAGAGCCGCGCTCTGACCAGACTGAAGCACAACCTTGATGCCCGCAGTCCTGTCATATTCCTCGATGTAGATGACATTACCAGTGAGTATGCCCGAGGCTACGATGGCTTTCTTCGCGCCACTTGAGCCCTTGAATTGGACGGCCGTGGTGTCCGGCATATCGGTCAGTTGGGACAGCCTTGTCACCGAAATCGGGGCGATTACTGTAAAGGCGTTTGCCAGGGTTGCCAACTGCCCGTCGGGATTAGTGACGACCACGTTCCATTGGCCGGCCGCTTTTCCGGTCAGGTCAAGGGTGCAGGTGATCTGCGTGGCGCTTACTACACTCACCCCTGTTGCAAGGATATCGGCTTGTCCGGACTGGGTTAGCTTGACCGCTGCTCCACTCAGGAAGTTAGCGCCGGCCAGGTTTGTTATGCTGACCGCACCCGTGCTCAGACCGGAGTTCGGGGTAATGCTTGTGACTGTCGGCGCAGGACTCTGGCCGCTGGTCAGCGTCCAGGTCCCGTTTCCACTTACCCGCTTGATAACGAGATATGCCGTCTCACTCGCCGCCGACGTATAATTGAGGCTCTCGCCAACACCAAGGCCGGCCGTGGCGCTGGCGGCTCTGATGACAGGATTGCCCTTGCTGTCCGGTGTGCCGGAGTAGAGGTAGAGGTCAAAGTCAGCCGTAGAAGGGACCGACAAGGAAGCGATAACCTTGGTACCCACGCCTAATGTCATTTTGCGAGCCCACGCTCGCGGGTCATATACTTCTCCATTCGTCGAGCCGCTGATCACACCGGAGACGAAACTGGTGGTCGCAGCCTGAACTGCCGCGTCGGCATTTATCAGCCCGTAGCCTTCATACAGGTCCTTTGGTGCAGCCGCACGACCGAGCGTGGGATTTGTCCCTGTCGAAGCCTCGCGGTTGGCATTTGTCTCCGTAGCTGTCGCGCAGATGAGCATCTTCACCAGCAGCGCATCGGTGTCTGAAGTGAGATCCCAGGTTAACCCGTTGGCTTCCAGCGCATTGATCAGAAGGGCCGCGAGCCCCGCCACGTGTGGCGCCGCCATCGACGTACCCACGAGATTCGCGTAGTCGTTTGGCACCACGTCGGGGAACGAGGCGCTCTGGGCGTCGGCATCGTTGGAATCGACTGAGAGGATGCCGGCGTAGTAGAACGAGCCTCCGGGGGCAA
This sequence comes from uncultured bacterium, assembly GCA_963775535.1. Taxonomy (GTDB): domain Bacteria; phylum Armatimonadota; class UBA5829; order UBA5829; family UBA5829; genus CAVZJH01. The sequence goes on along the minus strand of CAVZJH010000100.1, from coordinate 11,055 downwards.
GCACGTCCGGCTTGTAGTCCTCATCAGATGTAAGACTGGTGAACCCGCTGCTCGTGTAACTGGTCAACTGGTTGATGTCGTTGCTGGCTCCGACCGTTATCGCAAGGGCGGCGCGGCCCGGATCGTCGATCTGATTCGAGTTGGCTGTGCCGGGGCCGCTATTACCCGCCGATACCACAGCCACAACCCCATTGTTAACCATATTGTTTACTTTGTCGCGCAGGGTCGTGTCTATTCCCGGGCTGCCGGTAATACCAAGGCTCAGATTTGCGACCTTGATCTTGTGCGCTATTCTTTTTGCGCAACCACATCGTCCACTGCCTCGTCGATGTACGTGGAAGACCCGGAGCCGGTGTTCGGGAAGACTTTTTCCGGCCCATCGGCACCCCGGCGCCACTCCGCTGAATTTGTTGTAGGAGTCCACCCCTGGGTAATTCGTGACGGAGTTTGCGACTGCGTACAGCGTAAGCGTCCCGGATAAGTTTTGCGGAAACGCCGCTGAGTAATGGGTGCTGGATGCGGGAATGAACGTGTTGGATAACGTCGTTGGTGAGCTTCCGCTGGTCGCGTTGCCGAGGACGGAATAATTGCCTGTGCTGCCGTCGGTGATGTCCACCAGATAGAGACTGGCGGTGCCACCGCCGAGCCAGGTGGCCGTGCTGGTGAACGTAACGGACGATGTCGTCGTAATGTGTATTCCCGAAGGACTGAAGTAACCGCTGGTCACGCCGGAAAGGGTGCCGCTCGTCCGTATAATACAGCGTGCCGGTGGCCGCCCCGGCGGATGCCCCCGTTCCCAGTGCAATTCCTGTGACATGCGACCCATGGCCCAGCACGTCGGTCGGGGAAGAATAGTTGTCGGGCGTCCAGTCTTTCCAATATTCCTCGCGGCCTGTCAAATCTGTGTGTGAGCCGTCAACGCCGGTGTCCAGAATTCCAATCGTTGTGTTGCTGTTGCCCATGTAACCGATGCGTGGACCAGACTGTGCGGACGCGGCTGTTCCTGGTTGCCTCGTCAAGGGTTGTGTGAGCGGGCCGATCGCCGGCCACAACGATCAGCGAGTCACCCATTAGTCCCGGCAGTTGCTCTACAAGACGAAGGGGTAGACTTCCGTCCCAACCGTAGCTTACCGCCCGATATATATAGTCGATATTCCCGCCGAGCGCAATGAAATCGTCGATTTGTTTCTGCGTGATCTGGCTGGAAAAGATGAGTTTCCACGGGAATGGGCTGATCCAACTTTGCCTGCAGCGCTGCTCGCTCGGCCGTGCCCGGCGCCGTGGCGATGGAAGACTTTAGGGTTTGCAGAGCCGCATCGATTTCATCGTCGATCTTGTTGGAGTCGGCGTCCAGTTCTCTAGAGGCAAAGACCGCCGGCCGAACCGAAGGCTCCGAGGGAACAGACAGCGTGACGGGCGGCCGGGCGTCCGCACAGGACAAACACAAGGCTATGGTTAGTGCTAAGACTACAGGAACGACTCTTGACAGATACCTCACAATTCGCCCTCCCCAGGGACGCAACCACTGATCCAAGTCAGGCTCGTGTCCCAACGGTCCAAGCCGTGAACGTGACAATCGCATAAGCGATCGCTTGCCTAATGAAATATGCCGTATGGCGGAGCTTTTGTCAAGTGGCGATTATTGTTATTGCTCGGATCAGGGATCGCTGGAGGAGGCTAAGGTAAAACCAACCTATATTCGCCGTTCATCCACAGGCAATCAGCAAGTTCACAATACGGGCGGAGCGTGGTATAATCCAGTCGCTGAGATGAACGTGATGGTGGAGGTAATGCTTGCAGTGTTGACAGGTAGGCAGGTTCGAGGCAATGGAGCGCTCCCGGTTTTATCGATGGATTCCAATCGCATTCTGATCGCGAATCAGGGTTGGACACTGCCGGTTTCGTTCAAGTGTCCGGAGTTTGAAATCGACGGGGAGAAACTGGGGTTAACATTCCCCCGACGAATATCAACGGTTACATGCATGAGGCTCACAGGCGGGCGATCGAAGTTTTATTCCCCCCTATTGACCTTGGTGGATCGGCGCGACTCGAGGTTAAGGTCTACTTAAAGTGGTCGCTCACTGACCATGTGCTTAGAAAATGGGCGCGCTATAGGCTGATGGGCACGCGGACGCCGCTGCTTATAAGAGAAATAATCATCGAGAGACTAAAGACGCCGGGCCAGAGCGTTGAAGTGGCACCGGGCGCGGTAAACAGCTACCCCGTATTCATGCAGGCATTCTTTGCCGGGATCGAGTTTCCGGTCGCCGCGCTGCGTTCCGAGGACGGGCGCGTCGTTCTGGCACACCGGCCCGGGCTGAGAGCGCAGCCGGGCAAGTGGTATCAGACTCGAAAGGCTGTCTTTGGCGTCGCGCCGGTGGGCAGAGAACGAGAGGCATTTCAACATTACATCGCCAACCATCGCCCGGGCTCGAAGGGACTTTCATGTCAACTACAACAGTTGGTGGACAACGCCCGTGCCCTACTCCGAAGCCGATGTTTTGGGTCTCATGGACACCTTCGAGAACAAGCTCTACAAGCCCCACAGCCAGCATTTCGACACATTTTGCATCGACATGGGCTGGTCCGATCCGCACACATTCTGGGACATCAACACCAAGCTTTTTCCGCGGAAATTCGCGGCCCTTCAAGCCGCCGCCGTAAAGACGAACTCCAGCCTTGGCCTGTGGATTTCGCCCAGCAACTTCTACACGCCGGAATGCATGGACAGCGAGTGGGCAAAAGACCAGGGATATGAGACATTCACGCACCCGTGGCTTGCCGGCACAACGGTAAGGCTCTGCTGCCTTGGCGGGACCAGGTCCGGAAGCGGCATCAGGGATCGTCTTGTCGAAATGGTCACAAAACATGGCGTCCGCCACATCAAGTTCGACGGCTATTCGCCGCAGTGCCCGGAGTCCGACCACGGCCACGAGCCGGCGATTATTCCTCCGACGCTATCGCCGACGGGATCACTTCCGTGTTCAGTGCGATCAGGCGGGCAGCGCCCGATACGTGGATGGAAACGACGTGTATGGGCTGGAACCCGAGCCCGTGGTGGTTGTTCTACGTGAACTCAGTCATCGGCACATACGGCGACGATGCGCCGCACGGGCGCGTGCCCAGCCCGGTTTACTGGGAAAGCTACACCACGGGCAGAGATTACTTCAATCTTCAGGGCGCGGCCCTGCTGCCGATACCCATCGTGGCGCAAGAGGTGCTCGGCATCACACACCAGACCCAGGACCGATTTTACAACGACGCCGTCACTACCGTCATGCAGAGGGCACATGTTCCTGCCGGTCTATCTGAACCCAGCTCTACATGAACGACACACGATGGAAGATATTCGCCGACATCATAGCCTGGGCGCGCGTAAACGCTCCAAGGCTGCAAGAGACCGTGCCCATTCTCCCCTCGTCGTGGGTAAACGGCGGCGTGCCACACTTTGTGAGCGATACCGTGATGCCGCGAGAGGTCTACGGCTATGCGCACTGTACGAGCTCGGGCGGCCTGGTGCTGCTCCGAAATCCCTGGATCCACAGCGTCGATTACGCGTTGCGCCTCGACGAGAGTATCGGCCTCGGATCGGGGGCCTCGGGTCTCTCTGTAGTCAGTCTTTATCCGGAGGTGCGGGTCTATGGGGAAGGACTTAATTTCGGAGACACGCTGAGCATACCAATGGCCAGGTATGAGACCGTAGTCCTCTCAATCGGGGAGCGGCGGAGCCCCGCCGGACTTGAGCCGGCCGCTCCGGCGCTTGCTGGTCTCGGAAGCGTGAATGTTGCCCGAAACGAGAAGACGCGCGTGGAGTTCACCGGGGTCGGCGGACTGGATGGGATTGAGCCGGTGGAAGACACACGGCCCACTGTTCGGTTGCTGGTGGAGGCTGCGGTCGAGGTCTGCGCACCGAACGCTGAACTCGTTGTGCTCGCCGAGGCATCGATCCCTCCCACTGCGCCCACGGGCCGCGTTTTGGTTAATGGTGTCGAGCGCGAACCGAGCGTGACCTGCTCCGAGACGGGCTGGTCCGTAACCAACCAATCGAGACCGGAGAACTGGGTATTCCTGCGTTATCCGCTCTCCCACGGCACTAACGCGATCTCGGTGGAACTATGCGCCGGGACCGAGCCGCAGACCCTTTCCGTGTGGGTCTTGTCCTCCAAGCCCGGGAACCGCAAACCCGCCGCGTATCCGAATGCCCTGCCGCAGCCGGAGGAGATTTATCTGGAGAGCGCGGCTCTAGTCGAGCCATTTGCGACGGCCGATGTCACCGGGTGACTCGAGGGTTTCACCAAAGGCCTCCGCCTCTGGACTCCGCTGGGGTCCAGGGGCCACTCGGCTCCTGGCGGGTTCCAAGGGCAGCGCCCTTGGTGGGGGTGCGGGGGCAAAGCCCCAGAGATCATACTCCCGCGCTTCGCACAAAGCTCCGCGTTCCAGCTATGCGAATTCGCTCTTTGAATGGTCTGACGTCTGTGCTCTCTTCGCTGCGATAAGCCGGGGTCAAGACGCGTACCTTGCGCGCGATCACCGATATGCCTTTGCCCATTTTCTGCACCTTGCCCTCGATAATCAGCGCGGGATTGTTGAAGATCACTGTGCCGTATTTCTCGTAAACCTTGGGAAAGACCACGCAGTCGGCAACCCCCGTCTCGTCTTCCAGGGTCAGGAAGACTACTATAACCCCGGATTTTGTGGGTGGACGCATACACACGACGACTACTCCCGCAATGTTGACTATCGTATTGTCCGGCAGGTTTTTCAGATCGACTGTTCTTTGCATGCGCGCCTTGGTCAGCTTCTCTCTGTAGAAAAGCATGGGGTGGCAGATGGCTGAGAGTCCAAGAATGTCATAGTCCGCCTGCACAAACTTATGCAGCGATGGTTCGGGGAGATCCGGGAGATTTGCCCACTGCTCCTCGTCTTCAGCATCATCGACATCGAGCGTGGCAGCCTGCAGACAAACACCAACAGTATGCTTTTTTGCCTTGTGGCTCATTTCCCCTAACACCCACAGCAGCTTTCCTCGCGAGATACCGAACGAATCGAACCCGCCGCAGTTTACCAGGTTCTCAATTGTGGAGCAGTCGCACCGGGTCCTCTTGCGGAAATCGCCAAACGAAGAAAACGGCTTCTCGTTCCTGGCGCTCAAAATTGACTGGACCTCTGCCTGGCTTATATTCTTCACCTGGCTCAGAGCGATCCGTATCCCCGGCGCGCCATCCTCCTCGTAATCAACAGTAAACCTCCGATCGCTTTTTTGTTTACATCCAATCCGAGCGGGCGTATCCCGAGCCGTCTTGCTTCCTCGACAATGACATTGGCGGGATAGAACCCCATCGGCTCGTTGTTCAGAATGCCTGTGAGGAACTCGGCTGGATAGTGCGTCTTCAGGTATGCCGTTTGATACGCGATTTTTGCAAACGATGCCGCGTGCGCCTTGCAGAACCCATAAGCCGCGAAAGCCCTGAGTTTGGAGAACACCTCCTCCGCTGTTTCCTTGTCGATGCCTCTTTCGCAGGCGCTCCCGACGAATGTCTCTCTTATCTTTTCCATCTCTTCCTGGCTGCGATCCTTGGTCATCGCGCGCCTGAGAGAGTCTGACTGACCGTAGGTAAAGCCAGCCAATGCGTGAGAGACCGAGAGGACCTGTTCCTGGTAAAGCATAACCCCGTAGGTTTCCTTTAGAGCCGGCTCAAGGCAGGGATGCGGGTAGACTATCTCTTCCTCGCCGTGCCGCCGAGCGATGAAGGGTCTTATCATATCCGCCTGCATCGGTCCAGGCCGAAAGAGCGATATCTGCGCGATCACATCATCGAAGACCTGCGGCTGAAGCCTGCCTAATAATCCCCTCATTCCCGGAGACTCCACCTGAAAACAGCCGATGGTGTCGCAACTGCGCAGCAGCTCATAGGTTGGTTCGTCATCGAGCGCAATATTGTCGATATCCAAATCTATCCCGCGGCGCTCCTTCAGGGTGGCCAGACAGTCCTCGATAGCTGAGAGGTTGCGCAGGCCGAGGATGTCCATTTTTACCAACCCCAGGGTCTCAATATCGTCCTTATCAAACTGGGTTACGATCACTCCCTTGGTTGCCCACTCCAGCGGAACCAGGTTTGTAAGCAACTCGGCTGATGACCACACCTCCGAGGTGAACGCTCAGATGCCTTGGGAAATCATCTACTTTCTCGCATATATCTATGAGCGCTTCCAGCCGAATGATGGGCAGATTTGCGTCACGAAGCTCCGGCAGCTTTTCTATAGCTCCCCTTATATGCTTGCTTCCAACGTGAGGTATTGCCGACGCCACCCGGCCGATATCATCCGGTGAAAAGTCCATCGCCTTGCCGAGGTTGCGCAGTGAAGAGCGAGCCTTCGAGGGTGCTCACCGTGCAGACCATAGCGACCCTATCTTCGCCGTAGTGTTATAGATGTGAATCGATTGTCTCGTCGCGCCGGGCGGCGTCGAAGTCGATATCAATATCCGGCATCCCCTTGCGCTCGGGGTTCAAAAAGCGCTCGAAGAGCAGGTTGTGTTCTATGGGTCGGCGATGGTAATCCCCAGGCAATAAGCAACCAGTGAATCGGCAGCGGAACCGCGACCGGAACACCGGATGCCCTGTGATCTGGCGTAGTTCACGATATCCCACACCACCAGGAAATACTCAGCAAAACCCAGGTCGCTTATGATCTTGAGCTCATACTGAAGCTCTCTTCGAGCACATTCGGAGTTATAGGTTTGTAAAGCCTTTCGAGCGCATCGAAACACAGCTTGCAGAGATAGCTGTATGCGGTTTCATCTCCAGGCAGCGGAAAGTCGGGGAAGCGGTAGTTCCCAAGCTTCAGATCAAGGTCGCAGCGCTCGGCGATCCAGTTCGCGGCTTCGATGGCATCCGGATAGCGCCTGAAGAGGTTCGCCATGGCCTTTGGCGTTTTTAGGTAGTATTCGCTGTTTCGCTTGCGCAAGGGGTGGACGTTATCGAGCGTGGTCAGGGTCCGGACACATGCGAGCACATCCTGGACCTTGAAATCTTCCTTGGATGCATAGTGGACGTTGTTTGTCGCAACGCACCTCAGACCGAGCTCGGATGCGAGATCACTGAGCTGAGAATTAAGCACGACATCGCCGGGAAGCATGTGATGCCCAAGCTCGATGAAGAAGTTTTCCGGACCGAAAATACCGGCATATACCTCAGCCGCTTTTCTGGCAGCGTGGATGTTTCCCTGGCTTAGAAGAAGTGGGACTTCTCCCTTTATACAGCCGGATAAGCAGAACAGGTCGTCCTTATATTGCTCGATCTGTGTGAGAGACGCTGCCGCGCTCCCCTTTTCGTGGGAAAGGTGGGCGCGGGTGATGATCTTGCACAGGTTCGAGTAGCCGTTCAGGTTTCGCGCCAATAGAACCAGGTGATGGCCGCTTTCGAGGTCGAGTTCAACACCTATTATGGGCTTCACGCCGATCCGCTTTGCGTAGTCGTAGAAGCGCACTGCGCCGTAGAGTCCGTTGTGGTCCGTCAGCGCCAGAGACTCGCAGCCGACCTCCTTTGCGCGGTCCAGAAGCTGCCCGACGCTGCTCCCGCCGTCCAGGAAGCTAAAGTTGGAATGCACGTGCAGATGCGTGAAGTTCATCAGTCTTCGATCCTCGTAACCGACCATGAGGAACAATTATGGTCGAAGCAGAGCTCGTATATGCCGAGGTTATCTACCTGAACGCGGAAGAACGTCTTCTCGCCATCCTCGTTCCACCATGCCCCGGTAAATCTCCAGCATTCTCTGATGTTTTTGACGCGGTACGCCCTACCCCTCCACCTAAAGCCGGCAGGCAGGTTGCTGCCGTTTAATTCCACCTGAATAACGGCGTTGTTTGGCAATAGACAACTCATAAGACAGACACCTTGTTCAGCGTTCCCGCCGTATATACCGATGTGTTGCCAAACCGGCTGCGGATCAGCTCTATCGTTCGGTCGAGACGGTTTTTGCGCTCGTTTTCTCCCATTAGAGAGAGCTGGGAGCTTCTCCCGCGCGTGATATCGGATAAGATGACCGTAAGCTTCGATATCTCCATTCCCGGCTGCATTTTCGCCTCCAGCAGCTTTGTCAGCGATTGCACGATCGTGCAGGTAGAGTCGGTCGGCTTCTTGTACCTGAAGAAAGCCGAGATGGGAACGGAGGTTCGTGAATCGGACTCGTCGAGGATAGTGAGCGTGGTTTCACCAGCCAATGCTCCCATTTTTCTAAGCCGCATCGAGACAAGAAGCGCCATATCATTCAGATATGCCTGAAGTTGGGCAGGTTCGGTCATCACCGACTCGAACATGCGTTCGGTCATAATAATATCAGGAGGATATGCCGCCTTAACGGACCTGAAATCTATGCCGAGAGACTGCCTTTTAATCAGGCTCCCTACTTCTCCGAACTGCCTGATGAGCGATTTTTCGGAAACTTCGGCAAGTTGACCTATGGTAAACATTCCGAGATCGTTCAGCCGCCTGCCGATTTGCCATTAATCGAATCGAGCAGGGATACCGGCAGAGGCGCGAGGAAAGCTGCTTCATCTGACGGCATGACGCGAACGCAGCGCTTCCCCACCCTCGACGCAATCCTCGCCACCAGCTTATTCGCCGCGCAGCCGATGGTAACCGACAGCCCCATGCCCTCCGATATCTCTGACGCCGCTTTCGCTGCGATATCCGACATATCACCCAGCAGAGCTCGACTCCCGGTAACGTCCAGATACGCGCCGCCAATACAGCTCGGCTCAAGCAAGGGCGAGTACCGGGCAAGCACATCGAGACAGCCGTTGAACACTTGCCTGTAGGCGGCAAAGTCGGCTTTGAGTATTTCTGCGTCTGGGCAGGCGTATCTGACCTGCCTCACGGTCATTGCGTTTTCCACTCCACGTTTTCGAGCCTCTCCGGATGCTGAAACTACTACAGCTCTGGTGCTGCCTCTTGGGGCGGCGACAACGACCGCCTTTTCGCAGAGATCCGGCCGCCGCATCCTTTCCACAGCGGCAAAGAACGATACCAGGCTAATATGTAGAATCTCCCTATCCATTTGCAACTCCCGGAGATCGACCAAATAACGCGGGTTTTGTATTACGAATTATAGGCATCGAACAGATGTTTGTCAAGGCAAAGTAGTAGACAAATATCTATATTTACTGTGGGGAGCTTCTGCGGAAACATGTGTGGAGCGGGAAGGGAGTTTTAACACGAAAGCACGAAAGGAGACAGTAAATAGGATAGTGGCTGTCGATGTTTCGGGATTTGAGCAGCGCAGACAGGCGGATGGATGGTAGATATAGTGATGGTCCGCTGTGGAAATCCCAAAACTAACGCAGGCATCGTATCGGGATTTCCAGGCCGGTTGGGGAGCTTGTATCACAACACATACCGCAGTTGTCCGACATTCAAATCCCGATACACCAAAAGGACTAGCATGATCCCGTATCTATTGGTATTCCACTGATCCGCCTTACGCCTCGGGTTCGATTCCACAAGCGAGGTTACTCAAGCAATCATACCAGCGAACAAACGTGACTCCGTCGATGACGATGTGCGGGTGATCCGGGAACCGTTGGTCCCACGTCATCTCCTTCGGATGCCCCGTGTTGTAGCTCAGATTCCATCTTGTCCCATTGTAGCGCCGGAACAGTATCGTTCGTCCCTCGCGAGTCAGGTAGGCCTCTTCGAGCATGTTCTCCTCAGTGAGTGGGACCGTAATACCGATCACACGGAGGCACTCAAAAGACCTGTCGCCAACCGTAACCCGAAACACCCCCGTAGGTTCGATGATCTCACCGATATCCGCTCCAGCACCTAGAGCATACGACCCGCCCGGCCGCTCCACGAGCCGCCCGGTCTGTCGAACGTGGCGGAGACCGTCACCCCAGTCACAATCAAACCCGTGGTCAAGCATTGTCCTGAGCTCTCGAAGGTCTTTTCTGTATAGAGATAGAGTCACGAGGTCCTGGACTCTGTCGTCGGTCAGGCGCGCAAAGAACATCCAAGGAAAAATCCGTACAGGATCTTCTGTGTGATCGTAAACCATCGCTGCTACTTCCACGCAATCAATCCCGTGCACTCTGGCTGGACGAAGGGCCTTAAGCTCGGTGTAATCGGACAGCCGCAGATCGGGCTCGTACTGGGCCCACAGGACGTGATCGCCCACCTCGGGAATAGCAAACCACCAGTGCATTTCTTTGAAATCCACCTCAAAGAGCGGTGTATTGGTGGGAGCTGTTTCGATATGCGGCTGCTGTAGCGGGAATGGTGTCTCAGTTCATTACCTTCAGGTCTTCCATTACAGTCCTCCATTCTCTTCGGGTTCATCGAGAAATGATCGCAGGTGGTGCCGTGCTGAATGAAGCCGGTACTTAACGGTGCCAATAGGCGCCTGAATCTGCTGGCAGATCTCTTTGATTGTGAAACCGTGCAGATAGAACAGCTTTACGATCTCCTGTTCTACCAGGGGCAGTCTGCCCATAGCTTCCGACAACTCGCCGACCGCATCAGCAGGCGCTGCCGCGCGACCGCACCTGTTCACATAACACTCGAGTTCTTCCTGCTGGGTGGGATTCATCCGCCGTTGGGTCGATTTGTGATAGTCACGGCAGAGATTTCTGGCAATCTGCAGAAGCCATGCCTGTGCCCGCTCAGGATTGCGAATGCCGCCGATTTTCAGCCACTCTGCAGCAGAGTCTCCTGCAGCAGGTCCTTGCCTCGTCAGCATCTGAAACCAGACGTCGGATCAAGGCAGCAAGAGAGTCTTTGTGGACATCGATCAGCTCTATGAATGAAGCGGTGTCACCACCGGCACTCCGCCGCACCAGATCGGCGTCAGTCAGTTGGCCCATTCTACGTTCCTCCACATAAGAAGACGAGCGAAGTGGGCAAAAGGTTAATGCGCCGGGCACAATCGGGTCGATTTGCAGTTCAAATCACCGGAGACAGCGAACAAGGACTGGGTATTACTGTTGGAGAATATGGACGAGGGAGGTTTGGAACGTGCGAACTATCACATTGGCGGTTGAGATGTTTCGGCATTTAAATC
>CAVZJH010000099.1:0-11490 GCA_963775535.1 uncultured bacterium | reverse complement strand
CTAAGCCAGGGCTTACGCACTGAAGCCCGATAGCGATTTACTACGCGCCGAGCTGAGCTGCGTCCACGTAAGTTATTGCTGGACAGCAGATCTGAGCCCCAGAGGTTCAGAAGCAAAACAGTCAAGGTCCAAACCAGCCGATTTGCCCCTCTCATTATCCAAGAATGCTGCCGAGGCTACCATCGCGGCATTGTCGGTGCACAGGATTGGCTCAGGGGCAATGACCTCGATCCCCAGCTTTTCGCCGTTAGACTTTATAGCTGCCTGTAGGCCGCTGTTTGCCGCCACTCCGCCGGCCATCAGCACCTGTTTGACAGCGCTCGCGCGGGCCGCTTTGAACGTATGATCTACCAATACGTCGACCACAGCCTGCTGAAAACTGGCTGCCAGGTCTTCTATTCGTGTTTGCCCACCTGTGTTCTGGACGTATCTAATGACGGCCGTCTTGAGTCCACTGAAACTGAAATCGAGGGTATCGCCGACCTTGGCTCGCGGAAATGACACTGCGTTCGGATTTCCGTCCCTCGCCAGCTTATCTATCAGCGGTCCTCCCGGATAACCGAGGCCCATCGCTCGAGCGCACTTGTCGAATGCCTCTCCGGCAGCGTCGTCGCGGGTCCGAGCCAGTATCCGGTAATCACCGTGACCGGACATATATATGAGATCAGAATGTCCACCCGATACCACCAGGCACACGACCGGGAACTCTACAGTGCGACCAATAAGCCAGTTCGCATAAATGTGAGCCGCGAGATGGTGAACTGCCACCAGCGGCTTGGTCCTGCTGTAAGCAATTGTCTTAGCGGCAGCGACACCCACAATCAAGGCGCCGATGAGCCCCGGCCTGTTGATGACTCCAATGCAATCGATGTCGTCGAAAGTCGACGCCGATTCATCGAGGGCTTTCTGAATGATGGGAAGGATGAGTTCGACATGCCGCCTGGAAGCAACTTCGGGGACAACTCCGCCAAACTGACCGTGCAGATCCACCTGAGAGCCGATTATGTTTGAGAGTATCCTGGTCTCGTCCTCAACTACGGCGGCGCTGGTTTCGTCGCAACTCGTCTCTATGCCCAGTATCTTTATGACACGCCCTCCGTCGATCTATTCTGTGTTTCCCGCATCATTCGCTGCTTCAGTGCCTTATATTGGGCAGCAAAGCTGGAGCAGACCATATCGTCGATCCACATTACCACGGCGTTTTCGTGGTTATCGGTGTAGTATCCTCGTCGAATAGCCGCCGGAGCAAAGCCGTACCTCCCGTAGAGGTTCTGCGCAATCTCATTGCTCTGCCTGACCTCAAGGGTTGCGCGACGAGCACTCCGCCGTAAAGCTTCATCAAGCAAGCCCAACAGAACCTGTTCGCCTATCTTCTTGCCCCTCAAATCTCGAGCGACGCCCAGTGTGGTTATGTGAGCCTCGTCCATTATAATCCACATTCCGCCATATCCGGCGATCTGAGAATCGATCAGAGCCACAATGCAATATGCGGAGCGGTTCGAGATTTCAGTGAGATACGCGCTCTCGTGCCACGGAGTCGGGAAACATTCTCGCTCAATCTCCATGACTCGCGGGATATCTTCTCGCTGCATCTCTAAGTTCAACCAGTGTAGCCAAAATGGACTCTCCAGCAATATGAGGCATTTCCGTTGCAGTAGTCTAGCACGCAGAAACGGAGAGTGTCAAACGCGTCTCAGGAAGCGGAAATGGTTCCGGTAGTTGAACCTGAGGTGCTGATGGACGGCGAACATGACACAATCGATGCGAGGATGTCACCGAGATGACACTGCGTAGCGTTTTCCGGCAGCTCGAGGAGCATCGAGTCAGGCTGGAAGGAATGCTGCTCAAGACCAATATGGTGCTCCCGGGCAAGAATGCTCCAAAGCAGGCAAGCTCCGGGGAGGTCGCGCACGCCACTGTTCGCTGTCTTGTACGCTCAGTCCCTGCTGCCGTACCCGGCGTTGTCTTCCTTTCCGGCGGACAAAGCCCTGAAGCGGCAACCCAGCACCTGAACGCCATCAATGCCTTGAGGCCTCATCCCTGGCAATTGAGTTTTTCCTACGCTCGAGCGCTGCAGGAACCTGCGTTGGAAGCGTGGAGGGGCCAGGCGCCGAATGTTTCGGAAGCACAACGGATCTTTTACCACCGCGCCCATCTCAACAGCGCTGCACGCTGTGGCGAGTATTCGAGTGAAATGGAAAAAGAAGCGGACTAGGACCGCCCAAGTCGGGTGTCGTATGCCGTTCACCGAAGTTTCAGCACGCCTGCCGGCAGACACTGGAGCTTCACTCTTGATGGTCCCGAAATGAGAATGCGGCTAAGATTATTGCCAGGGTAAAGAACTGGTAGTATAATGACCGATGTTAAGGTAAAGTGGGTTGTGTTGAGCCTGGTAGAGCAGACTGCTCTACCAGTTGACGTTTCAGGAGCAGGAGGATTTGGATGGCAATTCTGGTTACCGGCGGGCTGGGCTACGTCGGTTCACATGCGGGTGAAGCAGCTCGTGGACCGGGGCGAGCAAGTCGTGAATCTCGACAATCTGGTCTACGGTCACACGGAGGCCGCGTGCGGAAGCGAGGTTGTTATTGGTGATATCGGCAACAGGGATTTGCTTCGGCAGGTGTTTACCACACACGACATCGACGCCGTCATGCATTTTGCCGCGTTTGCTGCTGTTGGAGAGTCTGTTGCTGACCCGCAAAAAGGACCATCTCAACAACATCTCGAAGAGCCTTGCAATGCTTGAGGTGATGCTGGAATGCGGCGTCAAGATGATGATTTTTTCCTCGAGCGCTGCAACGTTCGGCGAGCCCGAAGTAGTGCCCATTCCCGAGGACCATCCAAAGAGCCCGACTAATCCCTATGGACGCTCAAAGTTGATGTTGGAAGAGATTCTAAGCGAATACGAGCACGCTTATGGCCTACGTTCGATCTCGATGCGGTATTTCAACGCATCAGGCGCCGATCCATCCGGCCTTATCGGGGAGGATCACACTCCTGAACACCATCTCATTCCGCTGGTCCTGCAGGCAGCGTTGGGGCAGCGTGAGAAGATCAGTGTGTTTGGAACCGATTGGCAGACTCCTGACGGTACGTGTGTTAGGGACTACGTCCACGTGGTCGATCTTGCGCAGGCGCACGTGCTGGGGTTGGATGCGCTCAGAAACGGTAAGACAACCACGGCATATAATCTTGGTAATGGCAATGGATACTCAGTTCTGGATGTCGTCCGCACTGCAGAGGAAGTCACCGGCACGAAAGTAAACGCGGTTGGCACTGACAGAAGACCTGGGGACCCCGCCGTTCTGGTGGCGAGTTCGGAGAAGATCACTCGGGAACTCGGGTGGAGTCCCGAGTATCAGGAGCTCAAGACGATAATTCAGACCGCGTGGAACTGGCACAGCAGTTATCCCAACGGCTACAGCGGAAAGTGAGAAACCCATGGAAGCATTAGACATATCTGTTCTGAGACACAGCACGGCGCACGTGATGGCGCACGCGGTCAGAAATCTGTTTCCCGGGGTCAAGATCCGCGATTGGCCCGTCGATAGAGGACGGGTTCTACTATGACTTCGACATCAAGACGCCGTTCGCCCCGGAGGACCTGGACAATATTTCCCAGGAGATGAAGAAGATCATCAAATCGAAGAGCCCGTTCGTTCGCAGGGAGGTCAGCCGCGAGCAGGCTCTCGAGATATTTAAGGACGAGCCCTACAAGGTGGAGTTGATCCGTGACCTGCCCGAGGGCGAAGTCATCAGCATTTACGAAGAAGACGGCTTCGTCGACCTCTGCCGAGGACCCCACGTTGCGCATACGGGTGAAGTAAAAGCATTCAAGCTCCTCAGCATTGCGGGTGCATATTGGCGAGGGGACGAGCACAATCAGATGCTTCAGCGCATTTATGGCACCGCGTTCGCGAGTCAGGAAGAACTGGACGAGCATCTGGAGAAGTTGGCGGAAGCCGAACGGCGCGACCACCGCAAGCTCGGCAAGGAACTTAACCTTTCTCGCTGCAGGAGAAGCCGGGCCGGGGTTGGTGTTTTGGCATCCGAGGGCGTGCTTGTGCGCAAGCTGCTCGAAGACTACTGGCGTAATGAGCACCTCGCGAATGGTTACGATCTATTGTTCACT
This sequence comes from uncultured bacterium, assembly GCA_963775535.1. Classification (GTDB taxonomy): domain Bacteria; phylum Armatimonadota; class UBA5829; order UBA5829; family UBA5829; genus CAVZJH01. Next base: position 7,358 of record CAVZJH010000099.1, on the reverse strand, counting down.
CCTCATATCGCCAGGCGCGAGCTGTGGAACACGAGCGGCCACCTCGACTTCTTCAGTGAGGGTATGTTCCCTCCGATGGAAGTCGAAGGAATGCCGTATCTCATCAAGCCGATGAACTGCCCGTTCCACCTGCTGATATACAAGTCGCGCGTCAGGAGCTATCGTGAGCTGCCAATCAGGTGGGCGGAGTTGGGAACGGTATATCGATATGAGCGTTCAGGCACGATGCACGGTCTTATCAGAGTGCGCGGATTTACGCAGGATGATGCCCATATCATTTGTACCCGGGATCAGTTGGACTCTGAAACGAAGCGGGTTATGATTTGGGACTGAAGGTTTTGCGCCGCTTCGGCTTCAGCGAATACGAGATATACGTCTCCACCAGGCCTGAAAAGTCCGTCGGGGAAGATGACGTTTGGGAGCAGGCGACACTGGCGTTAAAGTCGGCCCTTGAGGATCAGGGGTTGTCTTATCAGGTAGACGAAGGCGGCGGCGCTTTCTATGGCCCCAAGATTGATGTGAAGATCAAGGACGCCATGGGCCGGGCGCACCAGTGCTCCACGATCCAGGTGGACTTCAACGAGCCCGAGCGCTTCGACATAACGTATGTCGGCCAGGACAACCAGCCTCATAGACCGATTATGATCCATCGGGCGCTGCTTGGCTCTCTCGAGCGGTTTATGGCGGTGTTGACTGAGCACTACGCCGGAGCGTTCCCGCTTTGGCTTGCCCCTGTGCAGGCGGTGGTTTTGCCGATAGCAGACAGGCACAAGGAATATGCCGAGGTCGTTGCGCAAAAATTAAAGGCAGCCGGTTTTCGCGCAAAAGTCGACGACAGCAACGAAAAAACGGGCCACAAGATCCGCGAGGCTCAGCTCCAGAGATTCTGTACATGCTGATCGTGGGCGACAGAGAAGCCGAGAGCGAGGCAGTATCGGTAAGATCCCGGGTCGAGGGCGACAGGGGCGCGATTGGATTGACCGTGTTCATGGACGCCCTTAAGGAAGAGGAAGCCGCGGTTTAGATACCAATTGCGAACGTGCAGCATTTAGTCGGGCGGCAGCCGAATGGTTGTCGCCCGACTTGCTAGTACCCCTGTATGACGAACTTTGCCTGATTCCTGAATTGGTCCTCAAAAGCCATCAAGCCCGGCGCACCCCCTGTATGGATGAAGACCGCCGTTCGATCCCGGTCAATCCTGCCCGTCTGCGCCAGGTCCATGAGGCCCGACATCGCTTTTCCGGTGTATATGGGATCGAGAATCAGCGCCTCTGTTTGGCCCGCAGTCAGGATCGCCTTGTTACCGGCTTCAGACGGAACGCCGTAGAAGTACCGTAGTATTCGTCATTAACTGCAATATCTTCCGGGGTGAACGCTTCATCCACGTCTATCAGCCGTGCCGCAGCCGTGGCATCTCTTGCAGCGAACTCGCGCAGCGGCTTGGATTTCCGCGCAACGCTGATTCCAATGAGTTGGGCCTCAGGCAGGAACAGCCTCACGCCCAGCGCGCAGCCTGCCATTGTTCCCGCTGACCCCACCGCAATGAATATTGTGCAGGCTCTGTCCTCGGGCGCCAACTGCTGGGCCAGTTCCCGGACGCCCTGGACATAGCCGAGCGCGCTGAGGGGAGTGGACCCACCAATTGGGATTATGTACGGAGTTTTTCCTCTCAGGCGAAGGTCGTTTGCCTCCGCTTGCATGGCGTTTTCCATATCCTTGACATTCGCATCCTCCATGAACCTGATCTCCGCGCCCATGACTATATCCAACAGTAGATTTCCGTAGAATCGATCAAAGCGAGGGCCCCCGAGGAAGAGAATGCAGCGGTCGATTCCGACCTTCCTGGCAGCGCCCACGGTCATTCTTGCGTGGTTCGACTGTGGTCCTCCGTCGGTCATGACCACATCCGCGTTCTGCGCCAGCGCATCTGCCATCAAGTACTCCAGCTTGCGGGCTTTGTTTCCTCCTCCTGCGAGGGTGGTGCAATCGTCCCGCTTGATGAGCAGCTTTCTGAGGCCGAGTCTGGCAGCTAGTCGTGGAGCCTCGTCCAAGGGGGTGGGAAGGTGAGTAAGTGAAACTCGCGGGATGCTATCTAACTTCATGGGTAAAGACCTCCAAGTGCCCAGGTCTGTCTAATATTACGGCGTAATCTCGAACTGCATATCGCCGTAACACCGGACGCTACGCCGCAAGTATACGCCGCTTGTTCACGTCAGGTCAAGGAGTGCGGGCGCTCGGAGTGGGCATTCAGGGGCTTAGGATACGTGCTGCATTTGGAGGGCATGAAATACTAGCGAGGAAGTGCTATCATGTAGCAAGGAAAATATACAGGAGGTTTACTTATGGCGGCATTGAAAGCCGGTGACAAAGTTCAGGTTACGACTCGGCCGGTTACTAGCGAAGACGCGAAGAGTGGACTGTACTTCGCCTACTTCGGTGGACTGATCGGTACTGTCGATCGCGTATATGATGATGGTTCGGTTTGCGTCGAGATCGACCTTGATTCGCTGGGTAAGGAAATGCGTGACAGGCATCTTGCGATGCAGGCGGCCGAGAAGAAGCGCTGGTTGGATGGTCTATCTGATGAGGCGCGAAGACGCTTGAGCGCCGAGCAGCAGCAACTGAAGATCAGCTACAAGATTCTGATGTCAGGAAAAGACTTGGTTGGCTACAAAGGCGACAAGCCTCAAGGTGGCGCTTCCGGCAAGGCTAAGGCTTCTCAGGCGGGTTCTGAGACGGGTGGTAAGGGGTCTGAAAAGGCCCCCAAGCCGCTGGAGGTAGATGATCTTGGAGATAAGCGTCCCACAGCGGCTGATCTTGCCGCGGCGGAGGAAGCATTTCTTAAATCGAGAGAGATGCCCAAGTGAGAGGCTGCGGCAGGCATGTTCTATACCATCCAAAAGTCGGTAGAAATGCTCAATACAAAAGAATATCGGCTCTGAGCGGCTCAGGTCAGGTTGCGGCAGTGGCGCTGAGATGAGCTAACCACGGGTGCGATGAGTTACTCCGCCTGGTAAGCGTTGGGGACTGCTCGGGCGCTGATCAGGAGAAGCGTCACGATCAGGCAATGGGTGAGCAACCGCCCCGAGAGTTGGGCGAATGACGCTCAAATCTTTTGCAATGTTGCCGCGACCTCATCTGGGCCTTAACTATGCTAGGCTCCCAACGCTCTAAGTATTTCTGCCGGCGTTACGGATTTTGGATCCCTTCCACCGATTCGCATTCTGGACTCGACCGGCCGGGCGATTCGGCCTATCGTGGTGTAGAACTCGTTCTTCTTTCGGCGGTCCTCCCCAAAATGTTCTCGTGCCCAATCGCTTGCATATCCTATGCCTGCATTGCGCGCAAGGAACGTGTGGCCCCAGAAGAAGTGCGCGCCATTGACAAAATCATTAATGTAGGGCGCGAGCTCAGGTGCGGAAAAGTCGTCCACAAACGGCAGGCCGGCTTTGTTCATCTCAGTCCCGACGCACAGGGGAAAGTCAATGTCCCTTGCGGCCTGGACCGCTTTTCCTAGATTCTTAACCTTTATCGCTTTCTCTTCGGCGTTTTTGATATTCCAATTGCGGTCGGGGATGATATTCATCGCAACTACATCCTTTGACCGGAGAAGCTCCAGCATTGCCGGCATGTCGGCCTCACCCCAATTGTCCCGTCGAGCCAGGTCGCTGTCGGGAGAGCCTCTATTTCTTTCATCATATCGATTGTCCACTCGATCGTGGGAAATGTTTCGGGAGCGGGAGCGACATATCCAACGCCACCAAACTTCATCAGCTTCGCTCTCATCTTCTCGTGAAACTTGGGAGTGCCGGCGAGCAACCCGGCGGTCTCGTCTTCGGAAGCGTCAAGTGCCTTGGCCCAGAATGGGGTGAGTAGCGCGGGGTCGTTTGCAAAGACCGACCTTGACTTAGCATCGTAAGCGGCGAGCATGTGACGCTCCGTTACATTTCCTGAGGGAGCGAGAGGGATGACGTCTCGATCGTAATCGAGATGGACCGCTTCGAGATAGGCGTTGACGAGGGTCATTACCTGGAGATTCCTGCGCCTTGCCATGTCGCGCATTGTCTGAAGCATCTCAGCCCCCTTTGTGCCGGGTGCTGGTGTCTGGAAGCATCCTGCTGCCATAAAGTAGGTGATTCCCGGTTCATTGGGAGAGTTGATCACGTGGTCAGCATACTCATTGAGAAAGACCCTGCTTTCGAGTGCTGCGGTTGTCCGAAGGCCGATTACTTCTCCTGCGGAAAGAAACTCCTCCATCCCGTCGAGCACGTCGAAGTCCACAATTCCGGCGACAGCGAGGCCATATTTTCGAGCTTCCCAGGCAATGCGGCTTGGCGACCATCCGTTGCCATTGAACGAGAAGAATGTGTGGAAGTGCAGGTTCACTTCGTTTTTAACCGGTGGAACGTAAATCGCGCCCGAGCTCACACCATCTGCCAGAGCACAAAGCGCTTCAGAGCGCGCGTCCGGATCAAAGCTATTAAGTCTATCCTCAAGCATCACGATGCTTTCCGAATGCATATCCTTGTTTGTCATGTGAGTAATTCTCCTCCTGCGCGATTGCAAGAAAAGGATACTAGCTTCCGGCGTTGGAATCAAGCCCATACTTTTCATGGCGCTTGCCAGGGTTCGAACTATTCGAAAGCAAGCAGCGGCAGAGTCCTCAAAATATGCCGAAATCGCCAATAAAGTTTTATTTGCCTTGGGCTGCCGGGCCTGTCGTTTGCGGGATCACTGCGGGCTTGGGTGACTTGGAACCCGCAATGGGTGTGGTTTTGCCGGTTGCCTGCGCAGGAGGCGGTGGTGCTTTGCCGACAGTCAACAATGCGATGCTTTCCAGCGTGGCGGCATCGAGCTTGCCATCGTATAGCAGGGTCACATAAACAAACGTTGCAGTCCTGTGTTTCCGGATGGTGAAGCTTGAGTCCTGCTTGCTGTCGCTTGTAACGCTCTTGCCGCAGAAGGGGTTGGCGGCAAGCACCCCATCATCAGTGAGCGACCAGTACCGTGGGGTTACCGGGGTTTCGGGGAGCTTCGAAAATGGCGACGCCGCAGGGACTGCCGTTAACTTCTCCGGAGAATGCGCACCATCGGGCGCGCTTTCCGAGGCAGGCGATATCTTTGTTTCCCTGTGAGTTGATGACGTGACCTTTGCCTTCCTTGATTTTGAAGCCAGGAGCAAGTCCGATAGACAGGAATCCGTTGGAGTTGTCATTGAGAACCAGGTCTTTGTCGAGGGCGTGGAGATTGATCATAGTCGCTATGAGCGTGCCATACTTGCAGGACAGGAATGAGTACCGTCTTTCCTCAGTGCACACAGTCTTGCCATTTGGGCCAATCCACTCATTGTTTGCATGGATATTCCAGTAACCGGCACTGGTCGGGTCAAAGGCGAGTTTAGTCTCAACGATCTTTCCCGATTTATCACCGACTGACCAAAAATCCACTCCATTAACGTCACCGAACCCCACCGAAAACGGAAGTAGTTGGGCAGCCGTGCCGGCCGTCGCGGGATTAGCCGTAATCAACTGACCTTTCGGCGTGCACAGGGAAACAACGTATGGCCTGGAAGCGTCCTTGTAGATATATCTTGCCATGACCTGGTTGTTCCTGAGAACGTCAACATAGCCCTCTCCCCATTTATAGGTGAAGTCACGCTTCAATCCCAGTGCGTTGGCACTGCAAGGGGCGGTGGGGAGCGCAAAAAGCGCTACAAAGACGATCAGCGAGATAATCCTGGCTCTCATAAGTCCTCCTGGTTATTGAGATCAATTAGCTGCAGGAATAGCTCAACAGCTTCTCTGTAATAGACGGGTTTAAGGCCTCCATACGTTCCCGAGTGGCGAATGTTTTGGGTGCTCGCGTGATATAATCGAAGCATGGCAGTCGGAGCGGAAATTCACGCGAAATCGGTCCTGACTAAATCGGGCATATCCGACTATGCAGTAAACTGCTACGTCGGATGTCTGCATAACTGCGTCTACTGCTACGCGAGGTTCATGAAGCGCTTCTCAGGCCGTGAGGAGCCTTGGGGGACGTTTGTAAGTGCCAAGACCAACGCCCCTGATGTGCTGATGCGCGAGGTTAAGCGCAAGAAGACGGGACACGTATTTCTGAGTTCAGTCTGCGATGCTTACCAGCCTGCCGAGAAACGGTACGGTCTGACCCGCGAGTGCCTGAAGATCCTGGTGGATTCCGGCTTTTACGCAGCGATTCTTACGAAGAGCAAGCTTGTTATCCGGGATTTCGACATTATGGAGGGGCACGATAATTGCAGCGTCTCCTGCACCTTGACCACGATGGACGAGGGGCTGCGATTTCGGATTGAACCCGGCGCATCGCCGACGATGGAGCGTATCGCTTCTTTGGAAAAAGCGTGTTCGCGTGGAATTCGGGCGGGAGCGTTCTTGGGGCCGTTTATGCCGGGTCTGTCGGATTCGGACGAAGCCCTGGAAGCGCTCATCTCGGCGGTTTCCTGCCTACCTTTGTCGCAGATTCTTGCCGATAAGTTGAATCCGAGGCCCGGCGTTTGGAATGCGCTCGTGCCTTTTCTAAGACGCTGGCGTCCGGAACTCATTGAGTTTTACCGGCGGCTCTTCTTCGACCGTGAAGAATATCACGCATATTGCCAGGATTTGGAGCAGCGGCTGCGGAAGATTGCAGAAGCGCATGGGGTAGGGGACAGGCTGAGAGCGGTCTTCTAGTCTTTCCTCGACAATGGAATCAGAAATGAAATTCATCGCCGATTGCATGCTGGGAAAGCTCGCTAAGTGGCTCAGGATGCTGGGACACGATACGCTCTACATAAACGGCGCTGACGATGATGAGCTGGTGCGCATTGCCGTCAGAGAGGACAGAATACTTCTGACGCGGGACCGGAGGCTCTGCGACCGTCGGATGGTAAGGATGAGATGTGTTTTCGTGAATTGGGGGAGCACGGCCGCGCAGGTTCGACAGGTATTTGAGTACTGGAACATGCGCGTGTCCGAGGACTCTCTTTTCACGCGATGCACCGTTTGCAATGGTGAGATAACACCTCTAAAAAAGGCGGATGTTCAGGGCAGGGTGCCTCCCTACGTGTTTATGACTCACAGCGAGGTACGGTTACTGCGCGAGTTGCGATAAGGTATACTGGCGCGGAACCCACGTTGAACACACGCTGGAGGCGCTGAGGAAAAACAGACCAGGAGAGAATGAAGATGATTCTTGATGCGATAGCCAACAGGCGAAGCGTGAGGTTCTACAAAAACGATCCGGTGAGTGACGAGCAGATTGCGGAAGTTCTGAGGGCGGGGTTCTGCGCGCCGTCGGCACACGCTGGAGCACCGTGGAATGTGCTCGTGATACGCGACCAGGCT
>CAVZJH010000098.1:0-8233 GCA_963775535.1 uncultured bacterium | reverse complement strand
TTCGCTGCGGCGGTAAAGGTTTCGCCGGATGACTTTCTGGCTCAACATAACTGGGGACATGCCTGGCCCAGCGCGGGGACTACGAAGGCGCCATATATCGCTATCGCCAGGCGCTGCGTTATAATCCCGGGGATCAATCGTTTCGCGAGGATCTGGAAATGGCCATTGAGGCCAGAGATCAAGCCAGGGCAAACCATTATTAACCTGGGAGAACCTACAGCGCGCCGCTGTCTGCTTCTATGGAAAACTCTATTAGAGGCGAGAGAGTTGTCGCAGGCTCGGGTAGCGATTGACAGCAGGCATGGCTGGTGCTATACTCCAAGGTGAACTGCGCTGCCTCTCGAACGTCATATTGCCTTGTCCACACTGGAGATTTTTAGATGCTCAAAGGCCTAGCGAATACCGGGGGCAATGATCCGCCTGAGGACCCGCACGGCATTGTAGTGGCTCTGTCTCAGCTCTCGAAAAGCCTCGACGGCGATGAGGCGGTTCCGATATTCACCGCCGCCGCTGAGATGGCTGCGGCTCTGCTGCGCGTTCCCAGGGTGATCGTGTTTGCGCAATACGATGCCAGCGGAATGGACGTCGCCGGCAGCCACGGCCTTGATGTTGATGATGGGCTTGTTGCCGGCGCCCTGGCTATCGCAAGGATCGCTGTTTTGTCCTGCCGTCCCGTATTCCACCCCGACCCTGCCGATAAGACATCGACCCTGTCGCAATGCCTCCAAGGTGCCGGCATACCGGCGGCCATCAGCGTGCCTATGCGCGTGGGAGAGGTAAGTGTAGGCGCAATTGTCGCATTGAGCAGTCAGCCCCACACATTTTTGGGGTCCGATGTCGAACTGCTCCACGTCGTAGCCAGCAGAGCCGCACTTGCAACGTGGCGGGTGGATTCTATTGCCGCGGGCGAATTGGCAGCGGACAACCACGAAGAACTGATTCGTGTCGCGGAACGGAAGATTCGGGAACTCTCGCTCCTCAACCAGGTCAGTGAAGCGATGCGCTCTACGCTTGATCTGGACCAACTGCTTGATATTGCCCTCGAACAGAGCCTCGCGATAGTAGGAGCAGACGCCGGCTCACTTATGCTTGTGAATGAAGAGACTGGCAGGCTTGAAATCGAGGCAAGTCGGGGGTTGGCACAACGGCTGAAGAAAAACACTTCTCAAAGAGTTGGGAAGAGCATCGCGGGCTGGGTGGCGGAGCACGGCGAGAGCGTTGTTGTAACCGACGCGAGCAGGGATGATCGGTTCGATATGCCATTCGTCAGAAGAGAGATCACTTCCTCCGCTTCCGTGCCGCTGAAAACCAAGGGAACGGTGATCGGCGTTTTGAACGTCAACACAGTGCACTCCGAGAAGACGTTCGATGAACGCGATCTGGAACTCCTTGGCACTGTTGCAAACCAGATGGCTGTTGCCATAGAAAACGCCCGACTTTACGCCCGTGTGAATCGTCGAACTAACCAACTCGACAGCCTTCTTCAAATATCGAAGACGATCACCTCTACGCTGAACCTTGACGAAGTGCTTCATCGCCTCTCCGAGGAGGTGTGCAAGCTGTTTCAACTGGATGTCTGCGTTTTGCTGCTGACAGACGAACTCACCGGCAGGCTGCGGTTGGGGCACGGCGCGGGGCTCAGGTCCCGGCGCACGTATGTCTACTACGATCTGGCGGCGCCCATCGCACTGCGCACGCTGAATCAGGACAGAAAACAGATTGTCCGCGACATAAGCCGGGCTCCTCTCCTGAGAACGGACATCTCCAAAACGGAAGGGCTGAAAGCCGCGATATGCCTGCCGCTGAGGAACCGAGGCAGGATTGTCGGAATGGCCGCGGGATTTGCCAGGGACACACGCTCTTTTGCGAAGTCACAGCTCGATATTATGAGGCCCCTGGGAGAACTGGCGGGAGTCGCGATTCAAAACGCGAGGATTTACCGTAAGAAGTATAAAATCGCGGAGATGCTGCAGCAGCGCCTGTTGCCTTCGAATATCCCGGAAATAGATGGGCTCGATATCGGCCACGTCTTCCTGCCGGCTCGAGATGTTGGTGGAGATTACTACGACTTCGTAAATGCGGGAAGAAACAGGGTGGGGATTGTCGTCGCAGATGTATCCGGCAGCGACGTCGAGGCCGCGGAGTATACAACCATGGGCAAGCATATTCTCCGCACCTACGCTTGCGATACCAATCCCCTGCTGAGGTTCTTGCCAAGACAAACGATCTCATCTGCGAAGACACATCAGTGGAGCTGTTCATTAGCCTGTTTTACGGGGTTGTTGACCTCAACACGATGACGTTGACATACGCGAGCGCGGGCTGCGAGCCGCCAATTCTCTATAAGCACAACGATCGCAGCAGCTCGGCTCTGATTGCCGACGGCATCCTGCTCGGCATTCGAAGCGGCTCGTCTTACGAGGAACGAACGACTTCTCTTCGAGGTTGGGGATACACTGGCCCTGTATACGGACGGTTTGCCGGAAGCGAGCTTGAACGGCGAGCGATTCGGCACCGGCAGGATTGCCGATGCAATAGGCGTCAATGCGCACCTGGGCGCGCAGCACGTTGTGAACTCCCTGCACGATGCCCTGCTGGCATTTACCCACGGACGAATTCCGGACGACGTAGCAATAGTTGCGGTCAAGATACTGTGATCTGTCCTCTCGCCTTCATTCATTCATTTCCCAGCTCGTACGATAAACTGATTCCTGTATTTCCGCGATTGTGGAATTACCTTCATTGGACATTCTACGATTCAGAGCCCAGGAGGGGTGAGGATTGAGACAAGGCGAGGTAGTGGAACTGGAGATTCCCAGCGCCCGGAGTATGTTTCGGTCGTGCGCAACGCGGTGGAATGTATCGCCAGAAGGATGGAGTTCAGCGCGGGCGAGATCGACGACCTCAAGGTAGCGGTTGGCGAGGCTTGCACTAATGCCGTCAAATTACGGGTGCCGTGATGCCGAGTCTCCCTGCGTCGCCATCCGATGCATTGTGCTGCTGGGCGCGCTGCAGGTTGAGAATAGCAACTCCATAGACCACTGCTGCGAACCAAGTGTGCCCAGTGAACCGGACCTCAGTCGAGAGGGCGGCCTTGGTCTATACCTCATTCGTAAGCTGGTGGATGAAGTCGATCTGCGCTGGGACTCAGACACGGCAACCATAAAGATGGTAAAGCGCCTGAGCCAGGTGATTTAGCCCAGTATGCCCCGAGCCTTTTCGATCTGCCGCCTTACCTGGGAACACGCCGTGCCTCCGGTTGCCGAACGAGCCGCGACGCTTGCTTCCACCTTCAGCGCGGAAACGACATCCGCCGAAGACTCCGGCGCGAAGCGCCTTATTTGCTCAATGGTCAGATCCTGAAGTTCTTTGCCCTGATATTCACAGTATGCCACCAATTCCCCGACTTGTTCGTGGGCTGTTCTGAACGGCACACCGCGGCGAACCAGATGATCGGCGAGGTCGGTGGCAGTGGAAAACGCTTCTCCCGCGGCCTTGCGCATTCTTTGGGTGTTGAACCTCGCGCTCTCCAGCATAATAGCAAATGTCCCAGCGACATGACCAGTGTGTCTACCGTATCGAAAACAGGCACTTTGTCTTCCTGCAGATCACGATTGTACGCGAGCGGCAAACCCTTCTGAAGAGTCAGCAGGGACACCAGGTTTCCGATCACTCTCGCGCACTTGCCTCTGACCAGTTCAGCCACGTCGGGGTTCTTCTTCTGGGGCATGATAGAGGAACCGGTGGTGACTGAATCATCGAGCTCGATGAATCCGAACTCCGATGTGTTCCAGATGATGATCTCTTCGGCGAACCTGGAGAGATGCGTCATGACAATCGCCGCCGCGGCCAGGAACTCGGAGACAAAGTCGCGGTCGGAAACGGAGTCGATACTGTTATCGGAGACAGATGCGAAATCGAGCTCGTGTGCCACATACTCCCGGTCAATGGGGAATGTCGTACCCGCCAATGCGCCCGAACCCAGGGGAAGAACATCGAGTCGCTTCAGGCAGTCCAGCAGTCTTCCGTTGTCTCGCTCAAGCATCCAGAAATATGCCATCAAGTGATGGCCCAGGAGCACCGGCTGCGCGTGCTGGAGATGAGTATAGCCGGGCATGATAACTTCCGCGTTCCTGTCAGCCTGTTCTACAACTGCGGCTTGCAGGCTCCGGATGAGAGCGGCAATCCGGGCAATCTCGTGTTTGAGAAACAGACGGATGTCCGTGCAGACCTGATCATTGCGGCTTCGCGCTGTGTGGAGTTTGCCTGCAGGCTCGCCGATCTTCTCGAAAAGAAGTTTTTCGACGTTCATGTGCACGTCTTCGGCGCTGGGATCGAATGTGATCCTGCCTGAGCGACAATCATCCAGAATGGATTCCAGTCCGGTCACTATGGCTTGCGCGTCCTGCTCAGGTATTATGCCGCACTTACCCAGCATCCTGGCATGAGCGATGCTGCCTGTGATGTCGTGCTCTATCAGCCGCACATCAAATGAGATCGACTCGGTAAATGCCTCCACGACCTTATCCGTCGGTTTTGAGAATCTGCCGCCCCAGGGTTTCTTTGTCAATGCCGGTCGCCTTTCTTATGTTGCTTCGTAGTCAAACCACGCGAAGTCTGCCGCGGCGGTGTTCGCTTTTCCGTTGCCCGTTGCGTAGAGCCCGAAATAAGTTCCTGTGAACGTTACCGCAACTTCCACTGTTAGATATCTCGTCGAGCCAATCGCGATCTGACGCACGCCCTGATCACCAAGCGCATATCCGAACGCATACTGAGCCTTTTGAGCGTCGATTTGCAGGGTTATGGGACCATCCGCAATATTCTCCTGAGCGACGATTGCGCTCAGATCGCCGATTCTCCGGCGAACAATCACTTTTCGCTGCCCGGCAAGCCGGGTGACGGCGATCTCGTAATGATGCTCCGCGTTCGCAAGCACCGTGAGTCCTGCTTCTTCGCCATCCTCTTTTGGATCGAAGTCGAGAAGAGCAGCGGCCCGGCAGTCAAAGTGCTGCTGCCTTCGGCCGATAAATGCCGGTGAATCGAGTTCGTCTAAGTTTATCGCGCTCCCGTGGAGCCTTAGCGATCCCGGCTTTTCCTTGAGCGAGTAGTTCTCGGGGTACGGGTTCCGGATGTGGTTCCAGTCCAGTCCCAAAGTCTCGTTGTCGAAGTCGTCGCGCGTGCCTTTCGCTGGCCAGGGGTGGGGTGGAAGAGTGTCCGCTTCCATTTCCAGCTCGACCCAGCCGTTATTGTAGACCACCGGCCATCCATCATCGGTCCAGGTGACCGGAGCGAGGTAAGTCTCACGCCCGAGGTGCTGAAGAAAGCCGTAAGTCGATCTGAACGCAAGGAAGACCATCCACCACGATCCGTCGTGAGCCTGCAGCATATCGGCGTGGCCGGTGCCGTGAATGTCGAACTGGTCTTTGTTGCGGTGGGACAGTATGGGGTTGCGCGGCATGGCTCGAACGGACCCCAGGGGTTGTTTGAGCGCCATATGGTCTCCATGTGCCCGTAATAAGTTCCGCCCTCTGCCGTCATCAGGTAGTATTTTCCGTCGATGTTGTAGAGATGCGGACCCTCGGTCCAACCCCCGGTTCCCTTCAATATCTGCCGGGACTCGGTGAGCTTCTTTTCCGGTCCGGATATCAATTTCGCACTGCTGAATTCCGCCGGGGCAGGTGCTGGTATAGTAGATCTTGCCGTCGTCATCAAAAAGGAACGACGGATCGATGCCGTCCTGTTCGATCCATATCGGTTCGGACCATTCACCCGCCGGATCATCGGCATAAACAAAGAAGTTCCCGCGGGCGACCTGATTGGTTGTGGTCATGTAGAAGCGGCTATTATGGAACCGGATCGTCGGCGCCCATATTCCGCCCATGTTCCAGCAGCCCTTGAGCGGCAACTGGCTGGGCCTGGTGAGACAGTGTCCGATGCATCGCCAGTTAATAAGGTCGCGGCTGTGATAAATCGGCACGCCAGGAAAATATTCGAACGAGCTATTGACCAGGTAATAGTCCTCACCGACTCTGCAAACACTCGGGTCCGGGTGAAACCCCGGTATGATTGGGTTGCGATATTTCATCAGAAGTAACTTCCTTATAGCAGGCAAGGCAGGCGTCGTGCCTGCCCTGCCGGTGCATCTAATTGCCTTTAACGCTTCGGTACATCCGCGCTTGCATGCCGTGGTCTCAACTATCCCCACTGCCTCGCTCTGATCGAACGTCTTGCTGTCAAAGGATGCCAGGTCCTCGTTGTAAAGCGCATACTTGCTTGCGCGGCCTGTGACGACACAGCTTCCCTTGAAGAGCCGCAGGTTCACTGTGCCTGTGACGCGCGTCTGAATCTGGTTGATGAACGCCTCGAGGTCGTCTTTGAACGGGTCATACCAGAGTCCGGCGTATGCGAGTTCTCCCCATTTCTGGTCTACAAAGACCTTGAACTCCCGCTCTTCCTTGGTGCAGACGAGCGCTTCCAGGGCCTGGTGAGCCGGAATGATCACCCGCGCAGCCGGGCACTCGTAGTTCTCCCGAACCTTCAACCCAATGATGCGGTCCTCCATTATGTCTACGCGACCAACGCCGTTTTCACCCGCTATCTCATGGATCGTGACTATGAGATCAAGGGGCTTCATCCGATGGCCGTCGAGGGCCACCGGCACGCCATTATCGAATTCGATAGTGATGTCTCTCGGAGTGTCCGGAGCGTCCTGGGGGTCCTGGTCCACCTGAATATCTCCTCCGGTGGGGCGTAATCGGGTTCCTCGAGATGCCCGCCTTCAATGCTGCGACCCCAAGGTTCCTCGTCAATGCTCCAGATCTTGTCCTTGCTCTGCCCGATCGGGATGCCTTTCTTCTCGGCGTATTCGATTTCCCAGGTTCGAGTCATCGTGTACTGCCGCATGGGAGCGATGATCGGCGTCTCGGGCATCAGGGCCCGCATGACGAACTCGATTCTGAACTGATCGTTGCCCTTGCCTGTGCAGCCGTGGCAGAACGCATCGCCGTGTACCTTCTTCGCGATCTCTACAGCCTTGAGCGAGATCAAAGGCCGCGCGATTGACGTGCTGATCGGGTAGCCCTGATAATCTCCATTGGCTTTTATCGCCGGGAAGATATAATCGGTAACGAACTCCTCGCGCGCATCGATCGTGTAATGCTCCGTCCCCAGAAGCCTGGCCTTTTCCTCAGCCTGCTTGAGTTCTTCGGGAGGCAGACCGACATCAACCGTGACGGTGACTATATGATCGAACCCGTAATCTTCCCTCATCATCGGAATACACACAGAGGTGTCCAGACCTCCGGAGTAGACTAATACGACAGTTTTCGGCATTGATTTCCTCCACTCTGTTCTCAGCCTGCCAACAGAGCCATCACAGCTTTCTGCACGTGCAGGCGGTTTTCCGCTTCGTCGAACACTACGCTCCGCGCCGAGTCGATAACCTCGTCGGTAACCTCCGACCCCCTGTGCGCCGGCAGGCAGTGCTCGAATATGGCATCCGGTTTCGCAAGCTTCATCAGGTCAGTGTTCACCTGGAAGCCGGAAAAGACCTTCGCGCGCTCCTCGGCTTCGCTCTCTTGACCCCATGCTTGCCCAGACGTCGGTGTAGACCACATCCGCGTCGTAGCGTACGGCTTGGGCCGCATCGTGCACGACCTCGATGAGCGCTCCGGTCTCCTTCGCGAATGCAAGAGACTCCCTCATTACACCGGCATTCGGATCATATCCCTCCGGACAGCCGATTGTGACGTTCATTCCAACCTTTGCTCCGAGCAGCATCAGAGAATGCGCCACGTTATTGCCATCGCCGATGAATGCAAGCTTCAGCGCCTTCGAGCTTCCCCTTGTGCTCCAAAACCGTATAGATGTCCGCAAGAGCCTGGCACGGGTGCTCGAGGTCGGAAGAACCGTTGATCACGGGAACTGAGGCGCAGTCTGCGAGCTCGGTCACCGTGCTGTGAGCGAAGACCCGGGCCATAATGAGATCCACCATGCGGCCCAGGGTCTCGGCAACATCTCCAATGCTTTCGCGCTTACCCAGCGATATATCTGCGGGAGCCAGGTAGATACCGTGGCCGCCGAGCTGGAAGATCCCCGTTTCAAAGGAAACTCGCGTTCTGAGCGACGGTTTCTCAAAGATCATCCCGAGAGTCTTGCCTACAAGGATATTGCGCTGCTGGTGCGGTGTCAGCTCCTTCTTCAGTTTTGTCGTCATATTGAATATGGACAGGAT
>CAVZJH010000097.1:0-13110 GCA_963775535.1 uncultured bacterium | reverse complement strand
AACCTTAACACCGTGTCAAGGCTTCTTCCACAGGTTGAAAGAGCAACCGTGTAAAGGAGTATTGATCGATCCCTGTTGCCGTGGTCTTTCGACGCCACAGTTGGTATATGCTGGCATTATCCAGGAGCACGGTGAAGTTGTTCGATTCAGGCTGAATAAATTTCGCAGCGCGTCGATACAAAGGAGAAGTTCCAGGTTCGGGATACATCTCCGTCGCGGATTCTTTGCTCTGAGCTGGGAGGGTTGGGGTGGGGGCGATCCCACGAATGTTAAAGTGTGGTTCTCGCCGGATGTTGCGGAGATGGTGTCGGAAAGCAAGCGCCACCATACTAAGTGGTTCGCGCTTCGGCCGGACGGGAGCGCTGTTTTTCAGGCAACCGTGTAGGGTATCGAAGAGATCGCTATATGGATACTCGGCTACGGTCAAGATGCGGTAGTTCTCGAGCCGCACAGCCTCAGAAAATATATTCTGGATAATGCCAACGGCATCATTTCCCGTTATTCCAGAATCCCATAGAGGCGACACAAGCGGGCCGGAGTTGATTGTCCGACCCGCTCTTATTTCTACAACGCTACAGCTGGTCTTTTTCAGGCTTCATTTGTGGAACAGCAAAACGTCGCGCAAACTCGTTTCGTTGCTCAATATCATTACCATTCGGTCAATGCCGATGCCCAGTCCGCCGGTTGGAGGCATTCCGTATTCCAGCGCCCGCAGGAAATCCTCGTCCATCGGATGAGCCTCCTCGTCGCCGGCAGCTTTCATTGCGGCCTGCGCTTCGAAGCGCTCTCGCTGGTCAATGGGGTCGTTGATTTCGCTGAACGCGTTGCCGGTTTCCTGCTTTGCGATGTAGATTTCAAAGCGCCGAGTCAGGTCAGGGTTGTCCTTTCTCTTCTTCGCCAGCGGAGAAGTCTCAACCGGGAAGTCCGTTATGAATGTCGGCTGTACAAGGTTGGGCTGGGCGAAACGTTCGTGGATTTTCTCGATGATCCCGCCGATCATGTGCTCCTTCTCGGTGGGGATTCCCAAACTCCGCATCGCCTCCAAAGCGGTGTCCAGGCTGTCGAACGCATCCGGCTTTATGCCCGCATACTGCTCGATTCCCTCGAGCATGGGCAGCCTCTTCCAGGGACCCGCAAGGTCGATGGCTGTGCCTTGATATTCAAAAGTCGTCGTGCCGTAGACGGTTCGGCAGACGTGGCGGAAAAGCTCTTCCACCAGGTCCATTACGTCCTCGAGCTCGGCGTAGGCCTCGTAACTTTCAAGCAGCGTAAACTCGGGGTTGTGCCGGGTAGACACGCCCTCGTTCCTGAAGACACGGCCTATTTCATATACTCGCTCCATCCCTCCTACTATGAGCCGCTTGAGGTAAAGTTCGAGCGATATACGCAGATGAAACTCGTGCTCCAGCGCATTATGATAGGTGAGGAACGGCCGTGCGGCCGCCCCGCCCGCCACCGCCTGAATTACCGGCGTCTCGACTTCCAGGTAGTCCCGGGCGTCGTAGAACTCTCTGATCGCCCTGATAATGCGGCTGCGCTTCTCAAAAGTGTCCCGGCTGGCCTGGTTGGTGATCAAGTCCAGGTATCTCTGGCGATAGCGCTGCTCTACGTCCTGCAGGCCGTACCAATGCTCTTCGCCCTTTTCCTTGCCGAACGGTATGGGACGCAGGGACTTTGCAAGCACGGCGACTTCACCGGCGTGGACCGATACCTCACCCGTTCGAGTGCGGAATAGATATCCCGTCACTCCGATGAAGTCTCCTAGATCCAACTGCTTGACCAGTTCGTACTCCACGCCAAGCTCATCCTGCTTCAGGTAGACCTGGATTTTACCCTTCCGATCCTGGATATGGGCAAAGGCCGCCTTCCCCATGATTCTCAAAGACACGATTCGGCCGGCCAGTGTCGCATCGACCCTTGCCGGAGCTTCGTCATCCGGCTTCGGCTCGTTTTCTTCGTAGACGGAAATCACATCCGTGCTGTATGGTTCAATGCGCGTTTCGCTGCCGTTCGGAATACGCAGCGATGCGCGGCGCTCGTACTTTTCCACGGCAAACGGATCTCTGTTCAGAGACCGCATCCGCTCCAGTTTCTCGATCCTTGTGGCAATCAGTTCATCTTCAGGTATAAGGTGATCTTCCAATGTCTCGCTCCAAAAAGTATCTTTCGGCGTGCCATCTTGCAGCCGCCGGTACAAGCAAAAACCCTGCGACGATATTCCTTCGCAGGGTTTTGTTCGCCTTGCCTGGCATGATTTCCTCTTACGCAGCCAGTTTGTGAATCTCCAGTATCTCATACTTCGCCAACCCCGCAGGAATCTCCACTACCGCTACATCTCCGATTTTTTTGCCCATGAGGGCCTGGCCTACCGGGGATTCGTTGGAGATCCGGTTTTCTGCCGGGTCAGCTTCGATAGTGCCTACTATCGTCCACTCCCAGTCGTCGGCGGTTTCGAAGATCCTTCACTCTAACCACCGTACCGACGCCCACGCTGTCCGTAAGTACGTCTTCGCTGTCGATTACTCGAGCCAGCGCCAGAATCTGCCTGAGTTCCTCGATTCTGCCTTCAACGAACGCTTGCTCGTTCTTGGCGTCATCAAACTCAGAGTTCTCTCCCAGTTCGCCGAAATGCATAGACTCTCGGATACGGTCCGCCACACGCTTGCGGTGAACGGTCCGGAGCTGGTCCAGTTCCTCTTCGATCTTTTTTAAACCGCGAGCGGTCAGGATAACTTCGCGTTCAGCTTGCATCTGACATCACTCCTCATCGATCCGGCATTGTAATGAATCAAGCACTGACCCACGATGTGGCAAAGTCAGTGCTTGACAGAACAGCTGGACCAATTATGGTATTATACCAACACCAACGTGCTCCGTCAAACGACATTTGTCACATCAATTGCCATCCAAGCACGTCCTCGACTTTATATACATGAGACGTGCAATTTAGCGGCATGGTTCCATACTTCGGTCACTATTTTAGACCGGAGTATTTATGCCACAAATGCGAGGGTAAAGTTGGACGGTTTTTTCGGCGGGGGCAATATATTGGGGGGTGAATGCGGTTGCGCCGTACATAAGGATGGCCGCCGATAAACGGCGGCCAATCGTTTCTACCCTCACGAGTAGCTGAGCTTTCCGCGCGTGAGGGCCTGCATTATGACCAAGGTGGTCGAACGACCACAGGCTAAAACACTAGCCCGCGCGGTCACCTCGTTGACTATCTATCATTTAGCCACCACCTCCTTTCTTTGTCATGATCAGTATACGACGGCTTATTTGGCCTGTCAACTGGTAATTGTGTCGTTTGGGCTCATCAAAGTTTGTGGATTATCAGGGCTCGCGGGAAAGGACAATCGAGGACATTATCGCGGCCGGTTCCTCTCCCTAATTCAGCCCTGTGCATAAGCCCCGGAATCGACACCACTCACAGCGCCTGCGATCTGCATTGGGCGGGAAATCGTCGATTTCGGCATCTCCGAACGCGGGTTCCAGTTCAGCCATCTCCGAAAAGCTCCTCTTGACTTCAGCGGAAATTGAATGAATATCGTCGAGCGTCGGAGTAAAGCGCGCGACAGTCAACTCCGGTTGCAAATGGACCGCTACGAGACTGGTTTGAGTCGGCTCCCAACCCCACTTCGACTGCGCGTAGAGCGAATACAGCGCCAACTGCCTTCGGTCGCTCTCCTCGGGAGTTCCCGTCTTCCAATCGACAATAGTGGGGGCGTCGGCTGCGTATGCAAGATCGATCCTGGCGTAGACTCTGATGCCGTCCAGATCAAAAGTTGGGAACTCGGGTTCCTCAAGAGATATGAGGTTTACCGGGTCGATGTCGACAATCTCGCGCCAGATCTCCGAGCGCAGCAGGTTCTCGATACTTGTCCACCCCGTTCTTTGGGCCTCTCTGGCGCGCTCGTTCATATTCGAGAACGAATAGTCAGTGCTCGAGGAGACTGGTGATCTGCGATGGCTTGACGCCTTCCGGACGCCTATCGATGCGCCAGAGCTTTTGCGCCGATTCCGCGTAGCGCTTCCTCATTATGCCGGTCAGGGTGCGTTTAGCGGTCGTTGAGTCGATTCTGATCCCCTGCTTCGAGGAGGCAAGCGCGTGTGCGATGACTTCGTGCACTACCTGCCCGAGCAGCATCGTCAGGCTGGACAGGTTCCGCATCTCGAATACTCGCCACTTGAGCCTTGCGTCCTGGCCCCAGAAACGGTGGTAGAAGTAGCCTCTACGGCAGGAGTCGAATTGGGCCTTCTGCGAAAGCGACCACGTCAAAGTGGAAGGCTGCCAGTTATTCATGCACTCTACTTCTTCGAATTCTCATATTTTCCTGCACCTTGTGGCGCGAGGGAAAAGCGCGTCTTGCGTAGAAGAGGTATTCACCCGCCTTATCTGATGCGGTTGGCGGCGCGCTCTTACGTGGAGGTTACAAGGTAGATGCAATCGATTCAGGCAATAGAACTTAACCGCCTGGTTATTCACGGTTACAACAATATGGCTGATGAGCCGGAGATCGCTGAGAAGGAAGAAATACTTTCGGAGGGACTTCGGCATTTCTTTGAAGAGCACATCCGGAATTGCATCAAGTCTCCCAGCGCCCAAACCGGGAAATTCAACGATTCCAACACGACCATTTCATCCTGCACAGCGCGCATCATTGAGGCGCCCGACAGTTTCGTGGAGCAGTGCAATATTATTGGGCTGTGGTTCGGTCACCAGATGGAGACAACATCCCAGGTGCAGACGTTCCTTGCGATTGGCCTGTTCACCGATATGGACACCGAGGAGCGCTACCTCGCGCTGCTGAAGCTTGATCCGGTGAAAGCATTCGTCAAACGCGGGACCGGCGCCGAGGCTTTTGAACAGATCCAGATACTGCCGGACCCCACTCGGCAGTTGCTCAGGTTTGCGGTAGTCAGGCCTTATAATGATGAGGCACGCTTCGACGTCCTTTTCAGAAACCAGCCGGCGTCAAAGGACGAGGATACCCAAACATCCGCGATGTGGCTTGGGTCGTTTCTTGAGGCAGATGATGTTGCAACGCCGAAGCAGATGACTCAGCTCGTCGTGAAGGAGACGGAGAAGTGGATTCAGGCGAACGCGGAAGAACTGGAAGACGAGTCCGCCGCCCAGCTTCGCAATGCGGTGAGGGCTCTGGCTCAGAGCGATGAAATGGATGTAGAAGCCATTGCCGCAGCAGCCATCCACGACGAGAAGAAGAGGGAAGAGGTACATCGGAAGACTATTGGATAAAGGTCTGACGGAGACAGTGTTTCAACCGGACAGAGAGTGGGCCGAGCGTTCCTCCAGAAAGACGACATACCTCTGCGACGATGGTGTCCAGGTCAGCGGCCCGAGCGATGCAATAGATGACGTGGTGCAGGTGCTTCCCAAAACGACGGATCGCAAGACGAGGGTTGTCATCGAGACCAGGAAGTTTCAG
Organism: uncultured bacterium; assembly: GCA_963775535.1. Lineage (GTDB taxonomy): Bacteria > Armatimonadota > UBA5829 > UBA5829 > UBA5829 > CAVZJH01. The sequence continues at coordinate 7,663 of CAVZJH010000097.1, read as the reverse complement.
CAGAAATGAGAAATGGGGCTTTGTCCTCGGATCTTGCCAGGAAAACCAGTTTGGTTGCCGGTGGAAATACGGCGACACGTTTAGAGAACGAGTGAGGGTCCACTATGTCGAACCCTCACTCGTTATCACATCAATTTATGTTCTCTTGGGCTTTAGTGCGAATGTCCACAGTCCGGCAATCCCGCAGGCAAGGACTAGAAGGGACGAAGGCTCAGGGACAGGGACGGGAATGGGAAGACTATTGTTTCCGATGGCGTCATCTAATAGGCTGCCATTGTACCAAACCCACGTCCGATTGGGACCTCCGAAGGGCGAAAAGTCCCACTCAGTGCTTACCGATGACGAGGTGGAGAGATCAAAAGTCACTGACTGCCCCGGCTGGATGTAGTATTGCTGACTGCTCGCAAGCCAACTGAAGGCGCCGCCCCCTGAGTTCCTGAAGCCGTAGCTCCATCCGGATGGTTCGCTGTGGCCCATTGCCGGGAGTACGTTTCCATAAGGCACTTCTAAGGTGATGGACGCAACACTGTCTCCGGAAGCCAAGGTGTTTTCCACGGTGTATAGGAATGAGGTCGTACCGTTATTCGACACAACTTGACCAGTGTGCTGGCTGTCCAGGGCATAGGATGGAGAACCGCCCGTGCAGTTTTTGACCACCAATGTTAGACACCGGCAGGCTGCCGCGCGTTCGAGTTTTCTGTGCGGAACGCGGGTGGATCGCAACTGCGGAGCCTCTGGCGGTAGTCTACGTGATGAAATCCGCTGCCTGACGCCTTCAGACGAGAATGTTTGCTATGGCCTGTCTCAATCGTCATGGTATCATGTGATCAGTCAGTAAACCTGCAGGAGGCTTGCAGAAGTGGGCGGACTTAAGGGCGCTCGACGCGATTACCTGATTTACATCTTGCTGATAGTCATAACCCTGGCGGTCTTCTGGCGCGTCACCGATCTCGAATTCAACCATTTCGATGACAACGTCTTTGTTACGGACAATCAGCACGTTCTCTCAGGAATGACCGGGGAAAACATTCGATGGGCCTTTACGGCGACTCGTGGAGGTACGTGGATGCCGCTCGTGTGGTTGTCCTATTTGTTCGATCACCAGGTGGGCGATATCGACCCACAAGTATACCACCTCACAAATCTGGCTCTCCACCTGGTGAATGTTATTCTGCTATTTGTTGTTCTATTCGAGCTTACAAGATCCAGATGGCGCAGTGCATTCGTCGCGGCGTTATTCGCCATTCACCCGCTTCATGTAGAATCCGTTGCCTGGATAGCCGAGCGAAAGGATGTCCTGAGCACGCTGTTCTGGATGCTTGCAATGCTCGCTTATGTCCGGTATCGCGCGCATCCTCGTCCCGTGTCTTACATATTCGTAATGCTGGCGTTCTTCGGTGGGTTAATGTCGAAGCCAATGCTGGTATCTCTTCCTTTTGTTCTTCTGTTTATCGACTTTTGGCCCCTGCACCGGATGTCGACTGAGGCAATCGCGGAAGTTTGCCAAAGTGCCGGAAAGCTTGCTCGGGAAAAGGCGCCTTTGTTTGCGGTATCGGCCATAGTGTGCATCGTCGCAGTCGTCGCGCAGCGGCAGGCACGGTACATGAGTTCGCTTACGTTTATCCCGCTGGGCGTTCGTCTTCCAAACGCTCTAGTCGCCTATGTCGCATACATTAGTAAGATGCTGTGGCCTCGGAATCTGTGCGCGCTTTATCCCCATCCCATAAACCACTTGCCTGTCTGGCAGGTGATGGTATCAGGTGTTATTCTCGCGTGCATTACTCTGGTCGCCATACGCCTCGCCAGCTCTCGTCCATACGTGCTCATGGGGTGGCTTTGGTAAGTTATCACGCTCGTTCCGGTTATCGGGCTGGTGCAGGTAGGCGCGCAGGCCATGGCGGATCGCTACACGTACGTTCCCATGATCGGATTGTTTATCATCATCGCCTGGGGTGTCCCTGATTTGTTGGCTGATGCGATGCCCCGGCAGGACAGGCTGCGTGAGCTGTTGTTGGTCGTCCTTGGAACGGCTGCGCTGGCTGGACTGGCTCTCTGCGCGCATCATCAGGTTTCCTTCTGGCGCAATGACATTACGCTGTGGAACAGAGCCATCGCGGTTACCTCTAAGAATGCCGTGGCGCACTACAACCTTGGAACCACCTTGGTGGTGCAGGGAGACACAGACGGGGCGGTAAAGCAATTCCGGGAGACCGTTCGCATCGATCCGAACAAATGTGATGCGCGCAATAACCTGGGTGCTATGTTGATTTTGCAAGGCAAGATAGATGAGGCAGTGGAGCAGTTCCGCGAATGTGTGCGTAGACAGCCCGACATTGCGGACTTCGAGGACAATCTTGCTCGGGCTTTGGTACAGGCCGGGAAGATCGATGAAGCCATCTATCACTTTAAGAAATCGCTTGAGATAGATCCTAAGGACAGCGACGTTAGAAGGCAGTTGGAAGACGCGAGAGCCATCAGCTGCCGCAGCTAGCTCGGCAGCCTTTTCAGATACTTAAAAGGGGATGCTCGAAGCCATGGGCGTACTACGAAATAACCGAAGAGATTTGCTTATTGCTCTGCTGCTGGTCATTGTGACCGTGGCTGTTTTTTGGCAGGCCGCTAGTTTCGATTACATTAACTATGATGACGGACTCTATGTACAAAGCAACCCTAGTGTTCTCGCCGGGCTGTCCCGCTCGGGCATCCACTGGGCGATGACCACCGGCTTTCAGTCGTTGTGGCAGCCTCTGGTGTGGATTTCCTATATGACTGACGCTCAGGCAGGCAAGTGGATGGTGTGGCTGTCCGATGGCGATGTCGGGCAGGGTCCCGCTCTCTACCACACTGTCAATGTCTTGTGGCACGTAATTGACGTTGTGCTGCTGTTTGTAATCTTGAATGTTCTCACCCGAAAGCCGTGGCGCAGCGCGTTTGTTGCTGCTCTTTTTGCAATACACCCCCTGCATGTTGAGTCGGTTGTCTGGATCGCCGAGAGAAAGGACGTGACTGAGCTGTTTCTTTTGGCTGCTTACGATGTGGGCATATGTTCGCCATCGCGAACGTCGGGATCAGCGATCATACGTTCTCCTGCTGCTGGCATTCATTGGCGGCCTTATGTCGAAGGCAATGCTGGTAACCCTTCCAGTGGTGCTCATTCTTTTGGATTTCTGGCCGCTTGGTCGCCTTAGTTCGACTGCAGCTGGCGAAAGTCGGTGGAGGGTGTTGCGAAGGCTTACAATCGAAAAATGGCCAATGTTCGCCCTGGCTGTGGCGTCCTGCGTGGTTACCATTGTGGTGATGAAGCATGGTGGGATTCTGACCGGAATGGACTACATGTCGCTTGGAGTTCGTGTGGCTAACGCGGCTGTGGGATATGTCGGATACATGGTCAAGATGTTTTGGCCTCAGGGGCTCACGGTTATGTACCCCCATCCATTGAACACCCTGCCAGTGTGGCAAGTCATCGGATCGGAACTGCTGCTTACGGGGATCACCATACTATCGCTGCGATCTGCAGGCAGGCGACCGTATATTCTATTCGGGTGGCTGTGGTATATCGTTACGCTTTTCCCGGTGTGCGGTCTAATTCAAGAGGGTCTCGGTGCGGTTACCGATCATTTTACCTACATACCTTTGATTGGGTTGTTCATCATCGTTGCCTGGGGAGTTCCGGATGTGGTGGCCGGGCAGAGCACGGGTTCGAGCGTATTGCAGAGATCGATTCTGGCCGCTGTGTCCGTGGTGGTGCTGGTCACTCTGGCTTGGAGTGCCAGCATTACGGCTGGCTACTGGAAAGACAGTGTGACCCTGTTTACTCGGGCACTTCAGGTGACGACCAACAGCCGACGGGCCCACTTTCAACTCGGCTTGGCACTTGAAGTAAAAGGAGATTTGGACGAAGCCATGAGGGAGTACAAAACCGCTATTAAGCTGGCTCCAACACTCGTGGAAGCCCACTACGAGCTTGGCAATGTCTACCGCGTCAAGGGGCAGTATGATAAAGCAATTCCTGAGTATGCCGCCGCGCTGAAGATTTCGCCGCATTATTATTTAGCTGAAGACAACTGGGGTGTATGCCTGTACGACCTTCGGGACTACGATGGCGCTATATACCACTTTCGCCGAGCGCTGCGCTGCAATCCGCGAGATACTGTGGCCGGCACGGATCTGGCAATGGCCATCGGGTCTGGTAAGTGAAGCCGGGGCATACCATCGGTATCAGCCTGATGGAATCCACACCGCGTTGCCCCTGTTCCACAGAACAGGTTGTTCTAGTTGTAGAATGGGTCGTGAGATAGCAGTGTACTGGGCGATTGCTATGTCGGCCAGCCCGGTGAAACAAGGAGTGGTTCTCTCTCGCGGGAGATTGCTAACCGATAAACCAACGAAAGAATAATGATAGGTGGCGTAACACCGGGGAAAGCATCGGAAAAAGCGGCTTGCCGAACCACGTGGTGATGAGGACGTGGTCTGATGAAAGTGTCGGTCGAAAAGTGTGGCTGAGAGCGAGGCGGAAGCGCGCTCCGGCAAGGGGATGTCCGAAGCCATGGGCAGTACTACGAAATAACCGAAGAGATTTGCTTATTGCTCTGCTGCTGGTCATTGTGACCGTGGCTGTTTTCTGGAAGGCGACGAGGTTCCAATTCACCACCTATGATGATCCAGTCTACGTTAAGAACAACCCCTACGTTCTCGCGGGGCTGACCCCATCGAGCATCCACTGGGCGATGACCACGGGCTACCAATCGCTTTGGCAGCCTCCTGTGTGGATTTCTTACATGGCCGACGCGGAGGCAGGCAAGTGGATGGTGTGGTTGTTCGACACGGATGTCGGGCAGGGTGATCCCGCTCTCTATCACACCGCCAATATCTTGTGGCACGTAATCGACGTTGTGCTGCTGTTTCTGGTCTTGAATGTTCTCACCAAAAGGCCGTGGCGAAGCGCGTTTGTTGCTGCTCTCTTCGCAATACACCCCCTGCACGTTGAGTCGGTTGCCTGGATCGCCGAGAGAAAGGACATGTACTGAGCTGTTTCTTCTGGCTGCTTACTATGGGGGCCTATATCCGCTATCGCGAACGTCCGGATCGGCGATCATACGTTCTCGTGCTTCTGGCGTTCATATGCGGCCTTATGTCAAAGGCAATGCTGGTAACTCTTCCAGTGGTGCTGATCCTCGTGGATTTCTGGCCGCTTGGTCGCCTGCATCCAACGGCGGATGGTGAAAGTCGATGGGGAGTGCTGCGAAAGCTCACAATCGAGAAATGGCCGATGTTCGCTCTGGCTGCTGCGTCCAGCATAGTTACAATCGTGATCATGAGTCGCGGCGGAAGTATGTCCGGGATAAACGACATGTCGATGGGAGTTCGTGTGGCCAATGCGGCTGTGGGATACGTGGGTTATATGCTTAAGATGTTCTGGCCCCAGGGGCTTACGGTCATGTATCCACATCCACTGAACACTCTACCTGTGTGGCAAGTCATCGGTTCAGAGCTGCTGCTCGCAGGAATCACGATAATATCGTTACGGTCTGCAGGCAGGCGTCCGTATATCCTGTTTGGGTGGCTGTGGTACGTCATCACCCTTTTTCCTGTATGCGGCCTGATCCAGCAGGGACTCGGTGCGGTGACCGATCACTTTACCTATATACCTATGATCGGGCTGTTTGTCATCGTAGCCTGGGGAGTGCCGGATATACTGGCGTGGAAAAGAAAAGAGCTGAGCACTTTTCAGAGGTGGAGTCTGGCCGCAGTATCCGTGGTGGTGGTAATCGCATTATCTTTGTGCTCCAACGTTCAGCTTGGCTATTGGAAAGACAGTGTTACCTTGTTCAGGCAGGCGCTTCGGGTGACGTCCAATAATGCAAGGGTCATTTTCAACTGGCCACGGCTCTTAAAGAAGACGGTGATTTAGACGGAGCTATTCGAGAATACAAGGCTGCCATTAAACTGGTTCCAATATTTGTGGATGCTCACTACGATCTTGGCAATGCATACATTGCCAAGGGCCTGTATGGCAAGGCAATTGCTGAGTTCGCTGCGGCGGTAAAGGTTTTGCCGGATGACTTTCTGGCTCAACATAACTGGGGGACATGCCTGGCCCAGCGCGGGGACTACGAAGGCGCCATATATCGCTATCGCCAGGCGCTGCGTTATAATCCCGGGGATCAATCGTTTCGCGAGGATCTGGAAATGGCCATTGAGGCCAGAGATCAAGCCAGGGCAAACCATTATTAACCTGGGAGAACCTACAGCGCGCCGCTGTCTGCTTCTATGGAAAACTCTATTAGAGGCGAGAGAGTTGTCGCAGGCTCGGGTAGCGATTGACAGCAGGCATGGCCGGCGCTATACTCCAAGGTGAACTGCGCTGCCTCTCGAACGTCATATTGCCTTGTCCACACTGGAGATTTTTAGATGCTCAAAGGCCTAGCGAATACCGGGGGCAATGATCCGCCTGAGGACCCGCACGGCATTGTAGTGGCTCTGTCTCAGCTCTCGAAAAGCCTCGACGGCGATGAGGCGGTTCCGATATTCACCGCCGCCGCTGAGATGGCTGCGGCTCTGCTGCGCGTTCCCAGGGTGATCGTGTTTGCGCAATACGATGCCAGCGGAATGGACGTCGCCGGCAGCCACGGCCTTGATGTTGATGATGGGCTTGTTGCCGGCGCCCTGGCTATCGCAAGGATCGCTGTTTTGTCCTGCCGTCCCGTATTCCACCCCGACCCTGCCGATAAGACATCGACCCTGTCGCAATGCCTCCAAGGTGCCGGCATACCGGCGGCCATCAGCGTGCCTATGCGCGTGGGAGAGGTAAGTGTAGGCGCAATTGTCGCATTGAGCAGTCAGCCCCACACATTTTTGGGGTCCGATGTCGAACTGCTCCACGTCGTAGCCAGCAGAGCCGCACTTGCAACGTGGCGGGTGGATTCTATTGCCGCGGGCGAATTGGCAGCGGACAACCACGAAGAACTGATTCGTGTCGCGGAACGGAAGATTCGGGAAGAGACCCTGGGCGGGGTCTTACCCATCTCATCGAGCGCAACACCACGATCCCGACCCGGAAGAGCCAGATCTTCACCACGGCCGCGGACAGCCAGTCGACGGTCGAGATCAAGGTCTATCAGGGCGAGCGCCCGATCGCGGCGGACAACGTCCCGCTCGGAAGCTTCCTCCTGAACGGCATCCCTCCCGCGCCCCGGGGCGTCCCCCAGATCGAGGTTTCGTTCGACATCGATGCCAACGGGATCCTCAGCGTCTCCGCGAAGGACCTCGCTACGGGCCGCAAGCAGGGGATCACGATCAGCGCGTCGAACAAGCTCTCGAAGGACGAGGTTGCCAAGATGGTCCATCAGGCGGAGGAGTTCGCCGAGAAGGACCGGGAACGGGCCGAGGTCATCCAAGCGCGCAACACCGCCGAGTCCCTCGCGTACGAGGCCGAGCGGGTCCTCACCGATGCGAAGGAGAAGCTCTCCGGCAGCGAGGCCGACTCCATCCGGGAGAAGGTGAAGGCGCTCCGGGAGCTCATCGAGAAGAAGGACGTGACGGTCCAGGAGATCCGGGACCGCACGGACGAGTTGACGAGGGCGTTGCACGCGGTGGCCCAGAAGCTCTACCAGTCATCCTCGACCCCGCCGCCCGGTGCGGGCGGCGCCGAGGCCTCCGCCGG
>CAVZJH010000096.1:0-14963 GCA_963775535.1 uncultured bacterium | reverse complement strand
CCTTCTTCTCGCAAAATTCCGATAAAACTGGCCAGAGGGACACCTGCTAATTCTGCTGCCCGTGCCAATTGAAACTTTTTTTCGGAAAAAAGCTTATTGCTAACTATATTCTTTAATGCGGTCATGTAGATTGTCTCCTACCTACCATGTCATTTAAAATAGATGCGAAATCATCTGGCACTGAGAATTGAAACGATGTTCGGTTGACATTATAAAACCTCCATTTACAGGATTAAAATCTTATTATACCTTCATTTTCAAGGATTAACAATCGCGGTATAAGTGTGTTGCGAAGTTGCACCCAGATCCTCAAAAAAAGAGGACTGTTTCCGGCATTTCGGGGAAGCTTGAGAAAAATCGGCATAGACGATCTTTGCGTGATGTTATATAGGAGATGGAGTGCTATTTGCGTGATGTTTTTCAATGCATCCCGCAGTGCCATAGGAATAGTAATAACAGCAAAAATGATGGAAGTACCACAAGAGGTGGCAATACGACGAGTAGTAGCAGAACTCCAAACATTAGGAGAATCACCAAGCTACGCGCTGGAAATAGCCAATCTAGCAGTAGAGGTAATCAATTTAGCAACAGAGCAATAGCCAAAGCAATAATACCGGCCATTAACTTAATGGAATATGTACAACTGCGAAACTTCGCTTATTTAAGATTAGAGAAATCCACTCTAAATCGCGAGAGCGCGATCGTAGTGCAATTGTTAGGAGCCCGGTTTGTTTTTTGAGTACCTACTTCCAAGTGCAGCTTCGAAGTGTGCTTTAGTATAGCACTCCCCTTACCTTAGAAATAGAGACTCCCGCCTCAACACAAGTTGAAAGAGTTTGAGCACGGGAGTGGCGGTTCATCTAATCACAATAGCAAATATCTCCGCAGGTGGCAACGCCCCCGCCTGTAACACCATCGACCGTTGGTTCAACTCCGGGCACAGGTCCCTTATCATGCCCATTCACGGTGAAACACTCTGTAGAACACCTGTTCCCGGAACCCTACTGCCAGAGATGAACAGATGCGTCTCCTTTTGATCTAAGGCCAGCTGATTCACTCCAAAAATAGCGCGTAATAATCAGATTGTGTGCAAAGAAGCTGATCAGGAGTTAAATATGGTTCACAGACATCAAAATCATAAATATTTACTGCTATATCAGATAAAGCATAGACTCTCTTCCCATCTTTGGATACAACAACTGTTTGTGCACTACTTCCATCTTGCAGGGGTACAGTTTGCATTGGCCGTAGTGTTGATCTCCGGGTCGCCGTCCGGTCCCTGGCCGCTCAGCTTCCAGGTTCCATTCAAAGAAATTGATTGCTTAGCCATTTACCTTTAATCTCCTATTCAGGACAAAGTCTGCGGTCTATCGTCCTCCCAGCCCCGAGAGCTTGATGCCCTCTACGAAATAGCGCTGGTTGAAAACGTAGAGCAAAATCACGGGTATGACCACCATCATGGAGGCAGCCATAAGCTGGGTATAGTTGGTGGCGTGCAGACCGACGAACTGCTGCAACCCCACCGGCAGCACGCGCAGGTTCTCGGAGACTGTGACGATCAACGGCCACATGTAACTCCCCCAGAACCCCATAAACGTGAACGTGGTCAACGTTGCCAGCGCCGGTTTCGAGAGCGGCAAAATGACGTTGCACCACGTGCTGAAGTAGCCGCAGCCGTCTATCTTCGCCGCGTCCTCAAGCTCAGTAGGCAGTCCCATAAAGAACTGCCGGAGCATAAACGTGCCGTAAGCGCTGCACAGACCGGGAATGATCAGGGCCTGGTAGGTGTCGATCCAGCCCAGCTTTCTGAGGATGATGAACACGGGAATCATCGTGACCGACCCCGGAATCATCATTGTCGCGAGGTAACCCAGGAACAGCTTGTCGCGGCCCGGGAAGCGAAGCCTGGCGAAAGCGTAAGCGGCCATTGCGCTGGTGACCAACTGGCCGAGCGTGCCCACACACGCGACATAGATGCTGTTCATATACAGCCTGAAGAGATTGACTTCGTTCCAGGCATCCGGGTAATTGCCCCACCACGCGCGGATCTTGTCGCCGTTGACCATGGCATCGTGCCAGAAAAGGTGCTTCGGAAGCCAGGCTATCCCTCCCGACGCGGCGAACACCTCATCGGGCTGCTTAAGGGAAGTTACCGCCATCCAAAGGAACGGTATGACCATGGTCACCGCGCCCAGCAGCAAAACCGCATAAAGCGCAATCTTTTTCCGGGTCGAGAGTCTATTCATAGGTAACTACCTTTCCGCCGACCCGCCACGTGACCAGTGTCAGGACCAGTATCACGGCAACAGGAACCACGCGATGGAAGAGGCGTAGCCCATGTCGAAGTTCTCGAATGCGGTCTTGTAAAGATAATACTCGATAGTCGTCGTGCTTCCGGCAGGTCCGCCGCCGGTCATAACGTTGGCGACCATGAAACCAGTCTGAAGACCGCCGATGATGCCCATAATAAAAATGAAAAACGTGGTCGGACTGACCATCGGCCATGTTATCGCCCAGAACTTCGCCCAGGGCCCGGCGCCGTCGATCTCGGCAGCCTCGTAAAGCGAGGGTGGAACCCCCTGCAGCGCGGCCAGGTAAAGGATCATATTCATCCCGCCGATCCCGCCCCAAAGCCCCATCAACACAAGCGATGGTTTCGCCCAGGCAACCGTGCCGAGCCAGTCGGGGGGCATGGTCATGAAGCCGTTGATATCGCTCGCGAGGCTTCTAGCAAGGCAGGCGACGACGGCGCAGATAACTACCGCGGCCGCACTCACCAGCCAGCGGTATAGCGACTCCGGCCACGGGAAGAGCAGCTTCTCGAATACCCACTGCCAAAGCGCGAGAATAGCCGCGATCACGCCCAGAGAAACAGCCGCGAGCACCACGGCGCAGATCAGATCGAACCCGATCGCCAGCGCCCTGCTGGAGTAAATGAGCCCCGCCGCGGAGCGTATGAAGTTGTTAATCAGGCCGACCTCGGGATTGTAGAGGTATTTCCACAGGATGAGCAGCGCCACGCCCGAAGATACCGTCGGGAGGAAATAGACCGTCCTGAAGAAGACAATGCCCCGAATCTTCTGGTTCATCAGCATCGCAAGCATAAGGCTCCCCGCTATGCACAGCGGAATCCCTACCAGCATGTAGACGGTATTGCCGAGGTACTGCCAGAACAACGGATCGTTTGGGGCAAAGGCCCCACTTTCGCGGTGAAAACCCAGCAAATTGTGGAAGTTCTGCAGCCCGACCCATGTAGGCGCGCTGAAGATGTTCCACCTCGTCACCGCCATGATCATGGAGAATATGACAGGACCAAAGGTGAATATCAGAAAGCCGACCATATTGGGCAGCAGAAAGGCCCACGCCGCAAGTGTCTCGTGGCGCCTGTAGCCTGCTCCTCTTTTGGTCTTATTCTTAGTCGACACCGCTAATCTCCTTACTGCGGGTGCTTGTCAAATTTGCGGATTATCCGAGGGCTTTACCCTCGGGCTCCCACCAGAGACCGCCGTCTCTGGACTCTGCTGGGGCCACGGGCCCCAGACCCCTAACTCGCTTCGCGGATGTCCACCCCAGTACGGGTGGACATCCGCGAAGCGAGTCGGAGGTCCAGGAAACACAGTTTCCTGGCGGGTTCCAAGGGCAGCGCCCTTGGTAGGGGTTCGGGGGCAAAGCCCCTGAATCTGCGCAAATATGGCAAGCACCCCTCACTGCAACAGGTTGGGGTTTGCGATATTTCGCTTTAGAATTGCATTGACGCGCTTCGCGATGTTATCGCAGGCCTGCTCGGGTGATTCGTCTCCCAACCACATCTTGCCGAACTCGAGGGTGCTTATCGCGTCGAAGTCGACGTTACTTATATAGCGGGCGACTTCCTGCGCATGGCTTCCTGGAATCTCGTCGAGGTAGATCTGGTTATGAATCTCCTTGGGATACTCCGGGTTATACATGAAGTTCTTAACTATCTCTTTGTTGCGCCTGGCGGGTATGCCGTCGCCGAAGTCAGCGATCAGCCCCTCGTTTTCCTGGCCCATGAAGATGAAGAACAAACTTCACCGCGGCATCCTTGTGGCGGCTGGTGCGCGGGATTCCGTATGATTTACCACCGTAGACGTTCGTCGGGAAAGGCCCCTTAGGCATATAAGCAACGTCCCAGTCCAGATCTTTCTGAAGGCGGTACTGCGATATCATAAAGCGGCCGATGACCACCATCGCCACCTTGCCCTGGCTGAACAGAAGGAAGTCACCGCCGTAGCTGCCGGTCGGGGCGAGGCTCTGCGCCTCGGACGAAGACGGCGCGACATGATATTTGAGCTTCAGATCAGACATGAAGCGCATCCCGGCCTTTGCCTCGTTGGAATCGAGCACGCACCTTTTCCCGTCGGGACTGAAGAGGCGCCCGCCCCAGTTGTAGACAAAATACGGCCACCAGCCGTCGGCGACATAGATGCCCTTTTGAACGGGAACCTGGCGCCCGGCGACCGTCTTATACTTCGTGAGCTTGACAGCGGCGTTAAGGCAGTCCTGCCAGGTCCATCCCCTCTGCGGGTAAGGAATGCCGGCTTCGCGGAACAGCTTCTTGTTATAAAAAAGATTATAGGTGCCGCTGTTTTCGGGCAGAGCGACTATCTGCTTGCCGTAGTATACCAGCGGAGCAAGCTGCGGATACAGATCGCCCACCGGAATGTGATACTTGGCGACATAAGGCCTGAGATCGAGGAGCAGGTTATGCCGTGCGAACGAGCGGACCTGGTCGGCGGTATACAGAGCCATCACATCCGCGGGAACCCCGCCCGCGATCTGGGTCAGGAGCCTCTGCTGGCTGGGGTCCGGATCGTTTATGACGTGTATCGACGGGTTTCTCTTCTCGAAGAGAGCGATTGTCTTGGCTCGAATGGGGTGCGGGTCCACAGCCCACCTGATAATTGTATGGTTGGCATCCTGCTGGTGAGCGGTGGTCGTCAGGTATATCCCTAGAGCGGCGAGAGCCGAGAGGCCGATTATCGCGCCTATCAGCGGCAATGACTTCTTAAAAACTTGCCCGTGCATGTCTGCATTCTAGCTGTGATTGTTGCGGTGTGTCAAGTGATGAGGCTGTATTCGGAGGCTTGGAACCAATCTCCGCAGCAACAGAGCGCCCTCACCCTAACCCTCTCCCCCAGGAGAGGGCATACGTTCCGCGAAGCCGCAAGACGGCAAAATAGTCCGGACATTATGAAGCCGGGAAACCCTCGGCTAACGATCATTCTTCCGTTGATCCACGCCCCAGCGTTCTGCGCTCCCACAGCCCATGAATGCCGCGGAAAACGTTAATCATAATGAAGAAGCTGGCTGCGCCGGTGAAGATAATAGCGATCAGATTTGTCACCGAATGTATCATACCCATCAGCGCCCGCGCCAGGCGCAGGCACAAGGTGATCGTGGGATTATATCGCTCCGCCCCCGGACAACAAAACTCTGCAAAAACTGCGTAAGGAAAAACCTGTCCGCTGAAGAAGTAGAAGGTGGTGTGGATTGGACCGTTCGCGTGCCAGCGGCATGCGAGTCCAGTAAATTCTATATCCAAACCAAATCTTGAGGGGGAATCATGAAGATCATCCACTTTGCAACCGTTGTGTGTCTGGCTATTGTTATCCTGGGCACCGCGGCCTGCGCGGACGGGTTCGTCAAGGCGCAGGGCTCAAAACTGTATCTGGACGGTAAGGAATATCGCGCAGTCGGTGTGAACGTCCCGCATCTGTCCACAGCCTATATGGGCACGTTTCACCACATTGACGGGCTCTACGGCACCAACGAAGCGGCCAAGAAGGCAATTGAAGACGCAATCACCGATGCCGACAAGAACGGCATCGCTTTCTTCCGTTTCTTCGCCGACACGGGCTATCCGGTAGATACCGACAAGCTCTACACCAAAGACAAGGCCGCCTACTGGAAGCAGATGGACGAGCTCGTCGCTCTTTGCAAGGAGCACCATATCAAACTGGTGCCGTCCATCGCGGCAGTTTTCAGTTGGCAGAAGTACGAAAACGAGCCGCAGCAGGCCATCCTGGACCCCAATTCCAAGAGCCACAAGGCCGCCTACGGCTACATCAAGGAACTCGTCACGCGCTATAAGGACGACCCGACCGTGCTTATGTGGGAGTTGACCAACGAAGGCATGCCCGGAGCTGATGTGGATGTGGCCGGTAACAACGCGTATTCCGGCGACTTGTTCAGCCCGGGCGCACCCCACCGCGACAAGCTCACCCGGGAAGACAGCCTCACCTGGGACATGATGCTCAAAATCTACAAGGAACAGACTGCGTTCATCAAGAGCCTCGATCCCAACCACCTGGTAACCAGTGGAGACGGCTGCGTGAGGCAGGAATGCACCAGCAGGCGCGAGACTTTCCCTGATTTCAAGTATCGCAACGACACCCTTCGCGAGTGGGTCTCGGACAACCTCCTCTCCCAGACCGAGCCGCTGGACGTGATGAGCTATCACAACTACGGCAACTTCTCCGATAACAACGTCTATGGTTTCAAGGGGATGACCAACCTCGACATACTGGACGTGGAAGTCAACACCGCCAAGGCCGCCCAGATGCCGGTTTTCATTGGAGAACTTGGCGAAGTCAGCCCCGGTTCGACAAGGACCCGGGCGCAAAATGGGCGCGGGCGGCAATCGATCAGTTGGACAAAGACGGCGCATCTCTGGCGGCGATGTGGGTGTGGCATTTCCCGTGGCAGCCGGACCTCACGTTCGACGGCAAATCACAGCCTGAGTTGTGCAGAGAATCGCCGAGTTCAACACGAAGTATGGTTCTCGATCGGAGTCATGGCCCAAGCAGCGTAACGCCATTTACTGGGTGGCGATTCGGAATCGCCACCGACAACTAATCGCGACTGTGCGCGGCACGCTTCGCGTGAAAAGGACGGCATCAAATCCAGACATTCCGAGCGAAGACGAGGAATCTGCTTTGAACCAAACCTTCTCTGAAAATAGCCGAAGGCTATTCTCATCCCTTCGCGGTGAAACCCCTCGGGGCGACAGTAGTATCGCAAGATACTGCGAAAGCCCGACAGCGTTCTTCCGCAGGAAGAATGCGAGAGGTTTCATGCACGATTCTTAAAAGCAGATTTCTCACTGCGTTCGAAATGACAGTATTGGCAGGTCATGTTGAAAGACCATTTGGCGGGTTTTACGCTCAAAATGAGCTGTGATCTCCTAGATGTACAAAGCGGGATTTCCGATCCCGGAACCTGGCGCGCGTATAGCCCGCACAGAAATGCCCTTCGACTATTTTCGTAAGGGGAGAAAACAATTGAACGTACACATAAAGTTACTATCAGTCGCGGCAGTAGTTGCCGCAAGCATCTTCGCAGCCGCGGCTTTCGGCTTTGCCGCGGACAAGCCGCTGACACCCAACGACGTGCTCACGGCGAAGAACGGCAGGTTCTACCTGCACGGCAAGCCGTTCGGCGAGATCAGTTTCAACAAGTTCGATCTGCTCTGGGAGCTTTGGGACCCGCTGCGCAACGGTGATGAGGCGGGATTCCGAAAGATGGTCGCATCACAGGATCAGGCCCTCGTGAACTGCACCAGATGGGCTTCAAGACAATCAGGTTCTTCGCACTGCCGTTCGGGTTCGCCAATTTCAAGGCGGTCTATGATGACCCGAAACTCAGAGAACAGGTTTTCTATAAAGCCATAGACACGGCCATGGATTTGTGCGATAAGAACGACATAAAGGTTGTCTACTCCCTGGGCGCGGGCGATTTCACTGACAGGAAGTATGTGGAAGGCAAGGGCTGGGTTCCCGGGGACGAGCAGATGAAAGACCTGGTGGCCAATCCCCAGTCAAGAAGCAGAAAGTACCTCTTTCAGTACATCGACGATATGGTGAATCGTTACAAGAACCGCAAGACGATACTGATGTGGGAGATAACCAACGAACTGACCCTCGAGGCGGACATTGCGCCCGACAGCCACCTGTTCAACGGCGAAAAAATGCCGACCTTGAAGGACGTGGCCACGTTTGATGACGAGGTAGCCAAGCGCATAAAAGCCGACGACGGCCTTCACCTGGTGACCAGCGGCGGGTCGGATATGAGAACTTCCCAGTGGAACATGTATACGAAAGGCAACTGGGACCGCGACACGTTGATCGAGCATCTCAAGGCTGTGAGGCTGCTCTACGGCGATTCGGCCGTAGATGTGCTGGACATACACCACTACCTGGTGCACGATGACTCCGACAAGGTCACCGGCCCGGACGGCAAGTTAGTAACCGCCGGCTTCAAGGAATACGTGAGCTTCGCTAAAATGCTGAACAAGCCTCTCTATATCGGGGAGCTTGGCATTCAGCCGAAGGTGAAGAATGATGATCCCGAGAACAAGAAGATCTCGGAACAGCACCGGTACTTCTTCGAGAGCTATCAGGACGAGACTGCGACGAAGTGGGTCAAGCAGATGCTCGACGACATCGTAGCGGCGGGACCGCAGTTGGTGCACTGGTGGCAGTATTCATCGGACCGACCTGTGGACGTCGGCAAAGGCTCGTTCGACCTCAAAAAAGGAAGAGACGACGCCGTCCTTCAGCTCATCATCAATGCCAACAAGCAGCTCAAAGCGAAACTGGGTGTGCCGCAGTAAAACGCTGAAATAGGCCCCGCGCGAACAGCGCGGGGCTTTTTCGATTCTGCGAGAGCAAACCCTCGGACAGTATTGACTCGGTCGACGTGCGCCCGCTACAATTGTGAGAGAGCGACCACTACGCGAAAGGGATCGAGTATGATCGTAGATATCCATACGCATGTTTTTCCGGATGAGCTGGCGCCGCGTGCGGTGGCCGTGTTGTCCGGCAACAGCAGCGTTCAGCCGTTTACCGATGGCACTTGCGCGGGGCTGCGGGCCTCGATGAGTCGCGCAGGGATTGACCGGGCGGCGGTTATGCCTATTGCGACCAAGCCGGAGCAGGTGCGCAGCATCTAACCGCTGGGCTGTGAGTGTCCGTGAGCGATACGATAACGTTATTTGCTTCGGGACCGTTCACCCCCTGCTCAGCGACCTGCACGCCGAAATCGATCGCCTTGTTGCCGACGGCATACCCGGTGTGAAACTGCATCCGGATTATCAGCAGTTCTTCGTGGACGATCCGGCATTTACGCCTATGTCACAGACGCCTTATCCGACGCGGGCCTTGTTTTGATGCTGCACGCGGGAACGGATATCGGGCTGCCGCCTCCCGTGCACTGCACGCCGGAGCGTTTAGCCAGGCTGCTGGATGCGACTCCCGGCCTGACGGTTATCGCCGCGCACATGGGCGGATACGCGTGCTGGGACGATGTGGAGAAGTACCCTCGTTGGCCGGAAGCTGTATTTTGACACGTCATATTCCCTGGGTGACCTCGGAGCCGAGCGCATGGTTCGGGCTAATGCGGGCTCACGGCACTGACCGAATACTTTTCGGCACCGATTCCCCCTGGACCGATCAGTCTGCCGAAGTGGCGGGAATACGGGCCTTGTCACTAACCGGCGATGAAATAGACGCGGTAATGGGCGAAAACGCTCTGCGGTTGATTGGGGTTTGATCCCTCCCCAGACACCCGTGCCTGGGGAAGGATCTACGAAATCGCGATCAGTCGGCCGTTACGCTGTCTGCGTTGATGCGCCTCTCGCCATCCACAGTAACCATTGTTCCGATTACGTCCACTGTGCTCCCCTCGCTCACCGGCTGCGACCAGACCACACGCACTCCGCTCGTGCGGTTGGCGTCCTGGGCATAGAAGTATCCATTAAACGCGGCGGAGACAGTCGCGGCGCTCAGGCTGACCTGTGTGCCGTCTGAGATGAGTTTGCTCTGGGCGGGCAGGAGCCCTGAAGCCTGGGCGTAGAAGATCAGGTTCTGGGCGGTGCCAGGGGCGACGCTCACGATCGACGAGGTCGGATCGAAGCTCCACGGAGGCAATTCCGGGACGACATTGTGGTCGCCGGCGTCGACGTTGGTGAGATTGAAGAGTCCTTGACCGTCAGTGACGCCAACCACGCCGAGGTCGGGCAAACTCACCTGCGCCCCGCAAGACCGCCTCCCGCGAACTCGGCCTGGTACCTGGTCGCACTGGAACCCCCAGTCATTTACGCTCTCATCACTCGTCAATTCGATCTGGGCGACATTTCCCGTGATCCAGGGGCTCCAGAAGTCATATTGATGATCCGTGTATATCTCAACAATATTGCCCTCACCATCCATGAGATAGACCAGATCGAATGCCGGCTCTGTTGCTATTTCGGTGAAGTGCAGCCTTATCCTCGTAGCCGTTGGGTCGGCTGTGACTACCCAGGTTTGGTCGAAGTTGTCGGGATAAGGGTGCGGAGACTCCACACCGCTCAGATTGTTGGTTTGCACGGTCGTGACGAGAACTTGCCCGTTAATCGAACCGGGCGGGGATGCGGTGAAGTCCACTCCCGATGTGGAAGAATTGGCAGGCACGGCGATCTGAGCAGATGTCGGCTGGAACTCCCAGTGCGGCTTGGACGGGGTCATTGTGTATGTTCCGGGAGGCACTGACGCAAAGCTGTAGGCGCCGTTGCTGTCGGTGGTTGCCTGGTAGCTTCCGGGGGTCAGGGTAAGTGTGGCGCCGCTCACCATCCCCTGAGTTATCAAGTTGGTCTGGTAACCGTCTACGTAGAATCCGTACCCGCTGTTGCCGGTGGCGTTTGTCACTATATTGACCTTTATCACGTTCCCCGTGGCCCACGAACTCCAGATGTCTTCACCCTGGCCTGTGTAGGTATTGAGGACCGCGTTATTGCCATCAAGCACATAGATGGCATCCCCGTCATTCATCAGGTCGATCTCGGCGAAGTGAACTCTGATGGTGGTCGCCCCGGGGTTAGCGGTAATGGTGTAGGTTTGGTTAAGGTCGTTCTGGTATGGATGCGACGACTCGATGACGTAGCTCGTGACTCCACCTATGGCGCTCGCGACGGTGCCGCTTGCGCTTCCGGGCTTGCCCGCTCCGCTGAAGTCCACATTATTGACCGGCTGATTCGTCACCTGGACTGCCCGGGCTGGTGGCGTGAAAGTCCATCCGGGATCCGCAACCTGGACCGAATATGTGCCGGGACCGACGCGAGCAACATACGTGCCGCTGCTGCTGGTGGTCACACGGCTGACCCCCGCGCTGGAAACCACGCTGATCGTGGCTCCGGATACACCTGCGCCGGAAGTAGAAGTCACGGTGCCCGCTATGTATGTAATGGGAAGCCCGCCGGATACCGCCAGCGCATAATCCTGCGGTCCCATGGGCACGTTATAACCGGCTACTTCTACCGTATAAGTTCCGGCTTCCGGTGAGGGAACGAGAATCTGCTCCACATTGTTGACGTGATCCGCGTTGGAATAAGGCATTCCGCTTGGCGACGTGACAGTCAGGTCAAGATCGTTCACCAACTCCGTTGCGGCGCTCACTGCGCCAGGGTAGTCCGTCCATACCAGTGTGATCCGGAGAGGTACCGAGGTGTCTACGACCGTATACTGGTATTCCTGCGAGCCACCCGTGGAGAGCGCCGAGGATTCGTCGGCGAACTCGTTTACGCACGGTAGATCGGGGAATAAAGACTGCTTCAGGTTCATTCTTCCCCATCCCTGAGAGACGTCCGGAACTGGGTACGTTTCCTGCCACGCTCCGGTGCCATACTGACCGGGAGAGATGTCGGTCGCGCCGTTGATCAGCGTCGCCTTGATGAGCGCAGCGCTGGGATTGATCTGCTTCTGCTCCTGGTAATACTCCCGAACAAGGGCCGCGGCGCCCGCGACCTGAGGGGTGGACATGCTGGTTCCACCCCAGTAAATATAGTTCGGATCTGTACACCCCCCAGCCGGTCGAGGTATTGCCGGAGTGACTGAAGCAGGAGATAATATTCGTGCCGGGAGCGCAGATATCGGGCTTGATGCGATTGTCCATCGTTGGGCCTCTGCTGCTGAATGCCGCCATGCCGTTCTCGTTGTTGCTTACAAGGTCATATTTGATGGGAGCGGCCGGGAAATCGGAAGGCCATTCTACTCCGTAGCCTAACTGCAAGCCACCCGTGCTCCGCAGGCTTTCCGTCGCGCCGACTGCTATGCAGTTTTTCGCGCTGGCGGGGGCATAAATGTGCCCGTGGTCGATAATCCCGTCCTGGCTCAAATCTTCGCCATCGTTCCCGACCGCAAATACTGTTGTGAAGTCCTTGTGGTCCCAGATGAACTGATCGACCTCGTTTGAATAGGTTGTATAACCGCCCAGCACGGCGCTTCCCCAACTGTCGCTGTGCACCCGAGCGCCGTCGTCATAGGTGGGCTGGAAGAGCTCTGAAAGGTCCAGTGGCGGGAAGACCAACTCTCCGGAATCTCCAATGGACTGAAAATCAAGCTGTGCTTCCGGCGCATAGCCTGCAAATGAACCGGTGTAGTTGTGCGCTGCGGAATTGCTGCCCGACAACGCGCCGGAGCCGAGCAGTGAGCCGGCCACGTGAGTCCCGTGGCCGACGAGATCGCTCCAGTCGTTGGGACGCCGAAGGGCGTAAGTCTGGTAGATACGTCCGGAAAAATCGGCGGACATCGTGCTCAGGTCGCCGGTATCGAGCCCGGTATCCGCCAGACCTATCAACTGATCCGCGCCGTATAATCCGAGTCCCTGCCGCACGTCCGGAACGCCGGATATCGTGCTCGAGACGTCGTTGCACAGTTTCGGTTGAACGTAAGGTTCCACCCAGGCAACCGCGCTGTCCTTGCAGAGCTCGTCGAGCTGTGCCTTGTTTGCCAGCACGCGGCAGATCGCGCGAGATGAATGGTTTGCACACTGGACTTTTCTGACGCCCAGGAGTTTTCCCTTTCCCAACACGTGGTCGGTGCTCTGCCCGGGGAATAGTGTGATGACGTACTGCGTCTGCTTTGTGGATGTCCCGAGATTGCCGGCGGATTTATATTCCGGCTTGAATATGCCGATCCACTCGCAGATCGGAAGCTGCCTCAAGGTCCCCAGTTTCGCATTCTCGATGTGAACCACAAACGCGTTATCGGGAATATAATCGATCAGCTCGGCTCCCGCCTGCGTCAGGGCCTGCTTGTCGCTCTCCTTAACCGGCCCCTTTAACACCACGATATAATAATCCGCGCCCGGAATGGACTCGACTGACACTGCCGCGGTCTCGATCCTGGTCTGTGTGTCAATCGTTGTGCTCCTGAGATACACCTTTGCGCCGAATGCATACGAAGACAAGAGAACAACCAAGCCCGCGATAAGAACCGATGCCGATAAATGCCTTTTCACCCGTGCCGACCTCCCTGTTACCAATCATTGCCGAAGAAACGGCGACGGCGCCTATTCCCTCGGCCATTCTAGAGCTCGACTGCATTTACCCAAACTGAACAGGAACAAAACGCTGGGCTTGTGTGGAAGTGCAGGGAGAAAGATCTTGGGCGACCTCGCAGTGCCGTTGGTGGGAACCCAGGCAGGGATGCGAGATGCGGTGTTCCCGCTGCGGGCGCGTGTCAGATCTGGGGAACGTTCAGGGGCTTCGCCCCCGAACCCCCACCAAGGGCGCTGCCCTTGGAACCCGCCATGAAACCGGGTTTCCTGGACATTCCGACTCGCTTCGCGTATGTCCACCCTTACTGTGGTGGACATACGCGAAGCGAGTCAGAGGTCTGGGGCCCGCGGCCCCAGCAGAGTCCGGAGACGGTGTCTCTGGTGGGAGCCCGAGGGAAACCCTCGGATAATCCCCAGCTCAAACACGCGCCCCACCGCTGCCTGTGACTGGCTATTTATGTTCGACGATGATCTCGTTCCATATATCACCGATGCCGAGGGCTCTAGCCGCCGTTTTGGCCGCTGTATCGCGTTCTTTGGGGGTCTTGACATGCCCTTTCAGCGTTACGTTGCCGGCCTGAACGAAGACGTTTATTCTCTCCGCGTCCAGTTCGTCACTGGAGCCGAGGAGTTCTTCGATCTCCTGGGTTAGCTGGTTATCGGATCGGTAATGGGTAGCGCTTCCCGGACCCTCGGCATCCGCGCGCTCTTCGGGAGGAGGCGCGATGTTCATCCTCTCGGCCGCGGGTGGAAGCAGCTCTTCACCGGAGAGAACCGGAGCTTCCATCTCAAAAGGCGGTCCTGTCTGTCTCGAGAGCACTTCCGGCTCTGCGTTTTTCCAGAATGTTCGGATATCCTCAGGCAGTTGGCTCTCTATCGCGTGAGAGGCGCCGGGGGTTATTTGATCTTTCAGCGCGGCGAAGACCGCTATTGTTATCATCTCGGCCTCTCGAACATCCTGAACGCCAAGTCTCTGGGCAACATTCGCCAGGAATGCGCCGAGATCATAGCGTTCAAAGCCGGTCACAGATCCGGCCACGTGCTCGAGAAGTCCGCTTTCCCAGAGCCTTTTCAACTCCAACGGGAACTGCTCGGCTACGTTGTCACCTCCTTCGTGCGATATCCTTGCCCGCAGTGTTTCAAAAACCGCTTCGGTGTCTCGTCTGGCTTCATCCAAATCTTTCAAGCCAGCTCTTTGCTTGATTTTGCTCAGAAATTCCTCTTCGTGCATATTCTGTCCCTCCCGGCCCACGTTATTCGCCATCTCAAAGGCTTCCGCGGCTTGGATTGCAGTGATCCGCCGTGGTGAATAGCATGGGCCAACTCTTTCATAGTTAGTATTTCCGTTTCTGGCGAGAATGGCAACGCGGGGCGTCAAAGTTATGTCCTGATTCTCAATGGACGCCACGCGCTTTGGTGTCTGGCACAAACAAAATGTAACAAAAGTAGTGCGCCAGAGTTTCGGTGATCTCCCCGGCCCGTCGACGCGAACCGCAAACTAACTCAGCGGATCTTCCGCATCGCTGCACGGTTCGCGGCGCATGTAGCGATTGTTATATCTCAATGCTCGAGGTGAATATTGGTGGCAGTACCGCGACTTAGGTGAGGAGCGAATGTAGCGGCGGCTCATC
>CAVZJH010000095.1:0-15372 GCA_963775535.1 uncultured bacterium | reverse complement strand
ACCACCAATCGCCAGCAACTCTCGCCGAGTGCGTCGAAGGTATGGAGGGCGGACCCTAAGGCCGGTCGAGGTTTTGATTCAGCCCACCGTGGGAGCACTTGTATGCGAAATATCCTAACAACCATCTTTCTTATCCTGTGTTTCCCGATGATGGCAGCAGCGCAATTCTCCTCGGAAAGACTCCCGCCGTCTGTTAATGATAATCGCGGCACTCTCCGGACGTGCGGTTACATCGACGCCAAAGGCAACGCTGTCTTAGACCCTCTGCCTTATGGTGAGGTCCAGGAGTACCACGAAGGGCTCGTGGCCGTCGCTCTCAAGAACCGTGAATCCGACAATAAGCGCTTTATGGGTTACATCAACAGGTCCGGGCAACTCGTCATCAAGCCGCGCTACGAGCAGGCATCCGGTTTTTCGGAAGGACTCGCGGCAGTCAGCGCACACTACGAGCAGTGGGGTACATCAACAAGGCGGGCAAGAGCGTCATCAAGCCTGCGTACCGCATCGCCGGATCGTTCCACGGCGGCCTTGCACCCGTTTGCTTCGAACGATACCCTGACAGATGGGGCTACATCGACAAGACCGGCAAAACCGTTATCAAACCCAAGTACATTCGAGCCGGAGACTTCGCGTGTGGACTGGCGCCGGTGGCCGTAGGCAATCAGGTCAAAGCAAAATGGGGCTACATCGACAAGACGGGGAGGACGATCATAAAGCCGCAGTTCGACGAAGCCAAGCCGTTCTCCAATGGACTCGCCTTTGTAGCGAACAAAGTAGACAACAATACCCTCAGCGGCCGCTGCATCGACACGGCGGGGAAGACCGTCTTCGAGGCGATACCGATTGGAGATGGCTTTTCCGAAGGGCTGGCGCTGGTGTGGGACGATGTCGGCAGGGTTTATGTAGACAAGACAGGTGAGAATGTCATCACGTTCACGCCATCGAACGAGATTTTGCCCAGGGACCGTTCCGAAACGGATTGGCATTAGTCTCCGTTGGCAGAAGGTGGGGCTATATCGATAAGACCGGCAAACTGGTTATTGGCCCCAGGCCTTACGAAACAGCATTCGACTTCTCCGAAGACCTCGCCGGCTTCATCCGGGCAAGCACGAGAACCGGCAAATACGGCTTCATAGACCCGACAGGAAAAGTGATCTCCACGCAGCGTTTCGATGCTGTAGGCGTAATGTCTAACGGCCTTGCTGCCGTGAGAGTCGGAGACCAGGAGTCCGGCAAGTGGGGGTTTGTGGACAAGCAGGCCAAGCTCGTAATTCAGCCCCAGTTTGACCTGGTTGGCAGTTACTCGCAGGGTCTGATCCCGGTCGGATTCGGTGATGACGAGTCTGCCAAATGGGGCTACATTGATGGCTCCGGCAAAATGGTCATACAGCCGCAGTTTGCAAGAGCCAGTAGCTTTTGCGACGGCCTGGCCCGGGTGGAGGAAAAAGGCCTCTCGGGCTACATCGACCAGTCCGGTAAAATGGTCATTCCGCCGGCACACTACATGGCGGACGACTTCCACGAAGGACTTGCCTGGGCCGTCGATTTTCATTCGTCGACCGGCTATTGTATCGATCAATCCGGCAAGACAGTCATTCGCACCGGCTATGTACCTGTGTGGACCTTTTTCAGAAGGTCTAGCAAGCTTCCAGGCAAACCGCAAGCGCGGCTACATCGACACGAAAGGCGCCGTGGTCATTAATCCACAGTTCTCGAGAGCGGAACCGTTTCATTCCGGTCTTGCCGCAGTGGAGAAGGACGAAAGATGGGGTTATATAGACAAAACCGGGAAGTTTATCATCCAGCCGAAGTACGTACTCGCTGGCTCGTTTTCCGAGGGACTGGCCTACGTAAGGGTCAGTGGAGATATGGAAAACGGTGGAAAGTGGGGATTCGTCGACTCCACCGGCCGGCTTGCCATCCAAGGCGATTTCAGCAGAGTCGGGGACTTTCATGACGGTCTGGCATTCGCAGGCACGGGTTTTCCCCCTTATCCGAAATTGGGCTACATCGACAAGTCTGGGAAGATGGTAATCCCGGTGCAGTTTGACGGTGCAGGAGATTTCTCAGAAGGCGTCGCAGGTGTCGGGTGGAAGCTCGGGGAGGAAGCGAAATGAAACGTCTTGCACTGCTGGCGTGCTGTGCGGCTGTGATAGGTCTGTCTCAACTTTCGTCCAAGGCCGCCCAAGACCCGCACCCTCTGTTCCCGATTGTGCAACATGGAATGTGGGGGTACATGGACCGAGCGGGGAATGTTGTCATCCGGCCGCGCTTCGACGGAGCGGAGTACTTTTCGGAAGGGCTGGCGCGAGTCAAGTTTGGCTTTGGAAGTGACGCCAGATACGGATACATCAACGAGACAGGTAGACTCGTAATAGGTCATCGGTTTAACGACGCCGCGGATTTCTCAGAAGGCTTAGCCGCAGTATGCGTTGCTCGCGGCGCGGACGAGCACGGCGGCAAGTGGGGTTATGTTGATCGCAAAGGCAGGCTTGCCATAAGGGCGCAATTCTCCTATGCAGGACCATTCAGAAACGGCTTGGCGCGCACGTTCATGCCCCG
Organism: uncultured bacterium; assembly: GCA_963775535.1. GTDB lineage: Bacteria > Armatimonadota > UBA5829 > UBA5829 > UBA5829 > CAVZJH01. The sequence goes on along the minus strand of CAVZJH010000095.1, from coordinate 12,810 downwards.
TCCGAATGACTCCGGGAGACTGTCGTGCATCGATAGAAACGGAAAAGCGCTGCTTCACAGAGACTTCTCCGCGATGGACGAAGGCTACAAAGAGTTTGGCTACATCCATTCGGAAGCACAACTTATTGACCGAAAAACAATTCGATGCCTGGAGTTTTCCGAGGGGTTGGCAGTTCTACCAGACGACGAAGAGGTACGCTAAGCTGGGATACGTGAACAGCAAGGGCAGAGTTGTTGTCAAACCGCAATTCTCCTGCGCTTTGCCATTCCACGATGGATTGGCTGCTGTCAGCTTGCCGGTGGAATCAGGCGGATCGATCTGGGGTTACATAGACAAGACCGGAAGCATCGTCATCAAACCCCAGTTCGAGGAGGCTGAAAGCTACTCTGAAGGGCTTGCCCTTGCGAGCAGCAAAGGGACCGCCGAACAGGTACAGGCAGTGGGAGGCCGTGACACGGTGACACTGCATAAGCATCGCTACAGCTTCATCGACAGGAAGGGCAAAACGGTCATGACACTGCCCTATGATCTTGTGGAGAGCTTCCGGAATGGACTTGCTCGTGTCTGGACCTACAGACCCGACGTAGGCGGTGAGCCGAGCTACATCGACACAACCGGCAGACTGGTGTGGAAAGCAGAACATTGAACTCGCTAAGCTGGGGAAACGGCTTATGTACCCCCGTCATTGACACCCGGCTAGATTGATTGTACAATTAAACTCGCCAGTTAATGTCGCACCGGAAAGGCCCGGCAATGAAAGCAAGAAGAGACGGCGAGATCACACGGGAGAATATTCTCAAGGCGGCATCGCTCGTCTTCGGCGAGAAAGGCTATAACAAAGCCACCCATGCCCAGATCAGCCGGGCGGCCGGGGTAAACGCCGCGCTGATCAACTTCCACTTCGGTTCGAAAGACGAGCTCTATCGCGCGGTGTGGGAACAGATAAGCAGGGAACTCCAGCAGCTCTACCCCGTCGATGGCGGCGTCGGGCCAAACGCGCCGCCCTCCGAGCGGCTCCGGGGACTTATATCTTGCCTGCTCAACAGGGCGCTGGACCCGCGTTTGGAAGGGTTCCACCACATTCTTACGATGGAGGTCGTGAATCCCACGGGCCTGCTGGATAAGGCAATCACCCAGGGCAGGAAAGAACACCAGTCGCGCTTGCTCGCGACAATCCGCGAGTTGCTCGGCCCGGACGCACACGAGAGAGACGTGGAACTGTGCGAGATGAGCGTCATCAGCCAGTGTCACATCATCTTCCCGCGGCCGGTTCGCAAATGCAGACAAAGGTACAAGCACGCCGACGCCGGGCTCCTGACCGAACACATTACCGCGTTCTCTCTGGCGGGCATCGACGCCATTCGCCGGCAGGCAAGGAAAGAAACGCGATGACGCCGGCAAAAAGGATTCTCACATATCTCAAGCCCTACTGGCTCTCCTGCCTGCTCGCCCCGCTTCTCATGCTGCTGGAAGTCGGAATGGACCTGTCGCAGCCCCGCCTCCTGCAGAGAATTGTGGATGTAGGGATCGCAAAGCACGATCAGTCATTGGTGCTGCACACCGGCGGGATAATGATCCTCATAGCCCTGGTCGGAATGATTGGGGGGGTCGGCTGCACAGTTTTTTCGACGATCGCCGCATTGAACTTCAGCACCGACGTCCGAAGCGACCTGTTCAATAAGATTCAGGGATTCTCCTTCGGCAATCTGGACCGGCTTGGCGCGGGCGGCCTGATCACCAGGCTCACCAACGACATAGACCAGGTGCAGGAGGCTGTAATGATGTCCCTGCGCATTCTGGTGCGCGCGCCGCTTCTCACAGCCGGCAGCCTGATCCTGGCTTTCATCACATCTCCCAGGCTCTCAATGCTGCTTTTGGTCATCGGCCCGGTGCTTATTTTCCTGCTCGTGTTGATCAATCGCAGGGCGTACCCGCTCTTCACAACGGTGCAGGAGCGCCTCGACCGAGTGAACTCCGTAGTGCAGGAGAACCTGGCGGGTGTGCGTGTGGTCAAGGCATTTGCCCGTTCGTCGCATGAATGCGAGCGCTTCGGATCGGCGAACAAGGGGCTGTGCGTGGAGACCATCCGGGCCTCGTCGCTGATGGCCGTCATTTTTCCGATGCTTATACTGCTCGCGGACTTCGGGATCGTCGGGATCTTGTGGTTTGGCGGCGTATCGGTGCTCCGGGGTCAACTCGGACTGGGACAGCTTCTGGCGTTCATCAACTACCTTATGCAGATGCTCGGCTCACTGATGATGGCCAGCATCATGCTGATACGCGTCACCAGGGCGAATGCTTCCGCGGCAAGGATTGCCGAGGTGCTCGATACGGAACCTGACGTCCTCGATGCCGATAACGCGGCTCCGTGCCCCGGGCTGCAGGGAGGGGTAGTATTTGATCGTGTGGGATTCAGCTACGACGGCCCGTCCGGAACCCCGGTGCTGCGCGACATATCCTTCACCGCCCAGCCCGGTCAGACGGTGGCGATACTCGGCGCGACCGGCGCGGGGAAATCGACGCTCATAAACCTGATCCCCAGGCTCTACGATGTCACCCAGGGGAGGATAGCTCTCGATGGCATCGACATCCGCGACATTACCCAGGATACGCTCAGGCGGCAGATAGCAATGGTGATGCAGGACACCATTCTCTTCTCGGGAACAATCCGCGATAATCTCCGCTACGCGCGCCAGGATGCTACAGACGCCGAAGTGGAAGAGGCAGCGCGGATCGCTCAAGCGCACGATTTCATTATGCATTTCCCGGACGGCTACGACAGCGTCCTCGGCCAGCGGGGAGTCAACATCTCTGGTGGTCAGAAGCAGCGGCTGTCGATTGCCCGCGCGCTGGTCGCCCACCCCGCCATCCTGATCCTCGATGACTGCACCAGCGCGGTCGATATGGCAACTGAAAGGAAGATACTCTCCGCGCTGGAGAGCTGGTCGCACCGCTGCACGCGCTTCATCATCGCTCAGCGCATAAGGTCGATAGCAGACGCGGACAAAGTCCTGGTAATCGAAGACGGATCTCTTGCGGCCGAGGGCACGCACGAAGAACTGCTCCTTACCAGCGAGGCCTACCGGGGCATAGTGCAGTCCCAGGCAAACGCGCCGGAGGTGGCAAGTGGCTGCTAAACGATCGATGGCCGATCATTTCGGTCCCAGGCATGCCATGCTGACTCACTCGGCGCCGCAGGTCAAGGATCGGCGAGGGACGGCGCGCAGGTTGTGGAAATACCTCGCCAGGCATGGCCGGGGTCTTGCCGGAATCGCCGCACTCGTCGCGGTTACCACGGGCCTCTCGCTGTGCGGTCCGTATCTAATTGGCCGGGCGATCGACAAGTATATCTCGCACTCGAATTTGCAGGGACTCGCTCGAATAGCGGGACTGATGATCGCGGTGAGTTTACTCAGGGCGGGAGGCACGTGGCTGCAGTCGGTGGGCATGATCCACATCGCCCAAAGGACAGTTCAGGACATTCGCCGGGATCTTTTTGGCCAGCTTCAGACCCTCTCCCTGCGCTTCTTCGATTGCAATGCGCACGGCGATCTAATGAGCCGCCTCACCAATGACACGGACACCATCAGTTCCACTCTGGGAGACAGCGTGACCCAGTTGATCAGCAGCGCTCTCTCGGTGGTCGGCGCGGGCGGCATCATGCTGGCGATGAACTGGCGTCTGGCGCTGATAAGCCTCGTGACTCTGCCGCTTATCACCTTCGCCACTCGCGGTATCGCCGGACGGACCCGCCAGGGTTTTCGGGACAGGCAGCGGGCGCTGGGCACTCTCAACGGAATAGTGGAAGAAGGGATCGCGGGCCAGCGCGTGGTCAAGGTGTGCTGCCACGAGGAGCAAGCCATCCGAAGCTTTGAAGTCGCAAATACCGACCTGAGACGAACGGCGATCAGGGCGATGATCTACGTCGGGTTGATGGGACCGGCTATGAACATGTTCCGCAACTTCGGCTTCGCCGTGGTCGCCGGAACCGGCGGATGGATGGTGGCAAAGGGCTTGATAACAATCGGGGTCGTGGCTTCGTTCATCTATTACGGCGACTATTTCAACCGTCCCCTGCTCCAACTAGCGAACCTCTACGGCACGATCCAGTCGGCGCTGGCCGGAGCGGAACGGATCTTTGCGGTCATGGACGAGACTTCCGAAGAAACCGACGCGCCCGGCACTATTCATCCCGAGCGCATTCGCGGTGAGATCGACTTCGAGAACGTCTGCTTCGGCTACGCCAGGGACGTTTCCGTACTGACGGACATCAGCTTCCATGTGGATTCAGGACAAACCATAGCCCTGATCGGTTCAACGGGAGCGGGGAAGACGACCATTATCAATCTTCTGACCAGGTTCTACGATATTGACTCAGGGTGCATACTGATCGACGGCTGCGACATCCGCGACCTCAAGAAGAGCAGCCTGCGCAAGATGCTGGGGATAGTGCTGCAAGATACGTACCTGTTCACGGACACGGTGCGCGAGAACATCCGCTATGGCCGTCTGGACGCGACTGACGCCCAGATCGAAGATGCCGCTCGTCTTGCCAATGCCGACTCATTCATCCAGCATCTGCCGCACGGATATGAGACCCTGCTTTCCGACGCCGGCAACAGCCTCAGCCAGGGCCAGCGGCAGCTTCTGGCAATTGCCCGAACGCTCCTTGCCGATCCCGCGATCCTGATTCTGGATGAAGCGACAAGCAGCGTAGATACTCGCACGGAGGTTCACGTCCAGCAGGCTCTGCATAGACTGATGCAGGGAAGGACAAGCTTCATCATCGCGCACCGCCTGAACACCATTCAGCGCGCCGACCGCATCCTGGTGATTGAGAACGGCGCAGTAGCTGAGCAGGGAACCCACGCCGATCTTCTTGCTCAGGAGGGGGCGTATTACAGACTCTACGCAAATCAAAGTGGCGGCCTGGGGGTAAGTTAGATTGGGGGCAAAGCCCCCGCCTCAGTTGAACGCTCTCACGTCGCAGTATCCGAGACACGCGTGGATAAGAACCATGTCGCCTGTGAGCAGCGGGAATCGAAGCTGCCTTGCGAGAGCTGCAGCGAAGCACGCCCCGGTAGACACGAGCAGCCCGCCCCTGTCGCAACTCAGCATCAGTTCTCCCGCAGCTTCTATCAGGTTGTCGTCATTGTCGCCGACTACAACGATGTCCCTGTTATGCAAAATTTGTTGAGCATGGCCTCGGCCCTCGGCCTGCCTGCGAGGATCAGCATGTAGCTGTAGGCTTCCGCCACACTTGCGGCGCTGATGTAGCACTTCTCGTTATCCGTGAGGTCTTCGGTCTTCGTGTCACGTCCCATTGCGATCACTGCGCATGTCGTCAAGAACTACCGCCATTCAGCCTGCCGCTCCTGCCTGTCTTTTCGAGCCTTGGCCTCTTTTCGCCTCAGTTTGAGGATGGCGTTCATAGTGACACCGCTGCCGGCCAGATACCCGCGAACGTCCCGCATACCATATGGCTGTCCTTCGTTATCATCCGGCTCAGCGGACCGTTTTGCGGTTATCATTCTCTCTACCTCCGGCTCAGCGATAATGAAGCATTTGCCGACTTTGCTCGCCGCCAGCTTTCCTCCGGCGATCCAGGCACGAATCGTCCGCGGTTGCACGTTAAGATATGCTGCAGCTTCTTTTACAGACAGCGTTCGAGGCAGTATTGTTCCGGTCCTCCATTTACCAAGTATGCCGTACCCGTAGTATACCTCATAATCGGAGGAAACGGTCCTAAACGTATACAAAATACTTCATTTGCAGGGAAACGCTTGTGCGGTACAGAACAACAGCGCCGGAGTCAGCCATCTCCGGCGCCGCCACTTTGAGGAGCTTCATACCATCTGCCTTGGTATATGGAAGCGCGAAGCGCGGTGTAAACTCTTCCAGCGCTTCACGCAGCGGGTCGGGATGACGCAAAAAGACCGTCGAACGTAGAGACGCAGCCGCATTCTCCGCAGCCCATTACGTGAAGCGCTGTGAAGTTTCGGCAACCAGACTGCCTTAGCGATACCGCCTTAGGCTCTTAGCTTTGCGTCCCCGCCTTTCAACGGGTTTGCTATTATCGATCCTCATATTTAGTTGTCTATTAAATTGTCATGTAGGTTATGCCACGAGCGAGAGGCCCGCGGTGCTGAGAGTATTGCCTGCTTTTCATTTTCTGCAGCGCCCGACTATCCTGCCGATGGTTATAACGATGGCGCCCGCAAGGGCGAGTCCGGCAAGGACCACGCGAGTCGTGTCGATGATCGGTATGATCCTGGTCTCTTCGTCCGTGACTTCGAGGACGGCCAGCGGTCTTGCGGCTCCTCCCCCTCCTCCACCGCCCCCGCTGCCCTGCTGAGTCGGGTTTTCACCATCCTTCTCCTGCTTGCCCTCGCCTCCACCCGCGCCGAATCCGACACCAACCCAAGCCACGGGTATTATGGTCTTGCGGCCAATGGTGCGAGGTTCGCCAAAGACGGCATCTACACGGCTGGTCTTGCTCAGCCGCTCGGATATGTTGGTTATGAGTTCCTGTACCACCATTTTCGTCGTGCTCCTTTCCAGGCTTTGATAGATCGACTGTCGCTATCCCCCTACATGTATCCCGCGCGGCGAATTCCCGGAACATGCCGGCTTTCAACAGAGACTCAGGCCAGGGTGCTTGTCATATTTGCGGAGATTCGGGGAGCGTTGCCCCGAACCCCTACCAAGGGCGCTGCCCTTGGAACCCGCTGAGTCCAGAGATGGCGGTGAGGGTGAATGCGTCACCTCAGCCGATACTCACTCCTAACCCAGCAATAACACCTGATTCTCGGTGCTTCGGTTCTCGGTTTGCTTATCCCGCAAAACGCCCCTTGACAATGCAGCAGAAGCATACATAATGATAGTGACTCTGCTATTCAAAGCACAGTCAAAAGCGCGCAATAGACGCCGCAATGGTCTGAACACTAATTCGAGGGAGGAAGAAAAGATGAAGAAGGTATTCGCAGTAACAGCGGCGCTGGCGCTGCTTTGCTTGGGCGGAATAGCTCAGGCGAACATCACTATCGCCACCGTTCCCGTTGGAAACCCGGGGAATGCGCCTGACACCCGGGTAATGAATGATGGAACAACCGGCTACGGCTCGGTGGCCTACAACTATAACATCGGTAAGTACGATGTGACCGCCGGGCGGTACACCGCGTTTCTCAACGCCGTGGCAGCCACCGACACGTACGCGTGCTACAACACAACCATGGCAGGAACCAATCTAGCTCCTACCTACGGCTGCGGCATCTCCCGAAGCGGCTCTTCCGGAAGCTACGTCTACTCGGTGGCGGACCCCAACCTCCCGGTGGTCGATGTGACCTACTGGGACGCATGCCGGTTCGCCAACTGGCTCGATAACGGCCAACCTGTGGGTGTACAGGAGCGGGCACCACCGAGACCGGCGCATACACTCTACCCGGCAACCCCGGCACTGATGGTGCTTCTATCCAGAGAAACGCCGGTGCAACGTGGTGTGTACCAACTGAAGACGAATGGTATAAGGCTGCATACTATAAGGGCGGGGGGACCAACGCAGGATACTGGACGTATGCGACTCAAAGCAATACTGCTCCGACGGCTACTTCCCCCATAGGGGCCTCCAACTCTGCGAACTACTTGCCGGGGGGACCTGGTTCCACGACAGACGTGGGGGCGTATATCGGGTCCGCGAGCGCCTACGGCACGTTTGATCAAAACGGCAATGTCTGGGAGTGGAACGAGGCTATTCCGTATGTATACGGGAGTTACACTTATCGCGGCCTGCGCGGTGGTTCGTTCTACGGCGACTACGGCCTGCAGTCGTCGTTCCGCGGCTACGCCATCGGCGACCCGTCGGGCGACTACGACTTCAATGTGGGGTTCCGCGTTGTCCAGCTTGTTCCTGAGCCGCTTCAATCATCGCATTGCTTGGCGGGTTGGCAGGAGTCGTGGGCATACGCAGGCGTAAGGTATAATCCTCTGCCCTTTATACCATTTATCCTTTCTGCCCGCCGCAGCGAAAGCGAAGGCGGGCTCGCTTTTTTGGGAATTTCGTCATGCCGGTCCGGAATCCAGTTCAGGAGATCCGGCATCCACTCTACGAAGGGATGGACCCCGAATAAAGTTCAGCGTGACGCAGCTCCTCCAGTGCGGCGCTCCGGCGACCCTCCAATCGTGCATGTTAAGTGGCATGACGCCATTGGCAACCTCGGAACTGGTCAGGCTGTCTGGGAGATGTGTGACAAGGGTTTGGGGCGCGCCCAGGTGTCTACCAGTTATCAGGCAGCACTTTGAGGTTGATCGCCTGGCTGGGCTCCGTCAGCGACTTCTCCACCAGGACCCAGGTCCCGGAGCGATCCGTGGCCAGGTGTACGGCATCGACTGACGCGAGGATTATTGAATAGCCCATGCCCATGGACGGCTTTGTTGAGAAACCTCTCATAAGCGTGGCTTTAGGAAGGACGAGCGTGTCCATCCCCGGACCGTGGTCCCTGATTGAAACCTGGACCCTGTCTCCTACCGCCGCCACGCTCGCCTCACCGCCGCCGGCATGCTTTATCGCGTTTGCGGCCGCTTCACCGACGGCATCTATAAGGAAATGCGAGCGCTCCCTGGACATCCCCGCGCTCTCCGAAATGCGTCTTACCCATCCCTTAGCGCAGAGAGGTCGCCCGTGCCTGACAAGACTACTTTTTCAGTCTTGGGAGGAATAAGCTTTTCGATCTCTTCGTGAGACGTCAGGTTCAACTTGCCCTGGGTGACCGCGAATATGGTCCCCTTGTAGAACTGTCTCTTGGCTTCCTCCGCGGCTGCTTCCACCCGCCGCTCGTGCTCCTGGCGGCGGTGAGCTTCTTCCTCGACGCGCACCCGCTCGGTTACATCCATGTTTATCCCGACAAGACCGCGAACCTCTTCGCCGTCACGCATGGGAGCAATAATATTGTAGTAGGTGCGGGTCTCACCACCGAAGGTATACTTGACTTCACCCTGCACAACCTCACCGGCAAGGGCGCGATTGTTATTGCTCACCCAGTTCGAAACTACTTCCGGTGGATGGTTCGCTTCATCAGGCAGACGCCCGATAAGGTCTCCCCAGTGTTCCAGGGCCGTCTTGTTCTGCACACTGTACCCTGCCGTCGGCGCCACAGGCCCAGATGTCGAAGGGGATGCTTTCTACCAAGGCGCGAGTTCTGGCTTCACTCGCTCTGAGCGCCTCGAAGATTGTCTTGCGCTCCGTAATGTCTGAAAACGTCGTGACGACCTCTTTCATGCACGATCCGTCCCCGCAGAAGATCGGTTCCGAGTTTACCAGTATCCAGCGCAGTTTCCCGGGCTCGCGGGCGGATACCCCCATCACGACCCCACGCACTGGTTTGCCGGTCCTCAGGGTTATGATGCTCGGGTGCTCGTCACGGGAGAGCGGGGTGTTGTCTGCCCTAATTGCCTGCCAACTGGGGTCATAGGAGGTTCGCTCCAGCACTTCGTCGACCGACAAGTTCAACATCTCCCGCGCCGCCTTGTTCGCGTGGGTAATCACCCCGTCCTGATTTTGAACTACGACTCCCGCGGAAATCGCCGCGTAGCGGCGTAGGAAATGTCGTTCGTTCTCAAGCAGAGCTTCTTCGGAGCGTTGAAGCGCGCGGGTGCTGCGGCGTATAAGGGCGTAGAGCATCCACCCGGTCAAGAGGATAAACAACCAGCCCTTGATCGTCGCGATGTTCGTGAAAGCTCGTTCGTTGGATACCAGCGCCGCAACTATCCTGTCAGATAGCAGTATCCAAAGCCCACCGACCACGACATATATAAGCACTATCTTCAGTGCGTCACGTTTCAACGGGGACCGCTCGTCCCCACCAGTTACTGCACACATTACGTATCAACTCTTATCAATAGCTTAAGACGCAGCGATATCAAACTAGTTCCCGGCATTTCTCGGCATGCCCCGAAACACTATGGCGAGCGTGGGTTTTGCCACGCTCGCCGTAAACACAACTAGATGCCAGGAGCGATCGGAAGCCTCGTCCTCGATTTACCACTTAAGCGCAATGTTCCTCGTGCCGGGTGGGCACTGCTGCAGCGTGACGTGGTAGGCGTCGTTAACAATCTCCTGGGTAATAGTGCTGGACTTGCCGTCCACCATAATCTCCCTGGGCGACGCCCGCAGTACCAGCACCGTCTTGCGCCCCGCGATCAGGCCAATCTCCGCCCGGCCGGCGCCATCGATCAGCGACTCGAGGTTGGAAGCTCCCAGGACATCAAAGAACTTCGATATCCGGCCTACAACCCTGAACATTCTGAACGAATGCGGGGCCAGCGTCAGTTTGGAGTCTCCATTACCAAGCAGCTTCTGCTCGCAGCAATCCCACAAGTTGGCTCGTCCCGGCCGGCTCATCGCTTCACATTCGCTCTCCGAGACGTTGGACAGAATCAAATAACCGTTCTTGTTGATACTCCAGAAAACGCCATCGCCACACTCTTCGACGATTATCTTTGGGCAGTCAACTTCCCTGAGAACGTAGTTCAACGCCTTTTCGGCGGAACGCGCAGTGCCTTCGGCCAACCCGAAGCCGCAGAACAGCGCCAGGGAATTCCGATCTCGCCATTCGGCAACCACCGGGACCTTCGCCTCTTGATATTCCGCTTCGTACCAAAAACACTGGCGCGTGATCCAAAGACCCGCCGGACATTCGCGATCTTGTGTATGTCCTGAAGGTCCGTTGCATTGAGAAACGCGGACCGCCGGACCCGTGAGACGTCCGCAATGGCGATAGGTTCATCCGAGTCCAACTGCGGGACTTTCTCCTGCTTCAGTCCGATAAGCTCGAACACACCGGGAAAAGACCGCGCGCAAGGCTGGCTCTCGGCCAGGCTCGGATCCCAGCAGAACCCGTTTCCGGAGCCGAACGCAATTACCGCGCGTCTTGTCGTGCCCTGCCACCAGTCCCTGATGACAAGCATCTGTGCAACGCTCAGCGGGAAGTGTTCCTCGAACACCAGAACCTGGACCTCGGGATGCTCCATCAGGTTGCGTTCGAGAGTCTCGGCGTGGAATGTGAGCACTGGAATGCGCCCGCTCAGAGACATCTGCTTCATAAGCGCAGAGGTAGTGCGGAAAGACGGTTAAATTGGTCAGCGGTTCAACGTGCCGCGTTCCGCTGAATGAATAGACAAAAGCTACGGGTGATACAGGTTCTCCCAGACGGCTTGTGCAGCCGGCCACCTTTTCCAGGAGTTCGTACATGCCCCCGGTCGTCCCTGCGCGAACGCAGGGCGAACCCACTGGGGGATGCGGCAAGCGAGCATAACATTGCATCCCTGTAAGGCTCATCAAAAGCCGACGGGAAATCAGCGTTCACGCTGTCACCGGCTACTATCACATCCTTCCCGAGGGCACACGCGAGAGTTTCCACATAGTGCAGCCTGGGCGACTTGCGAAGTAGATCATCTAGCCGGACGCGGCCCGAGCAGACATCCCCGAGTTTCAGGTCGGTGACAAGCATATCGACGCCCGGAATCTCGGCTATCTGGGCGATATTGCAGGACGAACCCAGCGTGCCCTCGGCGGAATTCTCTGCCACGGGAATGAACGGGCATGTCACGATGCCCACCCTCCCGGCCTCGACCGACTGCGCGTAAGATACCATTTCGCGGAAAAAATCCAGGACTAAGTCGGCCTTTGCCTGCTGCAGTCTCAAATATTCGACGGTCTCATCTCTCTTCACGGGGTATCTTACATCGGGGTTTTCCGAGGCAAACCTTGCGTAAAAGCGGTCGTTGGAGCCGGGGATATCCACCTTGAACCCGGGCTCCCCAAATACGACATACTGATAGCCGTACCTCGCGACGAAGAGATTGACCAGTTCCTTGAGATATTCTCTCCACGAGCCGGATGCGAGAGATGCGTAAAAGCCGTTGTCGCTCCACATTATCGCCTTGTTGGCAAGGTCGTACTGCGCCTCTTCAATCCCAACCCTGTCGCCCACGCTCATTACGGAATGGAACTGTATACAAGCGGGATAGCCCCTGCGGCCGGCTTTCGCCACAAACTCGAGGTGTACCTCTCTTAATCCTCCTGTAAGGTCATCATAGAGGTTACCACGCAGTGTATTGTAAGCGATATCGAGCCCTTTTACGTTCGAGGTCATCAAAATACTGGATCCTTGATCCAGGCTCACGAACTGTTCCGGTTTGACAATTAAAACGTTCTCTACTGCCCTCCCCTCAGACCAACGGCCGTCAGGAGCATAGCACGCAGTGCCATCCCCGCCATTTCAGTATACTCTCAACTGACAAAACTTGACGCTTGCCCGCCATTCCATTTCGACTGGACTGCCCGGGACCCCGCCACCGCTATGCAACCCAAGCCCATGGTTGTATCTATTATACTATATATAAACTATTCAGTCTACAATTAGCGACAGTTTTGTTTACAAGAGCACCTAATTTAAGGATATGTTTCGCGCATGTAAGCTTCATTTTTTCCGGACAAGGCCGGAGTTAACCGCTTGAGTCGATCATTTTCGCCGGTTTGCTGCTCTTGGGATGCGTGTTTACATAATCCAATCGTCACAACCCACAATTCGGTGAGCCGCCGCTACATTCGCTCCTCTACCTAAGTCGCGGTATCCCACCAATATTCACCTCGAGCATTGAGATATAACAATCGCTACATGCGCCGGAACCGTGCAGCGATGCGGAAGTGCGCTTAGTTAGTTTGCGGTTCGCGTCGACGGGCAGGGGAGATCACCGAAACTCTGGCGCACTACTTTTTGTTACATTTTGTTTGTGCCAGACACCAAAACACC
>CAVZJH010000094.1:0-33256 GCA_963775535.1 uncultured bacterium | reverse complement strand
GAGGACGTCTGCAATGTCGGTGATGAACTGCTGGTTAGAGTTCTTGAGATCGGCGACGACGGCAAGATCCGCCTTACACGGCGCGGTCTGATCCGAAGGCGATGAGGGCTACGTTGCTCCTCCGCCCGAAGCCCGAAGCGACCGAGGCCGAAGCGGCGGCGGTGGCGGAAGATTCCGTGGTGGTGATCGCGGCGGCGATAGGGGCGGCGATCGGGGTGGTCATTCCAGAGAACAGCGGCCGCCGTCGGGCGAAGACGGACCAGGTGTAAGTTTCCGTCCGAAGCGCTAGAGCGACGGATATGCGCTGACCGTACGCAACTAACCGTTCGGAGTAAGCGACTCCGGACGGTTACAGCGCACGACCAAAAGCATTGCTCCGTATTATTCATGTATTGGATCGAAATGCTGCATTAGTTCTTGCAGTATATGTCCGAGGTGAATAACGCGGGGTAGATACGCGATGAATAAACAGTCGTGTGCCACCGGGTGGCTGCTCGTGTCTTACGCGAGCAGGCTGTCACGGTGGTTTTTCGCACTTGAGAGGACGTGAAGATGGCCTCGCAGTCATCGGTAAATAAGACAATACTGCCTAACGGCGTAAGGATTCTGAGCGAACGGATACCGTATGTGGACTCGATCTCGGTCGGGATATGGGCCACGGCCGGGTCGAGGGATGAAACCGATGCCCGGTTGGGCACGAGCCATTTCCTGGAGCACATGCTCTTCAAGGGTACGCAGCGTCGCAGCGCCAGACAGATCGTGACGAAATGGATGGCCTTGGTGGCCATCTGAATGCTTTCACCGATAAGGAGTTTACCTGCTATTACGCCAAAGTTTTGAGCGAGCATCTACCGAAGGCAGTGGATATTCTATCGGACATGGTGCTTCACTCCGTGCTTGATCCTACCGAGATAGAGCGTGAGAAGAACGTCGTGCTTGAAGAGATCAAGCGCCACGAGGACACACCCGAGGACAACGTCCACGATCTGCTGGCAGAGATTGTGTGGAAGGGCCACCGGTTGGGAAATCCGGTTATCGGTTCAGCCTCTGTGGTCAAGAGCCTTACACGCGGGGATCTCAGTTCGTATCTGGAGGAGTTCTATCGGCCTGATTCCATTGTTATTACTGCGGCGGGGAAGATCGATCATCGTGAATTTGTTGATCTGGTGGCAGGAGCGTTTGGCGGCTTACTGGGCCATCGCCCGCCCAGGATTGAGACAGGGGCGAAGGCGCAGGCAGAGGTTCGACTCATCGATAAGACCACTGAGCAGGTTCACTTTTGTCTGGGTATCGAGGGCTTCTCGCAGAAGACGGCAGGAAAAATACGCTTTGGCTACGATTGACTCCGTGCTTGGCGGAGGAATGAGTTCCCGGCTGTTCCAGGAAATCCGTGAGAATCGCGGCCTGGCATATTCCATAGGGTCGTATTCGTCATCATACCTTGAGGCCGGAATGTTTGCGGTCTACGGCGGGACGAGCGTTGAAAACGTGAAGTACGTGCTGGAACTGACCGAGGCTGAGTGCGAGAGCATAGGCCGCAGCAGCGTTACCGACGATGAATTGGAGCGCTCGAAAAACCAGATCAGGGGCGCCCTGGTTCTGGGACAAGAGAGCACGTCGAACCGAATGAGCCGCCTTGCGAAGAGCGAGCTTTACTTCGGTAGAATAGTTCGCCTGGACGAGGTTATTGCTGGTATAACAAATGTAACTAAGGATGATGTGGCGAGTGTCGCATCTCAGTTGTTTGAAGAATCGAAGTTCGCGCTGGCTGCGATAGGACCGTTCGAACGATATCCTGAACTGATGGCCGCGCTCTCACGGAGCTAGGCTGAGGTTATAGTTGCGGATCGTGCAGGATCGCGAAACTGCTGTGGTTGTTGGAGGTCGATTGTGTCCGAACAGATTAGGGTCGCCGTTTCAGGCGCCGGCGGAAAGATGGGCCGCGAGGTCGTTAAAGCTGTGGCCGGAGCCGAGGATATGGCGCTTGTCGGGGCCTGTGACGTTGCGTTTTCCGGATCGATTTTGACGGATGTGACCGGCGTTCCGGGGCTGGAGTTTGAGATCGATGGCGACGTTGCCTCGATGATGGCCGGGTGCAAGCCGGATGTTGTGGTGGATTTCGCCAAGCCTTTTGTTTTTGATAGTGTTCGCATCGCGCTTGAGGCTGGTGCGGTGCCGGTGATTGGAACCACGGGGCAAAGCGCTCGGGACCTGGAGGAGATCGCCCGATTAGCCGAGAAGACCGGCATCCCAGCGTTAGTCATCCCGAATTTCGCGGTTGGCGCAGTGCTCATGATGAAGTTCGCTGCCGAGGCAGCAAAACATATGCCGGACGTGGAGATTGTTGAGCTGCATCACGACAAAAAGTTGGACGCCCCGTCCGGAACATCCATTAAGACGGCCGAAATGATCGACCAGGCGAGGAAAGAGGCTGGATCCCAGCCTTCGAAACCGCTGGGGTGTGCGGATGATCCGGCACGTGGAGATCAGCGCTCCGGCGTGCACGTTCACAGCGTGCGGCTGCCAGGGCTGGTTGCTCATCAGGAAGTGATATTCGGTGGGACCGGACAGACTCTCACCATACGACACGATAGTCTCGACCGGACCAGTTTTATGCCCGGTGTGTTGCTCGCAGTGCGGCGGGCGGCAAGTATGCGGGGGCTGGTCTATGGCCTGGACAAGCTGCTTTAGGGGGAATGATGTCGAAGTTTAGAGTTGCCGTAGTCGGCGCTGGAGCCGTGGGCGAAGAAATGGTCAGGGTGCTGCGTCAGCGGGATTTCCCGATGTCGGAGCTTACTATACTAGCGCGGTCAGCGCGTGAACAGGTGATCGACGGAGTCGGGTATCGCGTCAAGGAGACGAGCGTCGAGGCTTTTGACGATTTTGACATAGCGTTTTTCGCGGGCACTGAAGGTGTGAAAGGCGCGAGCCAGGTGTTTGGGTGGCAGGCGGTTGAACGCGGTGTGTTCGTGGTCGATAATGGTGACGATTTCAGGATGGATCCCAGGGTTCCGCTGGTGGTGCCCGAGGTAAACGCTGATGCGCTCGCCAATCACCAGGGCTTCGTCGCGAACCCCAATTGCAGTACCATTCAGATGGTGCACGCGCTTGCGCCGCTTCACAGGCTGGCGGGGCTCAAGCGTATCGTCGTATCCACTTACCAGAGTGTTTCCGGAACCGGCAGTGCCGCGATCAAGGAACTCGAACAGCAGGTTCGGGATTACCTCGACGGAAAAGAAATCAGGGCGGAGCAATATCCTTATCAGATTCTGTGCAACGCGATTCCGCAGATCAGCAGCCTTAAGAACGAGTTCGAAGGCTATTATGGCGAAGAGATCAAGATGATCAAGGAACCGCGCAAGTTCTTCGGTATGCCGGATTTGGCGGTGTCGGCAACGTGCGTGCGCGTGCCGTCTTCAGAGCGCACTCAGAGACAGTGAATGCGGAGTTTGAAAGGCCGATCAGCGTCGAGGCGGCTCGCGAGGCGCTGAGCGGATGGCCGGGAATAGAGGTGGTCGACGACCCGGCAAATGGTAAATATCCGATGCCGCTGTTTGCCGCCGGGACCGATCCGACTTACGTAGGCAGGCTCAGGCAGGATTCATGCAATCCGAATACGCTCGATATGTGGGTCGTGGCGGATAATATTCGCAAGGGCGCTGCGCTCAACGCAGTCCAGATTGCTGAGATGGCCATTGAGCGCGGATACATAAAGGCGAAGTAATCGGCTCTCAATGATGGCCGGTTTGTGCGTTCATCGTAGGGTGGCGATTTCTGCGAATCGTCACCCTTTTCATGTTTGCCAGCGCTTGCTGACCGGCGACACAGATATTCCAGTCATCCGGAACCACGTTAGTATTAAACCCACGTCCGCATCTGTCCGATACTCTTTATGCATTACAGCATAGAAATGGCCGTTGACAGGCCGAAATTGCTGAGATATACTGCGTAACGGGGGAGCGATAGAGGGAAGACTTTACTGATCAGGCACAGGTTGCGCTCGCGCCTTGTGGCTCAACTACATGTTTGCGTCCAATGTTTTTCTCCTCCCACTACCGTGATTGGTGGCCAACTCATGTTTTTAGCCCATCAAAGTTTAGGAGTTAAGAAAATGAATAGAACTCAGTCATCGCTGCGACCTTACTCTGCATTGCTTCGCTTTGCATTGATGGCGGTTATCGTCTTTGTGTGTGCCGTCGGAGTAGCCAGCAGTGCTACTACTCATTGGTGGGATGCCCACATACCCCGGTTTGTACAAGACCCGGGACTTGCAACAGTGCAGAGCTACCCCGGTAACCTCGCCGGCAATGGCGTTGGAAACGACCCAGGGTGGGGACTATGGTTTTCATATAATTCAAATAGTTCATGGAACGCATTGAGGCAGACTTTTGATGCTGCCGGCATTCCCAGCATAAACTATATGGAGGGCTTCGGCACTTCGACCACCCCAATAGTGTCTTATACCGGGACTGCGCCTGCGACTATAACCTATAGTGTTGGGACTGGCAGCTCTATAATGGCGACGGACACGATTGTCTGGGCCGGAGACTGGACGTGGTTCGATGACGCCTACGCGCCGTTCGCCCGTCCCTACACGTGCACCAATCCAACCTACGGTGGTCAACCGATGACTTATCCCAACGGAACGGTTGCTACGGGTTGGAAGAATGGTGATTCCTCCAGTCCCTTGAACAGTTATGTGTATGATGCAGGGTGCGCGTGCAACATCTTAGGTACCGTTACAACCGAGACGTATAGCTATATAACTCCCGGCACAAATCATGCGGGCTGCTTCTACGATACTCCAAACAAGCAGTGGGTAAGCAACGTATCATTCGATAAGGACGCTGCCTGTCCCTGCTGGAACAACTACTATCAGGCATCGACTCAGTTTGAGGTTGCTCAGACCGGCGTAGAGGGCACTTGGACAGACAACATGAGTGCCTACAACAGCTTTAGCTCGGACGGGGGACCGCTTTACCTTGGCTTCGGCAAGTGGTCTGTTGCGCTCTTCAACACTTACCTGCAGAACAACTTTACGGTCGCCCAACTTATAAGCATGGGTGTCCTCACGTCGGGTCAGACATACGCCAATCTTTCATCATTCAGTGTCGCTACTTATATGCAAAACGAGGCCAAGAGCGCGTATGGTTGGAATGGCTCCAGTCTTACTTCCTCCGCCTGGACCAACACCGCGTGGAATAACGACCCCGTATGGTGTGCTTACAAGATCTTCAAGCGGCAGAACGGTACCGCTGCCTTAGCCGCGCGCGTCGCCGCCTACAAGGCGGGAGCCGCTGCTGCGGGGCAGCCGGACTTCTTTGTTATGGGCAACGATCAGGAACCCAGTCTGTTTGGCTGGCAGCGCGGCTCCTGCGATATGTCAAGCACGGAAATGATGCTTTCCGGCTACACTCCCACAGACTCCAGAGGTCCCACGCTTCCTCCGTACGCTCGACTCTCTCCCTTCTACAAAATGGCGCGTGAGTTTTCAAATAGCCGATTCGTTAATGTCTGGCTCTACAACAATGGTTACGTTAACCAGTCAAAGGTACCTAACGTCATTAATGCTGGTGTACTACGAGATGCTTGCTACGCACACTACACAAATGTTTTACCCGAGCAACACCATGATGTTTGGGGAACCGACCACAGACAAAGCTTTCGCGGCGTTCATCGCGAACGAGATGGACCCTGAGATACGATTGCGCACTCCCATAGAAGATGTTGGAATCTACGAGTCCACTTCGTCTATTCTCTCGCTGTTCGCTCCCGGGCAGCAGCCCGCGATCAATAACCAGCCTCACAACCTCGCTCTTTGGGGGTGGGGAACCGTGTTGAGCGAACTCCATTATCAGTATCGCTATATTCCGGAGTGGAAGTTCACCTCCAGTGTCCTCAATACCCTCAAGGTGCTCATTATTCCGAACTCAGAGGTATTCGACCCATCTGATGTGCCGACGCTGACCACGTGGGTAAACAATGGCGGGGCCTTGATTGTCACGGGAGACAGCGGGAACCGATTGGGTGAAGAAGGCAACTTTGCCATCAGCAGCACTCTGACGCTGAGCTCCCTAACCGGCGTGTCTTCCATGACCGGCGCGCCCGCTACCCAGACGGAGTATGTCGGCAAAGGCTATGTCAGGTTCATCAGTTCCAACTACGGTTTGAGCTACTGGAATGATTCAGCCAGCGATAGAACGACCCTGTATAATACAATCTCTACTGAGATGTCTAATGCGTTTGCCGCGGTGGCGCAGGAGCCGGCTGTGGTCTCAAGTAATGCGGCAAGAACCACCGGGCTTACCTTATACGGGGACCCGGCTTGGGGAAGACTGCTTCTGGACGTGAACAACCTCAACATAACACTGCAGGGAACCACTGCCGCCACCGTTACGCCGACTTCCACTACCAATGTTACGGTCTACAAGCCGAGCTGGTGGAATCAGTATGGCGACAAGGGGCTCGTTGCCTACGCGGTATCTCAGGATGGAGCTGTTACGCTGCCCGCGCCTACGGTATACAGTAATTATATCAACCTGACCATTCCACCCCTGACATTCTACACGAGCATCATACTAAGCCCGGTGATGTCGATGGGCACGGCAAAGACGGTGCCTGACGGTGGAGGAGCGCTCATTGGGTCAGAGGTGGTGACGGCTGTATTCAGCAACTATTTTTACGTGGAAGAACCCACCCGGACGAAGGGAATTCAAGTCCAGTGGACTGGAACTCCGGTGAGCGTCGGTCAAGTGGTCACCGTTGCCGGAACGATGACTACGACGGCTGATGGAGAGAGAGCTATCGTGGCCAGCAGCGTTGAGTCGTCGGGCACCGGAAGCATTAATCCGCTCGACATGTCCGGCAGAAACGTAGGTGGGGTGAACCTTACAACCAACGGAACCGTGTCTCAGATGGGTGTGAACCAGGGCGTGGGTCCGAACAACGTGGGGATTCTGGTGAGAGTATCCGGCAACGTCAGTGGAGACGGGTCCGGCTACTGCGTTGTTGACGATGGGGATCTGATCAACGACGCCTCCGGGGCACAGGGGGTGAGAGTGCTGTTGCAGGGACTCACTGACCCCGGCTTCGGCACGTTTGTTACCGTGACCGGAATCAGCTCCCTTAAGACTATCAACGGTGTCACTTACCGCTGCATCCTGCCAAGGACCCAGGCTGATCTTCAGGTCACTTCGAGGGGCACCTTGGTTGGTGAGTGGAACTTTGCGGCTGCCAATCCGTTGAACAACCAGGCTCCCGGATATAACTGGAGCACCATGGCAGTAACGAGTGGAGTTGTTTCAAGTGGAACGCTTCTTCTCAGACGCTACTCCGCTGGTGGCTGGAAACAGGGTTACGCGACAACAATGCTTCAGAGTGACCTTGGTCCCAGCGGCTACTTCACGGAGATGACACAGGTAGCCTGGCTCTACTGGCCAAACTTCTCCTCTACCCAGGTCGGGAGGATAATGGGGATCTTCAAGTTCAATACCTCCTCGTACAATGCAGCCAATGCCGTTGCTGGTTTGGGACTGAGTTATGGCGGTTCGAGCGCGAAGTGGCAGGGCTATGACGGATGGGAGTTCTTCTCCGGTGGGGCGGTGCAGTCGGCGAGCCAGAACCTGAGCTTTGCTCCGACATCCGATCCTCCGACCACTGGCTACATCAAGATTGCGCAGGTGCTGAAGAATGTGGGCGGCGGCAGCTATCAGCTCACGATGTATTGGGACACGGGTAGCGGCGCGGTGCAGTTGGGAAACAGCGTAACGGTGCCCGCTTCCCAGGTAAGCTCTTTCGGCCAGTATAACACTAACGACCTGGTGAACGCTTCCGGTGGACTGCGCTACGACGGGTTCGGCATAATGGATCTTAGCACTACCGTTCCCGCTTCCATGGGCAGTATTTACTTCCAGGAAGTGAGACTGTATGCCGGGGCCTTGGGTTTGGGCGAGATAAACGCTCTGGCGCCCTGAGGACCGCAGCCTTGGTTGAAAGGAAACTCGGACGTATAAAAAGATGCAATGACCATGGGCTCCCGAAAGGGAGCCCATCTTGACGTCTGCAGGGCACGCTTGTCGGGGATACAAGTCCTCAGAGGCAAAGATAAGTGTCGGCCCTGCCTTGATTTCGCCCGCTCCCCTGGCGTATACTTTGCTTTGTGAAGAGTCTCAAGATAACTGATGTCGCGATGGCTGACAAGCACGTGCGCATAGTCGGGCGCCTGGCAACGGCGTGCATTGTCCTCGCGATCTTGCTCGCGGCGGTTTTTGCTTTGGATGTCTCATACGGAGAGACAAACGTCCCCGTCGCCAGCGTGGTGGAAGTGGCGGCCTCGCATCTGCCGTTTGTGGGAGATGGTTTCAAACACTCGACGTCGGAACTTCAGCAGGCCATCGTATGGCAGATACGCATACCGCGCGCACTGCTGGCTTTGATGGTCGGCGCGCTTCTTGCAGTTGCAGGGACTGCGCTGCAGGGCCTGCTTCTCAACCCACTCGCCGACCCGTATACGGTCGGCGTTTCCTCCGGTGCTGCGCTTGGCGCAGGAGTTGCGACTATGCTCGGACTTGCTGCTCGGTTCGGAGGCTACGCGGTGCCTTTGGTAGCGTTCGTGTTTGCGATGGCCGCAATGTTTATAGTATATGCCATGGCAACGTCCGCAGGCCGGGTTTCAGGTCCACTCGTTCTTGCTCGCGGGGATCGTGGTCGGCTCTTTTCTGTGGGCCATTCTAAGCTTTGTTCTGGCTCTTGCAGCAGGGGATCCGGCTGAGGCGCAGGGCAAGATAATAGCGTGGCTGTTGGGTAGCTTCAATGCGCCTGATCCCTGGGGCTACGTGCGGATGGCTGCGCCGTTCGCGGTAATTGGAGTTGTAATGCTGCTTGCGTTTGCGCGAGACCTGAATGTTTTCTCGATGGGAGAGGAGACCGCGCGGCACTTGGGCATCGAGACTGAGAACCTGAAGATAGTTATCATTGCGATAACTTCTCTCATCACCGCAGCGGCGGTTGCGGTGAGCGGGATCATCGGCTTCGTGGGGCTTGTTGTCCCTCATATGTGCCGGAAGATCTTCGGTCCGGACCACCGCGTATTGATTCCGACTGCGGCTATTTCAGGTTCGATACTCACGGTTCTTGCCGACCTTGCGTCTCGTGCAATTCTTCCTCCAAGCGGACTTCCCGTGGGCATTGTGACCGCTATGCTGGGCGCGCCGTTCTTTCTGTATTTGTTGAAGTCTTCGAACAAAGGATAATAAGGACCTGGCTTGTGCGATGCCTTCGGATAGTCACTGGCTCCGCCGAATGTTTGATGGTAAACTGTACACATAATGTTGAGATGGATTTACATTGGGATATTCGTTACCTGGATCGTAGCCATGTGGTTCGTGATAATTCACGCTGTGCTGCGAGGGTGGGCGCCGTACATCCGCAGCAAGCGGCAGAAGAAGCAGCGCGTCCACGCTAAGATCACGAACAAGCAGGGCCGCCACGAGTTTGACCCCGTGAGTTGGAGCGTGGCGATGACACAGAAAGTCCTGGTCTTCGAATGTGAAGACGGCGTGGTTCGGGACTACGAGGTCCACGACGATCATTACGACTGGGTCGAGGTCGGGGGACGACGGCATATTGGTCTTTCAGGGTGAATTGTTTGTAGACTTCGAGGCCAGGCGCCCGAAGCACGATCTGAACAAGCTGTATAAGAAATTGACTAAGGCCTAGACAACGTTGGACATTCTTCTCAAACTTGATGTCACCCCGCGGGGTTCCAAGAACGAGGTTGTCGGTTGGCGGGGAAATGTTCTCTGCATCAAGATCACCGCGCCTCCCGTCGAGGGCGCCGCAAACGCCGCGATCGTCAAGTTCCTTTCAGATTCCCTTGAGATCCGCAGGAGCCAGATAGAGCTCGTTTCGGGAGAGAAGAGTCGGGAGAAGACCGTCAGGGTGACGGGCCTGTCGGAAACGCAAGTTCGCGCTCGGCTCGCATGAACTCGTTGTGCTCAATGCGAATGCACCCCTAACCTTCACACTTCATTCCAGCAGTGCTATAATTGTGCCATCACTGGAAGGCCGCTGCGGAATCGTGCCTGAACTCGAAAGGAGTTATATAGCGTGAGGCTTAGCAGAGACGATGTAGAGAGCGTCGCTCACCTTTCCCGGCTCGAGCTCTCGGAAGAAGAAAAGGACAAGCTCACCGGACATATAAATCGGCTTCTGGAGAACTTTGAGAAACTGCAGGAGCTGGATACCGCCGATGTTGAACCGACTTCACACGTAATTCCGGTGTTTAACGTTTTCCGAAAAGATGAAACGAGGCCCTCGCTCCCAGCGGAGGAAGTCGTGGCGAATGGACCTGAGGTTGCGGAAAACTGCTTCGTCGTGCCGAGGGTGGTGGAGACGTAGATATGGCGGATAAGCTTTATGAATTAACGGCTCATCAGCTTCACGATCTGATAGCGCGCAGGGAAGTAAGCGTAAAAGAAGTTACGCAGAGCTTCATCGACCGTGTGGACGCGGTAGACGAACGCGTGAAGGCATTCGTGACCAATACGCCGGAGCAGGCCCTGGAGCAGGCAAAGGCTGTGGATGAGGCAATTGCCAGGGGCGAGAAAGTCGGATCTCTCGCAGGGATCCCGGGCGCGATCAAAGACAATATGAACACGCGCGGCGTGCTTACCACGTGTTCGTCTAAGATACTCTACAATTACAAACCCGTTTACAACGCTTCCGTGGTCGACAGGCTAAACGAAGAGAAGTTCGTGATGCTGGGCAAGACCAACCTGGACGAGTTCGCCATGGGATCGTCGACGGAGAACTCCGGGTTCTTCGTGACTCACAACCCGTGGAATCTGAGTAACGTTCCGGGCGGGTCGAGCGGAGGGTCGGCGGCTGCGGTCGCGGCGGATAAGTGCGCGTTCGCGCTTGGGTCCGATACGGGTGGGTCGATAAGGCAGCCGGCGTCGTTCTGCGGGGTTGTCGGCATGAAACCGACCTATGGCCGCGTGTCGCGCTACGGGTTGATCGCTTTCGCCTCGTCACTCGATCAAATCGGGCCGATCACCAAGGATGTAACCGACTGTGCGTTGGTCATGAACGCGATTTGTGGCAAGGACCCGTGTGATACAACCTCGCTGGATATCCCGGTACCTGATTTTACGACGTCGCTTGTGGATAATGTCAAAGGCCTCAAGATCGGCGTGCCCAGGGAGTTCTTTGGCCAGGGAACTGACCCGGAGGTAGAAAAGGCCGTTAGAGCGGCCGTCGATTTGCTTGCAGGTCTGGGAGCCGAACAGAAGGAAACCTCTATGCCGAGCGTTGACTACGGCCTGCCGGTTTATTACATAATTGCGCCCGCGGAGTGCTCTTCGAACCTCGCGCGTTACGACGGCGTGCGCTATGGCCTCAGAAGTAGGAAGTCCTCTGATGTGATTTCTATGTTCAACAACACGCGTGAAGAAGGCTTCGGCGATGAAGTGAAGCAGAGGATTATGATTGGGACCTATGCGCTGTCGGCGGGCTACTACGATGCGTATTACCTCAAAGCCCAGAAAGTCCGAACGCTTTTGCGGCGCGATTTCGGAAGCCTCAAGGAATTCGACGTGATAATAACGCCGACCTCGCCGGGAGTCGCGTTCGGCATCGGTGAACTGGTGGATGATCCCTTCGCAATGAAGCTGGCAGATGTCTGCACCATTCCCGTGAACCTTGCGGGTATCCCGGCAGTGTCGATTCCGTGCGGGTTCAAGGATGGCCTGCCTATCGGGCTGCAGATTATGGGAAGGGGGCTGGATGAAGAGACGCTTATCCGAGTCGCCTACACATTCGAGCAGCACACTGATTATCACCGGAAGAAGCCTCAGCTTTAAGCTGAAACGATCCGAACGGAGGCGCACTTGTGGAGGCGACTTATCGAACCGGCAAGGGATGCAGGGTGTATTATTGGTTCCTGACCATTGTATGTCTCGTTTGCTGTGCAGGCGCAGTCGGGTTTTGCGCCTATCTGGGTTATCATGTGGCCCTGCGACATTACCCGGCCGGAGTGTCTCAAGTTAATCCTGGGCATGGTATTCCTGCTCTTGTTTGCGGCGCAGTTTGGGGTACTGGTGGTTCAAACCAGGCGGCTGTCGAAGTTCAGTGTCGAGGTTTCAGATCAGGGGGTCCGTGTTGGTGACGCGAGCGTTAAGTGGAGTGACATTGAGGATGTCGAGCACGCCAGGCGGACTATTGGATTGGCGTTCCGCATAAGCATGCGGGATGGCAGGCGTCTCGACGTCCACTCCGGTTTAGAGAACTCCCAGGAACTCGAGGATTTGATAAAGAGCAAGCTGAGCGGATAGGGGACACCGTAGGCGACGTGGAGACTGCCGATCACCCAACCCCCAAAGCTTTATTGGAGATATCGAATGGTTAAATACGAACCTGTCATAGGAATGGAAGTCCACGTGGAACTGCAGACCAACTCCAAAATGTTCTGCGGGTGCAAAGTGGACTTTGGAGGCGAGCCGAACACGCGCTGCTGTCCCGTATGTCTGGGGCTACCGGGGAGCCTGCCGGTGGTGAATGAGCGCGCCATCGAACTGATGGCGAAAGCCGCCCTGGCCTTGAACTGCACCATTGACCCGCAGTCGATCTTCCACCGCAAGAACTACTACTATCCCGACCTGCCCAAGAACTACCAGGTGTCTCAGTATGATTATCCGCTGGGGGTGAACGGTTACGTCGAGATTCATGCCGGCGGCAGGGGAAAGAAGATTGCCATCCGGCGTGTCCACATGGAGGAAGATACCGGCAAGCTGCTCCACGTCCCCGGAAACAAGAGCTACGTCGACTACAACCGCAGCGGTGTTCCGCTTATGGAGGTTGTTACGCAGAACCCTCCGCCTCCGGGGCTGGACCAGATAGAGTCAGCGGACGAGGCCAGGGAGTATCTCCAGCGGCTGCGACAGATACTGCTCTACCTCGGTGTTTCGGATGTCAAGATGGAGGAAGGCAGCATGCGCTGCGAGCCGAATATATCCATCAAACCCAAGGGCCAGACTGAGTTCGGGACAAAAACGGAGCTCAAGAACCTGAACTCGTTTCGCGTGGTTCAGCTAAGCGTTGAATATGAACTGAAGCGCCAGGAAAGAGTCCTGCGCGAGGGTGGAAAGATCGTCCAGGAAACCAGGAGGTGGGACGAGTCTACCGGCAAGACTGTTACCATGCGTACCAAGGAAGTCGAGCAGGAGTATCGGTACCTTCCCGAACCGGATCTCGTGCCGATGAGGTTCGCCCAGGAGTGGATAGAGGGCCTTCGCGCCGGGCTGCCTGAGCTGCCGCTTGCGAAGGTCGAGAGGTTTATGAGCGAATACGGGATTTTGCAGTCGGATGCTGAGGTTCTGGCGGACACGCGCGAGTTGGCGGATTTTTACGATGCCTGCGCGAGGTGCTCCAGCGACCCGAAGGCGGTCGCAAACTGGTTTGTGGGAGAGCTTTTGAGGTTGATTAACGCGACCGGGACAGTGGTTGCGGACACGAAACTCACGCCGAAACACGTCTGCGGGATGTTCGAGCTGATCGACAAGGGAACCATCAACCGCAGCATCGCGAAGACCGTTTTTGAGGACATGTTCAACACCGGCAGGAGTGCGGCTGAGATCGTGCGCGAGAAGGGCCTGGAACAGGTAACCGATACCGGCGCCATCGAGGCGGCTGTTGAGAAAGTTATTGCGAACAGCCCCGGAGAGGTCGAACGGCTGAAGGGCGGCGAGGAGAAGCTGATGGGCTGGTTCGTGGGCCAGGTAATGCGTGAGAGCAAAGGCAAGGCCAACCCCGGTATGGTGAACAAGCTGCTGAAGGAAAAGTTGGGAAGCTAGCTGTCGCCGCAGAGTCGTCGTCGTAAGGAGTCCAACATGGAAATCGCAGGCAAAGATTCTTCTTTGGATCTGATTGGCAGTTCGTATAAGATTGTCGCATTCGATTGGGACGGGACCGCGGTCCGCGACCGCAGCGCTGATGCCGCACAGATCACAAGGAAGCTCGAGCGGCTGATGGGCGATGGATGCACCGTGGTCGTCATCACTGGCACTCACAAGGGAAACGTCGAGAGACAGTTTTGCGACCGAATAGAGTGCTCGCAGTTGAAGCAGAACCTGTATCTGTGCGTGAATCGCGGCTCCCAGGTGTTTACTTACGATTCGCGCGGCGACGTGAAGTGCATCTACGAACGCCGGGCAACCGATCGTGAAAACACGATAATGGACGGCATAGCTGTCAGTGTGAGGAATTGGCTGCACTCGTCCTACGGTTACGAATCCGACATCGTGTTCGACCGCATGAACCGCCGCAAGATCGATCTGATTCCACTTGATGAGTGGCGCGAGCCGAGGAAAGAGCGCATCGGTGAGCTTCTTGACGCTGTGAATTCACGTCTTGAGGCCGTTGGACTTCAGGACGGCATCTGCAAAGTGATTGATAAGGTCAAGGAACTTGCAAATGAACGGGGTCTGAGGGTTCGGATTACCTCCGATGTGAAGCATGTTGAGTTCGGTCTTACCGATAAAAGCGATTCCGTCAGATATATTCTGGAGAATATCGCAAATCCCCGCTCCGTATCCAACGACGAGATATTGTTTGTTGGAGATGAGTTCGGCGAGATTCACGGGTTCGAGGGGAGCGACTACAAGATGATCATTCCCGAGACGCGCTGCTCGACTTATGTATCCGTAGGAAAGGAGCCCGGCGGCGCCCCGGACGGAGTTATCCATCACGCCAGGGGCCCGGAGGGTTTTGCGGAGATTATCGATAAGCTGACGATGGAACATGAGAGTGCCGGCATCGTTCCGAACTGGACGATTGAAGAGACCGATTACCACCCCAACAAGGAACCGCTTAGCGCAACACATTTTGTAATGGGCAATGGTTACCTCGGCCTGCGGGGCAGCTTCGAAGAACTCGGTGTGCCTGGGATGCATGGGCTTTTCGTTGCAGGCGTTTTTCACATGCTGATCAGGCGCATGGACTTCACTGCTGATACCTACTTCAAAAAGAAGCAGGTTTTCGACGAAGAGAAGATGGCGAAAGTCGATCATTGGAGAAGCATAGTCGTTCTGCCTGATATGTTATTTGCGCGAGTGTTTATCAACGGCAGACAGTTCCGCATGTGGGAAGGCAGACTTCTGAGTTACCATCGCTGGCTTGATATGCGCAATTCCTGCCTGCATCGATACGTGCGCTGGGACAATGGCGAAGGTCTTGATCAGCCGCATTCACATAGAACGATTCTGCAGCATGGCTGAGCCGCACCTGATGTATCTGCGCTACTCCGTCACGCCCGAAAACTACTCCGGCACTCTGAAGTTCGAGAGCGGCATAGATGTGAGCGTAAACGATCTGTGCAGCGCTGAGTTCTCAGAACTTCATCCGATGGCGTCAGTGCGGTCATTACGACCGCCAACTGCGAGGATACGGTCTGCCAGAGCGTGAGGAATACCCTCTTTGTGGACGGCTGCGAACTGGAAGCCAACTGGGACGCCGTCGATGCTTTTTCCAGGCGATCGAAGGCGGCCCAGTTCGAGGCTTTTCCCGGGCGCACTTACACGCTCGAAAAAGCGATGGCCGTGTTCACATCGCGCGACCCTGATGCGGGAGATATCGGGAAGCAGGCACAGGAAGCTGCGGACCGGGCGATACAAGCTGGATATGCGGCGTGTTTTGCCGGGCACAGGGAGGTTTGGGACAAGATCTGGGCGCAGACCGACATCAGGATCAGTGGCGATGACGAGTGCCAGAGGCTGACTCGGTTTGCGCTGTATCATTTAGCGATTGCCGCTCCGTGGAAAGACACATCCATCAGTATTGGGGCACGTGCGCTCTCCGGCAAAATGTATGATGCGCTTGTATACTGGGAAACGGATATTTATCTCGGCCCCTATTACTCCTGGGTCTTCCCGATATGCGCGCAGAATCACTTTGTCTACAGATACAAGACCCTGGATGGAGCACGGGCAAACGCTGTCGAGGTCGGTAAAACCGGGGCGAAGTATCCGTGGGCCGGTGCGCATCTCGGGGTTGAAGAAGTCCCGAGGTCTCTGGTGTGCGGTGGAACTCAGGTCCACATTGTGCCGGACGTCGCTCACGCTCTGATGCGATACGTCGAGACTACAGGCGACAAGGACCTCTATTTTGATAAGGGCGTCGAAATCCTAGCCGAGTGCGCAAGGTTTATGGCGCAGTTGGCGTCGTTTAACGCCAAGGCCGAGCGCTATGAGATCGACGGTGTCGGTGGGCCCGACGAGTATCACCCCGTCATCAACAATAACGCTTACACGAACTACCTGACCCGAGGCTTGTTCAAGGACGCGTGCGACGCGCTGAGTTCGCTAAAGGAGTCGCAGCCGACCCAATACTCTGAACTGGTGAGCAGACTTGGCGTGACCGATGAGGAAGTGGGAAGGTGGTCGGACATTGCCAAGCGGCTGTATTTCCCCGTAAACGATGCAACCGGCCTCATAGAGCAGTGCGACGGATTCTTTCTGCTCAACGACGAGTGGGACGTGGTCGGCGAAAGGCACGGTGGTCCTGCAGCGGAATATGATACTTGCAAGGGCATAAAGCAGCCGGATGTGCTACTTCTGCTCGCTTTGTTCCCGGAGCGCTTCCAGCACAAGCACTTGCTGGCGAACTGGGATTATTATGAAAGGTTTATTCAGCACGGTTCGTCTCTGTCTCCATCCATTCACGCCTTGATTGCCGCAAAAATCGGGCTCGTGCAGAAAGCCAGAGAATATTTCCAGCTCTCCGCGCGTTTTGCCTTCGTCGACTACAACAAGGACTCCAGAGGCGGCGTTCACATCGGCAATTTCGGAGGTTTGTGGCAGTCACTCGTGTTTGGATTTGCTGGTATGGAACTGGCTGATGGCGTGATGCGCTTCACACCGCACCTGCCCTTGGAGTGGAAAGGCCTGGAGTTCAATCTGGTCTACCAGGGGAACAAGTTCAGTGTTGCCGTGAGTGCGGAGAGTGTCAGTCTGACAGCGGACCGGGCCAACCGCGGCGCGGTAAAGTTCGCGTCCGGCGGGCAGACTGTTCAGTTGGACGCCGGCGAGACGGCCGCAGTGAAAGTGTAGAGAGTTTGGTTCGATTTCGAGGATAACACCACTGATGGTGCGGAGGAGGTTAACAGATGAGATTCGGATGCTGCGCAGTGTTGGATCGGATACAGACCATCCAGGACGCAGGATACGACTTCATTGAATTGCCGGTGGGCATCATAAAGGTTGAGTCGCCGTACGCCGAATTCGAGCCGGTTCGAGACGAGATACGTTCGTATGACATCATCCCTGAGGCTTGGAACTGTATGCTTCCCGGTGATCTCAAAGTTACTGGTCCGGAGGTCGATAAATACCGAATCGAGCGCTACCTTAGAACAGCTCTGGAGCGCATAGAGGAGCTTGGAGGGGAGATCATCGGCTTCGGAAGTGGAATGGCACGGCGGGTTCCCGATGGTTTTCCGCAGAAAGAGGCGAAAGAGCAGGTCTTGGAGTTCGTGACCCTGGCGGGACAGATTGCAGGAACCCACGGCATCACCATAGCCATAGAACCGCTCGGTCGGAAAGATACCAACGTCATCAACCTGGTTTCCGAAGCGCTGGAGATAGCCAGAGCTGCCAATCATCCGTTTGTCAGAGTGCTTGCGGACCTGCACCACATGCAGGAATGCGGGGAATCCATCCAAAGCCTCATCGCAGCGAACGGCGAACTCGCCCACACGCACGTAGCGGACACTGACCGGTTCTATCCGGGAAGCGGGAGCTACCCGTACGTTGAGTTCTTTGAGAGTTTGAGCGACATCGGCTATGACGACAGGGTTTCAGTGGAGTGCAGTTGGAGAGATTTCGAGAGCGAGTGCGCGAAAGCGCTGGAGTTCCTGCGGGGACTTGAAGCCGAAATGCCATACTAGCCTCAGATCAGGGGGTATTCGAGAATCCACCGAACACCCCCAAATATGACACGTACCTTACGCTATTCCGCCTTAGCCGCCGGCTTTTGCTGGGCCTTCGCTGCTGTTTTCGCCGCCGCAGGTTTTTCTACTTCTTTGATCGGTGCTGCGGTCTTGGCCTGCTCGGCAATGGCTGCAACAGTGGCGCATGGCAGGATGACGGTGGTGAACATGTCTTCCACGTTCGTTGGTTCAGGCTCTTTCGACGGCGATGCTCTTAGGAGCAGAATCCCCAGTGGCTTGCCATCCATCGTGAACGCCGGTCCCCCCGGGCTTGAGTGCATATAGGGATTCACCACATAAAACGTCCGCGGCTTCGTGACAACCGCCTGTACGCGGTCCAAACAGGACGCCAGCGCATGGTTTGCAAGGTTGCCAAGTCTGGAGAGGACTAGAATCTCATCGAGGACCAGCGACTGCTGGCCCTGCTTGAGGTCGATGTAGGGCAGGGGAGCCTCGGGCGCTTTCTTGGGCCTGATGAACGCCAGGTCCAGATCGGGATCGCGAAGCACCAAGTCCGCCGGAATCTCCGTCCCATCTGCTTTCTCGATTTTTATATCGACTACTTTCGACGAGAACTTCATGTCGGTGTTCTCGTCCATGAACTGCCTATATATCTCGCCGGGATTCGTCGTCGCGAGTGAAGTAACGACGAGACCCGATGGGTCGATAACAGTTCCGGTCGCTGAAGTTTTGTTCTCGTGCTTCTCGCTTTCGCCCTCGAACGATGTTTCAATCACGAGCTGTACCGTGACTACTGCATCCGCGTTGGCTTGGGCTACGTTTCGGGCGTCTTCGGGCGTCGCGGCTGAGGAGTTTTTCCCCAGACCTACCGCGAGAAGCAACATAAGTCCTGTCTGTGCTGCTAACTTGGTGTTCACTGAACGTCCTCCTGTGGGGTTGGTAACTACAAATCGGATTCCGGCCAGCTTGGCTTCATCTCCAAGAACGCCGTGTGTATGCCGCGCACTATCCTGAAAACGACTGCCTTCGGTTTCTTTATGGAGAGCTCGGCCATTTGGGCTTTGAGCTGATCCAGACTGACGACCTGAGCCCCATCTATCTCCGCTATCACGTCACCGGTGCGCAGTCCGCCCAGAGCCGCCCAACTTCCCTCAGAAACCGCGTCAACGAAAACTCCGGTCTGCCGTTCACTGACGTTCCCGCTGGTTCGATCATCGAATGCGATGTCTCTCGCAGAAAACTCGAAACTGGGGTCTTCGTATTTCGGATAATCTCGGGTGGGCGTCGGCGAGACTTCAAGCTTCACCGTGATCTCCATTGCCTTTTTGCCTCGAATGATGCCGAGTTTAACCTCTGCGCCGATGTCGTATTGCCTGATAAGACTGGGCAGAACTTCCTCGTCACCCATCTGTTCCGCAGGTATCGCATCGCCGTCGAGCTTTATTATCAGGTCTCCTACCTTCAGCCCGGCCTTATCGGCGCTGCTGCCTTTATACACCTGTGTGACGCGGACTCCGGTCTTGTCCGGAATATCGAGCGCCTCCGCGAGTTCGCGAGTGATAACCTGCGTATCGACAGCCAGCCACGCCTTTTTTACCTCTCTTCCGACTTCGGATTCTTCGCTCTTGCCGAGTTTCACCACGGTTGCGAGAAGTTTCTTGTCTCGGTTGAAGAGAACCATCGCCGAAACGCCCTCATCGTGCCCATCAAGCAGTTCTTTGGTGACTGAGCGGATGCGTGCGATATTCGCCACAGGCTCATTTCCCACGGTGACAATCACATCGCCTTCCCGCAGCGGCGGCTTGGCGGACCCGCCAGGCCCGCTCGGCAGCACGCCTGTGACGTAAACGCCATCGTGTGAATCGAGTTGCATTTCCTTCTGCATAAGGTAGGTGATGTCTGATGCGCAGATGCCCCAGCTTCTGATCTCGTGCTCCTTTGACTGAGCTTTTGGCCTCTCTGCCGTAGTTATCGAAAGCGTTGCTTCGACGCCGTCACGCATGACCTTTGCGTCCACCGTCTTGCCGACTGGAATGTCTGCCACGAACTGGTTGAATATTGGAATCTCTTCCTTAAACCTTGCCAGAACGTTGTGTCCATCCAGACTGAGCAGAACGTCACCGGACTTGAAACCTGCTTTCTTTGCAGGGGAGTCGTCCAGAACTCCGCAGACCAGTATGCCTTTAGTGATGTGAGAAGAATCGAGGAGTGGTTGGACGTCCATCCCAAGCCAGCTTCTCGTCACATGCCCATTCTTTATTATTTGCTCGGCAACTTCCCTGGCCAGGTTGCTGGGAATAGCTCCTGACAGGCCCATTTCTATTTCATTGATGCCGACAATCTTGCCTTCTTCGTTCACCAGCGGACCGCCGGAGTTTCCCGGGGCAATCAGCGCGTCGTGGCCGATCCATCTGACTATCGACCCGACATCTTCGCCTTCCAACGTGAAGTCTTCATCCCGTGCAAAATCCGGCATTATCATCTGGGTGTTGCTCACTATGCCCATTGTCACCGACTGCGAAAGAGCATAAGGACACCCCATTGCAAAAACCCTGTCGCCGACCTCGAGCTTGGACGAATCGCCGAATGATGCCGTAGGGAAAGGCTTGTTGTCAGGAGAAATCAGTTTTATCACGGCAATATCGGCCATCGGATCAGTGCCGATCAGCTTGGCCTCGATCTCTCGCCTGTCCGCCAGGGTGCAGAACATTCTTTCCGCGTCCATGGCCACGTGGTGATTGGTTACGGCGTATCCCTCCTCGGAGATAATAACGCCGCTCCCGGCCGATTCGGTCTTTGCCTCGCGGCCCTGGCGATAATCAGTGGCAACAACGTGGATTCGGATGAGCGCGGGTTGGACAGCATCTACCGCCGCCGTCATTTGCTGTTTTGCGTCGCTGCATAAGCACGAAGAGGCAGTCGCTAGAGACATAGCGATCAACATTATGGGTAGTGACTGCAGTTGCCTGCGCACGAACCCCAGGGTTTGTGGAGACATTTTTCCTCCAGACTCGATGCGAAGCTAGAATGTGCAAAGTTGTATTCGTCAGATGCGCGGGCTAGTCCTTTGTTAGAGTTTTCAATTGACTGGCTTGTTCCGGATTGCAGCAATTGACGCAAGCTGCCGATGTCTCTATAATGAGACTGGTTTTCCGGGGTAGTTCAATGGCAGAACAACGGCCTTTGGCGCCGTTGATTGGGGTTCGAATCCCTGCCCCGGAACCAAACATCCTCTTATTACGCACATCCATTCCCCTCCGCAGCAAAGTGCCCATTCACTGCGTTGTCGCGTCGCAACAGTGTAGTTCCAGGTGCAAAGCAATGAGACCGCCGTCCATATTATTGCCGGTCCACTCTCACAGGGCCGAAGTTTCGCGCCAGCAAACACGGGGTAAGGCCTTACTACTTTGGGCCTCACTAGTTTGTTGTGAACCGATGGCAGTCCGGGGGGAACAGTTATGAAGCGGTCAAGGGACTTGGGCAGGTTTCTTCTAGCAATAGTTGTAATTGTCCTGGCGCTCTCGGGAGCTTCTTGGAGCGGACAGAAGGATGAAGAACAACTTGGACGAGATTACGCCAAAGAAGTTGAGAAGACAAGCAAGATGTCAACGGATGCAGCTCTTCTCGCACGCGTGCAGCGCGTAGGCGCGGTTCTTGCCAAGATAGCTAATGAGCAGGAAGTTCCCGCAGGCTACGGTTCGTCCAAGATCATCAAGTTCAACTATCAGTTCAAGGTTATCGAGGACAACGATGTAAACGCATTTTCTCTTCCCGGCGGGTTCGTATACGTTAACACCGGCCTGCTGAAGTTCGTCGAGTCGGATGATCAGCTTGCAGGAGTATGGCGCACGAGGTTGCCCACGCCGCGCACCATCATATGGTGCAGCTTCTGCGCAAAAGCTCGCAGGAGGATAAGTACGTTGCGCTTGTTGCGATCGCGGGAATTCTGACGAAGGCACGAGGCGAGGACCTTCAGAACATGCTCATGGGAGCGCAGATGACCAGGATCGGCAAGCTCAATTCCTACACCCAGCAAGCTGAAAAAGACGCCGACAAAACAGGCGTGGCGTATCTGGTCAATCCCCGTAAACCCAATGGGTATGCTGGAGTTTATGAAGAAGCTGGAC
This sequence comes from uncultured bacterium, assembly GCA_963775535.1. Taxonomy (GTDB): domain Bacteria; phylum Armatimonadota; class UBA5829; order UBA5829; family UBA5829; genus CAVZJH01. Next base: position 11,191 of record CAVZJH010000094.1, on the reverse strand, counting down.
AAGATGCAAGACGATCATCCCACGGAACAACTGGGCATATTCCAGGATCACCCTTCTACCTTTAGACGAGTCGCGTCGATAGCCAAAGCCCTGAAAGAAAAAGGGATCGACGTCAACATGCGGAAACTGAGTGACGTGGCCTACGCCAAGGAAACTCCGATCGCCGTGGGCAGCGATATTTACAAAGTGGTTATAAGCAACAGAGTGCTCTATGAACCTGCCGGCCTGCCAACCGGCAAGTCCTCAAAGGAGCGCGCAGCGTCCATAGCGGAAAGTGTCAACGCTGTTCTCGACAAGGGCGCGCAGGCGAAAGATATCTATGAGGACGTCGGCAGCAGCCGATTGATGGCTAAAGGTGTCGAGGTAGTGAAGATAGAAGCAGAGGACAAAAATCTCAACGGGTCCGATACATCATCTATACTGGACAAGGCTCGTTACGCACTAAACTATGCGGTCTGGGCGGATTGGCTTAGCAGCAGTTGCAAGGCAACTCAAGAAACCGATGAGGACGACTAGATCGCCTGCTTAATGTCCCGGCAACGCACGTGCAGCTTATCTATTATCTTTCCTATGCCGCACAGGCCGTCCGCTATCATCATGGCGGCTTCCTTCTGAGCCACGCCGTCACATATGCCGACCAGGATTACATCGCCTTCCTCTATTATGATATCTATCGTCTGCCCACAGGTTCTTCTATCCTCGCGCAGCCGGGACAACAGCAGTTGTGCTATTGCCTCTTCTCTTACAGTTCGCATGTCCACCCTCCACATTAGAGAGTCGGAGCGGCTGTAGCGCTTGCGGGCATCCAGTCGGCTTCACGGAATGGCGCCGCGTGTTGAACGCAGTTGCTTCGGAGTTGATATTCCCCCTTTCCTGGACAACTTCAAAACGCCTGACTATAATTGTTTTCCCATCAGCAAGACCGGATTAAACCGCGTTATCCACATGTTCATCACATCGGTACCAGTGGGCGCGTTCGAGGCCCATAATGCGACGCTGTTCAAAGCCTGGTCTGCAAGCAATTCCACGTAGTTAGTTTGGCCACAAAATGAAACCAAGTAGTGAAAAGGACGTCTGTTCTTACGAGTGTAAAGCTCGAGCCAATACCAATTAAATAGTAAGGAGATTGAAGCAGAAATGAAGTTCAAAGTTATCGTAGTGGCAGTATCTTGCTCTACTCGCCCTCACGGCAATCGCGTGTTTTGCGCAGGGTGGCGGCGGACGAGCCGGAGCCTTCCAGGGCCCGGTCGTTCAAGCGGCCCAGCAACTGGGGCTTACTCAGGACCAGGTGCAGCAGATCAGAACAATCGTCCAGAAGTATCATTCGGACGTTAAAGCGGTTCTGCAGTCCAGCAGCGCCGCCGCCGACAAGAAATCACAGGTTTCAGATCTGAAAACCAAGGCTGCTGCGGACATCAACGCCGTGTTGACGCCCGATCAGCAAACCAAGGCTCAGCAGTCAGGTATCATCGCGAAAATATTGAACATCAGAGCGGCCATTGCAAGAGGCATTAAGGAAGCCCTGAGCCAGCTCGATCTGACCGCCGATCAGAAAACACAGATCAAAGCTATTTTCCAGGACGACGAAGCCCAGGCGAAGGCCGTGAGGCAGGATACCACCCTTACGGCGGATGCCAAGCAGGCAAAAATTGCAGCTATATGGAAAGCGACTCGCGAGAAGGTAATGGCCGTCCTTACTCCCGCGCAGCAGCAGCAGCTTCAGCAGATTATGCAGGAGAGGCACGGGAACGGTACCGGCAGCACCCCCCAGAGCTAGCTGAGCGTCTATGTCCAGCCTTTTCAGTTAAGGGGCGCGCAGATGCGCCCCCATCTTTTCGCCTTTCCATTTCTTTAACCTGCTGCTGCAGTGACGGGGTCTCGATGTTGAATGTTCCGTCCTTCAGGATCAGCAGCCTGCTCACGGGGACATCGCCTCTGATCCTGTGCCGGCAGCACTCGAGCACCACAAAATCACCTTTTGCATTGGGACCTGGTCTGTGATATATATAGCTCGTCTGGCTGGAGGGTGACTTGTCCAATGGACATCTAAGAACCGATGGGTCCTTGAGATAGTCCTTTTCGAGGGCTTGGAGGTCGGGAGGATAGGATCCATTCACGTCCTCATACCGTCGCAGGGCATCTCCGACGGCAATCATGTCGTCGCGACACCGCAGCAGTTCCCGCGCTGATGGCATTCGCAGTGTGTATATCAGCAGTGCAGCGAAACCCGCAATGATTAGCGCGGTGACGACCCCGCACCCGATAAGCAGGCGACGGCACCCTCTGGGTCCTCGATTTGTAAGTTGTTCAGTCTCCACGTTACGTCAGGCTCCTTTGGCCTATACATCCGATTTCCACCGATACGTCAACCGAGGGGCATTCAGTTAGAGACAGTAGAAAACTGGCTCCGATGGCTGGAATCATTTGTTGTTTCGGGAAGCCCTTTTCCCGAAACCGCTACACTAAATGGACAAAAGGCAGAGCAATTATACATCTGCTCTGCCTTAATCTCCAAATCTGCCGGATCCCGCGGGTGGACTCATATCGAACGTGTCTGGCTCGGGCGGCTTAGCCCGATGATTGTTTCAGCAACGAATTGCATTAACACCAACCCTGCATCGTATTGTCCAGTAATGCTGTTGTCGCACTCATTAAGCGTTATTCGGCGTCGGTCTTGAAAATCTGCCGGACAATGGCCAACCGCTCGGGCAAAGCGGGGCCCTCCATTTCGGCGGCAACTTGCGCCAGCATCTGTGGGATATGGATGTGCTGCGGGCATTTGCTCAAGCATTCGTTGCATTCCACGCATTGGGAAGCATACCCGGACTTGTGGTCGCCGCCCAATTCGCCACTCATGCGCATAGCATAGGTGAAGTTCGCCTCTTCCGCTCTGCCAAACATGTGCATTTTATTGTAAACATCAAAGCAAGCGGGAATCATCACGTCGGAAGGACAGGGCATGCAGTATCCGCAGCCGGTGCAGCCAACTTTCATCAGTTCACGATATGTCTGGCTTACCCGTTCCACGAGGTTTAGTTCTTCGTCGGTCAGGGCATTGGCCCGGGCGCTATTTGCGATGGCGATGTTCTCCTGGATATGCGCCTCCTCGTTCATTCCGGAGAGGACGACCGTGACTTCCGGCCGGTTCCAGACCCAGCGCAGTGCCCATTCCGCCGGTGTGCGCTGAATTTCGGCTTCGTGCCAGATTGCATCAACTGCGGGCGGTTGTGTGGCTAATCCGAGATTGCCACCACGAAGGGGTTCCATGACAATCACCGCCAGTCCCGCCGCAGCGGCGTATCGAAGGCCTTCGGTGCCCGCCTGATAGTTCTGGTCCAGGTAGTTATATTGAATCTGGCAGAAGATCCAGCTATACGCATCTACGATCCGTTGAAATTCTTTCGCTAATCCGTGGAAGGAAAAACCGGCATTAATAATGCGCCCATCGCGTTTTGCCTGTTCCAGGAACTCGATGACGCCAAGACTGTTCAAAATGTCCCACGTTGCTCCATCGAGGGCATGCAGGAGATAGTAGTCGATATGGTCCGTGTTCAGTCTTTCCAGTTGTGCCGCCAAATACCGGTCCATGTCCTCGCGGCTCTTGATCAGCCACGAGGGCAGTTTCGTGGCCAATTTGACACGGTTTCGGTAGCCGCCATGTAGTGCTTTTCCAAGGAGGGGTTCGCTCGCGCCAGCGTGGTAGGGCCACGCAGTGTCCGCATAATTGACTCCTTGATCGATAGCATCACGAATCTGGCTGATTGCCCTCGCTTCGTCGATTTGTCCATCCCTGACGGGCAGGCGCATACACCCGAAGCCCAGGATCGACAACTCATCGCCGTTTTTCGGTATGTTTCTGTACAACATCGCTCGTCTCCTGCACACAACTGAAATAACAGATTGCCACTTCACGGTTTTCGGGATTGTTGCAACAACAGAGTATGCCTCAAACACACAAAAGCCAGAGCAATTATACAACCGCTCTGGCTCATTCGCCAAATATTGATGGCTCCACTCGCTAGACTTATTTCGCGCTTTCCCGGATCAGGCCGCATAAGGAACCCGTTCACGCGGGGGGTGGTCCAGTTCTGCACGCTTAAAAGAGGGTGTGGTGGGCGGTACAAGAATTGAACTTGTGACCTCTTCGGTGTCAACGAAGCGTTCTCCCGCTGAACTAACCGCCCATGGTGACCGGCATTAATTATAACCGGGTTTGCGAGAGATGTAAATACTTTCTGCTGAGTTTGTCTATCGCCCGCACTGTTACGCCACCGCTGTTCTGTGATACAATTCTTTGCTACACATAAAACGACACGACGCGCGAATGCGCAGACTCCAAGACAGGGGAACATTATGAAAGTAGGAATCGTGGGACTGCCGGCATGCGGCAAAACCACTCTTTTTCGGGCACTTACCCGCGGCGGGGTGAGCACTGACACATTGGGAAAGGCAAACGTTGGGGTTATAAGTGTACCCGATCGCCGCATCGACTACTTTTCCGCACAGTATAAGCCCAAGAAGATTACTTACGCCGGCATCGAGTTCGTAGACGGGGCTGCGCGCATTGCGCATGAGCAGGGCCGAAGCAAGTTCGGGTCCGATTTCTTTGCCGACGTTAAGCAGGTCGATATGCTTGTGCACGTGGTGCGAGGTTTTCCAGGGCTTGCGGGAGAAGCGCCTACTCCGGTCCAGGACGTGCAGACTCTGAATGACGAGCTTCTTCTGGCTGATCTCCAAGTCATTGAAAACAGGATTCAGCGTGTGGAGAAGCAGCTTCATGGGGTGAAAAAGGGCACGACCACACCGGCTACCATGGAGATGGACATGCTGGAAAGGCTTCGATCCGTGCTGGAGGAGGGGAAGTCTCTAAAGACCGTGGAGTTCGGCCCCGAGGAGGAGAAGTCCATCCGGAGCTACGACTTCCTCACCTTGAAGTCGATGATAGTTGTTCTGAACATACCGGAGGACGAGATCGGCTCCGCGAGCGGGGAAACGCTGCGCTTTAGAGAGTATTGTGAGACAGAAGCAATTCCCGAGCTCGAATTGTGCGCAAAGGTCGAGATGGAAGTTTCGGAACTCTCCGACGAAGAAGAGGCGGAGTTCCTTGGTTCGATGGGAATAGAGGAGCCAGCGCGAAACGTGCTCATCCAAGCGTGTTACAGAGCGCTGGGTCTGATATCGTTCATTACGGCAGGTGAGCCTGAGGTCAGGGCGTGGACGCTGCGGGCGGGATCGAAGGCGGTGGACGCGGCCGGCACAATCCATTCAGATCTTGCGCGCGGGTTTATTCGCGCTGAGATAGCGAACTTCAATGAGATAGAAGCAGTGGGTGGATGGGAAGCCGCGAAGCAGAAGGGTATCGTGCAATTACAGGGCAAGGACTATATCGTTCAGGACGGCGACGTAATGTACATCCGTTTCAAGGTGTAGGGCAACACGAATACCCCAGGCAATGTCGCTGCTTAAGCGGCGTTCGCTTCGTGGGCTTGGTTCAGACAAAAATCGTCGGAAAATTGTTGAAATTACCACTTGACAAGCGTTCATAAACCAGGTATTATTACCAGTGTTTCTTTTTCTCCTTTCATTACCTCTGCTTGGCTTGGCTGGACGCCCAACAGCCAGGTCATCTTTTTCGGTGGTTAAGCCTGAGTAATTAGAAGTGTAGTCAGGTCTTTCGGAACACTCGGAAGGCCAGTTTGCCAATCCATCCCAGTCGCAGCTCCACCGCCGAATGATCGCATACCTCATGACAGCAGTAACACCGGATGCACTTGCCAAGGTCGATGGCCGGAGGCTTGCCCGGAATGATGGCGTGCACGGGACAGGCCCTTGCACAGTCTCCGCAGCCGACGCACTTGGTGGATGAAACTCGCGGCGCTGCCACAAGTTGACCCCGCAGAATACTCCTGATTGGACCGGGCAACGCTGCCCAGTCGTTCTTACCGGACGATTGTTTGAAACCTGCAACGGCAACACTCTCAGGGCGTTCTCCCCGAATCTCAATCGCCGCCATATCCGCGCAGCCCAGATTTTGCTCGTCTGCAAGACGGGTTGTATCTATGGACATCGGGTCGAAGCCCGTTATGGTGCAGGCGACTGCATCCAGGGCAACCGGATCCCAGGATGCCAAAACGAGTCCCACTTGCCGCGGCGCGCCGGAATTGGGCCCCTCGCCTTCCATCGCTACCACCGCGTCCATAACATGAATCGATGGTCCCAGCGCGCCGAACAGGTCAAGAAGCATTTGGGCGAATACGGCGGGGTCCTCTGCTGCTTGAACGTGGAACAGGCCCTTGCGAATCCCCGGGATACAACCAAACAGGTTCTTGATCGCGCCGCTCATGCCCGTAAGGCCGTGGGTCTTGAGCTTTGGAATGTTCACAATCAGGTCTGCATCAAGCACTGCGTTGGCGATCTCAAAGCTCTTGTAGAAGCGACCGTTCGGATTGGATACCGTGGATACGCTTTCTTCGAAGTGCGACACAGGCGCACCGAGTTTATCGGCGGCCGCTGTGATGCCCGTCAGTTCGCACAGCCTGGCATAACGCGCGGAGTTCTCTCCCGCAAAAGGTGGGCTGTCGCCAATCGTGATCGAGCAGCCCGCTTCCTGAGCTATCTTGCCGAGCGCTTCTACGAGTGATGGATGCGTTGTGACAGCGTCCTCGGGCCGCCGGGCGGAGAGCAGGTTGGGCTTCAGGAGAATACGCTGTGATCCGCTCACTCGCTCCTTGAGCCCGGCAAGTTCCAGAGCCTCGGAGACGGCCTCTTTAACGTATTCCGGGGAGTAATCCGGACATCTTACTACGGATACGACGCTTCTGATCATGGCAAGGACAATTTACACCATCGTGCGGTTGATTACAAGCGGCATTGTCCCTGGGGCGAAACTCTCAGACAATCCAAAGGTGACAAGCTACCCCGGGCTGACCGTTATTTGACACCCAGTGTGTATAGTCTTACAATTTCACCACTGATACATGCCTCCTTTTCGAGATGCAGGCACAGGAGATCCGATTCTTGATACTTACCGTTACGCCTAACGCGTCGATTGACAAGACCTATACCATTGCCGACTTCAGGGTGGACCGGATATACCGGCCGACCGCGTGTAGCACGGTGCCGGGTGGCAAGGGGATAAACGTTGCCCGGGTGCTGGAGAAGTTGAGGCGTGAGGCACTGGCAACAGGCTTCGTTGGTGGCAGGGTAGGAGAGGCTATCGTCAGTGGGCTCGACGCCGAGGGAATTCACCACGATTTTATTCGGGTGCGCGGCGAATCCAGATTATGCATCAAGATAATGGATCCCAAAAGCACTGCGCAGACGGAGATCAATGAACCAGGCCCGGTCGTCGATGCCGAAGACGTCGATTTGCTGCTTAATAAGGTGCGGGAGTTCACTCCTGGGAAGGAGTTCCTTGTTTTGTGCGGTAACTGCCCGCCGGGCGTGCCGCCGGGGTTTTATGCCGATGCAATCAAGGCTGCCAGGGACGCGGGCGTGAAAGCGGTCCTTGATGCCACCGGTGAGCATCTTTTGGAGGGTATAAAGGCGCAGCCGTTTTTAATAAAGCCGAACCTTACGGAGTTGTCTCAGTTGGCGGACACTGAATTGTGTACGCTTGAGGAGATAACAAGGGCCGCAAAGAGCCTGAAGCAGTTTGGGATAGTGATTACTGCCGTGACTATGGGTAGAAGCGGCGCTATTGTTACCGACGGCGTGCAGGTGTGGCACGCCGTTCCCCCTGCGATAGAGTTCGCAAGCGCGGTAGGATCTGGGGACTCGTTCCTCGCGGCTTTCCTCGATTCGCTGTTATGCGGCGAGTCCCTTGCGGATGCGCTCGTTTGGGGAACCGCCGCCGGCGCAGCAAATGCCACAACCTATGGGGCTGGTTTTTGCACGCGAGAGAGTATAATAGAGATGAGGCAGGGGGTAACGCTTACCAAGATCGATTGAGCCGGCAGGCAGGTTGGGAAACCCTCGAGAAGAGATGCTTATTATGTTAAGCTCGAATGATTTTATGCGTTCGCCGGATATTCCGGAGCAAGAACCGGAGTCGTAGCGAATCAAGGGGAGTTAGATGATGTCGCCTATAGCACTCGCGTTTGGTCCCGCTGATATTGGCGTGGTCGCGCTGGTGGTCGTGGTGTTGTTCGGAGTTAAGCGTTTGCCTGAGTTGGGCCGATCCTTGGCCGAAGGTATCCGCGAGTTCAAAAAAGCCTCTACCAAAACGGATGAAGAAGACGAGCCCAAGACTCCGGAATAGTCCGAGTATATCGGCCTCAAATGAGCTTCTCCTCCATCGAGTTGGTGGCCGTCGTTGCAACGCGCTGAAACCACTGCAACAGCACACACCGCAGTTCTGTCAGATGTAGGCCTTGTAAACATCATCGTGCTCGCGGACGTGTTCGTCCACGTGTACGCCTATGTTCTGCCCTTCCTCGGCTTCGTCGATTGCCTGATGCTCGAGCTCCATCGACTGAACCATCTGCTCCGTATCCGTGGTGTGGCCGACTATGTGTATCTTGTCTCCCTTTTGAAGTTTGCCGTGGTCGATTTCAATCGCCGCGACACCCAACTTGCTGTAAAAATGCGTGACCTTGCCTATTTTTTCTTCCATAACAATCATCTCCTCAGAGTGCTTCAATATTTTATTACCCCTGGAAGATGACCGGAAAAACGTGCTGGGCCGCTCGGTGGACAAATGTGGGCCATGAATCGGCATCTCAACGCCGAAACAATACCCTTGAGCCCGCTAGCCCGGGGAAAAGTCGTAGATAAACTGGCCCATGTGGATGCTCAGGACGCTCCAAATGGCCCCCATGGTGTATTCACCTATGATAATCCCGAACGCGAGAGGCAGAAACTGCCGGTAGCTTCTGAGACCGCCGAACCGCAGTGTAAGCCACTTCAGTACAGACGCGATAAGCAAGCAGCTCCAGAAGTATTCCACGCCGAATGCCATCGAAAGCGCATATCCGGCAGGATGCAGCGGCCACCACGGAAAAACGCTTCGCATAACAAAGAGAAACACCGTGAACACTATACCGATGACGAATGACGCTATGCCGTAGAGATCCGGGCCAGCAGGGTTATTGATCCTGTTCGCGGCTTCGAGCCACTGCCCCCAGCCGTGACCGACCTCATTATCAATTTGTGGAGGCTGCGAGTACCTGCAGGGCCAGCGATGCCCAGTAGGTTGCCAGGGCTCCCAGCGCGAAAGCTATGAGCATTGCCCAGCCAAGGCGCAGCGGGCTGGCCTTGGACTCATTTGCCATCTTAAAGCCTTCGAGCTGTCCCGGTCCGATATTGGTTCGATAGCCTCTACCGACGAACCAGTAGAACAGGGGCAGCAGCGCGAGGTTGCCGGCGCCGAGAAATCTTGAACCGAACACCATGGTCATGATGCTGCTTGCGTCCATTCCCTGCGCCATCTCGTGCGCGGGCGGGCCCAGTTCAGCGCGCATTCGGGTTATCGCCATAGTGATGAGGAAGTAAATGGCGAACACGCACACAATGACTATCGAGCTCATTCCCATGCGCCTGCAGAACCAGGTCAGGTAAAGGGCCCCCAGCAGATCCCCATGAGCGCAGTCCTGTAGCTGACTGGTTCCTCGGAATCATCCGCACCGCCCGGGCGGTCTGTCACCCTGAGCCACACTGCCTTCAGGTGTCCTCGGGCCATCCACACGGCGAATGCAAAGTAGACAACCCACGCGCCAAAACTCTGCATTGCGAAGTACGGGGTGGGGTTAGCCACTATCGGGTACGCGCCCAAGAACACAGTCTGAGCTTTTCTGAACAGGTAGAAGAACCAGATCGAGAACGACATATCCAGCGGAAGCATATAGCCGAGCGCTATACAGAAGGGATATAAAGGCAGGGGGAAATATCCGATCTTGTTCCACGGCGAAGACGTGAAGTACTGGGACAGATCTATCGCATCGTGCCTTACCTGGATAAACGGCAGATTCGGATAGAGCATGTGAAGCCCATTGAGCAAGTCCAGTCCCCCGCCTATCGCAATACCCGCCCACAATAATCTGTTTTTCCAGAATGCCTCGCTGCCGCCGCCCTGGGTGATTGCCATAGGAAGCTGGACAACCGGGAAGCTGAGCCTTTCGTTCTCCGTCCATTGCTTTCTGAGCAGTATGTTGGAGCAGATGGTCACCACGCCCATCGACACTATGAACGATACCCACCAAAGCACCGGCTTGATCCAGGCCCTGATATACTCCCACTTATAGAACGTGTCAAAGCCGGTGAAGTACCCGTTGGTTATGGCAGTATTGTTCATCGTGAGCCAACTCGGGAGCCTGTCGACGAAAATCTGCTGCCAGTGGTTGTTGGCATCGGCGAAATGACTTGTAAATGCCAGCGCGGGGATTCCCAATTGAAGCGAATCATTACCCGCGAGCACAGTTACAATCCAAACCATCACATAGATTGTGATCAGTTCCGGCTGGGTGAAGGCGAAGCGAGGAACGTAACGCTTAAGGAACTGGTTGATGACGACCAGCACGATTATGTTGAACACGACGTTCCAGGGCACGGCCATCACCGACGGGTGGCCTCTGTGAAAGATCGCTTCGGTCATCATTACCCAATAAGCGTTGGGTGGTATGAGTATCGCGCCGATTATGATGCAGCGCCAGGATATTCCGCCGTGATGCTTGGGTTCACCCGGTGGTATCAGTCGTTCATCACGCCGCCTGCCGCTTTCTTGAATAGCCATAGTGTTCCTCTAGGCCTCAATGTTAGCATAACAAGAAACTCTGCGGCAAGGAGAATGTCCGGCGGGGTATCCTCGAATTCGCATATGCGGGCCTCCCGCAACTGACCTGTCTTAGTGTGGATGCGAGATTACCGCGCAAGCGATCGCATAGCTATATCGAGTGTAAGCAGTTCGATCTTTACCCTGTCAGCGAGCGGCAGCATTGACGCAGGGGGCTCGACGGTGAGCACGTGGTTCCCACATGTGCGATAGGTGTAGATTGCCTGGGGCAGGCGGGTCTTCCGGCGGAAGCTCTTGATCCCCCGTCGAATCAGCCCGCCATCGGCTGGCGCTCCTTCAATGCACTCATTATGGTTCACCGGAAATCCTAACGACGCGACGGCTTCGATTATCTTTTCACCGACGTACGCTTGCGGATCATCAGCGATTTCATAGAGATAAAAGCCCGGCGCATCGATGTCC
>CAVZJH010000093.1:0-21863 GCA_963775535.1 uncultured bacterium | reverse complement strand
CCGGGCGCCGCTCAGCCTGCGGCACAGCCGGTCGAGGCGCCTCATGATCGGGCCGAGCCCCCGAACCGGAGTCAACTGCTCCTGTGGCGGAACCTGCTTCGCCGCAAGTTCCGGAAAAACCGATATCGTCCGCTTCCATCGCAGCCCCTGCGGCGTTCAGCGTGCCCGGCGAGAACGTCAGCGCTTCGGTTCGAGAGGTCGTTCTCGGGGGGAGCGGAACCAGGACATCATCCGTCGTCATCGGCGGCGCGGCGGCTCTGCCGTTCCGGCACTTTGAGGGGAACACCGGCCGCCGGCAGGTGATTGCGATGGAAGTCTTCGACAAGGCGCCGAGGAATTATCCGGACACTCTTCGCGAGGTCTACGGTGAACTGCTCAGCGATCCGGCAAAGATGGCGAAATACTGTGTAGACGAACTTGGAGCCGAAGTCATCAGCGTACGGCTCGAGAGCACCCACCCCGACAACGGCGACACTTCCCCGGAGGCGGCTGCGGACTTTGTTCACGACATCCTGAAGGCAGTGGGCGTTCCGCTCATCGTGAACGGCCCGAGCAACTTCGACAAGATGAACGCGGTCATGAAGCAGGTCGCGAGCCGGTTCGCGGGCGAAAACCTCCTCCTTGGCTGGGCGGAAACGGACAACTACAAGACCGTTGCGGCCGCGGCGATGGGCTATGGGCACTGCGTAACCGGGCAGACGCCGATCGACGTGAACATGGCCAAGCAGCTCAATATCCTGATGACAAACATGGGGCTTGCCCCGGAGAAGATCGGTAATCGACGCTCTGACCGGTGCGCTGGGCTACGGCCTGGAGTATACCTACTCGGTAGTGGAACGGATCCGTACCGCGGCATTTACGGGCGATCAGATGCTCGCGATGCCGATAATCGGCACGCCGGGCTACGAAGTCGCGAAGACAAAGGAAAGCAAGGCTCCCGAGAGCGCGTTCCCCCTCTGGGGCCCGGAAAGTGAGCGCGGCGCTCTCATCGAAATAGCAACGGCAATGAGTCTGCTTAACGCCGGTGTCGATCTTCTGGTAATGTATCACCCGACCGCGGCGCGCACAATCAAGCGCAAGATCGATGAAATGAACGAGGTGAAGGAGTAATCAATCGTGGCACTAACCGGTTTAGACATATTCAAACTGCTGCCGAAGACGAACTGCGGGGAGTGCGGCGTGCCCACCTGCATGGCCTTCGCTATGAAGCTGGCGTCAAAGAATGCCGAGTTATCGGCGTGTCCTTATGCTTCCGAGGAAGCGACTGCAAAACTCGGCGCGGCGAGCAAGCCACCCATTCGACTGGCGAAGTATCGGCCCCGCATCTCGTGAGGCGCAAGTCGGAAACGAGACCGTGATGTTCCGTCACGAGAAAACATTCGTGCATCCGACGGCGATTGCCGCGGCGTTCTCGGACGATCAGTCCATCGACGAGCTACGAGGCCAGGCCGCCTTCGTGCGCGACTATTGCCTGGAGCGCGTGGGTGAGCAGTTGATGATCGACCTTGTGCTGGTTGCTAACACAACCACCGAGGTTGAACCGTTCGCCGCCGCCGTCAAGGAAGTGGCTTCGACCAGCGGTCGCGGCCTGATCTCGCAGAGCGCGACGGGCGCGGCGCTTGAGGCCGCGCTGCAGGCACCGACGGACAGCGGCCCCTTATTCACGCCGCAAACCTCCCGAAAACGCTCGATGCCATGGCCGCGCTCGCCCTGAAGTATAAGGCGCCGCGTTGCAGCCAGAGCCAATACGCTGGATGAACTTGCGAGCCTTGACGACGAAAAACTCGCGGGCCTGGGGGTTCAGGATATAGTCCCTCTATCTTCCTGCCGGCAATCCGGCTGCTCAAGTCCAGGACACACTATCATCCGAAAGGCGGCACTGAAGAGCGCCTATGAACCCATGGGCTACCCGGTTATGAACTTCCTCACGGGAAAAGATCTGCCCTCGCTGGTGGCGGACGCGTCCGCGCTGATCTGCAAGTATGCCTCGATCATTGTCGTTGACACCCTTGCTTACCAGGCCCCGCTGCCGATGATGATGCTCAGGCAGAACATCTTCACGGACCCGCAGAAGCCTATTCAGGTCGAACCCAGGGTTTATCCGGTCGGGGAGCCGAATGAAAACTCACCGGTGCTGGTTACCACCAACTTCTCGCTCACCTACTTTATTGTTTCGGGCGAAGTCGAAAACTCCGGCATCCCGGCATACCTCGCGATTGTGGAAACCGAAGGAATCAGCGTTCTCACGGGCTGGGCCGCGGGCAAGTTCTCGGGAGAAAAGATAGCCGCGTTCATCAAGGAGTCCGGCCTTGCGGACCAGACGAAATGCCGGAAGATTATCATTCCGGGCTACGTTGCCCAGATAAGCGGCGAGCTGGAAGAGTGTCTGCCCGGCTGGCAGGTCCTCGTCGGCCCGCAGGAGGCATCGGACCTGGCGCCGTTCATGAAAATGCACGCAAGCGCGGCGTAACGGCCAGACGCGGTGAATAAGCTTGGGAGGTTTCCACTCTCAAACACAGCTCGACGGAAGCGAAAGGACTGCATCATCACTCAGTCCAGACGGGTATCTCGTTTCAGGAGCCCCAATTCGAGGGGGGCCGAGGTTTCCTGCAGCCCCATCTCGATAGCCACCGCCGTGCCCTCGGGGCCGGTTGCGAGATAGACCTTGTCGGCGAAGTGGATCATGATCTTGTAGCCCATGCCGAGCGTGCCTGCGGTGCTGTAGTTCTTTGTCAGAGCCACATCCGGCAGCGCCATTGCTCCAATGCCCGGGCCTGAATCTGAGACAACGCACATGAGGCTGTCGGCAACTCTGTGAAAGGACATCGTTCCCGCTTTCGCATGTTTAACTACGTTAGTGACGGCCTCAGTAACACAGCCCAGGAACTCGTAGGCTCTCTGCTCTTTCATTCCGGCGTCGCGCGCGAGTTGAGTGATCGAACCCACGGCTAATGCTGCGTCATCTTTGCCACGGATATCCCACGATTCCAGAGTGGGTCCGGCGGCTGCCGGATTTTCATCCTTTTCTGATACCTGCAACTTGCCTTGAGTTGCGGCGAGGATGGTGCGGCGGTAGAATTCCCGCTTGTGGGCTTCGAGTTCGCGCGCCTCGCTGATGTCGGTGTTCGTCCCGAACCACCGCAGGACGCGCCCCTCGGAATCCTTAAACGGCACCCCACGAGTCAGGAATGGTCGAAACTTCCCGTCAACCCCTTTCAGCGGAAACTCCATGTCAAACGGTTCGCCCGTCGCAATCGAGGCTTTCCACCGCTCCAGGACCTTGGGCAGCAGTTTCGGGTCGTGTACACTCTGCCAGCCCCAGCCTTCCATCTGCTTCGGGGTGGTTCCAGTGTATTCATACCAGCGCCTGTTATACCAGGTGATGAATCCGTCCGGGTTAGCCATCCAGGCAAGCTGCGACATCGCGTCGGCCATGGTGCTGAAGCGCTCCTCCGCGCCGAATTTCGCCAGGGCCACCGCCAGTTGGTCGGTCAACCTCTCCCACAGCGCGACAAGCTCAGGGGTAACATGCCTTCCCGTCTATCGTTCAACTGCAAAAGCCCCAATCTTTCCTCCCCCATGCGCAGGGGCAGCAGAGCTACCGATTGGTATCCTTCGCCGTTGCACCTGTTGCGGGTGCGAGCTTGCCGATTCGCTTCGGTGCTGGTAGCAAGAAGCTTTGTAGTATTATTCGTCCAAAAGCTCCCGTGCTCAGTGAAGAATGGTTTCGAAGGATCGAATCGTCCGCAGATCACATTTCCGCACATGCACTCCATAACAGGATAGCCGCGCCATCACGCATGACTTCGCCCTCGGTATTGCGGGTGCAAAGGCTATTCTCCGCCTGAACAAACTCTGGTTGGAAAACCGCGCGCTTCGCAGTAAGGGTAATCATCTCCCTCTCGCAGCCTGATGCCGACGGCCTCACATCCGGATTGTTCCTGAAAGAACGTGGCTGCGGTCCGGATCATTTCGCGACTTCCCGTGCTCGCGTTTACCAGCCGCAGGAATTCGACCGTGATCTCGCGCTCCTGCTCTGCCTGCTTGAGGTCGGTTACATCGTTGTTGGTCTCGATGATCGCCAACACGTTGCCTTGCTCGTCGCGGTGCGTAACCTGGTGACTTGCGACGACAACCTTATGGCCGTCCTTGGCCATGTGCACAAGCTCGCCATTCCAATGCCCTGTCTTTGACAAAGCTTCAGTCACCGCCTCCCGCGACTCAGGAAACACCGTCTTTTAGCAGATCATGAGAGACGCGGCCTACAGCATCTTCCTTGGAATAACCATAGAGCGCCTCCAACCCGGTGTTCCAGGTCACGATACGGTCATGAGGGTTGCGGATCAGCACGTGGGCAAGATCGAGAAGCCGGTTCTGCTCGGCCAGCGCGTCCTGCGCCTGCCTTCGCTCGGTGATATCTCGTATTATCTTCGCGTATCCGCGCAGCTTCCCATCGTCATCGCACAGTGGGGTTGTATATTCGTCGGCCCAAAACGTGGAGCCGTCCTTACGGACGCGCAAAACCTCTTCTTCGTGTCGGCCTTCTTTCCGTGCCAGCGCCAACGTTGCCTCGGGCTTCCCGCCACGTATATCTTCCGGGGTGTAGAATATTGAGAAGGGTTTGCCGATAACCTCCTCGGCGGTGTATCCCTTGATGCGCTGGGCTCCCTCGTTCCACGAGCTTACGCTTCCATCCGGATCGACAAAGAAGATAGCGTAATCCTCGACGCCGGAGACCAGAAGTCGAAACTTCTCCTCGCTCTCGCGCCGCGCCAGTTGAATCTCGTACTCCGCCGCTCTCGCGCGTGCCCGGTGATACAATCCAGCCACGCCGCTCATAAATACGCCCGTTAAGACGAAAACGGCCAGGCTGATGACATCGGCCGCGCTCGCTATCTGAGGCCGTCCAATAGGAGGCAAGACCCAAATTGCCGCCGACAGACCCGCCAAAACAGTTGCCAGAACCCCCGCCCTAAACCCGCAGAGCAGCGCCACAAGCATAACTGCCGGGTAAAATGTGACGAACGGCGCTTTTGAACCGAAGAGCCCGTTGAGCGGCAGGCGCAAAGGATCGCCGCAACAACCGCCGCGACGGCGACCCCATAACGTACAACTGCTCTGTCCAGACGTCCTGTTTGTGGTAACATTTCACTCGACCTCGATATCCATTATCCCCTCGTAGCCCGATATCTTGAGCGACATGCAGCGGGTATGCTGTCCCATCCATAAGAACGCGCAGTCGCTTGCCCCTTTTGATCAGCATGACAGCCGCCTGGCCCAAATCCTGGACAATCTTACTATCAATGAAGACGGCAGGCCGCAGGTCTACGGTCACGCTCTCGGCGGTTAGCGACGCCTGCTTCAACCGCTCACCGAACTCATTGGCGTTGAAGAGGGTGAGAGAGCCGCCTCCCGTGATGGTCACGGCCGCGCCGTCCTCGTTAACGGATATGTATGCTTCTTCCTGGGTTGACACTATCTGTCCGCCTTTCTTGCTTGAGGTGAAAACACCACTACGGCCGCATCGTCTTGCAGTTGTCCGCCCGCGTGCTCGGTCGCCGCTCTCATCAGTCCTGTTGCGATCTCATCGAGTGGAACACTGCGATGCCGCTTCACAAACTCTGTCAATCTTTCCTTACCGAACTGCACCGCGCCCGAGTTCCTGGCTTCGGTTATCCCATCGGTGACCATCACGACGATATCTCCCGGGTCAAGCCTGCGGCCTGATTGCTCGGTACTGGAAACCCGGCATCAGTCCCAGAGGCAGCCCTCCGACTTCCATTTCCTGGCAATCTCCGCGGGCGCAGCAGACAATGGGCGGTTCGTGGCCGGCACTGCAGAATGTCATGCCGCCGATCCGCGGGTCCACACGGCGTAGAAAGCCGTCAGCATCTGAGACTCATCGCCCTTTTCCCGGCACAGCGCGTCATTAGTCAGTCTCATAACCGTTGCGGGCCTGGGGTCAATGTATGCATAGCTGCGAATGGCGTGTCTGGCCGCGGCCACCCTTATAGCTGCCGCGAGGCCCTTTCCGACAACGTCCCCGATAAGCACCGCAATCCTGCCGTCGTCAAGCTCGAAAACGTCGTAGAAGTCGCCCCGACCTCAGCTTCCCTCAGAGCCGGACGGTATTTTACCGCAAAAGCGTGACCCAATATCTCTGCAGGAACCTCCAGCGGGACAATCGCCTGCTGCAAGATTTCGGCTATATGGTGCTCGCGCTCGAAAAGATCCAGTCTCTGCTGCTCGAACTCGGCTTGTTCAGTGATGTCACGGAACACGGTGGCCGCGCCGAAAATACGGCCTTCGGCTGAGCGAACAGGCGCGGCGCTGAAAGCGACAACCCTGTCCGGCCCCACCGGAACCGCCAGCGTGTAGCGAACTTCCTTGATCGTCTCCCCGCGCAGCGCCCTTGCGGAGGCCATTTCCTCCGGTCTCACCGGCGTTCCATCGATGCTTCGGACCTGGAACCGCGCGGCCCTATCCTTTGCCGGTCCAGGAATATTCCCGCCAAGAATCTCGCTCGCCGCCGCGTTTGCAAGGATAGCTCTGCCGTCCAGGTCGTGCAGCAGAAGCCCCTCGGACATCTGCGAGAAAAACGATTCCATCTCCGCCGCCCGACGCTCGGCCTCGGCGTGGGCCTCAGCAAGTTGTTCTTCGGCCTGTTTGCGCTCGGTTATATCGGCGACGGTGCCCACAAAGCTCGTTGCATGCCGCTCGACGCCATCGCCCTCGAATGATGCGTGTCCGTAGGCTTCGATCCATCGCATCAACCCATCGGGCCGGTTGATGCGGGTACTGCACCGCATAGGGCTGCGGATCGAAGGGGTCCAGGGCGGCTTCCACTTTGGCCCAAAGACTGGGCAGGTCCTCCGGGTGGATGATCTGAACCAGGATTTCATCATTGGGGCGCTCGTAGCCGGTGACGCCGAATATCTCTCTGTAGCGGTCGTCCCACGTCGATATCTGCGTGACCGGGTCATAGTGCCACCAACCCAAATGGGCGGCATCGAGAGCAAGCCGACGCTGCTGGCCAGTCCGTTCCAATTCGGCTTCCATCTGCTTGCGCTCGGTGATGTCGCGGGCAATACCCACAATGCCGACGACCCGGCCATCGCCACTGCGATATGGCGTCTTGGTGGAAAGGTAGGTCTTGCAAGAGCCATCCGGCATCTGCACGACTTCTTCCACTACCTGGCTTCGACCCGACTCCAGGACCGCGCCGTCGTTGGCAATGATCGCCTCTCCGACGGCCGGGTCATCATAGAGCTCACGGTCGTTCTTTCCGACCACATCTTCCAGAGGCCTGCCCCACACTTGAAGCAGAGCAGGGTTGCCGAAGACTATCCGGCTCTGACGATTCTTGACAAAAATGGGGTCGGGACTGTTCTCGGTGATCGCCGTCAGAAGCTCTTCGCTTTCCCGCAGCGCCTCCTCAGCGTGCTTGCGCTCTGTAATATCCACGTGTTGCCACAACCGGCCGTACGATTCCCCATTGACGTATAGGGGGATGTAATCCCGTATGCATGTGAGGCTGCCCCTTAGCATAACCTCCTCGCCTTTTACGGGCTGCTTCAGAGCGGCTATCTCCTTTATGCGAGCGACCGCCTCTTCGGAGCGTAAGTACGCGGGCTTGATCCTGTCGATCATCTGTTGCGCGGTGAGCCCGACCAGGTCAGCCGGCGAGTCCTTGAGGTCGTACATGTCACAGAATGCCTGATTGGCAAACTCGACGCGGTCGTCCTCAGACACCAGCAAGACCGCGGCGTACATGCCGGACAGAACCGTGTAGAAGCGCTGCACGGTCCTTTGCAACAATTCCTCGGCCTGCTTGCGCTCGGTAACATCAATCTGCACACCGTCCCAGACCACGCGACCTTCGGGCAGACGTCTTGGTCGTGAACGGAGCCTCATCCAGCGCACTTCACCGTCTGGCCGCCGCATTTGTATGTCCATACTGAAGTCAGACAGGTCTCGTGCGGAGACAGCTTCGGCTTCCACCAATGCACTGTAATACTCAGGCAAAATCTGGCCGTGCAGAGCCCTGGCATCGCCCAGAACATCCTCCACCGTCACGCCGTTGAGACGCTCAATTCCCGAACTAATGTAGAGGAAGCGAGGTGTCCCATCTGTGTCGTGCATATACTGATAAACGGCACTGTCAGGAAGGTTATCGCCCAGCAATCGCAGACGGTCCTCGCTATATCGCAGCGCCTCTTCGATTTGCTTCATATCTTGGATATCACTGCAAGTGCCGAACCATTTGATAATCTTTCCGCTCTCATCTCGTAGTGGCGTGCCTCGGATCAACCACCAGCGGTAGGCGCCATCAGCTCGCCGCAGACGACATTCAAGCGAGTACGCCGCATCGTTATTCACTGCATTTTGCCACGCTTCCCACGCACGCTTTCGGTCGTCAGGGTGGAAGGGAATAATCCAGCCATCGCCGTAGCTTTCCTCCAGCGTCAAACCGGTATAATCCATCCATTGTTGACTGAAGTAAGTGTTCTGGCCGTCGGGCCGGGTGGCCCAGGCAATGATCTCCGGAACGGACTCGGCCAGGGCGCGAAAATCCTGTATGCTCGCTTGAAGCGCCTCCTCGGCACGCTTGCGATCGGTGATGTCGTGGGAGATAGCTCCAATGCCGTATACTTGGCCGTTAGCATCCACCAGCGGGAACTTGTTCGCCAGGAAGATATGGTGGCCGTCCGGCAGGTCACCGACTTCCTCGATCTGGATAGCTTCGCCGGTCGCCACCACCTTTGTATCGTGAGCCCGCCAGTAGTCGGCGAGCTCCTTTGGGGCGACGTCGTAGTCGGTCTTGCCTTTCAGCTCTTCCCGCGACATCCCGAGCATTCTCTCTAACGCCGCGTTGATGGTCATAAACTTTCCATCGAGGTCCTTGAGGCAGATTGGAAAAGTGCTGCCGTCTATGACGTCATCCAATAGTCGGGCACTGTTCCGCAGCGCCTCCTCGGCCTGCTTGTGTTCGGTAGTATCCTCGACCAAAGCTGCGGATCTTGCCTACTGAAGGGCTGAATGCGTGGACCCCGAAGTGTCGGTGGAACACTTCCGAGTGGAAGCTACAGTCAGCGGGCGTGCCTGTTGCCGCGACCTCTCGGAAGACTTCGAACCAATTGGACGAGAAATCCGGGACCATTTCCCTATACCGTCTGCCGATGATCTGGTTCCGGCTGAGGCCCAGGATCTGTTCGAACGCCGGGTTAACCTCTACGTATCTGTAATCGCAAGGTTCGCCTTTGTCGTCGTAGATGATGTCCGCGAGATAAAAGCCTTCGTTTACGGACATATAGAGCATCCGGAGGCGCTGCTCGCTTTCCTGCACAGCCGCCAGCAACCGCTTGTGTTCCTCACCGCGCGCCTGCTCTGCGCTGAAGAGCGCATATCCCTCGTGCAAAAAGCCCAAGAGCAATATCGGGAAGCACGCAGCCGCTTCGACCCGGGCCGCGTACCACCAGATATCGTAGCGCTTTCCACCGATACATGGATATGACAGCGCAAAACCGAACACTATCAAGAAGAGGACCAGATAGCCAAGCATCGCGTCTTTCTCAGCGACGTGCCGCCGGTACGCGAACACTGCGGCTGCAGCAATCACAACCAGTGCAACCTCCGCCAAAGCGATCTCCAACCGCGTCAAGGCCAAGCCCACTACCAAGATCGGCAGGACTCGTTCGAACCGCACGGACAGCACCCCGATGAAGAACGCAAAGGCGGCTGTACCGGCATACGCGGCGAAACAACGCGATGGCTTCAAACGTTCCGGCCGGCGGGCGATCACGGCAAGGAGCAAGAGAGAAAGTGTTGTATCTATCAGCGCGATGAGCCAGGCAGCCGTGTTCGGAAGGTGACCTATTACACTACCGTGGCCTACCAAACCCGGCCAGGACAGCATGTAGAAGATGTCGAGAACCCCTGTTTGAACAAACACTAAACCGGCCCAAAAGACCCATGCGCCGCCAAGCGCCCGATATCTGGCGAGGCACAGGACCGCTATGGCAAAACAGGAGAGGATTATGAATGCGCTCACGGTGGGTTGGATCCACGGCAACTGAGGCAGCGGCTGTGTCTGCCTATAGCCGAGCCCGCCGAAGGCGATCACACCCGCCACGGTAAGAAATGCCAGAGCGCTGAAGACGGCTGCGATGGCTCCGGTCATGTTGGAGACCACTTTTTTTCGAGGGTCTTGCCCACCGCAGCGCGTATTTTCCGATTCGGCACAGGCACGGTCGGAGCAAACCACAGCGTCATCGCTCAGGGCGTCAGACAGGCGTTGAGACGCCACCCCGTCCTTGACGGACTCTATCGACTCGACGCGCTCCACCACGAACCCCGATTGTTCGAGGAGTTTGGTCTCTTCGTCGCTAATATCGCTGCCTGCGATCAGCACACGCTTTCGGCCTGTTTTTTCACTCATATCGCGTCACCATCCGGATCGACTATCCAAGGCAGAGATGTCCCACAGATTATAGCAGTCCGGCTTATTAGCGTGCAACCGGCAGAATGCTCCGCGGGCGGCTTGCAACGCTTGATAGCCCGCCATCCGCGGGTACACTACCAGCAGCACGGCAACAAGGACAATCGCTGCTTTGTGAAAACGTAAAAACATGTATACCCTGGACTTTCCAAGGGTCATCGCTTCCAAGGGGTATCGGACATGACCAGCGCCCATAACGACAGGCAAAGCCCACCGAAACCACGATGGGTCGGATATGTGGTTGCGGTTGTTGCGGAATTGGCACTGACGGCAGGGCTGTGGCTGCTGATGCCGGATTTTCCGCTCGCCGACCACCCGATTACCTACGTGCTGCTTATCATGATTGTTGCCTATGTTCTCGGAGAGGGACCGGCAGTGCTGGCGTTCGTCCTGGGCATCGTCTGTTTCGGATACGCATTCCCCCCTGACCGCGGAATTCCGCGTCCGGAGGCCTTGTTGGAAGACCGGACCGAGATCGTCGCGTATCTAATCGGCGCAGCCATCGTGGGCATTGTTGCAATCGCGATGCGAAGAATCAGGAATCGAGCTGAGTTATTTGCGGCAGAATTGCGTGGGGTCGAAGGCCGATACCGCTTGTTGATCGAGACGATGAACGAAGGGTTTGCCACAAACGACGCCAATTACATCTTTACCTACACAAATCCCAGATTCGCGGAAATGCTGGGATATGATTCGCCGGATGAGGTGGTGGGGCATCATATCCTGGAGTTCGTGGACGAAGACAGTCGAACGACGATGCTTGAACAGATAGCCGAACGGCGAAGAGGTCTGCATGGCCATTACGAATCTGACATGGATAACCAGGGATGGCCGGAGATTGCATACGCTCATCGCTCCAAGTCCGATCTTAGGCGACGATGGACAGTTTGTGGGAGCATTCGGCACGATAACCGATATAACGGACAGAAAGCGCGCCGAAGAAGCCCTCCGCGAAAGTGAGCGCAAGTTCCGCCAGCTATTCCAAAACGCAAACGACGCCATTTTTCTGCTTGAAATATCGGAGACCGGCGTGCCCGGTCATTTCGTCGAGGTCAATGACGTGGCGTGCCAAAGACTTGGTTACAGCAGGAAAGAACTGTCGAGGATGGGCCCGAAAGACGTCGATGCGCCCCGGAGCCTCGAGAACCTCCCGGCAATAATGAAGAATATCCTGAAGCGGGGTCACGGCACTTACGAGATAATACAGGTATCAAAAGACGGCCGGCACATTCCCTCCGAAATCAGCGCCCACCTCTTCGATCTCGGGGGAAAGCGGGTCGTGCTTGCCATCGCGCGTGATATAACCGAGCGCGTGCGTGCCCAGGACGAGCGACGCGCCCTTGAAAGGCAAATGGAAGAGCAGAAGCGACTGTTTTACCGGGAAACTATTCTCAGTGTGACGGATGGCAAACTCGACATCTGCGACGAATGCGATGTAATGCCGTACCTCGCCGACTCAGAATTAGCCTTGGAAGTGGGCACCGCGGCGCAGGTTTCCGGCGCCAGGCACGAGGTTGAACAGTTTTGCCGGGCACAGGGCCTGGCGAGCGACCGTCGTGAGTCGTTCATGATCGGCGTGGGCGAGGCCATCACGAATGCCATTAAGCACGGAAAAGAGGGAAACGTCTACGCGGGAGTAAGGGACGGCATTATCTGGGTCGGAGTCGAGGACAAGGGGCCGGGGATCGAGTCTCTGATCCTCCCACGCGCCGTGCTGCTTCGAGGTTTCTCCACCAAGCCCTCCCTTGGTTTGGGTTACTGCGTTATGCTCGATGTCGCGGATAAAGTGCTTCTTAAGACTGACGAGTGGGGCACGCTGGTAATACTCGAGAAGCGTCTGGTCGAACCCAGTACCCAAGTTTCCATTCGTAACCTGCCGGACACGTGGGACAGCATCGGGATCTGAGGAAGGCCCCTGCCAAACGGCAGTGAGATATGCCGGCCGGGATGTCCAGCAAAGGGCCCAAACGCTGAGTTGCGCGGCAAAGCGCGGGTGGGTGCAAATCTACGGAAACCATTTATCGCGAAAGCGCGCTCTTCGACAAGCTCAGAGGAACGAAAACGCGAAAGGTAGAGACCGACCTTGATTGCCAGGAGCCGATTCGTCAGCTACTTTTCGGCGCTGGATTGCTCCTTTCCACCCTCACCCCCGGCCCCTCTCCCTGCTAGGGCGAGGGGAGCTACAGACGATATGTTAGCCCGTAATTCTGCACGAACGTATTCCCTCTCCCAATGAGGGTGAGGGTGGAAACGTCTCAAGCTTATCCATCCTCTCTCGCTCCTAATCTCGCGCTTTCGCTGTTTCGCGATTAAGAAGCCTGCCAGCATTCAGCATTCTATCCGTAGACGTGACATACACCCGCAAAGCGCTTGCTCGTTTAGCGATTAGATAGTAACATATTGAGGGTGGGATATGGCCCTGCCTATCATTGTCTGAGGCAGTCCAAATCGCTTGGTGATGGGTAATGGTACTCGGCGATGGAGCGACTCGAAAAACCTGGATACGAGGGGATACAATGTCAAAGATCGAAACACTCATTCTGTCAGGAGCTAACAATCACGACTGGACGCGTTCCACACCGTTCATCAGAGAGTTGCTTGAAAAGTCTCGGGATAGTTTGAAGTAAGAGTTACCGACGACCCAAGTTCGACCCTTGAGGACAAGTCATCGCTTGAGGGCATCCAGTTGATCTTCAACGACTACAACGGACCCGAGTGGAGTGAAGAAGCAAAGAAGAATTTCGAGGCCGCGATCAAGGGCGGCGTCGGAATGGTGGTTCTTCACGCGGCGGACAATGCGTTCACCGGCTGGGTGGAATATGAAAAAATGGTCGGCCTTATGTGGCGGGAAGGCGAGGCCATGGCTCCTATCACGAGATCGAAGTCCGAATGCTCGATCACACTGATCCGATCACACGCGGCCTTGCCGACTTCAAGACCCCCGACGAGCTTTATCACAAGCTGACTCACATGCACGAAGTGCCGATGCAAACTCTTGCGGTGGCCTATTCGGATGCCGAACAAGGCGGCACCGGACAGGACGAGCCCGCGCTGACAACAACGAATTACGGTGAAGGCAGGATTGCCCACGTCATCATCGGCCACGTCTGGGAAGGCGGCGGGATGGATTCGTTCCAGACCGAAGGCTTCCAGCAGCTCGCCCTCAGAAGCAGCGAATGGGCTGCGACAGGGAAGGTGGATGACTAAGCGCTAGTTGCGCCTGAAGCGTGTGAATCAAGGTGCCGAATTTGGTCATTCCGAGCGCAGCCGAGGAATCTGCTTTGAACCAGACGTCTTAAAAAGCAGATTTCTCACTGCGTTCGAAATGACAGTATTGGTAGGCTATACGGTTCCGGACCAGACCCTGCTACTGCCTGACGGCGCTCGCGGGCTGTTGGAGACTATAAGTCTGCTGCGATTGCTGAACCCAGACTCCGGGAGTAATGCCGGGTCTCGTCGTCCTTACTAACTGAGGCGAGGTCCAGATAATCTGCTCCGGCGTGGTTCCTGTGGGCCACTGAAGCTCAAATATCTCGCCGCCGAATGAGCTGACATCCGAGCTGCTATCGTCCACGGCAGGAATGCCGGCGAGCCAGTTTTTATATTGGTCATCGCCGGAGTAGTTGTTAGTGATCAGCCAGTTTCCGTTTGGCAGCTCCTGCGCTGAGGTAGCAGAGAGCGGCACATATGATGTTGGAAGAAAGTCACCAGAAACCCACCCGGTAAGTGGAAGACGCAGTTGTAAGTTCTCGTAGTCATTCTGGGTCAGCGAACGATTCGACATCACGACCGGCACCGCGCCATCGACCAGCGGCCCTATCTTATACACCCCGTAGTTGTCGCAGATCAGAATATACTGCTGAGGTGTTCCAGTCCAACCACTCATTGGGCCGTTTATGACCTGGAAGTACCCTCGGACATCCCAGCGGCATAGTCTGGCCGCCCCAGTTTATACGGTCGCACGCGGCAATTATCTGCCCTGAGTTAGTGGTTGCGTAGTTCCAGTTAGGAACGCTGCCCGAACCGTCAGGTGTGCGATACTGCAGCGAGACAATCGCTCCGCCTAATCCCTGGTCCTGGAGGGTCCCGGCTGCGAACCCTGCGCTGTAGTTGGACACAGCCGCCCAGATGTTGATATCTCCAGTAGTATAATCAGGGACGAGCTGGAGGCAGTTGAAGACATAGCGTTCGTCAAGAGAATCGGTCGCGGTGACCCAGTTGAGCTCCGGAACGTAGAACCCGCTCTCCTGGTCAGGCTGAGTGTCGCCCGGCGTCGCTAACGGCCATGTCGGGTTGCCACTGGTGTCCGTGGCAAACCGGTACACCAGGTCGACAATGCGATGGTTGCCTGAATCTGCCACCAGGCAGTGCTGCACCAGATTGCCGCCTTCCCACTCCTGCCAGTAAAGCGCATCGGTCGGATCATTGAGTTGAGTCGGCTGCCCGGGCCGAAGCAGGTGCTGGGGATCGCTGAACTTGTCCCACATCCAACGGATGTAACCTATCGTCGAGGCAGCACCCACATTCACCTGCATATACCCGATCCCGCCTGCCCTGTCGATCTTGCAGACCTGGTTTGCCCCGGAGTTGACGACAAGTATCTCGTTGTCCTGGGTATACCTTGCGCGCGACGGCTTGCTGACTGGCCCGGACCTGCGAGACGGAGCCGTGAAATTGGTCGAGTTACTGGGCGCGGTCGGAATTGTGGCCGGCCACGACATAGTATCCAGCGACCATGTCGCCTCTCCCGCGCCGTCCAGCTCAGTGACTCGGTTGCTGTCTACGGCGAGGGTGGATGTGTCCGAGAAAGCGTCCAGACCGTTTGCATCCGGAACAAGGAGCACACCGTTAGAACCGGAAGGCGACGAATACATAACACCGCCCTGGCCCAGGTTGTACTCCACGACATCCGTGGCGCTGAACTGGGCCTGTCCGCCGTTGGTCTCGGTCGCGTCTGTGGGAATCGAGATCAAATAGCCGTCATCGCATTCGACGTACACTTTATTTCCAATGACAACCGGAGACGAGTGAATACCCGAGCAGCGATTAGTGCCGTGATCCGGAATTATGTAATACCACAGCAGGTTGTTCCACCCGCTCAGGTCGACCGCATCTCCGGAAACCGGAGGGATCGTAGTGGGATTGAGCGCTTCAGAAGGCCCCCAGGTACTGAAATCGATCGGTACTTCTACATTGTCCAAATAGACCCAGACCGGCATCGAAGGCGAGAATGTGTTAGTCGGCTGTACTATGCCGGTAGTCGTAATACCGTTGAGTTTAGGCAGCTTGAAGTCGCTAAATGTTATCGTGCCCCCCTGGTAATCGACCATGGCCTTTACGGAAGCCGTTGAAGTTGTACTAAGGTCTATGGCGTCCTGAGGAAGAATCATCCCTGAACCCCCCAGGAGGTTCGGCTGCCATATCTTCACGTCCATATTTGAGCCAGTAGTAGGATCGATCAGGCTCATGGCCCGCCTCGCTGGTTTACCACTGGCGTCAAAACCCACATTCTGCGTGACCCGAATTACAAAGTCCGGATTTGCCTTGAAGCACAGCAGAGCAGCGGCCGGATAATGCACTCCAGTCGGAGTGACGCCCTCTGCGCCGGTTACGGCAACATATACCTTATCTTCGTAGACCGCCGGAGAAGACATCGGCTGAGGGTTCTGCATCGACATTCCGGTTTCTTTGTCGAATATTACGCCCGGAATCGCCCCGGTTACTTCGCCGGGGACTGACACCTCATTCGGTATGTCGGCTCCGGTTTTGGTATCAAAACCGGAATGCAGGCATGTAGTGCCACTTGAAGAGGATCGTTTTCGGATCGGTGTTCTCCAACCCGTAGACCGAGCCGCCGAACTGGGTGTTGGGCCCATTAGTCGGGATCGCTGTTCCACCACTCAAGGGGCCGCGCTGAGCTGTGACGTAGAGCATATTATCCGGGCCCATCGAAGGCGCGCTCTTGATCGACGTCAGGGGAATCGCGGTTTGGGAACTGGATAAGCCGCTGGTTTGCGCCAGCACGCTCGGTTCCAGCGCCACCGAAAGCTGCGGCATCGCCCTGAACGGTATGTTGTAATCCAGAGCGTATGTCAAATAAATGGTAGCATCAGCGGGTATCGGAACACTGCTCTGGACAACGGCAGTGCCGACGTTTGTGGTGGCCACGATCTGATCCCCGATAGATACGCTTTGCGGAGATACTGTAAAGGTTATGGTGGTATTGCCGGGAATCTCCGCTTTTGGCGGCGGATACGCGGCCATATTGGCATCGATGTAGGGCAGTTGGACCTGGGCCAGGGTCCAGGTGCTGCTTCCGGTAGATTGATCGGCATTTGTGACGGTGGGAAGAAGGCGCCCGTTGCTCACGTAAACCGGCACGCCGTTGACATAATCACTCGAAGCCGTGTATGAGCTCGTTTGGTTCGCGATTGTCCACTGCCCGGTGTACCAGTAAACCATCCCTACCGTCGCGCCGGTGCTCTGGTTTTGGATAAAGCCAAATGTCGGGCCGCTCTCAGAGGCGCGCGCTGCCGCTCGTGTCACTGCTCGTCGAGCCGGGGATAGCCGAGGGGATTTGCGGCTTCACCCATTGCGCGCTGATGCCTGCTTTTTGTGTACTGGAAGCGTTGCTGTTGCTCAGCCAATACTGCAGAGCCGGATTCGACGCGTATAAATGCCCGTCAGAGCTCGTCGCATATACCCATCCGTTTACATACAACGGCGGGTAAGGATGTGTCCCCGATGAATCGGGCATGCCGGACATGCCCGATATGACCGGAACGGCCGTAGTAGACGGCTGCAGTATGCCCGCCGCGTTCGTTGGAAACGCATCCATCATATAAACATTGCCCGCGGCGGATGTCACAAACACAACATCCCAGCTCTGAGAGAGGTTGGATGGGTTCAGTATGGTCGCTATGGTCGGAGGCGACAGCTCGCTGCCATCCCCCTGGCCCGTCCCCTGCCCCGGCGTCGGCCACATCCAGACCACATCCTGACCCTGATTGCTAAAGTGAAGATTTGGACTCGAATTGGGTATGCCGTCGTCCGGGTTGCCGTCGCCGTCCAGGTCCTCCTGCGGAACGGTGTCGAGCGCGTAGAGCGTGTTCCCCACCGAATAGAACGCCAGGTTCTTGTAGATCACGGCAGCGGTCTCCTGGCCGGTGGGCACAGTCGCGGGGCCGAGGGTCCAGTTTTTTATCAGCTTAGTGCCACCGATTGTGTCGATGGAGGACCCGCTCTGACGAAAATCCTTTCTGACATGAGTCCAGGTCGACGACCAGGCGATCACGTTGTCGCAAACTTCAGGCTCGGAACGCTGTACGGGTTAAAAGGTTGACCGGAGATAAGCGCCAGTATGCACGCTCCACCAACATAATCGGAGGTCGCAACAATCCGCCCGCTGCCGTAGGCATTGGCGGCGACGCTCGGCAAGGGGCTGCCCAGCCCACTACCCGTATTGTTTACCACCGGGTACAGGATATCGAAACTCAGCGGTGGGCTGTTCAGACCGAGAATACCCTCTTCCACGCCGGGGTTGCAGCAGTACGCCCCGTGAACATACCCCAGCATCGACACTTCCTCGTCGCTCAAATAGTTAGGCGTGGTCAACAGCGCGTGGTGCCTGCTAACCGGCACGTCGTAGCCGCCCCCCTGCTGGAAACCGATATTGTCAATAAAGAACAAATTGTTCAGGTTGAAGCTGTTGGCCGACGTCTGCGCAATCACCGCATTGTCGATCCACAGCACTCCGCCGCCGTCCACAAACTCTCTCAGCTTCTCTCTGTCCTCGTTGTTCATCTGGGTAGCGGTCAGCGTGCCGGTGCCGGGCAGGTACAATACCTGCATCTGGGACAGATCGCGCACCGAGCGCAGGTTTACACACCAGTAGTCCGTCGTGCTTTTCGTTACACCGGTTGCCTGGCTGCCCGGAGCCAACGGGTTCTCGAAGCTCCATCCCGCGGGCTTCAAATCGGCGAGCTGGTCCAAAACATTGAAGAGCAGGTAAATGACGTTTCTGGAACTTGATGACCCTGGAATGCCGTTGGAATCAGTGGTGCCCGGTTCAGTATCAGCGCCGTTGTTGAGCACAACAACACCGCAGTTGATGATCTTGCGCTTGCCTGAGTACACATAAGCATTGGCCGGCAGCGCACACGCAACAGCGCCCACCAGCAGCAGAACCGCGATGAATCGAGAAAGCTGTTTCATACTGTCACCTCGAATGCGACTACATTACGTCGCCGAAGTAAATGAGAGAATTGCTCACGGGAAGTTTCGGAGTGATCGGCAGAGTCCTGCAATAATCGTCGGTTCTTATCGGCACCGCCGGAGAAGATCCGAGATTACTATAAGGCCAGCCGACGTGGTCGTCGTAAAGCATTGTCAGTCCATCATCCGGGTGGTGAGTGGATATCCCGCTGGAACCGTAGGTCTCCGGAATCTGGCCCCACTTTGCCATCCATGCTCCTACGTCGCTGGATTCCGCAGTTATGTTCTCGCCAACCGCGCCGTCGATGATCACCCTGACATCCAGCGCATCACCGTAGAACGGGAATCGCGGATCAACGCCCCCCGGGCGGGATTGGGCGGAGCGCGACGTGGTGGGATCCCACAGATCGGCAGAGTTCGGGTTGAACCAGTTGCCCGGAAGCACGAAGAACGAACCTTCCTGCGCGTAGAGAATTGCCTCTATGCGGACGTCCATGGGTTGGATGGCGAGCCACCCATGAGATAGTTGTTTCGCGTATATGTGTTCTGGTCAAGCGCAACCTGAAAAAGATTCGTAAACCCCGGCGTTACATTAAGGCTCGCATCGATATCCGCGGTGAGCGGGAACGTCCAGCAGACAAAGGAGCTGTCGGCACCCCATCCGGCGGCCGTGAGAGGAGGGAACCGCGCATCCCCAACTCCGAAAACGAACGGCGGGAAAACAGTCGTATAGGTGTTGACCCCGAGCAACCCACCGTTAAGCACGCCAGCACCAGGGTTAAGCCACGCATTTATGTAGGTGGCGCCGTTATCCGCCGGGCATGGCGCAGGAAGAGCATATACTGGTCTTTTGCATTCGCACTATCAGCGTTGGGCAAAGTCGCGCTTGCCGATTCCGATTCCCCGGACCGAACGATAGCGCAAACCGCAGCCGGCTCGCAGGGCTGTTGTCTACTATCACGTGGAAAGGCGGCTCCCCGTTCTGAGCATCGGAGCCGATATCGTCTGAGCTGATGCTGTTCTCAGGCGCAAAGAACTGAGTAGTGTTGACGCAGATATTTTCGCGCGCAAGCAGCGCCAGCCCGCACGTTGGGTCGGCGCCGTGCCACTGATCATCCTGAGTGCTCTGATCGTAGTCCGACGGACGGTTCTTCAGAACATTGCCCTCGATGTAAATGTTCTGGTTGGAAACAACGGTAAGCCGCATACCCGGGGGCGACACTGCCCTTGATCCGGAATCTGCCTTCCGCAAAAATCACACCATTGCCGTCGATATGGCCGGGATTAAGTATCACTCCCACCGACAGCAGAGGTCAGCATCCGGCCATTCACCGGATCCGGGTAAGGCATCCGGACAGTGCCTCCCCAGTCCGGCCTTGCAAGACCGGTGCAATCGTACATACAGCCTGCTGGCCGTTGGTTAAAGCATCTGTGCGGGTTATCTTGAAATCTTGCCTGTCTGACCCCGTTGATCGTCTCGTAATCGTTGGCTCAAGCTCTATGATGACCCCGGGCGGGACATAGTAAGGTCCTTTCCAGTAAGTGGACATCTGGTTGTTGGGATTGAGCCAGTCCGAGCGGAGCGTATAACCTCCGACGAGCGTTTCACTTTCGTTCTGCACATCGTTTGTATTGCCTATATATATGCCGCGTCCCCAGCCGTAGCTGGCAAGGTTAACCCACCTGCCGTTTATCTGTGTCCGGCCACTCGAGTTTAGGGTGAGAAGCCGGTAACGGGTAGTGGTATTGGTCACGTCAGGCTGATCGACAAGCGGGGCTTCGATGCGCCTTACACCTCTGGGCAGCGGAGACATATTGCCGTTTGAATCCAGGCTGTAATGTAGCTTCATCACTGCCGTCCCGAGTAAATCCGGATTCACGCTAAAACCATTCTTGTTGCTCGAATCCGGAGCCTTGTCGCTGTAGAGAAAGCGGGATTCCATCGGGCGCCTGGTCGACGTATGCGCCGTTATTCAGGATCAGTGGATGAAGTAATATCTCGGGTTGCTCCACCTGCGAATTTGATGTCCCCGGCGGAACTTCCACGGCATCTGTGGGAGTATACGGCGGGACGCGGAAGTGCTGTCGACCAATCCGCGCAAGTACAGCTCGATGGGCTGACCCGTGTCGCCCGGACTGTCGCCTCCCGAATACCCCACGAGGTTACCGTTCACCCTGATAGGAGCGCCTCGCACCCCCTTATCAGTTGTATTGCTGTACCCCGGGCTCGTCGGGACCTCTGCCAAGAGTCATCGAGTAACCCGGGCACCCCCAGGGAAAAGTCCATATTACGGCTGTCCTTATTGGTCACCAACCGCAGATAGTCCGTAACTCCAATTGGCTTGTAGGCGGTAATCTCGCGCCGCATCCGGGCATTTCCGTTTGGCAGCCACGTGGTCGGGTCGTTCTCGTCGAATTCCCCCAGGCGGCCTATTGATTCGATCTTGATGTATTTGGAGTAAGGATCACTCGGATCAGGGTTATATGACACTCTGAGCAGGAACCTGCCCTCGCCGGTGTTGACCATGGTAAGCCCTCGGTCGGGCCCGCATAGCCCGTGCCGATAGGAGAGTTTGCCGGGAGTTCGGTAGGCCAGTCGGGCGTGGTCCTTTGGAAGTCGGGATATCTTTGCTCATAGTTTGCCAGCCCGATACTGCCTGAGGCAGAACCGGAGGAGTACTATAAAGATTCCACTTCGGGTTCCCCGCAGTCCACGGCGGAAGATTTGCGCACCCCTGGTTATCCGGCACGGGTCTCCAGTCGGCGCCGTCCTCGCTGGTGGTCAGCATCTTTATTGGCGTATCTGACTCCGGCCTCGGCTATCTGCGCCACGGCATCCACATCGGACATACGCGCGGACCGGAACAGGTTCCGAGCGACCGGCGATCAATACGGCCGCGACGAGAGCGAGCAGGAACATAACCGCTATCGCAATGACCAGGGTCTGGCCGGAACGCGCGCGCGAACCGCGCTGCCGGCGCAGATCCCCCAGCAGTCCCGGTGTATTCGATTTTGGTTTGCGTTAGTATGTATCATAACAGTGTATCTTTTACACCTCGGTTGCGATCAGCACCGAAGTTCTCTCTACGAAGTCACAATGTTTGGACGCCGCTGCATCCGAAGCAAACGCCTATGAACACGCACCTATCTC
>CAVZJH010000092.1:0-14406 GCA_963775535.1 uncultured bacterium | reverse complement strand
CAGCGGGAACGGGTGGAATAATCGACAACGTTCGCGCGCTGCTCGGCGTCCTGGACGGCGAGAGAGGACCGAAGCGCGACATCGTGCTCCTTAATGCCGCATCAGCTCTCGTTGTCGCCGGAAAAGCCCAAGACCTCAAAGGAGGAATAGAACTGGCCGCCGAATCGATCGATTCAGGGGCGGCGATGAACGCCCTGGAAAGATTCAAGTCCACGACCCTGGAGCTCGGATAGATGATATTAGACCAGATACTTTCCGAAAAGAAACTCGAAGTAGCCAGGCGCGAGTCTGAACAGCCGGTCGCCGAGTTGGAAGCTCTCGCGGCCGATGCCACGGTTGCGCTCGACTTCGCCGCGGCGCTCCACAGAAATCGAGTAGGCCTGCCCGCTGTGATAGCCGAGGTCAAGAAGGCGTCTCCTTCGAAAGGGCTCATACGACTGGACTTCGACCCGGAATCCATTGCGAAAGCCTACGAGGCCGCGGGAGCCTCCGCGATATCAGTCTTGACGGACGAGAAGTTCTTTCAGGGCGCTCTGGATTATTTGGCAATAGTCAAGAAAACCGTATCCCTGCCTGTCCTGCGGAAAGATTTTATTATCAGCGAATATCAGATTCTTGAAGCGCGCGCAGCCGGAGCCGACGCAGTCCTGTTGATCGCCGCGGCGCTTCACCGAGAACAGCTTGCTCGCTTTATGCAGCGCGCGGGAGAGCTTGGTATGCAGTGTCTCGTGGAAGTTCACGTGGAACGCGAGATGGGAATCGCGCTCGACGTCGGCGCAAAGCTGATCGGCATCAATAACCGCAACCTTCAGACTTTTGAAGTGAGCCTGGAGACAACGGCACGGCTGCTGCCAATGGCTCAGGCGCAAAGCAAGACCGAAACCACATTCGTCAGCGAAAGCGGGATATTTACGCGCCGGGATATCGAGAGTCTGGGCGCCATCGGCGTCGATGCGGTATTGATCGGTGAGGCGCTGATGCGCGAGAACGACATTGAGTCCAAGTTGAAGGAGCTAATCGCGTGACTTTCATCAAGATATGCGGGATCACAACCGTCGAAGATGCTATCGCCGCGGCAAGCCTTGGAGCACACCTCCTCGGTTTCGTGTTCGCCGAAAGTCCAAGGCAGGCGGATATACAAAGCGTCAAGCACATCCAGCGAATCGTGAGCGGCAGCGTCAAGACTGTGGGCGTCTTCACCGATGAATCCGACGAGGTGCTGCGTATCATGGACGAATGCGCGCTGACTTACGCTCAACTGCACGGCAGCCAGACGGAGGATTTCGCTCGAAAGATCGGTGCGGAGCGGGTGATTCGAGTCCTGCGAGTGAAGGACGAGAGCAGCCTGGAGAACCTCGCCGCACTTACCCAGGCACGTCACTACCTCCTCGACACTTACAAGAAGGGAGTTTCGGGCGGGACAGGCGAGACATTCAACTGGGACCTCGCCGTCCGCGCGAACTCCCTTGGAAAGTCGATCTTCCTCTCCGGCGGCTTGAATCCGCAGAATGTGTCTCTCGCGGTGCGGGCAGTCCGACCATTTGCCGTAGATATATCGAGCGGGGTCGAGCGATCGCCCGGCATCAAGGATCACAATAAGATAAAGGAGCTAATTGACAATGTCCGAGAAGCAGACACTGCTTCCTGATGAACTCGGCCACTTCGGGCGATTTGGGGGGAAATGGTCACCGGAAATGCTCATGCCCGCCCTCGACGAACTGACAGAGGCTTACGCCAGGTATAGGTATGATAAAGATTTTGTCTCGGAGTTGGACTATTACTTCCGGGAATACGTCGGGCGCGCCACCCCGCTCTACTTCGCGCAACGTCTGACCCAGGAGTTGGGGGGTGCAAAGGTCTATCTCAAGCGAGAGGACCTCTGTCATACCGGCGCGCATAAACTAAACAACGTTATGGGGCAGATACTCCTCGCGCGCCGCATGGGCAAGCTCCGCATCATCGCCGAAACGGGAGCAGGTCGAGCATGGGGTCGCAACCGCAACCGCCTGCGCCCTCTTTGGCCTTGAGTGCCACGTGTATATGGGCGTCGAAGACATGGAGCGGCAGGCGCTCAACGTCTTCCGAATGCGTCTCCTCGGCGCGGAAGTGGTTCCGGTCACCAGTGGCACACAGACGCTTAAGGATGCGACGAGCGAGGCGATCCGTGACTGGGTGACCAATGTCCGGGACACGCACTATATCATCGGATCGGTTGTCGGACCCCACCCCTACCCCATGATGGTTCGGAACTTCCAATCGGTTATAGGCCGTGAAACCAGACAGCAGATACTGGAAAAAGAAGGCCGTCTGCCGGATTATTTGATGGCCTGTGTCGGCGGCGGCAGCAATGCCATGGGCATGTTCTATCCCTTCGCCGGGGATCAAACAGTGAAGATGATCGGGGTTGAGGCCGCAGGCGAGGGAATCGACACCAGTCGTCACTGCGCTACCCTGAGTCTGGGAACCCCCGGCGTCCTCCACGGTTCAATGAGCTACCTTCTTCAGACCGAGGACGGTCAGATTCAGCTCACCCACAGCATCTCCGCCGGTCTCGACTACCCAGGCGTAGGACCCGAGCACAGCTACTTCAAAGACAGCGGGCGCGCTACCTATGTGAACATCACGGATTCGGAGGCGCTCGATGGTTTCCAACTACTGTCGCAAATCGAAGGAATAATCCCCGCGCTGGAATCATCGCACGCGGTGGCTTATGCCAGAAAGTTTGTGCCTACTCTGGGTAAAAACGAATTGGTAGTCATCTGCCTTTCGGGCAGAGGCGACAAGGATGTCGATTCGGTTGCAAAAAGGCTGGAGGTGTCGCTTTGAACCGGATAGACAGACGATTTTCCCAACTAAAAGAGCGCGGCGAGAGGGCGCTGGTGTGCTTCCTCACATGCGGTGATCCTGATTTTGATACTACCGAAAGGTTGGTGGAACGAATAGCCGAATGCGGCGCAGACGTAGTGGAACTGGGCGTCCCATTCTCGGACCCGCTGGCTGACGGGCCAAGCATACAGTCGGCGAACTTCCGAGCTTTGAGCGCCGGAGCCAGTGTAACCGGTGTGCTCGAGAGCGTGAGGTCGATACGCAAGTCCTGTGACGTTCCGATTGTGCTTATGACCTACTACAACCCGGTGCAGAAGTACGGTTTGAGCCGATTCGCAACTGACGCGGCGGACACCGGAGTCGACGGCGTTATACTTACCGACCTGCCGTTTGAGGAAGGGCGAGAATGGAAAATGGCAGCCGACCGGGTGGGACTTGCAACAATTCCACTCGTGGCGCCCACAAGCACGAAGGAAAGAATCGAACTCCTAGCGAAGATGGCAAGCGGGTTTATCTACTGCGTGTCCCGGGTGGGTGTAACGGGCGCAAGAAATGATATGCCGCCCGAGTTGGAAGCTCTGGTCAAGACGATAAAGAGCGTCTCGGACCTGCCGGTAGCAGTAGGGTTCGGCATTTCAACGCCGGAACACGTCCAGCGCGTAACGGCATTTGCCGACGGCGCGGTTGTTGGAAGCGCGTTGGTGAACGTAATCGCCGACTCGGCGTCCGGCGATGTTGTGCAGCGTGCCGGCGAACTTGTAAGGAGCCTGAAACAACGGACTGGGTAAAAACGATATCGTGGGATCACGCGTAGTCTACGACGACTGACCTGAGCACTCCAGCGGCATTGCAATTCAGCTAAGTCGGTACTGAATACATCGTCTTTAGGATGGAGTAAAAACGTGCAGAATAAGTTGCATATCTGGCTCATTGCGATCTATGCTGTGTTGATATTGGCTGCACTTGCATGGTTCGGGCCGCGGCTCCCGTTACTGGCTTTGCTCAAAGAAGGCAGATTTCAAGCCGCGCGTTCAGAGGTTCGTGTAAACGTGCCCAAGGAAATCACTAAGAACTCTCTGGTCGTCTTCAACTTCAATTCAAGTGGGGATGCGGATGCTCGTTATTATGCAGTGGGATTCGCGAGGGCTCTAGCTGACCGCCTCTGTTGCGCGCCGAAGTGCGTTACACAGCAGGTACTGCGCAAGTGAGCTGTCCCGCGAGTGCAAAGCATGTGCGCTGGACCCAACCAAACCTGTTGCAGAAGCAGCGGCGCTCAGAGTAGCTAAAGCCCTCGGAGTCGAGACTGTCATCACAGGCACATTAAAGCTCAGTGGAAACACGGCGACGGTAAACGTGAGCCTGACTAGTTCGTCCACCGGCAGGAAACGGGCGTTACCCGCCATCAGTTGTGCACTGAGTTCTTTGCCAAAAGCCCAGGTCAGTCTAACCCAGGAAATATCCCGATCCCTTAAACTCGCATTGGACGGCGCTTCCGCTCGCGAGCTGGGCAGGGCCAACTTTTCTAGACCCGAGGTGCTGGCATTGTTCGGCCACAGTTTCCTTGCTGAAAATGCCGCAGACGCGGAATCGTATCGATGGAAAGCCTATGATGCGGAGCCGCATTCCTCTTTTGCAGCCATAAGGCTCCTTGAATTGTACGCCTACGGCCCGATGTTGGGTCGAGACATCTACGATTGCACCAGGTTGCCTGAAACACGGCGCGTTATCGCGGCACAATTCAAAGATAATACAGCCATGGCTGTAGCAGACGCAGTCATTGTCATGAAGCAGTACGATTATGACAAGGCTGACGCCGCACTGGCCACCATAGTTCAGCGCGACCCACAAATGGCAAGAGCGCATTTCGAGCTCTCACACGTAGCCAGATGCCGCGAGGACGCGGAACTGGCAAAAAACGAGGCAAAGGCTGCAGTGGATGCGTGGCCGCGGAACCCCTGTTTCCACACCTCGCTGGCTCAGGCGTGTTCTTTGGCGGCCAGCAACGCCCGTTGCGGTCGCTACTTCTCTGGTATGTCTCAAGACCGAAAAGTCAGATGGCGCGCAAACTCAACCGAATGCATTGCTGAAGCCATCATTGCTACCAAACTCGATCCCAACTGCTACGAGGCGTGGACAGAGGTCCTGAGAATGGGGCGTGAGCTGTCTTACCCCAATTACCTCAATCACGCATTCTCTGAGATGATAAGAATAGATCCAAAGAACCCGACCTCCTACGTGGAGTATGGCTTCGCCCACAGCCCACAGTGGGGAGGCTCTGAGGGTCAGGAGACAAACACCGTTGCATTGGCCGCAAAGACCTACGGACCAGGTGCTCCCGAAACACAGATTGTGGAAGCTGCAATTCTTCGCCACTACGTTGATAA
Source organism: uncultured bacterium (assembly GCA_963775535.1). Classification (GTDB taxonomy): domain Bacteria; phylum Armatimonadota; class UBA5829; order UBA5829; family UBA5829; genus CAVZJH01. The sequence continues at coordinate 9,196 of CAVZJH010000092.1, read as the reverse complement.
CAGCGGCACGACTCTTGGCGGCTCGTACAATGGCGAAATGATTTGCGAATCGGATTCACCGCTAATTCCGTCTAAGAGTATAGAAGAAGGCTCCATGTTGGTAGACTGCCGGAATGCAATGCTGGCAAGGCGGAGGGCAGAGATGTATGAACTGGCAAACAAGGGCTTTCAAACCTGGCATTCACTCGAGTGGCAGTGACATGCTTGGAATGTCGTGTGCTTTCCGCTGGGAAGACCTTCGCGACCGTCCTTCCCTGGACAGGGCCTTTCAACTCTTCTCGGACTACGTGAAGCAGATTCCCTATGACCCGCGCGGATATATCCAGCGAGGATGGTGCCTTTCTCATCAAGGCAACCCGCAGGAAGCAAAGCAGATGTTCTTAAAGGCCTTGGAACTTGATCCCGGGAATGAGCGCGCAATAGAAAAGCTGCGATACGTGCAGTGAGGTGATAAGAATGTTCTCTAAAGAGCAATTCGCTAAATTAATGGATTCAACTCTGCTCAAGCCGACGGCTACCCGCGAGGATGTCGTTCGGTTGTGCGAGGAAGCTGTACAGTATCACTTTGCCACAGTTGTCGTGTTTCCATTCTGGCTCCCGGTCGCGCGGCGCGCACTCCAGGACTCCGACGTCAAAGTCGCAACGGTAATCGGCTTTCCTTTTGGCGCCAGCGGACGCGCTGTAAAGATGTACGAGGCTCGCACCGCAATCACAAACGGCGCCAAGGAGCTCGACATCGTGGTCAACATATCGGCTCTTAAGTCGGGTGAGAGGGGTATTGTGGAAGCCGAGATCAAAGAGCTCGTCGATACCGCACGTATGGCCGGTATGACGCAGGATGCCAAGCGGACGGTTCTCAAGTTCATCATCGAGTGCTACTACCTCACCGACGACGAAAAGAAAATCGTTTGCGAGATCATCCGTGAAGCCGGCGGCGACTTCATCAAAACCTCGACCGGCACCGCTCCAGGCGGAGCGACAGTGGAAGATATACGACTGATCAGGCACGTCGTGGGAGCGGACATCGGAGTAAAAGCCGCCGGCGGCATCCGCACAACCGAGCAGGCAATGGAGATGCTCGATGCCGGTGCGAGTAGAATCGGCACTTCGAACGCCGTCGGAATAGTGGAAGGGTATGTTCCCGAAGATTATCTGGAGAGCGCCGGCCGCAAAAGATGAGGACTTACTCAGCGAATGTGATTGTTCTCCGAAGGATCGATCTCGGGGAAAAAGATAGGATTCTGACGCTATACACAAGAGAACACGGCAAGTTGTCGGCGGTCGCGAAGGGTTCGCGGCGGCCGGGAAGCAAGCTTGCGGGTGCAAGTGAACCGTTCACCTACAGCAAAATGTTCCTGGCAACAGGCAAAGACCTGGATGTGTTGACCCAGGCTGACATCAAAGAGTCCTTTCCAAACGTCAAGAGTGACATCAAAAGCGTGGCTTACGGAGTTTACCTTCTCGAACTCACGCATTCATTTGTTGAGGAGCGCCAGCCCAACTCTGAGTTTTTCGACACCCTTCTGAGCTCGATGTTTATCCTCGAAAGCGGTACAGACCCTGAAATAACAGCTCGGTTTTTCGAACTGCATCTTCTCTCGCTCTTGGGTTATGAACCCAGCTTCGACGCGTGTCTGCGCTGCGGTCGGGAAATAGGGCGGGAAAAAGTCGCGTTCAGCCCATCGCTCGGCGGCATTGCCTGTGGAGAGTGTGGCAGTGCTCCTTCAGACGCAATCGAAGTCCCCGGCGCCCTGGCTTCCTACGTGCGCGTTCTGAGGCGGACGGAGCCTCAGAAGCTCAATGACCTCAACATACCACTGGGCGCACGCCGGGATCTGGCACAGGTGCTCAAGTGGCACATCCGTTATAGACTGGAGCACGAGTTGAAGAGCACCGAGTTCATTCGGGCGATTGAGTGAGATGCAATCGCATAAATCACGGCGTCGCCTTCCGCCCCATGCGCTCCTGTCCAAACGGACACAATCCTAAGACCGGGCATATTTCGCATCGTGGCGTCGGAGCCTTGCAGATTGCCCTGCCGTGCGCCACGATCACGTGGTTGAACCGGGTCCATTCCTTCTGTGGCAGAATCTCCCTGAGCTCGAACTCTATCTTGGTCGGATCCTCCTGATCGGTGAGCCCCAGACGGTTCGCCACGCGCTTTACGTGCGTGTCCACTATCACAGCAGGCTTACCGTAGGCGCACCCTACTAACAGGTTCGCTGTCTTGCGGCCGACTCCGCTGAGTTTTGTTAGCTCATCAATGGTATCCGGAACCCTGCCATCGTAGTCCGCGACAATCTGCCGAGCCGATTCAATGATGGCCTTAGCCTTGTTCCTGAAGAATCCCGTTGACTTGATCATCGCCTCGAGTTCATCATAATCGGCGTTGGCAAAGGCTTCGACAGATGGATATTTCCTGAACAAACCCGGGGTGACCTGGTTGACCCGTTCGTCTGTGCACTGCGCAGCCAATATTGCGGCGACCATCAATTGGTGCGGCGTAGCGAAGTCCAGGGTGCACGTCGCATCCGGATAGCAATCTTCCAGAATAGCCACGATCTCTTGGGCACGCTGCCTTTTCTGCTCCAGAGTCTGGGTTGTCATTTCGACCTGCACGCTATGAACGCTGCGAACGACTGATCTCCCGACTTTTCCACCTCACTCGGGAAGCAGCAGGCGGGAAGCTGGTCCATCCCCAGGTGAAAGTGAAGGCACTCGCAGCATTTTGCGTGTCTGCTGCACCCCGAATATGAGCAGTTGCATTTTTTCTCGTTCTCTGCTGATCTATCACAAGCCATTACTTGAACTCCTTTCCACTTGAGCACGTATGACTTCATGATTCTAGGAGAAATGCCCCTCGCCGTCAAATCCACATTCGGGGCACGGACCCTGGATTTGACAAGCACCCTCGAGCGGGTGTTATATTGTCACGGAACCGAACAATCGTGCTATGAGGTAGTTTTGTGCTAAAGTGGTTAACCGCGCTTCTCGTCATCATCCTTTGCTCCGCCGCATCAGCTCAGGAAACCAACTATGAATGCTTCAATCCCACTGTAGAAATGCGCGGCATATGGGTGGATGCAGGAGCAATTCCGAAAACAGCCGATGGAATACGGCAAATGATCAGGCGCTATCACAAGGCTAATCTCAATGTGCTGTTTCCGGAGGTTATCGCCAGGGGCTATACCATATACCCAAGCAAGCTCCTCGCGAGAGACCCGCGCTTTGCAGGCGCGATCGATCCCTTGCCTGTGATGATCGACGAGGCCCACAGGCTCGGAATGGAGGTCCATCCGTGGGTGTGGGTGTTCCGCGCGGGCTACACGAATGACCGCGGCGCCATTTTAACCTCTCACCCGGACTGGGTCGAGCGCGGCAGAGACGGCAAGGCTCTTTCCCCGAACGGTGGGCTCTGGATCAGTCCCACCAATCCCCAGGCGCGCGACTTTCTGGCATCTCTGTATGCAGAACTGGCACGAAACTACGATATAGACGGGCTGCACCTGGACTACATCCGCTACGAAGTCGAGTCCCCTACCCCCTATGGTTACTGCGAAGGTTCACGAGCGCTGTTCGAAAAGCAGTATGGGGTGGACCCACTCAGTATTGACCGGCTTTCTTTCAATCAATTGGGGTGGATAAGGTTCCGCGAGCGCCAGATTAACACCTTTGTGCAGCGAATTGCGCTTCAGACCCGCTTGATCAGACCTGCTGCAAAGATTTCCGCCGCGGTGGGCTCCGACCCAACTACATCACGGCTGAATCTGAACCAGAACTGGCCCAACTGGATTGCCAACCGGTGGGTGGATTTTGTCACGCCAATGGCCTACACAAACGACGATGCACGCTTCGCCGACCTCGTTATGCAGGAAAAAGACGGCGCGGACAACAGGACCATTCTTGCGCCGGGAATCGGTTTCTTCCAGCAGAAGGACCCGCGGCAGATGGATCGGCAGATCGGTATCACGCGAAAACTCGGTGTCTGCGGGCAGACGCTCTTCGCCGGTTCATATTTCAAGGACCCTCAGCAATCCGCGCTAATAGCCGGTCCATATCGCGAGAGCGCGTCGCTTCCGTTCCGGGATTCCGCTGAAAAGAGCGTTCAACTATGTAACAAGGCGGCGTATTTGAGGAAAGAAGGCAAGACAGCCGAAGCGGATTACTTCTGCCAACTTGCAGCGGCGCTTGCAGGCTATGCTGATTATCACCGGGGAACCATTCCCTATGTCGCCCCGACTGATCCACCGATCACATTGCCTGACAGCGTGGTTCCCATGCCCACGGTTGATATCCCGAGAACTTCCGGGCCTATCATCATAGACGGGAAGCTCGATGAGGACGCCTGGCGCTCGGCGGCTGTGGTAAAACTCAGCTACACGCCTCAGGGTGAGGCCGCGCAGGTCGAGACGACGGCATACTTGATGTATGACAGCGCCAACCTCTACATCGGCTACAAATGCGCGGAGCCCGACGTTGCCAAAATCAAGGCGACCGTAACCAAACGCGATGGCCCGACATTCTACGACGATTCAGTCGAGGTCTTCGTCGATCCCTCTAACAAACGTGAGGATTACTACCATCTCTCAACCAACACCCTGGGAACTCGATTCGATCAGAAGGTATTTGACGCATCCTGGGACGGAGATTGGACCACGGCGTCGAGTCTTGGCAGTGATTTCTGGACTACGGAGGTCGCAATCCCGTTCGCAGCGCTTGGAGTCACGACCCCGACGCCAGGCACGCAGTGGGCGCTCAACCTGACCAGAAACAGGACGACATCCGGCGACTTGCAATACATCACCTGGGCCGTGCCATACGGGAGCTTCCATTCTCCGGACCGGTTCGGGACGTTAACTTTTCGATAGACACCCACAGCAAAAAGGCGGCTGCCTTCACAATCCAGCGCAAGCAGCCGCCTGTAACTCTATTCTCGAGCCGCTCTACATAGTTATCTTCATGCCTTCGTCCAGCACCGCGATGTAGTTCTCGACCGGCATATAATCGGTGAGCGAGTTGCCCGTGCCGAGGGCCCAATAGCCGTCGTAGAAGCATTCTTCTATTTTTTTGCGAGCGTACGCGCGCACCTCATTCTCGGTGCTCCTGCAGATCACGTCAACATCCAGGCCCCCGAGCGGCGTTACTCGCGACCCATACTTCTTCTTGAACTCGTTCACCGGCATGATCACGTCCTCGAAGGAATGCTTGGCGTCTATCTTGCAGCCGTCGATGATATCGTCGTAGACCTCGGCCAGATTCCCGCAGGAATGCAGTATAAAGGGCTTGTCCTGCGCATGCGCACCCTCGACCATCTTCTTGTAAATTGGGAATACGTATCGGCGCAATAGCTCCGGACTCAAGAACGTGGAAGTCTTATAGCCAAGGTCATCACCCTGCCGAAGCGCCCCGATATAGTCCATCGTCGCCAGTTGGCGGACGGCACTGGAGTGGAGCTTGCCGATCTTCTCGAACATCATGTCGACCAGTTCTACATTGTCCAGCAGCGCATACGACAGGCCCATGACACCGAGCATCTGGGAAACCCACTCATAAGGACCGGCGCAAACGCCGCCGACGATCTTTGCGCCCTCGGGAAGATAGCTAGCGACGGTCTCGAATATCTGGAAATTCAGCGGGTTCTCTTCGGTCGGCCACGGAAACTTTTCGAAATCCTCTACGCTGTGAATTACCGCGTTCGCTTCGCTGCCTTCACTGACCCCCTCGTGCCGGTGCTTTGTGGTCCCGCAGCTCAGAGTGACTTCCAGGGGCACGCAGTCGTAGCCCATTCCGAGCCAGAACTCGGCGTATGTCTTCCAAAACTCAGGAGTGCCACCCAGCTTGCCCATGTCCACTCCCATGCGGCGCTCGATAAACCCCAAACTGGCAATGTGCTCATAGAACGGCAGATGGTTCGGTCTGCCGCTGCGCCTGAGCACCTTTAGAAATTGCTCGAAATCCGGTTCTCTGTTCTTCACTTCCATTATCCCTTCAGACACTTCATATTACCACGCCCGCTTTACCGCTAGCAGCGTATGTATTGGACATCTATTCTCTCTCGCAGAACGGCGTTATCTGCCGTCCACGGAGTCATTTTAGCATACCGCGTCTCAAAAGGAAACGAACAACGCAGGCATAAAATCCCTTTCAATCAGGCTCCACGCTCACACATTGATCAGCGACACGTCGAACGACAGCCTTTGGAAACGCTGGTCCCAGCGCACCCACCAGGCAATACAATCGCTGCGGTGCCCATACATCAGTTCCCAATCGTAGATTATCCCCGCTTCCGCATCCCAACCCGATACAAAGCCTAATATGTTTCTTCCCAGCCGCATCTGAAACCCGGCTTGTATCTCCTTTGCATAGTCGATGCTGTCGAACTCAAGTGGTGTGACTCCTGTCGCGTTGCGTTGGATGTATCGCGCGATAACGATTGAACCGTTCGGAAAAAGATGCGCCGCATCCATTGCATACGACGCCACACGGTAGGAATCACCGCCGCTGTACTGCGAGACAGAATATGAAATGATCGGCTGAATGGATGTGAATTGCCCCGTGGGGAAAACGTTCAACGGTGCGACAAGGCTGAGGTATTCTCTGTCCGTGGAGCTCACCAACCCCGGTATCTCTTTGAACAAGCCCCACGACGCTATAACTTCGGGATAGATCGTAAGCCTGGGGTCGAGTTTAGAGCCGGTGAAGTTCAGCGGATTTCCGAGGTAATGCAGGCCAAGTTCAGGCTCCTTATACACAATGAGGTTCGGATTCTTGACATCGTATACCTGCTGCCTGAACGATAATGTGCCGAACTGACGAAGATGCGTAATATCAGATGGGAATACCTGCGCAGGCACGCATACAGGCTCTGAAGGGTCCTGGACAGGCATTGAGAGTGACGATGCAACCACGGATTCGTATGTTGCAAAACGACCCGGCAAACCTCCGAGGTTACCATTAATGCCGTATTGATCGGTGAAATTGCCCTGTACGCCGCTCTTGCTTGTCAGCCGTACATCAGCGTTGGCAATCGTTCGTTGATTGTCGACAAGTCTCAGCGATTGCGCCAGCGTAACCCCGTCAGTATTGCTGAAGCCAAGCCGGGGAAAAATGGCGGTAGTAGCCGGCGTGGCGCCTAAGCGGAACACCATGGAAGGCAGTGACAACACCTTCCACCGGCCCAGAAACAATGAGACGTCGCGAGCGCGGACCCTGTCGCCGGGAAACAGCTTTAGCTCTTTTGCTTCGATGTGATACTCCGGGAGGCTCAGTTGACATGTTGGTGAAAGACGCATCTTTCAGAGAGCCTTCTCCGGTCAAGAGGTTGTAGGTGCCTTCGCTTGCCCTAATTATCCTCCGGCCAGTGCGCAAGACAACATTACCTTTGGCTATCACGACAGAATCGGAGCCGCTGACTTCCTGCGCAACAATCGAAACCCGGGCGGGAAGCACCGGTGCAGCACATTCCTGAGTAGCCTCATCTTCAGCCATTGCGGGGGATAGCGGGACTATCAACACTAAGGCTGCCAGGAGTATAATAACATACGGGCTGTATTTCATCTTGAGGCCAATCTAGCATAGATAATGTTGAGTTGTCAATGAGAATAGGTTGGATGTCGAGAGTGAGAGTGGGACTCGAGCTCGCTCGGTTTACTTCCCGCCGAGCATGAATTATAGTGAGTAATTGATGAGAACCCGATCGCTTCTAATCTTCATTCTCTGCGCATTAATGCTCTGTCGATGTGCGTGGTCAAGCACACACCGCGAAACGATAACCCTTTGGTACGGAGCCACGCAGGAGGAGCGCGCCGCCTACGATCGGATGATCTCCCAGTTCGAGCGCGAGAACCCGTCTATCAAGGTCAAGGCGATTTTGGTCCCGCAGAAATACGTGGAGCGCAAGCTGATCCTTGCGGCAGCGGGCGGAGTTCCGCCGGACGTTGTGCGTTTTTATGCGCATCTTGGGGGAGAGTTGATGTCTCGCGGCGGACTCGAACCTCTCGATGAACTAGTCCGCCGATATCGTGTTGATCTTAAGGATTTCTACCCCGTCGGCATAGAACAGAACACTTACCAGGGCAAGCTGTATGGCATGCCGTGGATACTCAGCCCCTACGCCCTCTTCTACAACAAAAAACTGTTCCGGCAAGCCGGCCTCGATCCCAACAAACCGCCAACGACCTGGGGCGAGTTGGAAGAGGATGCGATGAAGCTTACCAGACGAGATTCCGGCGGGCGGCTGGTGTGTGCGGGCTACACTGATTTTTTGTATAATCGGACGATTTCGCTCTCTACCTCTGGCAGTCCGGCGGTGAACTGCTCACCCCGGATGGTCGCGGGACTCGATTCGACGGTCCCATCGGAAAAAAGACGCTGGGCTGGATGAAGTCTTTCATCGGGCGTGAGGCCGGGTCCGTCGAGAATCTGCAATCGTTCGGCGCTAACTTCAAGGGCGCCACTCAGGACCCGTTCGGGCTGGAAGTGCTCGCTATGCGGATAGACAGCCCATTCCGCATTCCCGATCTGAAGAAATACTTCCCAATCTGGACTATGCGGTAGCCGCAATTCCGTTCAAGAAAATTCCCGCGTCTGAAGCTGGTCGGTAACTCACTCGTTATTCCGCGGGAGAAGCGAACACCGGGAAGCCGCATGGCGGTTCATCAAGTTCGCCTCAGACCCCGAGCAGATGGCGAGAATATGCCAGGCGGCGGGGCGCATACCCGCCCGTCAGTCCGTCGCCCGGTCACGCAGAGTTCTATGGAGACCCATTGATCCGCCCGTTCATCGACCAGATTTCCTACGGCAGAAGCATTCCGGTTGTGCCCGGATGGCAGGAAGTCGGCAGGACGCTTGCCGATGATATCGAGAAGGCGCTGAAAGGCCAAAAGAGCATAGATGATTCGCTGGCGGATGCCAGCGTTCCGCTAAGTCCGATATTATCGCGCGCGAACGAAGACATGACCCGGGTTCCACTGGTTCCCTGGAAAATCGTTGGCACTCTGGCCGTCGCCGTCTTTGCGGGGCATGCCTGGGCTTTGCCATGTTCGTCAGACGCCATACCGCGCGCAGTCGATCCGAAAGAACAGAGGGCGAAGCAGTTCTACCTCTTCGCCCTGCCGTGGATTATCGGCTTCGCGGTGTTCACGTTCGGTTCGACGGTCGCATCGAGCAATACGTAATCGAAACGCGGCAACAGGGA
>CAVZJH010000091.1:0-16944 GCA_963775535.1 uncultured bacterium | reverse complement strand
TTCTGTTCTGCCAGCCTTGGTCAGACTACGTATTGCTCTGTCCGCCCAACTGGCAGCGATGAGTGGTGGCAGCAGTAGCAGCGGCAGCAGCAGTAGCAGCGGCAGCAGCCTGGCCAACAACAGTAGTGGAAGCAGCAGCAGTAGTGGCAGCAGTAGTAGTGGAAGCAGCAGCAGCGGCGGCACTAGCAGCACCAGCTCATCGTAACACAAAAGTAATCCTGGACAATCTCCGGAGCTCAGCCCGGAATAATAAACGTCGACTGACCAAGGTGTAACCAAATGGCTTTAAACGGCTACGCGCAATATCAGCAGAACCGATTACTTACAGCATCACCTGCAAAGCTCTTGCTGATGGCGTATGACGGCGCCATCAAATTCTGCCGGACCGCGGGTGAGAAGATGGACGAGCAGAACTTCAACGAGCAGAACATTTACATAAACAAGGCTGTGGCAATCGTGTGCGAGCTGGCATCAACACTAAGAGAAGAAGTGGATCCGCTTCTGGCCTCGAGACTCAAGCAATTGTATGTTTATATCCTGGGCCGCCTCGGACACGCCAACATCAACCAGGACAAGAATGCACTGAACGAAGCGGTCCGGATCCTGATGGAGCTGCGTGAGACGTGGGCCGAGGCCGAGAGAAAGATTCAGACGGAAGCACACGGGGAGGCGGCGGCGTGACGGAGTTTCACTCGCAAAGAGAAGAGCTCCTGGCTTCTCTGAGAAGCTACGCCTCTGTTGCAAAACAAAAAAATGATGCGCTGGCGGAGCTGTCACGCGCGGGCGACGAGATACGATCGGCTCTCGAACGCGACCCCCATCCGAACATAAAAGAAATACTCAAGCGCCGCGAGCAGGGATACAGGCGATACGCCGCGCTGTGCGAAGCCGATGAATCGGATGGATCGACTCTCATTGGCAATGCGCGCTCATCAGCAACGGATGCCAGTGACGAACTGAACAAACTAGCGCGAGTTGTTCAAATTCTGCAAATGAACTCTCGCACTCTGGCCGAAGGCATACTGTCCTGTCAGAACGAGTGCGAGTCGATACTCAAAGACAGACTTGCGGCTGTGGGAAAAGCTATTAGAGAGTCCAAGCAGCGCCGAAAGCTGGATGCGGCATACGGGCCGGCATGCAGGCACGATATTCCGATCTATCTCGACAAGCACCGATGAATAGAAGTTATTTCACGTGTGAAAATCCGGAACACAGCGCTGGCTGCAAAAGATCGAGCAGGCTCCGGTTGGCAGCTTGCCTCGTGTGTATGCTTGCGGTAATTCCACCAAAACCCCTGCTCTGCCAGGGGCAGATCAATACCTATGACGCAGCCATTAAGCAGGTCCGCGCCCTCTCGAACTCGCCGAACGTCAGGCTCCTTCGCTTCGGTTCATCCGGATCCGGTCGGCTAATCCCTGCATTTGCGATCTCGGATTTCTCCAAAAACTTTGACCACAAGACCCGCATCGTGATAGTTACCGGCCAGCACGGTGATGAGCCAAACCCAGTGCACGCAGTCCTGTCACTGTGCACAAAGCTCATCGCGGGAAGCCGGCCAGACCTTTTGTCGAGATGCGTGATTATAGTGGTGCCGACGGTCAACCCGGACGGACTAGCTGCATCTAACCGATACAACGCGTCAGGGCTCGACATCAACCGCGACTGGACCGCACTCAAATCACCTGAAGCGCAATACGTCAATCGGCTGATCCACGTTTGGAAACCGCAATTGATGGTGGACGTCCACGAATGGACAGGGCGATGTGCAATCCCTCAAAACGCCATCGAGATACCGCACTTCGCCTCGGCTTCCAGGGAATCGATGGCGATCAGCCTCGTCACGCAGGCCGGAAGCGAATCCGGCTTGAAACTGATACCATGCACAGCCTTCAGCAGCAAAGACCTGTTCCATCGCAGGTTCGCAGAGATGGGCTACGGCGCGTATCTGATCGAAACGGCGGCAGGAGAAAGTTGCGCCGTCAAAGACCGCATGTATGAAACCGCGCTCGTCAATATCATCGAAACCGCATCCGCGCGCCCATCTGTGTGCTCGCAATTATCACCGGCGTCAGCACGGTTCAACCCAACCTTCGTGCCGGCATGTCTGCTGCCTGCGAAGATATCCAAACCCCAGTCCCCGTATTATCCCGTGGCTCTCCTTCTTCTAGCCTACCTCATGATGGTGTGGGTCGGAAGATCCTCCTCAACCCGCCCTGTCAACTGGTCCAGGCGCTTTAGAAAGTGCGCCATCGAAGCCCAACTGGAGGCGAACCCTCTCACGCTGAAGCATGCCCGGAAGCCGATCACGGCCAAGAGCTGGATCAGGCGTCGACTGCGTTCCCGCTACAAAGTCACACCTGAACACCCAAGGCAGGGGTAACGCTTGCTATACGCCATCCCCGAGTCCAGGCTGTACACACAAACTCCTCATCCGCTCAGAAGCTACAGCCCATCCGGATAAGGAGCATTAACGTTCAGCCGCGCGTCCTAAAGTTACTTGTTAACGGTGACCGCGTCCTCCACGTGCCACGTGTCCACCACGATGACCGCCGCCGTAGTAGCGATACCCGCCACCACCACTGTAAGAATATCCAAACGGAGTCCCGAAACTATAGGGATACGGGTTATATCCGTAATGGTCTGGATAGGACGGGTAATGATACGAGCTGTACGGCGAGCTGCCAATGTAGAATGATGTTCCTCCTCTAGGACCAACACCTATGCCAAAGGAGATCTGCGCTGAAGCCGCCACCGACGTGATCACCAGCACAAACAGCACGGCTGCCAGCATATACGTTGTTCGTTTCATTGATATCAACTTCCTTTCCAACGCTGCGCATCGCTGACGAACGTGCGTTCGTCATTAAATCTATCCCCATGGGGGTATATGAAAAAACAAACCGGCCGCATTGCGCCTTGACCACCGATCACCTGCAGCCGGCTCGCGACGCGGAATTTCATAGCGCACAATCACTTCTGATTGAACTACCCCTGTGAGAATGGTAACATACAGATGGAGAATACATACCGATGAACCATCGATCGCAGAAACACGACGATTTTGAGACCGTCATATACCACCAAAAGTTGGCCCACAAGGCGTGGCTGAACAAGGTGTTCCTGCGCGGCTCGCGGCCGTCTCCCGGAAGCCATAGAGCTGGTATGGGAACTTCTAATCACGTTCAGCGAGGCCGTTGCAAGCTTCGATTTGGCGTCTGAGGACATTTACAAGACAGCTTATGAACTGGCTGCGCGCGAACTGGCGACATTTCCGGTCAACCGGCTGCAAACCATTTATCGCGATTACTTGCTGGAAGCGATGTGCGATTTTATGCCGGATGATGACCCAGGTTACGCTCGAGCGATGATCCGCTTCGCCAACGTTGTCTCCAGCGCATTTTGCGAAGCAAGCATCGATCAACTCCGGAAAAGCATTCGCCATAAACGCGCGGAGGTTTTATCCAGTGAGTTGAGAATGGCGAAGCGCATACAAAGCCACCTTCTGCCTAGAGTAATCCCGGATATACCAGGCTTTGACTTCGCCGGAAGGCTCGTGCCCGCCGAGGAGATTGGCGGCGACTACTGGAGCATCAAGACAAAGTCAGATGGCGGAATCGTTACACTCAAACTTGCTGACATAACCGGCCACGGGGTCGCGGCGGCTACGCTGGTAGCTGCGGTCAAATTCATATCCGGCGGTTACTATACCGGAGCGTCTTCGGCAGCCGAGGTGATGGCTAAGACAAACCGCGTATTGACCCTCGAAACCCCACACGACATTCTGGTGTCGATGGTATATGCGTGGCTGCGGCCTGCGACATTCGAGATTTCGATCGTCAATGCCGGCCATTCGCCCGTGTTCATGTGCAGCAAACTCCTCTGCAGCGACATTTCACCGACCGGACCGGTGTTGGGAGTGACCGAGAAAGCCGATTATGACGAGGTCAGCATAAAGCTGGCGAAGGACGATATCCTGTTCTTCGGTTCCGACGGGATCACCGAAGCCGGCGCTCCTGAGACATTCGGAACTGAGCGCTTGAAGAAAATAGTCGCCGAATCATCGCACCTCAGCGCGGACGAGATAGCCGAAAATGTGGTCCGGGCTGTCACGGAATATGCGGGACATCCCCACGATGATATCTCGCTTCTCATTACCAAGGTCACGGGTGAAGCTCCTGAAAACGCTTAGAATAACCCTGCTTGCGCTGCTCGTGTGGGCCTGCCTGGCAACTTTGCGTCCTGCAGTGGCATCCGAGCGAGACACAGCGGGAAACAAACTCAGCGGCGCCACGCGCACAACTTACTTCATGGTGCACTTTGACCCCTCAGATCCGTATCTCGGCAGGATCATGGCGGGCGTTGCCGAGGATCAACTCCTGAGGGTAGCGCGTGACCTTGGCTACAAGCCGAGCAACACAGAGCCATTTCCGCTCTACGTGTATCGCACGCATTCGGAATTCATAAAGGCAGGAGGACTGGAAAGCCGTGAGTTTACAGTTGGCACGGCTCAGACCGAAAACGCGGCGATCTCCGTTGATGCAAGCGGGGTATTCGAGCCCGTCGATGAAGTCCTGGGCCACGAAATAACACACGCAGTGATCTCTCGGATACTGGGGCCCAATATCGCGGCCCTGCCCCTCTGGCTCAATGAAGGGCTGGCAAAGTGACGAGTCGCAGGAGCCCACAGGCGATGACGACGCTCTTGTCCTCGATGCTGCTTCGTCAGGTACGTTGATACCGCTGACAAACCTGAATTCCACCTTCCCTGACGACAAAATCAGCCTTTCTTACGCCGAATCCTCTGCTGCTATAAGATACATGATCAAGAAACGCGGAACCGATGCGCCGCGCCTGCTGCTGTCTGCCATAGCGCGCACGGGATCGCTCGACAGGTCTATGCTGGCGACCATGCACAGGTCGGAGGAACAATTCACGAACGATTGGTTCGACCAGACCACCAAACGGTACTGGACGCTGAGGTTATTTCGAATAAGCACGGGAATACTCTCTGCAGCAATGGCGCTCCTCGCTGTCCTGGCATTCTTCGCTCGACGGAAGCAGAAGCTGGAAGCCGCGCGACAATGGGAACAAGAGGAATTCGAGGAAGCCCTTCGCCGGCAGCAGGGGAATGACTGGTCCGAATAACAAGCCCAGCCGACTTTGGGGACAACATGCGGGAACAGCTTGCGGCAAAATAAACCGCAAGCTGTTCCAATTCGATCCGAAGCTACTCTACTTGCGCGGTGCAGTGGTTTTAGGCCCCGGGCCGGGCTTCATGCTGCCCATCATCGGGTTCGGCGGCGGGGGATTCTTGAAACTCTGAACAAGATCTCGGAACTCAGGGATATTGACTTCGATTTTGGCGTCCTTCTTTTGGTCGTTCAGCCGCGTCTGGAAATCGGAGTCGGACTGAGCCTTCTGCAGCGCCGCCATATCTGTCAGCTCATCTTTGGCCTGCTGGAAGTTCTTGTTTTCCTTGGGCTGTTCCGCGAGAACCTTGAGAAGTCCAAACTGACTCGGTTGTCCGGGCTTACTCAGCATCAACACCTTGCTGACGTCACCGACTTTGGTTTCCTTAGTGGCGTTTGCGAGGGTGGCTACCAGCGGGGCCGGCACATTGGGCAGGTTGGGCTGATTCGGATCAATCCAACCCAGCGGTATTGCGCCTGTCATCCCACTGCGGCTGGTGGAGTACTCATTAGCGACCTCGTCGAAGTCCTTACCGGACTTTGCCTGCTTAGCGGCTTCCTCCAGTTTGCTCTGGTCGGAATTAATGATAATAGCCACGCGTTTTCGAGGGCCATGCACAAAGCGCTGACGTACGGTCGGCTGGTCATAAATAGCCTTGAGGTCAGCGTCGGAAAACGTGTAGAACTTCTTGGCAAGGTTGATAACCGCTTGCTGGACTGCAAGCTGTGACTGCATACCTTCTTTGCCCAGGACCTTAACCTGATCATCATAGCTGCCGTCGCTCTTGAGGACATCTGCCTGCTTCTTGATCTGATCCTCGGTAGGCGTTACGTTCTCACTCTTTGCCCACTGAAGAAGAACTGCCTGCTCCATCATTTGGCGCAGGACTTGTTTCCCGGCCATCCTATTGAGCTGATCTAGATACGTGGACGCAGTGATGTTGTCGCCATTTACTTTTGCTACCGTCGACGGCACGCCCGGGACACTAACTCCCCTGCCGCAGCCTCCCAACAGAAGTGCAGAGATCCCGGCAATGCCAACTACCAACAAAGCGGCTCTTTTCATGGTTTGGTGTATGCTCCTTAACTATTGTTGTTCGATGATACAAGCGTGTATTAGCCGTTGGGCATCAATATTCCTGCCTGCTTCAGCAGAGTACCCGTAATACAAGAGCTTTAAACAGGATGACGGAAGAGATCGGCGATCAGTTCCCAATCGTTTCCTGCCCACATCCATCAGCCGCCATCACCCCCCGGCCTGTTTTTCCTTGCTTCAGCCTCTATGGATACGATATAATATATTCGGCTATATGGAGGACCGACTGTGCGTGCAGAGATAATATCGGTTGGAACCGAACTGCTTCTAGGGCAGATTGTAGACACGGATGCCGCGTATTTGTCGAAACTCCTGCCGGAGTTCGGAATAAGCTTGCACCACAGGGTCACCGTTGGTGATAACGAATTCCGTCTTGCCGAAACGCTGAAAGCCGCTCTTGAGAGAGCGGATATCGTCTTCACGATTGGTGGACTCGGGCCGACTCAAGATGATCTGACAAAAGAGACCGTCGCTCGCGTAGCCGGCGATGAGATGGTCCTGGACGAAGAACAGGCCGCCAACTTGCGATCGTTCTTTGCGGCGAGAGAAATCGAGATGCCCCAGAACAATCTCAAGCAGGCCCTGGTGCCCAGGCGAGGCAAGATATTGCTCAACCCGCTGGGAACGGCGCCCGGCGCGGCTTTTGAGCTTGATAACGGCAAGGTTGTGATCGTGCTCCCCGGGCCGCCCAGAGAGTTCATTCCGATGGTGAATGAACGCGTAGCGCCATATTTGCGAGAGCGCGTGGGGAAAGATTCGGGTGTAATTAAGTCCAGAACCCTGCGAATTGCAGGTTTGGGCGAATCAAGTGTTGAAGATATAGTTAAGCATCTGCTTGGCAGCTTGAACCCGACTCTGGCGCCTTACGCGAGTCCGGGCGAGGTCCATTTGCGAATCACGGCACAGGCGGCGAGCCTGGTTAAAGCGGGTGCGATGATCGATGAAATGGACCGGAAACTGGTCGACGCGCTGGGTGAGCGTGTGTTCGGTCGCGACAACCAGACGCTTGAACAGGTTGTCGTCGAATCACTTATCGAGCGCAATCTCACATTGTCGATTGCGGAGAGCTGCACGGGCGGGCTCATCGCAAATAGAATTACGGATGTGCCGGGAAGTTCGGCGACTTTTCTGGTAGGAGTCGTCAGTTACAGCAATGAGGCGAAAATGAAGCTTCTGGGCGTTCCCGAGCAATTGCTTATCGACCATGGCGCTGTCAGCGAGCAGGTTTGCCGCGCGATGGCAGCGGGCGCCAGGAAAATATTGGGCTCTGACATTAGCCTTTCAGTTACAGGCATTGCGGGTCCAACGGGCTCAACGCCTCAAAAACCGGTGGGACTGGTCTATATCGGCCTCAGCACTAGCGATGGAACACTCGTGCAGAGGCACCAATTCTCAGGAACCCGGTTTGATATAAAGCTAAGGACGTCGCAGACCGCATTGGATATGTTGAGAATGTCATTGATAAAGGCTCTCTCATAGATTAACCATGAAGGTTATCCGCACATTCGTAGCAGTCTTGATTGCCGAAGACCTGAAGCAAAAGATCGCTGAGGTACAAGGTGAGGTCAAGAAGCTCGCCCCGGACGTAAAGTGGGTCGCGCCTGAGAATCTTCACGTCACGTTGAAATTCCTTGGCGACGTCCGAGAAGACGAAATAGCATCCCTCAGCGCAGTCGTCGAAGACGCGGTGCGGGGATATCCAACTTTCGAGCTGTCGGTGTCGGGACTGGGAGCATTTCCAAGCCCTGCCAGGGCAAGAGTTGTCTGGGTGGGCATTCAGAACGGGGCCGAGAAGCTGATAGAGTTGGCGTCGGTAGTAGATGATGCACTCGCGGGAGCGGGTTTTGAGAAAGAGAGCAAGGCTTTCAAATCTCACATCACTATCGGAAGAGTCAAGACTGAAAGAAATCTGGACAAGCTGGCTAAGGCAGTCGAAGAAGTGGATGCAAGCAGCCTGGGCACGCAGCAGGTGAAAAGCGTAGTAATAATGCAGAGTGAACTGATGCGTGAGGGACCTATATACTCGCCCTTAAGCGTAATCGCGCTTCAATAGAGCATCCGGCAAGGGCACAGGCAAAAGAAAGGGACCCTTTTATGGACAAAGGAAAAGCGCTGGATATGGCACTGGCGCAAATTGAAAAGCAGTTCGGACGCGGCTCGGTAGTCAGGCTCGGAGAAAAGCCTCGAGCCGATGTGGCCGCGATTTCAACGGGCGCGCTGGCGCTGGATATGGCTCTTGGGATCGGTGGGATTCCGCGCGGGAGGATCACCGAGATTTACGGGCAGGAGTCTTCCGGCAAGACGACACTGGCATACCATGCTGTTGCTGAAGCTCAAAAAGCAGGCGGCGTCGCCGCATTTGTGGATGCTGAGCACTCCGTGGACGCAAGTTATGCCGCCAGTCTGGGAGTTGATATAGACTCGCTGCTGGTTTCCCAGCCGGATACCGGTGAGGAAGCCCTCGAGATTATGGATGCGCTCATCAGAAGCGGCGCCGTAGACATTGTCGTTCTGGACTCGGTGGCAGCCCTGGTGCCGAAGGCTGAGATCGAAGGCGATATGGGCGATTCGCACGTCGGTTTGCAGGCGAGACTGATGTCTCAAGCCCTCCGAAAGATCGGTGGGTCGGTCTCCAAGTCGAACACCGCCGCAGTCTTCATCAACCAGATCAGGGAAAAGATCGGTATTATGTTCGGAAACCCGGAGACCACACCTGGTGGAAGAGCGCTGAAGTTCTGGGCGAGCGTAAGGCTTGAAGTCAGGCGAATCGAAACGCTGAAAACCAGCGGCGAAGCTGTGGGCACGCGCGTAAAAGTAAAGGTGGCAAAGAACAAAGTCGCGCCGCCGTTCAAGAATGCTGAGTTCGACATAATGTTCGGCAAAGGCATCTCGAAGAGCGGAGGCATACTCGACATCGCCACGGAGACCGGGCTCGTCACAAAGACAGGCACCTGGTTTACCTATACGGACCAGCGGCTCGGACAGGGCAGAGAGAACGCCAAGAAGTTCCTGGAAGATAACCCTGTGATGATGGACGAGTTGGAAGGCATCATCAGAGGCGGCAGCGTGAGCCTTACTGCCCCGGCCGATAAAAGTGTAACCGCATCAATCGACTGATTAAAGTTCCCTCTCCCTTCCAAGGGAGTGGGAGTGAATTCAAATGAGCATAATTACGGCCATAGAGGCCCAGAAGAAGCGCGGCGACAGAAGATCGATATTTGTGGACGGCGAATTTATAGCCGGTGCGCACGAGGATGTTGTGCTCGCGCTCAACCTGAGCGTTGGTCAAGTGTTCGACAGGGAGCGCCTGATCGAACTTCTGAGGGCTGAAACGGCCCGAAAAGCGCGCGAGAGCGCGCTGCGACTGCTGGGCTATCGGGATCGCTCAATGTCGGAGATTCGAAAACGCCTTATCGGAAGCGATTATCCCGAAGATATTGTTGAGGAAGTAATTGACGGGTTGTCCCAGGCTGGGTTCTTGAACGACGAGAAGTTCAGCAGGGACTGGGTGGAAACAAGAACCGCTTCGAAACCCATGGGCAGGACGAGACTCGTAAGCGAATTGAGATCTAAAGGTGTTGAGCCCGCGACAGTGGATTCGGCACTCGAGAGACTGGATGAGAATACCGAGTATGAGTTGGCATTCTCTGTGGCCAGTCAGAAGATGAACAAAATGAGATGCCAGGACCCGTCCGCGAAGAGCCGATTGGGTTCGTTCCTTAGACGAAGAGGATTCAGTTGGGATACAATCACCCGTGTGCTTAATGCAGTGTGCCCTGAGGATTGACACTGCATATGAGAGGAGGAGCCGACGTACTTAAAAAGAATTGCGGTGGGGAATTGCCGAGGTCTATTGAAATTTCACTCGCTCTACCTCACATCCTAAATACATCAAGGAGGTGAGGGCAGGTTGAATATAAATACCCTTGTGGCCGCGCTGTTGGGCTTGGTAGTCGCCGGCGCGGTAATATGTGTAATCTATTTCTGGTATTTTCGACCAACTTTACATAGCTTAAAGTCCGAAAAAGCGGACGTCGGAGATCGCGAAGAAAAGCTCCGAAAAGAGATTGAGGCCAAACGAAAAGAGATTCTCCTTGAGGCCAAGGAAGAGGCGTACAGAATACGCGCCGAGATCGAAAAGGAGAACAAGGATCGAAAGGCCGAAGTCCAGAGGTTAGAGCGAAGGCTGACGCAGAAGGAAGAAACGTTAGACCGAAGGTCAGAGAACCTTGATCGTAAAGAACGCAACATTACCCAAAGAGAGACTGAAGCGCAGGAAAAAAACGAACAAGCCGAAGGTCTCGTAAAACAGCAGAGGACCGAGTTGGAGCGGATATCCAGGATGTCCACCGACGATGCAAAGGACCTTTTGCTGCGGCAGATAGACCGAGAGATGGAACGGGAGATTGCCCGCGTCATCAGGCAGGCTGAAGAACAGGCAAAGGAAGAAGCGGACCGGAAGGCGAGGGATATTATCACCCTCGCAATCCAGCGCTGTGCCGTGGATCAGGCTGCTGAAACCACCGTTTCAGTGGTTCCGCTGCCCGGTGACGACATGAAAGGCAGAATAATCGGTCGCGAAGGCCGCAATATTCGTGCATTTGAGACCCTTACCGGGGTCGATCTCATTATTGATGATACGCCGGAAGCGGTTGTTATCTCAGGCTTCGATCCGGTGCGCAGGGAAGTGGCGCGCCTGGCGCTGTCGAACCTCATAATCGACGGCAGGATTTATCCGGGCCGCATTGAAGAGATGATCGTCAAAGCGCAGACGGAAGTAGAAACCAAGATGAAAGAAGCCGCCGAGCGAGCGGTATTCGAGACCGGAGTTACAGGCCTCGACCCCGAGCTTCTAAAGCTGTTGGGGCGGCTGCGTTACAGGACGAGCTATGGACAGAACGTTCTTCAGCATTCTGTCGAGGTTGGTCACCTGGCCGGAGCAATTGCCGCTGAGCTGGATGTCAACGTGCCGTTGGCGAAGCGCGCGGGGCTGTTGCACGACATAGGTAAAGCCGTAGACTTCGAGGTCGAGGTCCGCACGCTATTATCGGCATGGACCTCTTGAAGCGCTATCGCGAGCCGGCGGATGTCTGCCATGCGGCAGGCGCCCACCACAACGACATCGAGCCTCATTCCGTAGAAGCGGTCCTGGTGCTTGCGGCGGACGCGATTTCCGCTGCCAGACCTGGCGCAAGGCGCGAAACGCTGGAAACATACGTCAAGCGGCTCCAAAAGCTGGAGACCATCGCCGATTCGTTTGCCGGCGTCGAGAAGACCTATGCGGTCCAGGCGGGCAGGGAGATCCGCGTTATGGTCAAGCCGCTTGAAATCGATGACGACGCGGCGGTAAAACTCGCTCACGATACCGCGAAGCGAATCGAGGAAGAGATGGAGTATCCGGGCCAGATCAAGGTCACGGTTATCCGCGAGACACGAGCGATAGAGTATGCGAAGTAGGCGAGCGTGGCTGTGAGGATACTCTTTGTCGGCGATGTAATGGGAAGTCCGGGGCGCAGGGCTGTCAGTAAACTGCTGAGAGCCCTGCGCTCTCGTCATCATATTGGGTTCACAATTGTGAACGGAGAGAACGCGGCTGGCGGACTGGGGCTGACCCAACCCACGGCCAAGGAACCTCTTCCACGCAGGTGCGGATGTTATCACGCTCGGCAATCACACGTTCGCAAAGCGCGACCTGGCTGAGCATATCGACGCCGATCCGAGAATCTGCGTCCGACAACTACCCGCCCGGCGTGCCGGGCAGAGGCTTTCGGGTTTTCTGAATGGCCGGCGGAGATAATATCGCTGCAATCGACCTGCTTGGCCGGACGTTTATGACCCCCGTCGATTGCCCGTTTAGAGCAGTCGACGCCGCGCTTGAGGAACTCGGCAGCGAACCCGGCGCCATTATTGTCGACATGCACGGGGAGGCTACCTCCGAGAAGAAAGCTTTGGGCTGGTATCTGGACGGCAGGGTTTCGGCGGTTATCGGAACACACACTCACGTGCAGACGTCTGATGAAAGGGTGCTGCCCAAAGGCACGGCTTATTTGACTGATGCCGGAATGACCGGAGTCCACGATTCCGTGCTTGGGCTGGACAAGGACGAGGTGATTTTCAGGTTCCTGACCCAAATGCCCGGTAAGTTCGTGATGGCCGATGGCAGCGCGGCGCTGCAGGGCGCAATTGTTGAGATTGATATCTCCACTGGGCGGGCGGTAAGCATCGAAAGAATAAGTGTTTCTGAGGCCCAAGAACCCGGGGCCTGATCGCGGCGGCTATGTTGATGAACCCACGCGCCTGACGAAGGCGAACGCATCTCAATTCATCGGGTGTGGTTAAGCACAAACGCAACAGGCTGAGCTTTGACATATAAAGTAAGTCTGAGGGCGAAGCCCCTGAATCTCGGTGAATATGATACGCGTACACGCGTGCCTGACGATTGACAGGCGTGTCGGCTCCCTATAGAATTGTTTTGGAGGATCAGATTGATATGCGATCTCTGCGAGTTTTGTTGGTAATGGCAGTCGCGCTGTGTGCCGCCGGCGCTTATGGCGATGCCTCGAATATTAATGACACGTTTGTTTTCAGGGGCGGCGCGTTAGCGGAAGACGGAATTACCCTGGGCGGCTGGGGCAGCGGCAGGTCGACCGAGTCAAAGGAAAAGATTCTGACCGGCAGCCAGTCCATCAAGATCACTACTCAGGGTCTGTATTCCGGCGGCCGCATAGATTTCTCGCAGCCTGTCGCCTTGTTTACCCAAGGCATCGATAAAACGCGCTATGTTTTGTTCACGTTGTTCTTCGATGCCGTGCAGACTGTTGACCCGGCGGCCGGGACAAGTTCAGCGAATGATATCGATCCATACACTGTTCCGAAAGCCAGAAAGCTGCGGTTTGTTTTCATTTCGGACAAGGGACAACAGATTGCCGCTGAGGAACCCACAAATCCGCTCGATACCGATGACAACTGGGTGCGCATGGCGGTTCCCCTCGCAAAGTTCGCGTCTGCGGGGCAGGAGTTCCGTTTGAAAAGGCTGCTCGTCTTTTCTGACATTGCCACCACTATGTATATTGGCGAGATCAAGCTGGTCACCGACAACACACCGATCAAAGTCGATGAACTCAGCCCTCAGACTGTCGCCGTCCAGGATGACGTGTTCCTGGTTGCCAATGCCGAGGCAGGAGTCAGCTCGCTAAAGTATTCGTGGAGCTACGATGCAAGTAGCGGATCCAGGCAGAATCCACCGAAAAAGTCGGCCATTATGTCTATACCAGGGGAGCGAAAGACTCCAGCGGGAATGATGTGCCTTTCGTAGTCACGCTTACCGTGAGCGATGCCGACGGCATCAAGGCTCCGGTCACAGTCACGGCCGACATAACGGTCAGCGATTAGAGAGGCGGCTTCAGCATCTTGGTTATCGGTCTTCTCGGGTCGCTGCGCCCCAAGCAGTGGACCAAAAATCTGTTGGTTTTTGCCGGGTACCTGTTCACGATCCAGCAGGTGCATCCGGCGGGGACTCTGTTAAAGGCAGTGGCGGCGTTCGCGTTGTTTTGCGCGGTATCCGGAGCAACATACATCTACAATGATGCCGCCGACGCCGAATGCGACCGCAAGCACCCGCTCAAGTGTAAACGCCCCATAGCCAGTGGCCGCGTGCCTGTCGGGTCGGCGGTCGTGTTTGCCACAGCTCTGCTCGCCGCAGCCGTTTATGCATGTTTCCGGCTGGACTTGTACTTCGGAATTCTGGTCCTCGGGTATCTCGTGTTGACCGTCGCATACTCAGCGGTCCTGAAACACGTGGTTATAGTGGACTTGCTTACAATTGCGGCGCTGTTCGTTATCAGAGCTGTCGCCGGAGCTGTCGTGATTCACGTGCAGATATCGCCGTGGCTCCTGATATGCAGCACGCTGTTGGCGCTGTTTCTTGGGCTGGCAAAGCGAAGAGGTGAGCTTCTGGCACTGGAAGACGGCGCTTACGGTCACCGCAAGACCCTCGGTGAATACAGCGCTCCGATGCTGGACCAGATGCTGTCGATCGCCTCGTCAACATCTCTGATGGCTTATTTCCTCTATACTATTTCAGCAAATCCCAGGACAGGCATTTTGCACCCTCAGATGATGCTGACAGCTCCGTTTGTCGTCTACGGTCTCTTCCGCTACCTCTACCTGATCCACAGCAAAAATGCGGGCGACAGCCCCGAACGCCTGCGCTCTTGGAAGACAAGCCTCTGTTGATAGATGTAATACTCTATATTGTAGCTGCAATCATTGCATTGGAGCTACACTGAGCGCACTGCGGCAAGGTGCTTTCCCACTGCCTGGCCTGATCTTCCGCGGCCTCGATATCACCATCGACCTTGAGACTCGGCGCCATAACGTCCGCGCCGCACTCTTTCAGGCGTTTCTCGATTAGATTCACCGCCTCACAGAACATGTCGTAACTGCTGTCGCCAGGGCCAAACGCCGCGGCTTTCTTTCCGCTCAGCGACACGCCCTCCATCTCGTCGTAAAGACTGATGAAGTCATCCTTAGTCGCCATCGCCCCATGTCGAACTGCCGAGAACCAGGATGTCGTATTTCAGCAAACCATCAGCATCCATATCCGTGACGTTGCGAACGGTGACACTGGCCCCCGCTTCCTTCATCCCATCAGCAATATAACCAGCCAACTGTTCGGTGTTGCCAGTGGTGCTTCCGTATACGATAACAGCATCTGCCATTTTGCTATCCTCCTTCAAAAATGCCGAAGGCATTTTATCCCTTCGCGGTGAAACCGACAGTGACTCGCCGCAGGCGCAGTCGCGAAAGGTTTCATCCGCGATTCCTTCAAAAATGCCGAAGGCATTTTCATCCCCTTCGCGGTGAACACGACAGCGCTACGCAGCAGTCGTGAGAGTGTTCAGGCACGATTCCAATCGTATTGCTTCTTCTATGGTTCTACCCATCGGATGCCACGACAAAAGAGAGAATGCCGGCTGTCAACGGACAACCGGCACACTGTTTGGAATTGGGGCGAGAAATGGGACTTGAACCCACGGCCTCCAGGGCCACAACCTGGCGCTCTAACCAACTGAGCTACTCCCGCCACGTCATGTACCGTGCAAAAGCCGCTGAAATTGGCGCCCCCGCCCGATTCGAACGCGCGACCTACTGCTTAGAAGGCAGTTGCTCTATCCCCTGAGCTAAGGGGGCAGCTGTTGCAGCCTGAGCTCAGGCTACCCGAAATTATAGCACAAACGGGAAGCTTCCGACAATGGCTGCGGGCGCTTTTTAGCTGGTCAGGATCTTCGCTTTTTTGACATTGGGTAATGCCCGCAAGTCGAATTGCTTTGTCAGCAGCCGAGCGCCGCCCGTGACTCTGTCACGTGTTTGCGCCGGCGCGGTTTCTGCGTGCATTATTCCGTTTTTTGCCATGGAAGGTTTTAGTTGGTAAGCAAAGACAGTCTCGCTAACGATGAAATCGATCTGCTGGAGTTCGCCGGCAAGCTGCTGGCGCATTGGAAACTGCTGCTTGTAGTTTCGTTGGCGGGCGCAGCAGTCACTTATCTGTACAGCATGTTCTTTATTCCCAAGGTTTACCAATCTGACGCAACGATATACGTTCAACAAAGCCAGAGTTCTCTAGGGAGATCGCTGCGTGACCTTCCTATCCCCGATCAGCTCAAGCAGCAGCTCCTCAAGCTACCTGACTACCCTGCTGAAGAGCGAGACCCTGAGGCGAAATGTGATCTCACAGATGGGCCTTGCAAACGATCCTGAACTGTCGGGCCAGGAATGAGAAAGGCTCAACTCCGTCTGAAAAAGGACGTCAAGGTCGCGGACGATAAGTCCGGTACCGTAACTATTACGTGCGCAGATGTGAGTCCTCAGAAGGCCGCTGATGTCGCAAACATTATGCTGGACAACCTGGGCACGCTCGTCGTCACCGGTTCGCATCGCAAGGCTGACTTTATAGCTTCGCGACTGAAAGAGACGAACCGCAGCCTGCGAAAAGCAGAGGATGAGACTGCTCGCCGTTTGCGGAGAAGCATGATGTTGCCGCCATTGAGGAGCAGACGAAAAGTATGGTCGATGAACTGGGCAAGCTGGAAGGGCAGCAAGTTGCTCATCGATGTCGACTTGCAGCAGGTGGCAGTCAGCTGGAGAATGCGGGTAACCTCAGCGCGCTTGTAGATCTGCAGGTCCGTAAGAAATCCCTCGAATCCGGAAGGAACTACATTATTGAGCAAGAAAGGCAACTGCACAATAAGATAGGACGGCTGCCCGCCGTGGCAGCAGACTACGCGCGCCTGGAACGCAATATCGCCGTTTACTCCAAAACGTTCGAAATACTGAATCAACAGTATCAGCTTGAGCGCATAACTCAGAAAGGCGAGGACGGCGATTACCAGATAGTTGACAGAGCGCAGCCGGACCCCAAGCCGGTTGCTCCTCGAAAATCAACTAACGCTGCCGTTGGAGGCGTGCCTTGTTCATGCTCACAGCTTCCTTGATATCTTTACAAAAACCGAGAAAACCCACCAGAGGGATTCCGCCTAAACCGCGAGACCCCTGCCTGCGGCTCAATCCACCACACGGACTATGTGACGGAGCGTTCGGTAACACAAGTTTCCTGGATTGTCCGCAACCTCGACATCGCCACGCTGAGCCGCCCACGGG
>CAVZJH010000090.1:0-9028 GCA_963775535.1 uncultured bacterium | reverse complement strand
CAGTTGGGCCGTGAGAGAAGAGATCGAGAAAGCAGGCGGCAAACCGCTTGCGTGGAAAGCCGGACACGCGCTCATCAAGAAGAAGATGCGCGAGACAGGAGCATATTTTGCGGGTGAGCTCTCCTGCCACTACTACTTCGCCAACTTCTACATCACCGACAATGGCGATCTCGCTCTGCTGAAGATGATCCAGATAATGTTGAGCGAGGGCAAGCCGCTGTCTGAGCTATCCAGGCCGATTATGCGTTACTTCCACAGCCCGGAGATCAACTACCAGGTGCGGGACAGGGCAGCCGTAATAGCCGAGGTCAAGAAACACTTCAGTGACGGCAAAATCTCGGAACTTGATGGGCTGACCGTCGAATACAACGACTGGTGGTTCAACCTGCGTCCCAGCCAGACGGAGCCGCTTCTGCGCCTGAACGTAGAGGCAAAGACGCCGCAGGAACTGGATGAACGCGTCTCTCAACTGCAGCAGATGATCCAGGCTGATCCCACCATTTAGAGCGGCCCGGAACAAGACCCCTGAGCAAATGCTCTGTTTTACCTGATGAGGTTAAAAACAGCGCGGACGGGGTATTAACCAACCAGCAGCGGAGGTGCGTTATGTTTATCGACTTTCTTACGCTCATGTTAATCAATATGGCGGCTGGGCTGGTCATATTGGCCGCGTACTTATACTATGGGTTCGATGACCCGGACCAGGGGAAATGGGCGCCCGCATTCGCGATGTCGGGTTTTGTTGCGCTGATGTGCGGCTTCCGCGTGTCGTGGTTATGGCTGCTGCCGGGAAGTTACAACGCCGCGTACGGTGATATGAGCGTCCTTTTTGGGACACTCTTCGCCGGTGCCGCAGTGGCTTTAGCCAGGGGATGGAAACTGTTTCCGGTGTCGATATACGCTTTCTTTGCGGGGCTTGCCGCGGTGGTCACCGGGGTGCGCTTCGTGCAACTGCACATGAGCATGATGCCGGGACTCACTGCCGCCGGATACGCGCTGACGGGGCTAGCCGGTATCTTCGCGCCGGCAGTTGTCTACTTCCGGCCTTCTCGGCAAATCAGGTGCGTCTGCGCGATTGTGCTGGTCGCAGCGGCGGTGATCTGGGCCATAAACGGGTATGCCGGATATTGGATACATCTGCAAAGCCAGTCTGCGTGGAAGCCGCCAATGACGCCTTGAAACATTCACCCTGACATTGGTGAAGTTATTGCCACCCCGGACGTAGAATACTACGATTAGATGAGTGGCGATGCGTTCAAAACCTGGCTGAGGGTATCCGCGGCGATTGGCTTGTGCGTGGCAATTGCCATGCTGCTTTTCGGCTGCGGAAATCGCCGCGCCGGGGTTACCACAATACGCTTCGTCGCGTGGGGAAACGAGGTCGAGGAACGCAGCCTGCGAACTTTGATCGCCCAGTTCGAGAAGCGCCACCCTAAAATCAGGGTGGATCTGGAGATCACGCCGTGGGCGCGCATGCTCGACAAGCTGATGATCTCGACTGCGGGAGGCCGTCCGCCGGACGTGACACGCATCAGTTCCGAATGGTCCGCGCCGGTTGCGGCTAAAGGGCTGCTCGAACCTCTCGACAATTACGTAAAGCGCGATCACTATGATCTCGATGACTTCTACCCCGAGGCAATCGAGGGATGGGGGAAATACAATCACGTCCTCTACGCGATTCCCACGGACATTGACGTCTACGCGATGTACTACAACAAGACCATGTTCGACAAATACAAACTCCCGTATCCCGACTGGACGTGGGATTGGGACAAGTACATCGACGCCGCAAAGAAGATGACCAAAGACCTCAGCGGGCATGGCCTGATCGATCAGTGGGGAGCATCCGCGGATTTCTGGTGGCAGTCCTACGTCTACCAGAACGGCGGCACGATCCTGAGCCAGGACGAGCGCAAGTGCACTTCCGATCAGCCCGCTGCTTATGGCGGGCTTCAGTTTATGAGCGACCTCGTGAACAAGTATCACGTTGCCCCAGGCGCTGAAGAGTCCGCGAACATCGGCAATATGAAACTCTTTACATCGGGCAGGATCGGAATGTTCATCAGCGGAAGCTGGGCTGCTGAACTGGTGTTCAAGAAAGAGATAAAGGATTTTGATTACGATGTTGCGCCGCTTCCCCGGGGACCGAAAGCGCGCGCGACGTTTATCGGAGGAGCAGCCTACGGGATACTGGCGCGCTCTGCGCACAAAAGGGAAGCCTGGGAACTGGTCAAATGGATAACCGGCCCTCAGTACCAAAGAAGCGCGGCGGTCCAGTCACAGATCATTCCCAGCAGAAAGTCAGTCGCCCTCTCCGGAGCGTACCTCAAACTGAACCAACCACCGAAAGCAAGAAAAGTGTTCCTTGACATGATTCAGTACGGGCATGCGAATCCTCCGGTTGCGTGTTCGCCTGAGATGAACCAGATCATCGCGAGCGAAATGGAACTGATGATGCTCGGCAAAGAACCGGCTAAGGCCGCATGCGCGAAGCTGACGCCGGTAATCGACCAGTTGCTTAGGCATCAGGAGTAACGCTTGTATCGGGACATGGGCACCACGCGCACCTGGCATCCCGTATGGGCAGACCCCCGTGTCTGCCCATTGCCCCCAACCATTACGATGCGCTACCGCATCCACAGCAGTTCCTTCCACGGCCATTCCCGCGACTGCGTGTCGATCAATACCGGGGACACCAGCGGGAGACCGTAGGGATAGACATACCGTTTGATTTCGACGGGTGATATTGCACGGCTGCCATCCGGAAGTTCGATCAAACGGCCGACGATATCGAGCGTGTTCTGTGATGCAACAGGCCAGGAACCATGATTTCGATCGATGGGGCAAGGACGTTCCAGCACTCCCCGACCTCGACACGGTCCGGCAGCACACCGCGAGCATACGCGCCTTTGATCTCCACCAGGGCGCCGATCGGCTGATCGAGCGCGCTTGGCTGCTCCAGCAGCACTGCCGCATAGGACAACTCGCCCTGCCACGCATTTTGATTTGTCCCGCTGCTCGCGAGTGTGTCGACGGCCTGTATATCATCCGCCGTCCGGGCGAGAAGTTCTCTGCCTGGCAAACCATCAATCGTTTCACAGGAACTGATCCCGGTAACGCCGACATACTGCCCTACTGTTGGCAGGCCAATGCCGTTCGGAACGAGGACGTCGAGCTGCACACCTGATCCATCCCCTATCGTGAACCGTGACGAACCAGGGTCTGCACTTTGGACGCGCCCCGTGGTTTTTACCAGCAGCCCGCAGTTGTTGAGCCCTGCCGCGCCGTCTATTCCAATCTGTCCGATCCCAGTGGACTGATTATAGTTCCAGCCACCCCCTCCGATGAATTTGTTTTGCATCAAGAGCGGAGGAGGAACGGTCCCTGACCCCGTGACGCGAACGCTGCTGGCTTTGATCCCGCGCTCACCGGTCGACGTGGTCTCGAGTACACCGCTCACAACTGCTATCGACCCCATCCCAATGCTTTGCGAAGTGTCTACGCGGATGCCGGCCGTTCTGTCCGGGTTCTCCAGATAAAATGCGCCGCCAAGCTGGTCCGTGCCTGCTGTTACCACAAGTGGAGCGAGGGTCGCGGAGACGTTATCCGGCTTTTGTTTGACTGCGCTCGCGTAACCGTAAGGAGACATCAGCGGGTCGCCGAGAAGCACCGCTTTGAATGCGAGAGCACTCGTCCCCATATAAGCCGATTCGGCCCAGCTATAACCTTCGGGTACCGCGGAAGTGTAATGTTTGCGTCCACAAAGTTCGCGCCAGGTTCGCTCACTGCGGCGTTTACGCCGGAACATCCATCCCTAACGTATTCACTGCAACACTCGCGGGCGAGGTAGACGCTGGCGTAACAGCCCAGCCCCTGGCTCTTTTGCGTCCACAGCAGGTCGGCGGGGTTAAACGTCAAAGTGCTACTAAAGAGCGGCTCTGAGTTGTGATAGCCTCCGTCATTGTCGGGGTAATAGACCTGCACCTGTGTCCGGTGATCGGCCGGCCACGGTATGTCCGGGGAGCTCAGGTCAATCTGGGCAATCCCATTGGATCCGAACAGGGCGGATGCAAGCTGGTTTCCCGCATAATCAAGCATAGCTAACCGGTAGTTCGGGAAATACTTGACTACGCCGCCGGCGGAGTAGGTGAGTTGAATCCTCAGTGTCGGTTGGTTTAACGACTGAGTCTCGGGATTGTTCGGGTCCGCGGAGTTCAATATGAAATAAGAGTATGCGTGCGTGGGAACCCGAATTGTCTGGCCGCCGGCGGACTCGTTTATTATCGCGATGCTGCCGGGTTTCCATGCGAAATGAGGTCTGGCCCAATCTGTGTCGAGAAGTATGTCGAGGTCGTGCATTCCGAAACTCGCATAGCCGATCACATTGCTTTCGCCCAAGTAGGTTTGTGATGCCGTGCCGTCGCGCGTGACGCAGGCCGGTGTCAACAAAGCCTGCAGCGATGACTGAGCAACCGGGTACCAGTTGTTGCCGTATCCGGCGTCGGAGTGCCAGGGCTCGTCCAGGTAAAACTCCCCGGATTGTCCGGCGGATGACGCGCCGCGGTCGATCAGGTTTTTGACGTCCGCGGGCATGGTCCCGAAACCCGGAACATTCACTGTAATGTCGTCGTAAGCGTCCAGTCGGCAGACGAGGTAGCGAAGATGGTAGGTTTGGCCGTTTGCAGTAACCGAGTTGCCGGAGGACGCGCGAAACGTCGAGAACTCTTCGTCGCAGCCTTGGTAGGGATTGCGGAGGGCGTAGAGCGCGTCGGGGGTTGCGTAGTTGTTAAAGAGCAGGGAAAGATATGAGTCCACGGATACGGTGTTGGAATCGGAGCTGTTTAGAATCCGTGATGGGATACCGTAGCACGTCACGAGAACCTGGATTGGATCGGTTGACCAGCTTTGGGCGGTCACATTGAACGGAGGGGCGGCCAGCGCGTTCTGGATCTGCAGGGCCAGGGCCGCATAGTCCGTTGTATAGATGGTATCCTGGGTCGATGCATTCACGGTGATCAGGTTCTGAGGCGGGATGCCTCTCTTCTGACAGTAGTAGCTGCCAACCGCCTGTGACATCGGCATGCTGCCGTTCACTATGACCGCGGTGTTTGCGGGCTCGATCCCTGCCCACAGTGGAGCGCAGAAAAACACTATCAGGAAAGGCGCGAGAACGACTGACCTGTTCCTCATGCCATTAATCCTCCGGTTACGCATTGACGTGTTTTTATGTTCTTTGTCCTGTCATACCCAAAAGAAGAATGCTAATTCCTTGCAGATGGCGCCCTCCGCCCAACGCATACCTTGCGCACGCTCCGAGTTGTCTGATAGCATGGGGATCGGACTGGAGTGTCATGTTAAGTTCTTTTAAGATAGGCGATATCGTTATCGATCCTCCGCTCGTTCTGGCCCCGATGGCCGGTGTCACGAACCACGCGTTCAGGGTTATGTGCAAGCGCACAGGCGGCTGCGGGCTGGTCAACACCGAAATGTTCAGCGCTTACGCGATCAAATACCGCGACCCTGGAACGGACTCCATGATCGATTGGACCGACCAGGAACGTCCGGTGGCCGCGCAGGTCTTCGGCGGCGACCCGCAGACCGTCGCAATTGGAGCGAAGGCGCTGCAGGACGCGGGGGCAGACATAATCGACGTCAATTTCGGATGCCCGGTGCCGAAGGTCGCAAAGAGCGGGTCCGGCGCCGCGCTGCTGAAAGACCTCAATATGGCCCGGGAGATACTGATCGCCGCAAGAAGCGCGGTCACGATTCCGCTGACCGTCAAAACCCGCATCGGATGGGATTTGGGAGAGATCAAGGCTGTGGAGCTTGCGAAAACCGCCGAGATATGCGGCGTCGACGCGATAACCGTTCATGGGCGCTGGGCCGTCCAGGGATATTCAGGAACGGCGGATTGGGATATAATAGCCGAGGTTAAGAACTCGGTGGGGATACCCGTGATCGCAAACGGAGACGTCAAGACTCCCGAAGACGCGGCGAGCGCGTTCGCCCGGACCGGCTGCGACGCGCTGATGATCGGGAGGGCTGCGCTGGGCAACCCGTGGTTGTTCAAGAAGATCGCCCATTACCTCGTTAGCGGAGAGGTGCTGCCCGATCCGACTTATGCCCAGAAGCTCGAGGCCGCTAAAGAGCATGCCTCGCTCCTCAGGGAACTGCTGGGTGAAAAAAGGGCATCAAAGGAAATGCGCGGGCACCTTGTGTGGTACATCAAGGGGATGCCCGGCGCTCCCAAGCTGAGAGATCGGCTAATGACTACTCGCTCGATTGAAGAAATATCAGAGGTGCTGGATGAAGCATGTAGTAAGTGTCAGTCTCGGATCGTCGAAGCGCGATAAACTATCGCGAGCGACGATTCTGGACCAGGAATTCGAGATATCGAGGGTCGGCACGGACGGCGATATGAAGAAGTTCGCGCAGATGATAAAGGACCTCGATGGCAAGGTAGACGCTATCGGACTCGGCGGGACCGACCGTTACCTGTGGGTGGACGACCGGCGTTACACATTCCACGATATCGACCGGATCGCGCAAAATGCGAAAATCTCGCCCATAGTTGATGGCAGCGGCGTAAAAAACACCCTGGAGCGCAAGACCATAGAATACATTCACGAGAACCATATCGTGGATTTCACGGACAAGAAAGTTCTGATGGTATGCGCGGTGGACCGCTTCGGTATGGCTCAGAGCATCGCCAAGCTGACCAAGAATGTTGTCTTCGGCGATCTTATGTTCAGCCTGGGAGTGCCCGTGCCGATGAAATCGTATTCCGCGGTGAGGGTAGTAGCGTCGATTCTGCTTCCGATCGTGACCAGGCTGCCTTTCCAATGGTTCTATCCGACCGGGGAAAAGCAGGAAAAGACGGCGCCGAAGTACGGACAGGTACTACGAATGGGCGGATATCATAGCAGGCGACTACCACATGATCAAGCGAACGATGCCGACCGTCGAGTCTAAGGCCCTGGAAGGCAAGGTGATTATCACGAACACGGTGACCCCGGAAGACACGAAGATGATGATCGACAGGAATGTAAAGATGCTGGTAACGTCCACACCGTGTTACGACGGTCGTTATTACCCGACCAACGCGTTTGAAGGCGTCCTTATTACGCTGATCGACAAAAAGCCGGAAGAAACGACCTCGCGGGACTACGAGGAATTGCTCAAGCAAATGAACTGGCGGCCGACGATAACCGACCTCACGCAGGTTTCAGCAGCGAACCAGTGACAAGGGCTCAGGGGCACGATCTGTGATCGACCGTTCGGGCTTAGCCATAGGCATTCCCTCTCCCTTTACGGGGGAGGGTTAGGGTGAGGGTAAAAACAAGCGCAGTTCGAGACCGTCCCTCACCCCAGCCCTCTCCCGCGTTGTGGAGAGGGGGCCAAATGCCGGCGACCAGCCCTGTGAGACGACAGAAGCGCCCGCGCAAGGAAATGGATGGAAAAGAAATTGGAAAAGTTTGCATTCGTGATGCACCCGCTCTCGGCAAAGAGGGACATTGCAAGGAAGTATCCTTTCGTAAAGATACTCCCTGAGCCGGTGCTCGAATGGGCGCTCAGGCACAAATCTCCGATGGAAGTGTCGCACGTAACGGGGGTAAAATCGATCACCGGCGTGGAAGCTGAAGGCTGGTTTGTCGGATGCCCGCTTACTCCGAAGCTGCTGCTGAGCCTGCCTATAGAAGAGGTCTGGAAAAAGATAATCCAAACCGTTAAGCTTGCGGAAGACCACGGCGCCAGGATAGTCGGGCTCGGGGCGTTCACCTCTATAGTCGGAGACGGCGGAATTACGGTAGCAAAGAACTCCAACATCGCCGTCACTACCGGCAACAGTTACACGGTTGCGACCGCCATCCAGGGCTCGATTGAAGCCGCCGGCATCATGGGAATCGACCCTGCCAGCGCACACGTCGCGATTGTCGGCGCCACCGGATCGATAGGCAGGACGTGCGCGACGATCTTCGCCAAGCAAGCTGATGCCGTGACGCTGGTCGGCCGTTCAAAGGACCGCCTGGAAGAGCTCGCCCACAATCTGTCGTCAAGCGCAAAGGGGACGGTTGCGTCCACAACCAATGTCGAATCAGGGATCAAGGATGCGGACATCGTGGTCACTGTCTCCAGTGCGGTCGACGCGATCATTGAACCGCAGTTCATCAAGAGCGGGGCGGTAGTCTGCGACGTTGCCCGTCCCAGAGATGTGTCGATGCGCGTCGTGCAGGAACGAAATGACGTGCTGGTAATAGAAGGGGGAGTTGTCGCGGTCCCTGGGGACGACGTGGACTTCCACTTCAACTTCGGTTTCCCTGCCAAGACCGCCTACGCGTGCATGAGCGAGACCATGATGCTCGCTCTCGAGGGCCGCTACGAAAGCTTCACGCTCGGTAAGGACGTATCGGTCGAGCAGGTGGAAGAGATCACCCTCATCGCCAAAGAGCATGGGTTCAAGCTCGCCGGCTTCCGCAGCTTCGAAAAGGCGGTCACCGAGGAACAGATAGCCCGAATCCGGAAGAACGCCGGAAAGTAGGTGCAGGCCCCCGTGCCTGCCCAAATGTCCAAAATCGCAGATGTCCCCGAACCCAATGCGGCGTCTTCGTACGTCCGGGCGGCCACAGGGGGGCCGCCCCTACGGGTCCCGGTGGTGGCGGATGGTTGCCAGACCATGCCCCCGTGCCTGCCCAAATACCCAACATAGCAGATGCCCCCGAATCTAATGCGTCGTCTTCACACATCCGGGCGGCCACGGGAGGCCGCCCTACGGGTCCCGGTGGTGGCGGATGGTTGCCAAACCAGGCCCCCGTGCCTGCCCAAATGCCCAAAATCGCAGATGCCCCCGAATCCGATGCGTCGTCTTCACACATCCGGGCGGCCACGGGAGGCCGCCCCTATGGGTCCCGTCGACATCGGATGGTTGCCAAACCAGGCCCCCGTGCCTGCCCAAATACCCAACGTCGCAAATGCCCCCGAACCCGATGCGTCGTCTTCACACACCCGGGCGGCCACGGGGGGCCGCCCC